>JAJYAM010000053.1 GCA_021779535.1 Pseudomonadota bacterium
TCGACGATGCGCTGGGCTTCGGCGAGGATCCGCCGCAGATGCGTCTCGTCGCGGAAGCTCTCGGCGTAGACCTTGTAGATGTCCTCGGTGCCCGACGGGCGGGCCGCGAACCAGCCGCCGGCCGAGATCACCTTCACGCCGCCGAACGGCGCGTCGTTCGCGGGCGCGCGGGTCAGGATCGTGGTGATCGGTTCTCCCGCGAGCTCGGTCGCGCCGAGCCGCTCGGCCGACAGCGACGACAGTTGCCGCTTCTGCGCGGCGTTCGCCGGCGCCTCGATCCGATCCAAGAACACCGCGCCGAGGTCACGCTCGAGCGCCGCGTAGCACTCGCCCGGATCGCGGCCGGTGCGCGCGGTGATTTCCGCGGCGAGCAGCGCGGGCGCGATCCCGTCCTTGTCGGTCGTCCACGCGCCGCCGTCGATCCGCGCGAACGCGGCGCCGGCGCTTTCCTCGCCGGCGAATGCGATCGTGCGGTCGGCGAGGCCGGCCGCGAACCACTTGAACCCGACCGGCGTCTCGTCGATCCGGCGCCCGAGGCGCGCGGCGACCCGGTCGATCATCGAGGAGCTCACGATCGTCTTGCCGATCCCCGCGGCCGCGCCCCACGCGGGGCGATGCCGGAACAGGTAATCGATCGCGACCGCGAGGTAGTGGTTCGACGGCAGGAGCCCGCGGCCGCGGGTGACGATCCCGTGGCGGTCGTGGTCGGTGTCGCAGGCGAACGCGACGTCGTAGCGATCGCGCAGCCCGAGGAGCCGCTGCATCGCGTAGGGCGAGGACGGGTCCATCCGGATCCGCCCGTCCCAGTCGACGCTCATGAAGCGAAACGTCGGGTCGACCGTGGCGTCGACCACGTCGAGACGCAGCCGGTGGCGCTCGGCGATCCGCGCCCAGTAGTGCACGCCCGCGCCGCCCAGCGGGTCGACGCCGATGCGCGCCGAGGACGCGCGGATCGCGTCCATGTCGACGACGTGGCCGAGATCCTCGACGTAGGTGGTGAGGAAGTCGTGCGCGTGCGTGGTCGGCGCGCGCCGCGCGCGGGCGAAGTCGATCCGGCGCACCTCGGCGAGACCGGTCTCGAGCAATCGGTTCGCGCGCGTCTCGATCGCGCGCGTGAGCGCGGTGTCCGCCGGCCCGCCGTTCTCCGGGTTGTACTTGAATCCGCCGCCGTCCGGCGGATTGTGCGACGGGGTGATCACGATCCCGTCGGCGAGCCCGGCGGTGCGGCCGCGGTTATGGGTCAGGATCGCGTGCGAGATCGCCGGGGTCGGCGTGTATTCGTCTCCCGCCGCGACCGCGGCCTCGACCCCGTTCGCCGCGAGCACCTCGAGCGCGCTCGCGTAGGCCGGCGCGGACAGCGCGTGGGTGTCGAAGCCGAGGTACAACGGTCCGTCGATCCCGCGGGCGCGGCGGCTCTCGCAGATCGCCTGGGTGATCGCGAGCACGTGCTGCTCGTTGAAGCTCGCCTCCAGCGACACGCCGCGATGGCCGGAGGTGCCGAACGCGACCCGCTGCGCCGGCTCGGCCGGATCGGGCCGCAGCGCGAAGTACGCGGTGACGAGCCGCGGCACGTCGACGAGCAGCGCGGCCGGCGCGCTCTTGCCGGCGAGCGGACTCAGCCGCGCGCTCATGCGGACGCGAGCGCCGCGCTCTTCACGGCGATGCGCTGCAGGAGATCGCGCCAGGAGGCGACGAACGCGGCCGCGCCGTCGCGCTGCAGTTGCGCGGCGAGCGCATCGACGTCGACGCCGGCGGCGGCGTAGCGCGCGATCGTCGCCTCCGCATCGCCCCCGTCCGCGCGCATCGCCTCGGCCGGCCGGCCGGCCGAGGCGACGTGCTGCAGGGTCTTCTCCGGCATCGTGTTGATCGTGTCGGGTGCCGCGAGCGCCTCGACGTAGGTGCCCGGCCATTCGGCCGGATCCTTCACGCCGGTGCTCGCCCACAGCAGCCGCTGCGGCGACGCGCCCGCGGCGGCGAGCGCGCGCCAGCGCGGCGACGCGAGCCGTTCGCGGTACGCGCGGTAACAGCGCCGGGCGATCGCGATCCCGAGCCCACGCTCGAGCGGACCCGGCAGCCGGCCCGTGACCGCGCGGTCCCAGCGGCTCACGAACACGGAGGCGACCGAGGCGACGCGCGGATCGAGGCCCGCGGCGATCCGCCGCTCGATCCCGCGCGCCCACGCGTCCGCGGCCGCGAGGTACTGCTCGCGCGAGAACAGCAGCGTCACGTTCACCGGGATGCCCGCGAAGATCGAGTCCTCGATCGCACGCAGGCCCGCGGGCGTGCCCGGGATCTTCACGAACAGGTTCGGCCGGTCGGCGCGCGCATGGATCGCCTGCGCGGCCGCGACCGTGGTCGCGGCGTCGTCGGCGAGCAAGGGCGAGACCTCCATCGACACCCACCCGTCGACGCCGGCGCTCGCGGCGTGCACCGCGCGGAACTCGTCGGCCGCGCGCCGCAGGTCCTCGAGCGCGAGCTCGACGAACAGCGCCTCGTCGGCGAGGCCCCGCTGCGCGAGCGCGCGGATCGGCGCGTCGTACGCGGCGCTGCCGCGGATCGCCTCGTCGAAGATCGTCGGATTCGAGGTGAGGCCGGTCACCGCGAACGCGTCGCGGTAGTGACGCAGGCTGCCGTCCTCGAGCATCGTGCGGGTGATGTTGTCGAGCCACAGGCTCTGGCCGATCTCGCGGAGTCGCTGCGTCGTCGCGGTCATATTCGTTCCTCCGGTGCGCACGAGGGATCGTGCCAGGCATCGCCCGGCCGCAGCACCGTCGCGGCGGCCGCGGGGCCCCAGCTGCCGGGCGCGTAGTCGAGGACCGGCGGCGGCGTCGCGAGCACCGGATCGAAGATCCGCCACGCGGCCTCGACGCAGTCGTCGCGGGTGAACATCGTGGTGTCGCCGCCGATCGCGTGCGCGAGGAGGCGTTCGTACGGGGACACGTCCGTGCTCGGATCGTTGCGCACGACGAGCTCGACCGCCTCGCCGCGCATCGCGTCGCCGGTGCACTTCACCGACGCGCCGACGCAGATCATGACCTGCGGGCTCAGGCGGAAGCGGAAATGGTTCGGCGGACCGTCCAGCGCCTCGCCGAAGATCGACAGCGGCGGCGCCTTCAGGTGCACCATCACCTCGGTCACGGTCGTCGGCAGACGCTTGCCCGCGCGGACGTAGAACGGCACGCCGGCCCAGCGCCAGGTGTCGATGTGCAGGCGCAGCGCCGCGAAGGTCTCGATCGTCGACGTCTGCGCGACACCCGGTTCGTCGCGATAGCCCCGGAACTGACCGCGGACCACGTCCGCCGGCGCGAGCCGCCGGATCGCGCGAAACAACCGCAGCTTCTCCGACTGCATCGCGTCCGAGTCGTGGCGCGTCGGCGCGTCCATCGCGAGCAGCGCGATCACCTGCAGCAGGTGGTTCTGCACGACGTCGCGCAGCGCGCCGACCTCGTCGTAGAACGCGCCGCGCCCTTCGATGCCGAACGACTCGGCCATCGTGATCTGCACGTCGTTCACGTAGTGGCGGTTCCAGATCGGTTCCAGGAAGGCGTTCGCGAACCGGAAGTACAGCAGGTTCTGTACCGCGTCCTTGCCGAGGTAATGGTCGATCCGGAAGATCGAGCGTTCCGGAAAGACCGCATGCAAGGTCGCGTCGAGCGCGCGCGCGCTCGCGAGGTCGCGCCCGAACGGCTTCTCGACGATCACCCGCGCGTCGCGCGCGTTGCCGCTCGCCCCGAGACCGTCGACGACCACGCCGAACAGGCTCGGCGGGATCGCGAGATAGTGGATCGGCCGCGCGGCCGAACCGAGCTCCCGGCGCAGCCGCGCGAACGTCGCCGGATCGGCGTAGTCGCCGTCGACGTAGCGCAGGCGCGCCGCGAGCCGCGCGAACGCGTCCGCGTCGAACAGGCCGGCGTGCTCGATGCTCGCCCGCGCACGCTGGCGCAAGGCATCGAGGGAGCCGCCCGCGCGCGCGACGCCGACGATCGGCATGTCGAGCTCGCCGCGGCGCACCAGCGCCTGCAGCGCCGGAAAGATCTTCTTGTACGCGAGATCGCCGGTCGCGCCGAAGAACACGAACGCGTCGGCGCGGGCCGGGACCGGGTCGGCGGCGGTCACGGGTCGATGCCGAGCCGGCGGCGCAGCGCCGCGATCTCGTCGAGCAGGTCGAGCGCGAGCGCGACGCCCGCGAGGTTCAGCTCCAGGTCGCGCTGCAGGCGCAGCGCGACCCGCGCGCGGCGCAGCGCCTCGCCGGAGAAGCGCCACTCGCGGGCGGCGCCGGGTGAGGCCGGGAGGATGCCTTCCTCGGCGAGCTCGAGGATGATCGCGGCGTCGGCCGCGCACAGCTGTCCGAGCTGCTCGACCGTGTAGCCCGCCTCGCACTCGACGATCGGACCGATCAGCACATCGAGGTCTCGAGAGATCATCGCCGCTCAACTCCCCAGGTTCGCGCGCGGGTCGAACGGCGCGGCGGTCTCGAGCGCACGGTAGGCCGCGCGCGCCGCGTCATTGGTCGCGGGCGGCAGCGCGATCGTGAGCTCGACGTACAGGTCGCCCGGCGGCGACGCCGGGATCCCGCGGCCCTTCAGGCGCAGCTTGGTGCCGGCGTGGGAGCCGGCCGGTATCTTCAGATCGACCTTGCCGCCCGGCGTCGGCGTCTGCACGGTCGCGCCGAGCGCCGCCTCCCACGGTGCGACCGGGAGCGCGATCAACAGATCGCGCCCCTCGACCCGGTACAAGCGGTGCGGCGAGAACTCCACCTCGACGTACAGGTCGCCGGCCTCGCCGCCGTGCACGCGGGTGCCCTGGCCGGCGAGCCGGATCGTCTGTCCGGGCAGGATGCCCTTCGGGATCTGCACGTTCAACGTGCGTTCGGCCACCTGCAGCCGGCCGTCCGCGTCGACCTCGGGCACGCGCAAGCCGATCGCGCGCGTGCCGCCGCCGAGCGTCGCCTCGAGGTCGAGCAGGACCTTCGCGTGGTGATCCTCGCCGCGACCGCCGGCGAAGCCGCGCCGCGCGCGGCCGCCGGCGCCGCGCGCCGCCTGGCCGAACAGCGCCTCGAAGAAATCGCTGTAGCCGCCCGCGCCCGCGCCGCTGAACTCGAAGCCCGCGCCCCAGTCGGGCGGCGGCCGGAACGGCTCGCCGGCGCGGTGGCCGGTGCCGAGCTGATCGTACGCGGCGCGCTTCTCGGGATTGCGCAAGACCTCGTACGCCTCGCCGAGCTCCTTGAAGCGCGCCTCGGCGTCCTTTTCCTTGCTGACGTCCGGGTGGTACTTGCGCGCGAGCTTGCGGTAAGCCTGCTTGATCCCGGCTTCGGTCGCGTCGCGCGCGACGCCCATGATCTTGTAGTAGTCCTTGAACTCCACCCTGGCACCTTCAGCGTCGGCCGAACCGATGGTCCGGCCCGGCAAGCATACTATGGGCGGGCTCTACAGTTGATATCCGAGGGTGAGCAAGAGCCCTTCCGCGACGTCGCGCCACAGCCCCGGCGGGCGCGGCTCGAACGGGTGCGCGCCTTGCCGGAGCGCGTCGATCCACGTCGCGCACCACTCGATCTCGGTCGCTCCATAGAACAGGAATGCGGACTCATAGTTCAACAGGAGGCTGCGCGAGTCGAGATTCACCGACCCGGCGATCGCGAGCGACTCGTCGACGACGACCGCCTTCGCGTGCGTCATCCGCGGGACGAGGTGAAAGCGCACGCCGACCGCGGCGAGCGCGCGCAGCGAGCGCATCCGCGCGAAATCCGCGAGACGGTGATTCGAGCGCCGCGGCAGGCACACGTCGATCGCGACCCCGCGCCGCGCCGCGAGCCGCAGCGCCGACTCCAGCGCGCTGTCCGGCACGAAGTACGGCGTGACCGCGAGCAAGCGCCGCTCGGCGCGAAAGCACGCGTCGATCAGCAGCGCGTGCACCGTGTCCTCGGTCTGGTCGGGGCCGCTCGGCAGGAACTGCACCAGCGAGGCGCCGGGGGACGGGGGTTCGGTGCCGGCGGACGCGCGCTCGTCGTCGAGCGAGGGATCGGACGGCGCCGGGGCCGGTGCGCCGCCCGAGGCGCGCCAGTCGGCCTCGAACTGGTGCTCCGCCGCGGCCGCAACCGCCCCCGAGACGTCGAACGAGAGATCGGGCCAGGCCGCGCGGCGCGCATCGCCCTCGAAGTACTCGGCCGCGAAGTTGCGTCCGCCGGCCCACAGCGCCCGGCCATCGGCGATCGCGTACTTGCGGTGATTGCGCAGGTTTCGCGGGCCGGAGGTGCGGCGCGCGAACAGCGGCGAGAACACCCCGAGCGCGACACCGGCCGCGGCGAGCCGCGCGCGCTCGGCGCGCGGCAGGAACGGCACGCCGACGCCGTCGATCAGCAGGCGCACGCGCACGCCGGCGCGGGCTCGCTCGATCAGCGCCGCCGCGACCGCCCGGCCGAGCGCGTCGTCGCCGATCAGGAACGTGCAGACGTCGAGCCGGCGGCGGGCCGCGCCGATCGTCTCGAGCAGCGCCGCCCGCGCCGCGCGTCCGTCCGGGTGCAGCCGCACGCGCGCGGGCGCGGCGTCGGGCACGTCGAAACTCTCGATCAAGGTCCGCGCCCAGTGCTGCGCGTCGGGGGGGCGCGGTGCGTGCACGCGCGGCCGCGGCCGCACGACCTTGCGCCGCCCGAACAGCACGTAGATCGGCAGCGCGAGGTACGGCAGCGCGATCATCCCGAGCACCCACGCGATCGCGATCGACGGAGGCCGGCGCGCTTGCGCGCTGCGGCTCGTGAGCACGTAGGTGAGCACGCTCGCGGCGACCGCGAGCCCGTGCGTCGACAGCGCGATCTCCCAGGCGTCGGCGCTCCCGCTCACCGTCGCAGCCCCGATCAGTCGGCGATCTTCACGACCAGCTTGCCGAAGTTGCGCCCGGCGAGCAGCCCGACGAACGCCTCCGGCGCGCGCTCGAGGCCGTCGACGACGTCCTCGCGATAGGTCACCGAGCCGTCGCGCAGCCACCCGGACATGCGCTCGACGAACTCCTCGAAGCGCGGGCCGTAGAAGTCGAACACGATGAACCCGCGGATCGTGATGCGCTTCACCAGGATCGCGCGCAGCAGCGCCGGCGCGAAATCCGCGCCGAGCACCGGCGCCTCGCCCTGGTAGTGCGCGATCAGGCCGCAGACCGGCACCCGCGAATGGAGGTTCAGCAGCGGCAGCACCGCGCGCAGCACCGCACCGCCGACGTTCTCGAAGTACACGTCGATCCCGCCCGGGCAGGCGGCCGCGAGATGCTCGGGAAACGCCGGATCGCGATGATCGACACAGGCGTCGAAACGCAGTCCCTCGACCGCCCAGCGGCACTTGTCGGCGCCGCCCGCGATGCCGACGACGCGGCAGCCTTCGCGCTTCGCGAGCTGGCCGACGACCGAGCCGACCGCGCCGGTCGCGGCGCCGACCACGACCGTCTCGCCGGCGCGCGGCCGGCCGATCTCGAGGAGTCCCATGTACGCGGTGAAGCCCGGCATCCCGAGCACGCCGAGCGCGTACGAGGGATGCGCGAATCCCGCCGGGAGCTTGCGCACGCCGTCGGCGGCGGCGACCGCGTAGTCCTGCCAGCCGCCCATCGCGACCACGAGATCGCCGGCGCGGAACCGCGGATCGCGGGAGGCCTCGACCCGGGCGACCGTGCCGCCGACCATCGTCGCGCCGACCGCGACCGGCGGCACGTAGGAGGGCGCATCGCTCATCCGGCCGCGCATGTACGGATCCAGCGAGAGCCACAGGTTCCGGATCAGCACTTCGCCCGCGGCGGGTGCGGGGACGGGCGCGCGCTCGAGGCGGAACGCGCTTGCGGTCGCGGCGCCGGTCGGTCGCTCGGCGAGGACGATGCGGCGATTCTCGGGGGCGGTCATGGCGGGCGGACTCCGTCAACTGGGGTTCGCATCGAGTGTAGCCGGTCGGGCGGCCGACCGGGTATTCTCCCGCGGATGTCAAACGCCTCCGACCGCGACCCGCGCAGCGCAACGCCCGCCGCCCCGGTCGGCTCGGTCGACACCGCGCTCCGGCACACCGCGCGCCTGCTCTCGACGGATCCGGCGCTCGCAGCCGAACAGGCGGCCGAGGTGCTGCGCGTCGCGCCGAACCATCCGCTCGCGCTCGCGTACCTCGGCGCGGCGCGGCGCGCGGGCGGCGATCTCGCCGGGGCGCTCGCGATCCACGAGGCGCTCGCGGCCGCGCACTCGCACTGGGGCCCGGCGCACTACGAGCTCGCGCTCTCCTTGCTCGGCGCGGGGCGACGCGACGAGGCGATCGCGGCGCTGCGGCGTGCGGTCGCGCAGCAGCCGTCGTTCGTCGATGCCTGGCGCACGCTCGGCGACCTGCTGTTCGAGTCGGGGGACGCGCCCGGCGCCGATGACGCCTACGCGCGGCAGATCCAGGCGGCGACCCAGGATCCGCGCTTGCTCGCGCCCGCGGCGGCGCTGTGCGCGAACGACGTGCCGCGGGCCGAGGCGTTGCTGCGCGCTCATTTGAAGCGCTTTCCGACCGACGTCGCCGCGATCCGGATGCTCGCCGAGGTCGCTGCGCGGCTGCGCCGTTACCGGGATGCGGCGACGCTGCTCGAGCGCTGCCTCGAACTCAACCCGAGCTTCGACGACGCCCGCCAGCAGTACGCGCTCGTGCTACACCGACAGAACGACGAGGCGGCGGCGCTGCGCCAGATCGATGCGCTGCTCGCGAAGGATCCGCACAATCCGAGCTACCGGAACCTGCAGGCCGCGATCCTGGTGCGGCTCGGCGACGTCGCCCAGTCGATCGAGATCTACGACGAGCTGCTCGCGCGGCACCCGGGCTTGCCGAAGATCTGGATGAGCTATGGGCATGCGCTGAAGACCGGCGGCCGCGAAGCCGACAGCGCGGCGGCGTATCGGCGCAGCGTCGCACTGCGCCCCGAGCTCGGCGAGGCCTACTGGAGTCTCGCGAACCTGAAGACCGTGCGGTTCGCGCCGGCCGAGATCGCGGCGATGCGCGCCCAGCTCGAACGCAAGGATCTCGCCGACGAGGATCGCTTCCACCTGCATTTCGCGCTCGGCAAGGCGCTCGAGGACGCGGGTGACTACGCGGAGTCGTTCGCGCAGTACGCGGCCGGGAACCGCGTGCGCCGCGCCGCGATCCGCTACTCGGCCGAGGAGCTCGGCGACCACGTGCGCCGCTCGAAGCGGCTGTTCAGCGCGGAGTTCTTCGCCGCGCGCCGCGGCTTCGGTTGTGCCGCGCCGGATCCGATCTTCGTGGTCGGCCTGCCGCGCGCGGGCTCGACGTTGATCGAGCAGATCCTGTCGAGCCACTCGGCGATCGAGGGCACGATGGAGCTGCCCGACATCCCGGCGCTCGCGCGGCCGTTCTACGGCCAGCGCGACGGCGAGCCCGGCTATCCGGAGGCGCTCGCCGGGCTCGACGCGGCGGCGTGTCGCGCGCTCGGCGAGCGTTATCTCGAACAGACGCGGATCCAGCGGCGCCGCGGCGCGCCGCATTTCGTCGACAAGCTGCCGAACAACTTCGTGCACGTCGGCCTGATCCACCTCGCGCTGCCGAACGCGAAGATCATCGATGCGCGGCGCCATCCGCTCGGCTGCTGCTTCTCGTGCTTCAAGCAGCACTTCGCGCGCGGCCAGGGGTTCACCTACGACCTGACCGATCTCGGGCGCTACTACCACGACTACGTCGAGCTGATGGCGCACTTCGACGCGGTGCTGCCGGGGCGCGTGCACCGGGTGCACTACGAGCGGATGATCGAGGACACCGAGGGCGAGGTGCGCCGCCTGCTCGAGTATCTCGGCCTGCCGTTCGAGGCGGGCACCTTGCGCTTCTACGAGACCGAGCGGGCGGTGCGGACCGCGAGCGCGCAGCAGGTCCGCCAGCCGATCTACCGCGCCGGCCTCGAGCAATGGCGCCACTACGAGCCCTGGCTCGATCCGCTGAAGCGCGCACTCGGACCGGTGCTCGCGGCCTACCCCGCGACCCCGGGATTTTGAGATTGCAATTTTATGGCATAATCGCACGCTTTGATGCGCACCTGCGACAAGGGAAAGCTCGACATGACCCGTAGCCGTCAACGAAAACTGAAGCGAAATCAACCGATTGATGCGATTGCCGCGGTCCGCCTCGGCGCCCGCGCGGTCGCCGCCGCGCCTGTGGCATCGGCGCTACTCTTGTGCATGCACGCGGCCTACGCGGCCGATGCGAACGGCACGAACGGTGCGAACGCCGCGGCGAGCGGCACCGGCAACGGCGGTGCCCTCGCCGAGATCATCGTGACCGCCGAGAAGCGCGCCCAGAACCTGCAGGACGTGCCGGTCAGCATCCAGGCGTTCGACACGCGCGACCTGCAACGGCTGCACGTGACCGACTTCAACCAGTACGTGAAGTACCTGCCGACCGTGTCGTTCCAGGAGGCCGAGGGCCCCTCGTTCGAGCACACCTACATGCGCGGCATCGCGAGCGGCGGCGACGGCAACCACTCCGGATCGCTCCCGTCGGTCGGCATGTACCTCGACGAGCAGCCGGTCACGACGATCGACGGCAACCTCAACATCCACATCTACGACATCCAGCGCGTCGAGTCGCTCGCGGGGCCCCAGGGCACGCTCTACGGCGCGAGCTCGGAAGCCGGCACGATCCGCATCATCACCAACAAGCCGGACGTGCACAAGTTCGAGGCCGGCTACGATCTCGACGGGAATTCGGTCGACCACGGCGGCATCGGCTATACGGCCGAAGGCTACGTGAACCTGCCGATCGCGGACATCGCGGCGGTGCGCCTGGTCGGCTGGTACGAGAAGGACGCGGGCTTCATCGACAACGTGCACCGCACCGTCCAGTTCCAGGGACCCAACGGCACGACGATCCCGTTCGACAACGCGTCGATGGTCAAGAGCCACTACAACGACGTGACCACCAAGGGTGGCCGCGCTGAGTTCGCGATCGACCTGAACGACAACTGGACGATCCTGCCGAGCGTGATGGGCCAGGTCGCGGACACCAACGGCAACTTCGCGTACGACCCGAGGCTCGGCGACCTGAAGGTCGGCCACTTCTTCCCGGACACGGTGCACGACACCTGGACGCAGTCGGCGCTCACCGTGAAGGGCAAGATCCACGGGTTCGACCTGGTGTACGCCGGCGCCTGGCTCACGCGCAACACCCACGAGCAGAGCGACTACACCGACTACTCGCTGGCCTACGACCTCGCGTACAGCTTCGCCGGGTACGGCGCGTACTTCGTCGACAACGCCGGCAACGTGATCAACCCGGCGCAGCAGATCATCGGGAACGACCATTACACGAAGCTCAGCAACGAGCTGCGGATCACGTCGCCGAAGAGCGAGCCGTTCTACTTCACGGCGGGCGCGTTCGTGCAGCGCCAAGTGCACGAGATCATGCAGAACTACCGGATCGACAACAACAACGACCCGCTCGCGACGAGCCTGTCGATCCCGGGGTGGCCGGGCTCGCTGTGGCTCACCGACCAGGAGCGCGTCGACCGCGACCAGGCGTTGTTCAGCGAGTTCTCGTACCGCTTCACGCCGAAGCTGACCGGCACCGCGGGCGCGCGCTACTACACCTACGACAACACGCTCGACGGGTTCTACGGATTCGCGGCGACGTTCAGCTCGCACGAAGGCGTCGCGACCTGTCCGTACCCGAACCTGCCGTGGCGCAACGCGCCGTGCTCGGATCTCAACGGGCGCAGCACGGGCTCGGGGATCACGCCGAAGCTGAACCTGACCTACAAGATCACGCCGAACAAGCTGGTGTATGCGACCTATTCGAAGGGCTTCCGGCCGGGCGGCGTGAACCGCAACGGCGGCGGCAAGCTCCCGCCGTACAAGCCGGACTACCTGATCAACTGGGAGTTCGGCTGGAAGACGCAGTGGGATCAGAACCGCTTCCGCTGGAACGGCGCGGTGTTCTACGACAAGTGGAAGGACTTCCAGTTCGCGTACCTCGGCGAGAACGCGCTCACGATCATCGCCAATGCGGGCTCGGCGGACGTGAAGGGCATCGAGACCAACGTCGCCTGGCGGGCGACCCGGGCGCTCACGCTGACCAGCGGGATCGCGTATCTCGACGCGAAGCTCACCCAGCAATACTGCGCGCCGCCGCCGGGCCAAACACCCGCTCAGGCCTGCTACCCCGGCACGAGCAACGAGCAGTACGCGCCGAACGGGCAACAGCTGCCGGTCACGCCGAAGTTCAAGGGCAACGTGACCGCGCGCTACACGTTCATGCTGGGCTCGCTGCACGCGAACGTAGAGGGCTCGGCGGTCTACGTCGGGCCGCGCTGGGCGGACCTGCGGATGGTCGCGCGCAATGCGCTCGGCCAGGAGCCGTCCTACACGCTCGCGGACCTCTCGTTCGGGATCGACAAGGGATCCTGGCACGCGGGGCTGTACGTGAACAACGTGTTCGACAAGCGCGCGGTGCTCGACCGCTTCGCCGAGTGCGACGTGGTGACCTGCGGCTCGGTCGCGATCTACAACGTGCCGAACCAGCCGCGCACCATCGGCGTGAAGTTCGGGCAGAGGTTCTGAACGAACCTATACGCGGAAACGGCTGAAAGCGCGCCGCGCGCGCCGCCCCTCGAGGGCAGCGCGCGCGGCGACGTCCTGGTCGTCGGCGCCGGCTTCACCGGTCTTTCCACCGCATTGCACCTCGCCGAACGCGGCGTCGCGGCCATCGTCGTCGATGCCGAGACGATCGGTTTCGGCGCTTCGGGGCGCAACGGCGGCCAGGTGAACCCCGGGCTCAAGCCCGATCCGGACGAGGTCGAGCGGCACTTCGGCGCCGAGCGCGGGCGCGCGCTGAACGCCTGGGCCGGCGGCGCGCCGGCATTCGTATTCTCCCTGATCGAACGTCTCGGGATCCGCTGCGAGGCCCGGCGCAACGGCACCTTGCGCGCGGCCGCGCAGGCGGCGCACGTCGCCGCGGTCGAGCGCACGGCCTCGCAATGGGCGGCACGGGGCGCACCGGTCGAATTCCTGGCGCGCGATGCGGTCGCGGCCGCGACCGGCTGCGAGCGCTATCGAGGGGCGATGCTCGACCGGCGCGGGGGCGACCTCAATCCGCTGTCATATGCGCGCGGGCTCGCGAACGCGGCGATCGGCGCGGGCGCACGGATCCACGGCGGCACCCGGATCGAATCGCTGGAACGCGTGAACGGCGGCTGGCGCGCGCGCGCGGCGGGCGCGGAGGTCGTCGCGGGCCGCGTGGTGATCGCGACCAACGGCTACAGCGATGCGCTGTGGCCGGGCCTGCGACGCTCGGTGATCCCGGTGTTCAGCCAGATCGTCGCGACCGCGCCGCTCCCCGCGGCGCTCGCGGCGCGGATCCTGCCCGGGCGACCGGTGCTCTACGAGAGCGGGCTCGTGACCGTGTACTATCGGCTCGACGCGGGCGGGCGCCTGTTGATCGGCGGCCGCGGCCCGCTGCGCGAGATCAATGCGCCGTGGGACCTCCCGCATCTGACCGGGTATGCGCGGCGGCTCTGGCCGGCGCTCGGCGACACGGCGTGGACCCACGCCTGGGGCGGGCGGATTGCGATGACCTTCGACCATTATCCGCACATTCATGAACCGGCGGACGGGATCCTGATCGCGCTCGGGTACAACGGCCGCGGGGTCGCTCTGGCGAGCGCGCTCGGCGCGGAGCTCGCGCGCCGGGTGATCGATCCGCGGGCGCCGATCGCGATCCCGCCGAGCCCGCTGCGCGCGATCCCGCTGCACGCGCTGTGGCCGCTCGCGGTCAAGGCCGCGGTGCTGCGCGGCCGGATCGCGGATCGGTTCGGCCGGTAGCGGCGTCGTGTGCGGTCGCTACGTGAGCCCGGACGAAGCGGCGATCGAGCGGGCGTTCGACCTGCCGCAAGCCGGCCGCGGGATCCGCGCCCATTACAACGTCGCGCCGTCCGAGCGCGCGCCGGTGATCCGGCTCCGCGACGGCGCGGCGCAGCTCGATGCACTGCGCTTCGGGCTGGTGCCGTTCTTCGCGAAGGGCCAGCCGGGCCGCTACTCGACCTTCAATGCCCGGGTGGAGTCGCTCGAGAGCAGCGCGAGCTTTCGCGGGCCCTGGCGGCATGCGCAGCGCTGTCTCGTGCCCGCGCGGGGTTTCTACGAATGGCACGTGAATCCGGACGGCTCGAAGCAGCCGTACTACCTGCAGCTCACCGACCAGCCGATCTTCGCGTTCGCGGGCCTGTGGGACCGGTCGGCCGCGGACGACGGGACGGTGCTCGAGTCGTTCACGATCATCACGTTGCCGGCGAACGCATTGCTCGAGCGGATCCACAATGCGAAGCCGCGGATGCCGGCGATCCTCGCGCGCGATGCGCTGCGGACCTGGCTCGAGGGATCCGCCGCGGCGGCGCACGCGGTGCTGGCACCGTACCCCGACGGGTCGATGCGCGCGTACCCGGTGAGCCTGCGCGTGAACTCGCCGTGGAACGACGATCCGGAGCTGATCGAGCCGCTCCCCGAGGCGATTCCTTGACCGGGTTCAAAGTCTGCTTCGGACGGGTGCCGTATGCTCGCGCGGTGGGAGATCCGAACCGCTGTCACCGTGCATTCCCGATCGCGCTGCTCGCGCTCGCGGCGCTCGTCGCCGCCGCGCCCGGCGCGCACGCGCGCGGGCGCATCTACACGTACGTCGATGCGGCCGGGGTGCCGCACTTCAGCGACATCCCTCCCAACGGCCGGCCGTATTCGATCTCGATCGTCCAGTTGCACCTCACCGGGCGCACCGAGAGCGGCGCGGCGTACGACCCGGCGCTGCTCGCGCGCGCATCGAGGTACGACCCGCTGATCGATCGCGCGGCCGCACAGGCCGCGGTCGAACCGGCACTCCTGCGGGCGATGATCGTCGTCGAGTCGGGGTTCAATGCGTCGGCGGTTTCGAGCAAAGGGGCGATCGGCCTCATGCAGCTGATGCCGCAGACCGCGCGGCGCTACGGGGTCACGAACCCGTTCGACCCCGGCCAGAACGTGCGAGCCGGCGCGCTGTACCTGCGGGATCTGCTGCACCGGTTCGGCAACCATCTGCGGCTCGCACTCGCGGCGTACAATGCCGGCGGGGACGCGGTCGAGCGCAGCGGCTGGCGGATCCCGCCGTTCCAGGAGACCGAGGCCTACGTGCCGAAGGTCCTCAGGATCTATCGGATCCTCTCGCGGATGCGCGCGACCTGAGCGGACTCGCGCGGGGAGCCTCGCGCCACTTGTCACGACCGGAGGATTTCCTGCAACGGCCGCCCTTCGCCGACGACCCGGATCCGGGCCGCCGCTGGGTCGCGGTGTGGCGCGGGCCGCGACGGGCCGCGCGCGATTTCGGCGTGGTGCTCGAGGCCGCGGGACTCCCCTACGCGTGCATCGACGCCGAGGGGCAGTGCGAGCTGTGGGCGCCGGCTTCGCAAGCGACGCTGGTGCGCCGCGAGATCGAGCAATCGCACGCCGAGGGCGGGCACGGCGAGGCGGGGATGACGGAGGCGCCGGCGCGCGGTGGCGCCACGGCCGGTGCGATCGCGTACGCGGCGGTGCTGTTCGCGGTGGCCACCGCGGTCGGCCGCTCGTTCCTCGGGGTCGACTGGCTCGACGCGGGGGCGGTCGATGCGTCGGCGGGACGGCGCGGCGAGTGGTGGCGGGCGGTCACTTCGCTCACCTTGCACCTGGGGCCGGAGCATTTGCTCGGCAATCTGTTGTTCGGTATCGCCGCCGGCGTGCTCGTGAGCCGGCAGCTCGGTGGCGGGATCGCCTGGCTCGAGATCCTGGTCGCGGGCACGCTCGCGAACCTGATCGAGGTCGCGATCGCTCCCTCCAGCTACAGCGCGGTCGGCGCATCCACCGCGGTGTTCGCGGCGCTCGGGATCCTCTCGGGCCGCGCCTGGCGCGCGCGCGCGGGCACGACGTCGCGCTGGCTGCCGCGCGCGGCGCCGCTCGCCGCCGGCGTCGGGCTCCTCGCGCTGCTCGGATCCGGCAAGCATCACGTCGACGTGCTCGGCCACGCGCTCGGCTTCCTGGTCGGGGTCGGGTTCGGGACGTTGTCCGCGCTCACCGGACTCGCGCGCCGCGCGGGGCGCGGCGCCCAGGTCGGTGCCGGTGCGCTCGCGCTCGCGCTGGTCGCGGTCGCCTGGGCGTTCGCGCTGCACCGCGCCGGCGCCTTCTGAGGCCGGCGCCCGTTAAGCGGAAACCGCAGGATTCGTCGGGATTTCCGGCGGCGCGGCCGGCGTGCGGATGTGGTTCAATGAGCCTCATCGAAACCGCCGGAGAGCGCCGCATGTACGGGAAGATCCTGGTTCCGGTCGATGGCAGCGAGACCTCGATCGCGGGTCTCGAGGAAGCGATCCAGATCGCGAAACTCGTCGGCGGGAAGATCCGCATCCTGCACGTCGTGAACGAACTGATCATCGACTATGCGTTCGGGTCGGGCCTGTATGCGAACACGGTGATCGAGTCGATGCGCAGCGACGGCCAGAAGATCCTGAACCAGGCCGAGGCACTCGCCCGGCAGCGGGGTCTCGAGCCAGAGGCGGTGCTGATCGAGTCGATCGGCGGGCCCGCGGCACAGTTCATCGTCGAGCAGGCGAAGGAATGGCCGGCGGACCTCATCGTCATGGGCACGCACGGCCGGCGGGGCCTGCGCCGGCTCGCGCTCGGAAGCGACGCGGAGATGGTGTTGCGTGGCACGACCACGTCGGTGCTGCTGGTGCGTCGGCCGGCGGCAAAGAGCTGAAAACGACAGGAGGTTGTCGATCATGTTCATCGCTAAACACCAGGCATTGCGGGGCGCGCTGCTCGGCGCGCTCGTGGTCGTCGCCGGCGGGGCGCTCGCCGCGACCTCGGCCGCGAAGGCCGAATGGCCCACCCACGCCCAGCGCGAGCAGATGGCACGGATCCACGAACAGATGGCCGCGTGCCTGCGCTCCGACCGTCCGTTCACCGAATGCCGGCAGGAGATGATGCGGGCGTGCCGCACCGAGTTCGGCTATCGCGGGTGCCGGATGATGCACGGCGGGCAGCCCAGGGGCCGCCGCGGCGGGATGATGCAGGGCGGCGGCATGATGGGTCCGCCGGGCGGACCG
>JAJYAM010000112.1 GCA_021779535.1 Pseudomonadota bacterium
CCGGCATTCTGCCAGCGAAGCCCGCGGAGCCACAACACTGGCGGTAGCAGGCGCGCCGGATTCGCGATCCGCCCTCCGCCGAGCACGAATCCCCGATGCGCACCGAGCGTCCGTACCGTGTATTAACTATTTGTATTTCAAAGAATTATGGCGGCAGGGGCAATATGATAGGCAGCACCGCCGATAAAGCCTTAAGATTTGACGCTCTATGACTATAACTAGAGGACTCGCGATGAAGGCTTGGATTCCCATCTCTTTATCTCTGATCATCGGCTCGGTCGCCTATGCGGGTACGAGCTGCGTCTATCCGCACGCTCCCGGAGCGACGCCCGACGGCACCACCGCGACCCGGGCGCAGATGATCTCGGCAAAGCATCAGTTCGATGCGTACAACACCGAGATGAATGAATATCTGGACTGCCTGAAGCTCAAGAGCGACGCGCTGACGCCGAAAGACCCTTCGAAGCTGACGCCCGCGGAGAAGAAGAAGGTCGCCGACGAACAAGCGATGTACGTCAAGATGAACAACAGCGCCGTCGACGAGCTGCAGACGAACGTTGGGCGCTTCAATGATCAACTCAAGATTTACCTCGCGAAGCACCAGAAGCATTGATCCACGGGCGCGGCGGACACCTTCCGCCGCGCTGTTCTAGCCATGTCGAGCAATGGCTTGATCACCCCGCGCCTCGCCGCGGACGCAATCGCGTCGCGCATGCAGTGCATGCCGATCGAATCCTTGCCGCTCACCCAGTGTGTCGGCGCCACGCTTCGTGAGAACGTGTACGCGGAGCGCGACCAACCCCCATTCGACCGCGTGGCGATGGACGGCATTGCGGGCGACAGCGCGACCTGGCGCCGGGGCCTGCGACGTTTGAAGCTTCAAGGCATACAAGCGGCCGGGTCGCCGCGCATGACCCTCGCCGCCAAGGACTACGCGATCGAGGTCATGACCGGCGCGATCTTGCCGGCGGGATGCGACTGCGTCGTCCCCGTGGAGTTGATCGACGTCGCCGACGGCTTTGCGACGCTGAAGGACTCCGCAGTCGCGAACCCCTACAACAACGTTCATCGACGCGGGAGCGACGGTCGCCAAGGCTCGCTCCTGCTCGCAGCCGGCACTCGACTGCGCGCGCCGGAAATCGCGGTCATCGCATCGGCGGGAATGGCCCGAATTCGCGTCAGCAATCAGCCCGCGCTCATCGTGGTGTCCACCGGCGACGAATTGGTCGAGCCCGGCGAGCCGATCGCGGACTTTCAGGTGCGGCGGTCGAATGCGTACGCGATCGTCGCGACGCTGCGTCAGCGAGGTTTCGTGCGGGTCGGCGATGACCACATCCGCGACGACGAATCGGCACTGATGGAGCGCCTCGCGCTGCACATGCGCACCCACGAGGTACTGGTCCTGAGCGGCGGCGTCTCGATGGGCCGGTTCGACCTCGTGCCGAAGATCCTGAAGCGCCTCGGGGTCGAGGAAGTCTTCCATCGAATCGCGCAGCGGCCGGGGATGCCGATGTGGTTCGGTCTCGGGCCGAATGGACAAGCGGTTTTCGGGCTCCCCGGCAATCCGGTCTCGACGCTGGTCTGCCTGATCCGGTACGTGGTGCCGGCGATCTCCGCCGCGATGGGCACGACGCCGGCCGCGCCCGAGCGCCTTCCAATCGGCGCACCCTTCACGGTAAATGCACCGCTCGCGCATTTCCTGCCGGTCGCCGTCGAATACGATGACTGGGGGCGGGCCTGGGCGCAGCCGCGACCGACGAACGGTTCCGGCGACTTCCTGAGCCTCACCAGCAGCGACGGATTCGTCGAACTTCCGCCCGGACCGAACACCTATCCGAAAGGCTTCGTCGCCGGGCTCTACCGCTGGTAACCTGACGCGTCATGGTGAACGAAGTCCACGTGTTGCAGGGTCATCGCGGGCCGGTCGACCGGCGCGGCCGTCCGCTGCACGATCTGCGCATTTCGGTGATGGACCGCTGCAACTTTCGCTGTCCCTACTGCATGCCGAAGGACGCGTTCCACGAGCATTACCGTTTCCTCCGGTCCCAGGAGCGCCTGTCGTTCGACGAAATCGTGCGTTTGTCACGGCTGTTCGCGAGCCTCGGCGTGCGCAAACTCCGGTTGACCGGTGGCGAGCCGTTGCTGCGCGCGAACCTCGCCGACCTCGTCGGCGATCTGTCGGCGATCCCGGGCGTCGACGACATCGCGCTGACGACCAACGGCGTGCTGCTCGGTCAGCATGCGGTGGACCTGTTCGCGAACGGACTGAAGCGCGTGACCGTGAGTCTCGACACGCTGGACAAGGAGGTGTTTGCGCGGATGAGCGGCGGCTTCGCCGCGCTCGATCAAGTGCTGGAGGGCATCGAGGCCGCGATCGCAGCGGGTCTCACACCGGTGAAGATCAACGCGGTCGTCGAGCGCGGCGTCAACGATCATACGGTGCTCGATCTGGTCGAACGGTTCCGCTGGCGTCCGGCCATCCTGCGTTTCGTGGAGTTCATGGACGTCGGCAATCGCAACGCATGGCGTCCGGAGATGGTCGTGCCGTCCCGCGAGATCGTCGCACGCGTGCACGCGCGCTGGCCGATCCGGCCGCTGACGGAGAATTATCGGGGCGAGGTCGCGAGGCGTTGGGCTTTCGAGGACGGCGGCGGCGAGGTCGGCTTCATCTCGTCCGTATCCCAGCCGTTTTGCGGTGCCTGCAGCCGCGCGCGTCTCTCCTCCGAAGGGAAGTTCTATACTTGTTTGTTCGCGGCGGAGGGCCTCGATCTGCGGACCCCGCTGCGCGGCGGTGCCGACGATGACGAGCTGTTGCGGATGATCCGTGGTATCTGGTCCGACCGGTCGGACCGCTACAGCGAGCTGCGCGAGGAGTTGCGCCGCAACGAGCCGGGGCATCGCAAGATCGAGATGTACTACATCGGCGGATGAGACGAACGACGATGACCGAACCAAAGTTCTCCCATGTCGACGAGCAGCGGCGCCCGACCATGGTCGACGTGTCCGAGAAGCAAGTGACCCATCGGATCGCGGTCGCCGAGAGCCGCGTCGCGTTTCCGGCGGAGGTCGCCGACGCACTGCGCAGCAACGACCTGCGCTCGGCGAAAGGCCCGGTGTTCGACACCGCGATCGTGGCCGGCGTGATGGGCGCGAAACGTACCCACGAGCTGGTCCCGTTCTGCCACCCGCTCCGGCTCGAGAGCTGCAAGGTCGCGATCGAGCTGATCGGCGACGTCGCGGTGATCCGGTGCACGGTCGCGGTGCACGACAAGACCGGCGTCGAGATGGAAGCGTTGACCGGCGCGAGCATCGCGGCGCTCACCGTGTACGACATGTGCAAGGCGCTGTCGCGCGACATCGTGATCGGCGAAACGCGGTTGCTCTCCAAGGAAGGCGGCAAGAGCGATCATCGGATCGAGCCCGCGTGACGCTCGCCGCGGCGCCATTGCGGGGCCTCGTGCTCGCGGGCGGCGCCAGTTCGCGCATGCGGCGCGACAAGGCGGCGCTCGACTACGGCGGTGCGAGCCAGCTCGACCGCGTGGTCGCGCTCGCTCGACGGCACGTCGCCGAGGTGTTCGTGTCGGTGCGTGCCGATCAGGTCGGGGATCCGGTGCGTGCACGCCATCCGTTGGTCGTCGACACCTTTGCCGACGGCGGGCCGATTGCCGGCATTCGTTCCGCGTTCGCCCGAGCCCCCGCCGCGGCGTGGCTCGTGCTCGCGTGCGACTTGCCGTTCCTGTCGGACGCCGCGATCGAGCACCTGATCCGGTCTCGCGACCCAGCCTGCTTCGCGACCGCGTATCGCAGCACCTACGACGGTTTGCCCGAGCCGCTGTGCACGATTTGGGAGCCTCGATCGGCCGAGGCGCTCGCGCAGTGGGTCGCACAGGGTAACAAGTGCCCGCGCAAATTCCTCGGCGCGCATCCGGCGACACTGCTCGATCCGATCGACGCGCACGCTCTCGACAACGTGAACACCCCGGAGGAATATGCGAGTGCGCGCGCGGCGCTCGATGGGCG
>JAJYAM010000006.1:0-30442 GCA_021779535.1 Pseudomonadota bacterium
CGCGAGCGGCGGCGGCGAATCGGATCCGGTCGCCGACAACCGCACCGCCGGCGGTCGACAGCAAAACCGCCGCGTCGAGGTCGTGATCAGCGATCCGACGCCGGCACCGGTGAATCCGACGCCGGCATCCGTGAACTGACGCGCGACCAGCGTGCCGGAGGCTACCAGGTGAGGCCCTTGCCCGCCTGACTCAGGATCGGCAGCGCGCCACCCGGAGTCGTCAGCGGCAGCGCCTGGCGACGGCCGGCGGCCGCCCGCGCACGTGGGCGCCGCGTTCGTACCAGCCGCGCGACGCCTTCACGATCTTGACGACGGACAGCATGACCGGCACCTCGATCAGCACGCCGACCACCGTCGCGAGCGCCGCTCCCGACTCGAAGCCGAACAAGCTGATCGCCGCGGCAACCGCGAGTTCGAAGAAATTGCTCGCGCCGATCAGCGCCGATGGCGCCGCCACGCAATGCGCTTCGCCGCTCGCCCGGTTCAGCAGATACGCGAGACCGGAGTTGAAATACACCTGGATCAGGATCGGCACCGCGAGCAGCGCAATGATCAACGGCTGGCGCAGGATCTGTTGCCCCTGGAAGCCGAACAGCAGCACGAGCGTCGCGAGCAGTGCGACGAGACTGACCGGTCCGAGGCGGGCGAGCACCTTGGCGAGCCGGTCCGCACCGCCGCCCAGCAACGTGCGCCGCGCCGCCTGGGCGATCAGCACCGGCACCACGATGTACAAGCCGACCGAGAGGAGCAAGGTGGCCCAAGGCACCGTGATTGCCGACAATCCGAGGAGCATACCCACGATCGGGGCGAAGGCGATCACCATGATGAGGTCGTTGAGCGCGACCTGCGAGAGCGTGAAATGCGGCTCACCGTCAGCGAGATCGCTCCAGACGAACACCATCGCGGTGCAAGGCGCCGCGGCGAGCAGGATCAGGCCGGCGACATACGAGTCGATCTGCGCGGCCGGGAGGTACGGGCGGAACAGATGGCCGATGAACACCCACGCGAGCAGCGCCATCGAGAACGGCTTCACCGCCCAGTTCACGAACAACGTGACGCCGATACCGCGCCAGTGGCGACGCACCTCGGCGAGGGCGCCGAAGTCGATTTTCATCAGCATCGGGATGATCATCAGCCAGATCAGCATCGCGACCGGCATGTCGACCTGCGCGATTTCGGCGTGGCCGACGGCCTGGAAGACACCCGGAAAGAGCTGCCCCAAGGCGACGCCGGCGACGATGCAGACCGCAACCCAAAGCGTCAGATATCGTTCGAACGTCGTCATCCTCACGTCCGGCCGATCTCGGCCAGCCGTTCCTGCAGCGCGAGCGTATCGAGCGAGGCGTGGGGCAGGCTGATGAACGCCTCGATGCGGCGTTCGAGCGCCGTGAACGCCCGTCGGAAGGCGAGCCGTTTGTCGGCATCGGTGCCTTCGACGGCGGCCGGATCGGGGATGCCCCAGTGCGCGGTCATCGGCTTGCCCGGCCAGCAGAGGCGGAATTTCCCGTGCACAGGAACAACAGGTGGTAGGGTCGATCGGTCCCCACCGCGTTTGGCAGCAGGATTCCGCGCTTCATGCGCGTTTCCTTCGCAGCGGTGCGCGCGAATTCGACGGCGTCGCGGCGGGCACGCACGCCAATTCACGACCGGCATGGCCGAGACTGCAGCAGTTCTCCGTGAGAAACGCGATCAGTGCGTTCATTCGCTCGAAATCCGCGCGGTAGTACCGGCTGCGTCCTTCGCGCCGTGCTTCTACGAGGTTCCCCCGCTGCAGCTATTTCAGATGAAAGGACAACGTGGGCGCGGGAACGCCGAGTTTCTGGATCAACTCGCCGGGGGTATGGCCCTCCGGGCCCCGCTTGACCAGCAGCCGGAAGATCTCGAGGCGCGAAGTCTGCGCGAGCGAGCCGAGGGAAACGATCGCATCCGAGGATTTCATCGTTCTAAAATCATCGAAATTTATTGCCCCGTCAACACCTCGCACCGGAGGGTGGCCTGCCCGGTACCACCCCGCCAATGAACCAATCTCGAGAGTGCCCGGTCCAACCCCATGAGCCGACCACGAGCCGATAGGAAGAATCCTCCATGGAAGTCCTGACCCCGCGCGGACGTGCGCCCGTGAATCCGCACGCGTCGCCGGTTTGGGCCTGCGCTCGCAAGGATCTGGTGGGCACCGCCATCGGCAGCAGCCGCGTCTGGTTCACGCTCGCCCAGGGCGTGCTCAGTGAGATCTACTATCCGCGCATCGACATTCCGCAGGTCCGCGACCTGGGCTTCATCGTCGCCGACGACGCCGGCTTCTGGTGCGAACTGCGCCGTCACGCGCACTATCGAGTCGAATGGGCCGAGGACGACATTCCGGCCGCGACGATCGTCCATACCCATCCGCGGTTTCGCTTCACCCTGCGCGTCTGCACCGATCCGAGCCGCGATGTGCTGCTGATCGATTACGGCTTGGAAGGCGACGAAACCCTGTTGCCGCACCTGCTGCTTGCCTCACGCCTCGGCGGCGATGCCGCTCGTAACCAAGCCTGGGCCGAGGACTGGCGCGGCCATCCGGTGCTGTGGGCGGAGCAGGGACCGTTCGGACTCGCGGTGCTCGGGCGCAATCCGCAAGGTGGAATTCATTTCGGGCAACGGTCCGTTGGCGAGGTCGGCGCGAGCGACCTGTGGCAGGATTTCTCTCGACATGGCCGCATGTGCTGGTCGTATGCGGCGGCGGGACCTGGCGAAGTCGCGCTGGGTGCCGCGTTGGCCCGCCACGGTTGCATCGCGGTCGGCTTCTCGACGAGCAAAGAGGCCGCCGCGACGCTCGCGCTTTCGAGTTTGATGAAGGGTTTCGACGCCGCTTGGGACGAATACCTTGGGGGCTGGCGCGCGTGGCGCGCGACGCAGATTTGGCGCAAGGGACTCTCCGCGCAGCTCGACACCGAGCAGGTCCGGCTGCTCGGCCGATCGGCGGCCGTATTGAAAATTCATGGCGACCGCACCTATCGCGGTGCGATGGTCGCGAGCCTCGCCGTGCCCTGGGGAGAAGCCAGCACCAGCCGCGGCGGCTACCATCTGGTATGGGCGCGGGACCTCGTCGAGTCCGCCGGCGCGCTGATCGCGCTCGGTGCGCTCGAGGAAGCTCGCGACGTTCTCGCCTATCTCGCGGCAACCCAGCAGGACGACGGTCATTGGTTGCAGAACCAGTGGCTCGGCGGGCGCCCCTTTTGGGAGGGCGTGCAGCTCGACGAGACCGCGTTTCCGATCCTGCTCGCCGCGGCCCTGGAGGAACGCAACGCGCTCGGCGGCATCCCGGTGCGCGACATGACCCTGCGCGCCTTGCGCTTCCTCGTGCGCGAAGGGCCGGTCACCGGTCAGGATCGATGGGAGGAGAACTCCGGCATCAACGCGTTCACGCTGGCGGTCGCGATCAGCGCGCTGGTCGAGGGCGCCGCGTTTCTCGACGAGCGTGCCGCGGCGGTCGCGCTGATGGTCGCGGACGACTGGAACGCGAACGTGGAGTCCTGGTGCTGGGCCGAAGACACGGCGCTCGCGCAGCGCCTGGGCGTGCCGGGCTATTACATGCGTACCGCCTCCGCCGAGGTGCTCATGCACCGCGACGGGGCGAATCACGAGCGCCTGTTGGTCAAGAACCGCCGCGCCGATTGCGGTCTTGCCGCCGACGAGCAAATCGCGACCGACTTTCTCCAGCTCGTACGCTACGGCCTGCGCAAGGCGTCGGATCCGCGCATCGTCGCGAGCGTGCGCGCGATGGACCGTCTGCTCAGGACGCAGACGCCGAGCGGCCCGGTCTGGCATCGTTACAACGGCGACGGTTACGGCGAGCACCCGGATGGGCGGCCGTTCGACGGGTCCGGACGAGGACGGGGCTGGCCGCTCTTGACCGGGGAGCGCGGCCACTATGGCTTGCTCGCCGGCGAGGACCCGCAGGTCTATCTGTCGGCCATGGCGGCGATGACCGGGCGCGGCGGATTGCTGCCCGAGCAGATTTGGGACGCCGAGGCGATTCCCGAATATGGATTGGACCCCGGGCGACCGAGCGGTTCGGCGATGCCGCTCGTCTGGGCGCATGCCGAGTACATCAAGCTGTGCCTGAGTCTCGGCCGTGGCCGTCCGATCGACGCTCCGACGCGCACCTGGCAACGCTACGGCGGCGATCGCACCGCGCCCTCCCATCGGCTCTGGCGATTCAGTCATCCACGCCGCCACTTGCATCCGGGCCAAGACCTGTGCGTCCTGACGGACGTGCCCGCGATCGTTCGCTGGGGCGTCAACGGTTGGCGCGACCCCGCGGACCGCGCGAGCGAAGATTGGGGTCTCAGCCACGTGGTGCGCCTGCCGACGCGCGGCCTGAAGCCCGGCGACAGCGTGCAATTCACGTTCTACTGGCCGCAGGCCGGGCGCTGGGAACAGCGCGACTTCTCGGTCGCCGTCATCGCCCCCCGGGAGTAGCCCGGAACCATGTGCCGGGTTCAGTACGAGCGTCGTCGAAACAACCATGCGGCCGCGAACAGGCTCACCGCCGCCACCACCGCCATCGGCCAAAGATGCGGCCAAAGCGACCGGGTCGTCGCCCCTTCCAGGAACACGCCGCGCACGATCGAGAGGAAGTGACGCATCGGATTGATCTCGGTCAGGTCCTGGATGAGCGACGGCATGTTGGCGATCGGCGTGGCGAATCCCGACAGAATGATCGAGGGCACCATGAACAGGAACGCGCCCAGCAGCGCCTGCTGCTGGGTGACCGCGATCGAGGAGATCATCAGTCCGATCCCGGTGACCGCCGCGACGAACAACAACAGCCCGAGATACAGCGGCAGCAGGCCGCCCCGCAACGGCACCTTGAACCAGAAGACCGCCGCGAGAATGATCACCGTCGCCTCCAGCACGCCGACCAGCAAACCGGGGATGCCCTTGCCGAGCAGGATCTCCCCCTGCCGCATCGGCGTGACCAACAGCTGATCGAAGGTGCCGTTCTCGCGCTCGCGCGCGACCGACAGCGCGACCACCAGCAGCGTCACCACCTGCGTCAGCACCGCGACGATCCCCGGCACGATGAACCACTGCGAGCTGAGATTCTGGTTGTAGGCCGCACGCAGATCGAGCATCGCCGGCGGTTGCCTGCCGCCGGTGCGGCGAATCCAGTCGGTGTCGAAGCCGGTGATGATCGTGCTCGCATAGCCGAGCACCAACAGGGCCGAATTCGAATTCCGACCGTCGACCAGCAATTGAACCGGCGCCGGGCGGTGCCGCAACAGATCCCGCGAGAAGCGCCGATCGATCGACAGCACCAGACTCGCCTGGCGCGAATCGATCAGCCCACGGATTTCCTGTGGGTCGCGGACCTCGGCGACCTCATGAAACACCGGCGAACCCGTGAAGCGCGCCACCAGCGCGCGCGACGCGGCGCTCGGATCCGGGTTGTAGACCGCGAGCGGCACGTGGTTGAGGTCGAAGGTCGCGGCGTAACCGAAAACGGCGAGCTGTATCAGCGGTGGACCGATCAACACCACGCGGCTCTTCGTGTCCTTCAGGATCGCGAGCAACTCCTTGACGATCAACGCGAGAACCGAGCGCCACACGGCCGTCAATCCAGCCGCTTGCGCGCTTTGCGCTGCGCGACGCCGAGGAACACCGCGGCCATCAGCGCGAGCGCGAGCGCATTGGGCAGCAATACGCTCCAGACGTCACCCGCGAGGAACAGGGTCTGCAGGATCGACACGAAGTAGCGCGCCGCGATCAGATGCGTGATGAGGCGCACCGCGAGCGGCATGCTGCCGATGTCGAAGACGAAGCCGGACAAGATGAACGCCGGCAGGAAGGTCGCGATGATCGCGATCTGCCCGGCGACGAACTGATTGCGTGCGACCGCCGATATGAGCAAGCCCATGCCGAGCGCCGCCAGCAGGAACAGCGCCGACGCGCCGGTCAACGCGGCGAACGAGCCTTCGAACGGCACCCGGAACAACGTCACCGCGATCAGCACGCTCGCACCCATGCCGCCCATGCCGAGCACGAAGTAGGGCAGGAGCTTCGCGAGCAGGATCTCGCGCACGGTCGCGCGCGTGACCATCAACGCCTCCTGCGTGCCGCGCTCCCATTCGCGGGCGATCACGAGGGCGGTCAACAACGCGCCGGTCAACGTCATGATCATCGCGATCAACCCGGGTATCAGGTAGTCGCGGCTGCTGACCGCCGGATTGAACAGGACCCGCTGCCGCACGTCGATCGGTGGTGCGGCGGCCGCGCCCGTCGTGCGCAGGCGCGCGGCGATCCAGACGGCCCAGACTTGCTGCAAATAGCCCTCGACGATGCGCGCGTCGTTCGCGTCGACCCCGTTGACGATCACGCCGATGGGTGCGGGTGGCGCCGAGTGCAGCCGGCGCGTGAAGTCGGCGCGCAGCCACACGATCCCGGTCACCGCATGACTGGCGAGCGCGGCCTGGGCCGCGCCGATCGTCGCGAACCGGCTCGCGGTGAAGAACGGCGAGTGGTCGAGCTCCGCGGTGAAGCTCGCGGTCGTCGCGTCCGGCCGCTCGACGACGACCGCGACCGGCACGTGCCGTGCGTCGAGCGTGACGCCGTAGCCGAAGATCAACAACAGGAACGCCGGCAGCAGGAACGCGATCGCGAGGGACGAGGGATCGCGGATGATCTGCAGCGTCTCCTTGCGCAGCAGTCCGCGGACCCGCATCGCGCCGCCGCTCACGCCGCCTGCTCCGTGGCGTTGGCCTGCAACAGATCGATGAACGCGTCCTCCAGGGTGGGGTCCGGGTGGGCTGCGCCGCGCGTCCGGGCCTTGATGCCGTCGGGATCGCCGGTCGCGAGCAACCGTCCCTGCGCCATGATCGCGAGGCGGTCGCAATACTCCGCCTCCTCCATGAAGTGGGTCGTCACCAGCACGGTGACCCCGGCTTCGGCGAGGGCGTTGATCCGGCGCCAGAACTCGCGGCGTGCCAACGGATCCACGCCCGAGGTGGGCTCGTCGAGGAACAGGATGTCGGGCTCGTGCAGCAAGGCACAGGCGAGCGCGAGACGCTGCTTGAAACCGAGGGGGAGGTCGCGACTTGCGCCGTCGCGCATCGCGCCGAGCCCGAAATCCTCGAGCGCCCAGGCGATGCGTGCCTGGCGGCGCGCTCCGCTCAGACGGTATGCGGCGCTGAAGAACTCGAGGTTCTCGAGCACCGACAGATCGCCGTACAGCGAGAACTTCTGCGCCATGTAGCCGATCCGTCCGCGAGCCGCCGGCGCGGCGCGACGCAAATCGTAGCCGGCGACGCGCAGCTCGCCGGCCGACGACGGCAGCAGCCCGCAGAGCATGCGAAACGTCGTCGATTTACCGGCGCCATTGGCGCCGAGCAAGCCGAAGATCTCGCCGCGATCGACGCGGAAACTCAAGTCGTCCACGGCGACGAAGTCGCCAAATCGGCGAGTGAGGTGATCGGCCACGATGATCGACCCGCCGCCGTTCGACGCGGGCGCCGCGGGCGGCGTGGGCACGGTTCGCGACGCCGGCGGCGGAGCGACCGCGTCGTGCTCGACCGGCGTCGCCGTGCCCGCCATACCGGCGCGCGTCTTCAGCATCACGATGAAGCCATCCTCGAAGCGGGGCGCGACGGGCCGCAGGTCGATGTCGGAGATGGCCGCACGCAGCGCGGGTCCGGTCGCCGCCGCGTCGGTGTCGACGGTCACCAGGCGCACCGCCGCGCCCTGAATGGTCGCATCGAGCACGCCGGGCATGCGCGCCAGGCGTTCCTGGAGGCGCCGTTTGCCGGTGTCGGGCGCGCTTGCGAGGAAGCTGCGCCCGGCTACCCGTGCGGTGAAATGCGCCGGGGTGTCGGCGCCGAGCAGCCGACCCTCGTGCAACAGCAGCACCGACCGGCAACGCTCCGCCTCGTCGAGATAGGCCGTGCTCATCACTACCGTGAGATGGCGGGTGCTCACCAGATGATCGATGATCTGCCACAGTTCGCGGCGGGACACCGGATCGACGCCGACGGTGGGCTCGTCGAGAAATAGCAGCTCGGGGATCCGAACCAGCGTGCAGGCGAGACCGAGTTTCTGCTTCATCCCGCCCGAGAGCCGCCCGGCGAGCCGGGCGAGAAACGGACCGAGCCCGGTCATGTGCATCAATTCGCTGCGCCGCTCCGCACGCTCGTCGGGCGCGACCCCCTGCAGATCGGCGTACAGCTCCAAGTTCTCGCGGACGGTCAGGTCTTCGTAGAGGCCGAACCGCTGCGGCATGTAGCCGATGCGCGCGCGCACCGCCTCGGGGTCGCGGGCGACGTCGGTGCCGAGCACCTCGATCCGACCGTCATCCGGCTGGAGCAGGCCGGTGCACAGCCGCAAGAACGTCGTCTTGCCGGCGCCATCCGGACCGATCAGGCCGATGACGGCGCCGCCGCTCACCTCGGCGTCGATCGCATCGAGCGCGGTGACCGTGCGGCCTTTCGCCGAGAACCGGCGGGTGACGTGCTCGAGCCGCAGCACGGTCGCGTCGGTCACGGCGTCGCGCGCGCCGACCGGGGAGCGCCGGGCGCCTTCAGCCTGCCGATCGACCGTCATGCACGGCTCCGCAGTCGGGCGGGCGGGTCGTGCCGGTCGGCCGCGGCGCCGCCCAATCCACGGTGACGGTAGCCGGCATGCCGAGCCGCAGTTCGCC
Source organism: Pseudomonadota bacterium (assembly GCA_021779535.1). Classification (GTDB taxonomy): domain Bacteria; phylum Pseudomonadota; class Gammaproteobacteria; order Steroidobacterales; family Steroidobacteraceae; genus Bog-1198. The sequence continues at coordinate 8,672 of JAJYAM010000006.1, forward strand.
GTGCGCATTGCAGACGAACACGCGCACCTGATAGACCAGCCGGGTGCGCAGTTCCGTGGTCTCGACCGACTTCGGCGTGAATTCGGCGGTCGGAGAAATGTCGCCGATCCAACCTCGATACCGCTTGCCGGGAAAACTGTCGGTCGTGACGGTCGCGGGCGCGCCGAGCCGCAATTTCCCGAGATCCGTCTCCGTGACGTACGCGCGCACCCACAGCGGCTCGGTCAGCGCGATCGTGTAGACCGGTGTCGCGGGGGAAGCCATGTCTCCCGGCTCCAGGATCCGATCCTCGACGACGCCGTCCGCCGGCGCAACCAAACGGGTGTCGTCGAACTCGCGCTGCGCCAGGCTGACCGCGGCGAGCGCGGCCTCATACGCGTGTCGCGCCGCGACGATGTCTTCCGCGCGTGGACCCTCGACCGCGAGCACATACGCCTGTTTGGCCGCCTCGAAGTTCTCGCGGGATGCCCGCAGGCGCGCGCGGGCATTGTCCAGGTCTTCGGTCGAAGCGACGCCCTGCGGCACGAGGCCGGCGGTACGATCGAACAGGATCCGATCATTCGCATAGACGGCCTGCAGGCTCCGCATGGTGGCCCGTGCTTGCGCGATCTCCTGTGGCCGCGAGCCATGCATCAGCCGGGCGAGCACCGCCGCGAGATTGCGCGCCTGCTGCTGCGCCTGCGCGAGTCGCGCGGCGTATCGGCGGTCGTCGATGCGCGCGATCAACTCGCCCTTGTGCAGCCGCGCCCCCTCGTCGACCAGCATCTGCGTCACCGCACCGGTGTCGTCGAACGCCGGCTCGGCTTCACGGATGTCGACGTTGCCGTAGAGCGTCACGACCGTGTCCGCGCCGCGCGCCCGCCAACGCAGGTACCGCCAGGTTCCCGCCGTTGCGAGCAGCACCAGAACCACCAGGCCAATCAGCATGCGACGCCGTGTCATCGATTCGACTCCTGCGACCACCGACCGCCCATCGCGACCAACAGTTGCGCGCTGTCGACGAGCCGCTGTGCCTCGGCTCGCGTGAGTCCAAGACGCGCCCGCCGATCGCTGCGCGCGGCGTCGACGAGCTGCAGCAGGTTGCTGCGGCCGGCCGCGTAGCTCGCCCGCTGCATCGTCAGCGCCGTTCCGGCCGCGTTCTGCGCGGCGCGTTCGTCGGCGACCAGCGCGGCATCGTTGCCGAGGGCGCGCAGCGTGTCGGCCACTTGTGCGAACGCGAGCAGCACCGTCTGCCGATAGCGTGCGACCGAGCCCCGGTAGGCATCGACGGCCTCGCGGCGCCGGGCGGCGAGCGCTCCGCCGTGAAACAGTGGCGCGGTCACGCCACCGGCGAGCGCCCAGACGCCGCTCCCCGGGCCGAACAACCCGCCGGTGGTGAGCGCCGCGGTCGAGAGCGTCGCCGACAGCTGGATGTTCGGATACATTCGGGCGGTCGCGACGCCGACCGCCGCGCCGTAGGCGTGCACCGCCGCTTCGGCCGCGAGAATGTCCGGACGCCGGTGCACGAGCGTGGACGGCAGGCGCACCGGCAGCACCGCCGGCAGATGAAAGTCCGCCAGCGACGGGCGTGGTTCGCGCCAATCGCCCGGCGCCTCGCCGAGCAGCACCGCGAGCGCGTCCTCGGCGACGACCGCTTGCTGTTCGAGCGCCGGCAACTGCGCGCGATCGATCGCGAGTCGCGCCGTGGCGGTCGGCAGATCGCTGCGCGGCGCCCTGCCGGCGGCGACCTTGCGCCTCACCAACTCGAGATTGCGCAGGTCGTCGGCGACGATCCGCTTCGCGGTGTCGATCTGCAGGCGCAGCGACGCGATCGCGACCGACTGCGAGACCACCTGGCCTTCGAGCGTCAGGTGGGCCGCTTGCAACTCATATTGGCGCATCGTCGCGAGCGCCTCGCGTTCCGCGACCGTGTGCGCCGTCAGGCCGAAGACGTCCGGCGCGAAACTCACCGACGGGCCCACCGAAAAGAGGTCGTACAGCGGCAAGCGCTGGCCGGCGGGGAGTAATGGCCGCGCGAATGCCGGACCGCGCTCGCGCGCCGCTTGAGCGGCGAGATCGACCTGCGGCAGGTAGCCCCCGCGGGCCTCGCTCACCGCGGCGCGCGCCTCGGCGAGCGTTGCCCGCGCCGCGTCGAGGGTTTGATTGCGCGCGTCGGCCCGTTCGATCAACCCGTCGAGCGATGCGCAGTGAAACAATCGCCACCAGGCTGCCGGCGGCGCTTCGCCCATCGCGACGCGTTGCGCCGGCTCGCCCGATCCGGCGATCCAACCGACCGCGGGGACCGGGTGGGGGGTATAGGACCCTGGGTGCGGCGCGTCCGGGGGAGCGAAGCGGGGTCCCACCGCACACCCGGCGAGCAGCGCGAGTGCGGCAGCGGATTTCAGCAATGAGTGCTCGACCATGCCTGATCTACCGGTATCCCGGCCTCGAGTTGCCGCCGTCGCGGTCCTGCCGGGTCGGACTCGCGCGTCCGGTCGGCAACCGGCGCCGAAACCGCAATGATCCTCTCATCTACGAGGGTGGACCACAGTACGGGCTTTCCGCAGCCCCGCAGTGCCAACGACGGGTACGGCGCGCCGCGCGGGCGACTCAGCGGCCGTCCGACACCATGCGATCGGAAGCGGCGATCATCCAGGCGAAACCGATGCCGCCGAAGACGTAGTGGCGGCTTCGCACCAGCGGACTCGCCGCGAAGGTCGCGCCGGAGAGCGTGTCGTATCGCAGGAACGCGAACACCCAGACCCGCGGAAACCGCCGGGAGGTCGACACGATCGCTTCCGTTCCCGCATAACCGCCGTGCGGTCGATAGGCCGGCCGGGCGGCGGTGGCGAACGCCTTCGCGACCTCGTAGTAATAGCGGTTGTAGGCGCCGTCGGCATACAGGGGCCCCACGCCCGCGCCCGCGTTCCAGCCCGTACGCCCGGCGATATCGAACACGTCCAGATCGAGCGACGGCGCCGCCTGCCAGCCGATCGCGCTCGGATGACTGGTCAGCGTGATCGCCCGCCGGAAGGGCAAATCGAAGTCGACCTGCCATCGACGATTCGCGCTTCGCCAGAGGTGGCCGTCGATCTCGGGGCCGATGTCGAAGGTGGGTTGCAGGTTGGGCATGCCGCGGCGGGTGTCGCTGTCGTGGCTGCTCGCCGGCGTGGTCGCATCGAGGCTCAGCTTGATCTCGAAATAGCGGTTGCTCAGGAACTGCCCGCGCACGCCTTCATAGTCGGAGCGGAGGAACTTGCCGCGATACGTGACGTAGGGCACCGGAATCGGATAGGCGTGCGCGGTGTCGGCGCCCCGATAGTCGTTGAAGACCAGGGTGCCGGCGCCGAGGCCGATTTCCCATAGCGGCTTGTCCGCGGCCGGCGCGGCGGCCGCCCACAGGAGCATCAGACCCGCGGCCAGGCCGCATCGTCCGCGGCTCACGCCGTCGACTCGACGCGACCGCCGCGGTGCTGCTCGATCAGTGCCGCCACGGCGCAGGAGGCAAGGCGGCTGTGTGCGTCGTCGGCGCGGCTGGTCAGGATGATCGGGATCCGGGCGCCGAGCACGACGCCGGCGATGCCGGCGCCGGCGAGGTATTCCAGTTGCTTCGCGATCATGTTGCCGGCATCCAGATCCGGGGCGACCAGGATGTCGGCGCGACCCGCGACCTCCGACACGATGTGCTTCAGCTCGGTGGCCGCCGGGGAGACCGCGTTGTCGAAGGCCAGGGGCCCATCGACGATGCCGCCGGTGATCTGCCCGCGTTCCGCCATTTTGCAGAGCGCCGCGGCATCCAGAGTCGAGGGGATCTTCGGGTTCACGACCTCGACCGCCGACAGGATCGCGACGCGTGGTGACGCGATGCCGAGCGCATGGGCCATGTCGATCGCGTTCTGCACGATGTCCCGCTTGGCGTCGAGATCCGGGTTGATGTTGATGGCGCCATCCGTGATGAACAGGAGCCGCGCATAGTCCGGCACGTCCAGCAAGAAGACGTGGGTCAGCCGGCGTTCGGTGCGCAGGCCATTGGCCGGATCCAGTACCGGGTGCAGGAACTCGTCCGTGTGCAAACTGCCCTTCATCAATGCGCGTACCTCGCCCCGCTGCGCCATTTGCGCCGCCGCCAACGCGGCCGCATGCGAATGTTCCGTCGTCACCAGCCGGAACGCGGTGACGTCGATCCCGGCGGTGCGCGCCGCCGCGCGGATCCTGGTCTCGGGTCCGACCAGAACCGGCGTGATCAGCCCGGCCTGGGCCGCCTCCAGCGCCCCTCGCAGCGCGTTCGTCTCGACCGGATGCACGATCGCCGTCGGGATCGGCGGCAGGGCCTGCGCGAGAGCGATCATCGCCTTGAATTTCTCCGCGTGACCGGGAGCGTTCGCGGAATGTCGCGTGAGCCGCGGCGGATGCATTTTTTCCGTGGGCGCGCTCACTCGAGCGGTGCCTTCGACGACCGTTTCGCCGTCCTGGTTCGTACACTGGCAATCGACGCCGAGGCTGTGCCGCGCGGCGTCCTTGTCGCGGACGGTGATCGTCACGGTCACCGTGTCGCCCGCGCGGATCGGTCGCAGGAAGCGCAATTCCTGCGCCTCGAGCGTCGAACCCGGTCCCGGCATGCCGGTCGCGAGCACCGTCGAAATCAATGCGGTGCTCCACTGCCGCCGCAGGGTGACACGATCGCCGATGCGGATTTCGTCGAAGGAGCGATTCTCGATGCGATCCCCGCCGTTTGCCATCGTGCCTCTCCTCAGCGTTGGCGGTGAACGGCACCCGACGGCCGGCCACGGCCGGGTTCAAGAATACACAGGTCCTGGACCGCTCGCGCGGCGTCAGCGCGACCACACGACGTACGGCGCCTCGAGCGGAACGTGGACGCCGGGATACCCGGGCACGACACGCACGCTGTAGTCGGCGGCCGGACGGCCGGCCGCCACCGCGGCGGCATACTGGCAGGCGCCGGACGCGCCGACGGGTCCATCGACCCGCGTCATTTCGCGACGAACCGCGTCGGACCCCTCCAGCGGATCCGCATACAGCTCGACCCGCACCGACTGGGGATTCAGCGCGCCGAGCTCGATCACGGCCGAGAAACGCTGCTGCAGGTCCCGCGTGTCGACCGTGACGCGACCGATGCGCACGGTGGTCCAGCTGGTCTCGAGCGACGCGAGCCAGTTGGCGATCTGCGTGCCCATCGCGCCCTCGCGCGCGGCGCGCGCGCGATAGGCGCCCGCCGCCGGCAGGTAATACCCTTCGGTGTATTCGCGCACGCTGCGATTGGCCGAATACAAAGGCGTCAGCCGCGCCATGCTTTCGCGCACCCGCGCCACCCAGGCGTGCGGAATCCCGTCCGCCTCGCGCGCGTAGAACCCGGGGATGATCTCGCGCTCCAGCAGGTCGAAGAGCCGCTCCGCCTCGACGGCATCCCACTGCGGATCGTCGTCGTGCTCGGCGCGGTCGCCGAGCGCCCATCCGACCTCGGGCGCGTAGGCCTCGGCCCACCAGCCATCGAGCTCGGAAAGATTGAGGCCGCCGTTGACCAGCACCTTCATGCCGCTGGTCCCGCAGGCTTCCCAAGGCCGGCGCGGCGTGTTGATCCACACGTCCACGCCTTGCACCAGCTTCTCGGTCAACCACATGTCGTAATCGGCGAGGAATATCGCATGCGGGCGCGCATCCGGCCGGCGGACGAATTGCACCCAGTCGCGGACCAGGGTCTGACCGGCCGAGTCTTGCGGGTGCGCCTTGCCGGCGAGGATGAGTTGCACGGGGTAGCGCGGATTGGTGAGCAGCCGCACCAGCCGCTCCGGATCGTGCAGCAGGAGGTTCGGTCGCTTGTAGGTCGCGAAGCGACGCGCGAAGCCGAGCGTCAGCACGTCCGGACTGAACAGATGCCGCGCGGCGTCGACCGGCGCGGCCGAGGATCCGGACGCGCTGAGCTGCGTCGCGAGCCGGTCGCGCGCGTACTCGATCAGCGCGGTGCGGGCGGCCGTGCGCATCTGCCAGATATCGGCGTCCGCGACCGCACGAATCGGCGCGTCCACGGCGCCGAGGTCGCCGCGCCAGCGATCCTTGCCGCAGGCGCGGGTCCATAACGCGTCGGCTGCGGTCGAATCCCAGCTCGGCGTATGGATCCCGTTGGTCACGTGCCCGACCGGCACCTCGGCGAGCGGCCAGCGTGGAAACAACGGCATGAAGATCCGGCGACTCACCGCGCCGTGCAGCCGACTGACGCCGTTCACCGCCGCGCTGCCCCGCAGGGCGAGGTAGGCCATGTTGAAGGGTTCCGTGTCATCGGCGGGTGCGAGGCGGCCGAGCGCGAGCAGGTCGCGCATCTGGACGTGCAGCTCGGTGTCCGCGTACTCGGTGAGATATTGCGCCATCAGGGACGGGTGGAATCGATCGAACCCCGCGGAAACCGCGGTATGCGTGGTGAAGACGTTGCCGGCGCGGGTCACCGCGAGCGCGGTCGGGAACGGCTGGTGGGTCCTTTGCATGAACGCGCGCGCCCGTTCGAGGATCGCGAACGCCGCGTGGCCTTCGTTCAAGTGACAGACGTCGACCTCGATCCCCAGTTCCTCGAGCAGCCGCCAGCCGCCGATGCCCAGCACGATCTCCTGCTGCAGCCGCAATTCCGGTCCACCACCGTACAGCTCGCTGGTGATGCCGCGATGCGCCGGCGTGTTCGCGATGTCGTTGCTGTCGAGCAGATAGAGCGGGCACCGGCCGACCGTCACCTGCCAGGCCCGCAGCCACAATGGGTATCCGGGGAAGCGCAGCTCGAAACGCAGCAGATCGCCGTTCGCCCGGCGCAGCGGCATGATCGGCAGCTGGCCCGGATCGTTGTACGGGAACAGCGCCTGCTGATGGCCGTCGCGGTCGATCACCTGGCGGAAGTAGCCCTGGCTGTACAGCAGTCCCAAGCCGACGACCGGCACGCCGAGGTCGCTCGCGGCCTTGAGTTGATCCCCGGCGACGTTGCCGAGACCGCCGGCGTAGATCGGCAGCGCCTCGCTGAGCATGAATTCCATGCTGAAATAAGCAATGCGCGCGAGCGGTGCTTGCGGATGGCTGCGCTGAAACCAACCCGGTGCCTGCGCGAGCGCCCGCTGGGTTGCGACGAAGCGTTCGGCCTTGCCGCGAAACTCCGCATCCGTCCACATCGCGGCGATGCGCTGCGGCGATACGCTCTGCAGCACGACCCAGGGGTTGTGCGTGCGTTCCCACAACTGCGGTTCGAGCTGCCTCCACAATTCGTCGCTGGCATGACTCCAGGACCAGCGCAGGTCGAGCGCGAGGGGCCGCAGCAGCGCCTCCCCGTTCCGGCCTTGCGTTGCAGCCGTCGATTCCTCCATCTCTCCTCAGCCTGGATTCCAGCGTGCGTCGCCGATCGCCATTCTCGCGCGTCTGCACCGTGCGCCGGGTCGTGGATTCCGCGTATGCGGCCGTTCCCGGGACGCTGCCGGGATGAGCCTATACTTCCTCGATGCGCAGCGACATGTCCCCGCGAAATCCCACCCTCAGCGCCGCCCAACGGCAATCCCTCGACGAGTATTGGCGGGCGTCGCTGTACCTGTGCGCCGGCATGCTCTATCTGCGCGACAACCCGCTGCTCAAGGAGCCGTTGCGCATCGAGCACATCAAGCAGCGTCTGCTCGGGCATTGGGGGAGCGATCCCGGTCAGACCTTGGTGTGGACGCATCTGAACCGGCTGATCCTGGCGCGCGACCTGGATGTGCTGTTCATATCGGGTCCCGGTCATGGCGCCCCGTCGGTGCTGGCCCACGCGTGGCTGGAGGGCACCTATGGCGAGGTGTACCCCGACAAGGGGCAAAGCGAAGCCGGATTGCGGCGCTTCCTCGGGCAGTTCTCCTTCCCCGGCGGCATCGGCAGCCATTGCACGCCCGAGACCCCGGGCTCGCTGCACGAAGGCGGCGAACTCGGCTACAGCCTTGCGCACGCGTTCGGCGCGGCGTTCGATCACCCGGATCTCATCGTCGCGTGCATGATCGGCGATGGCGAGGCGGAAACCGGACCGTTGGCGACCTCCTGGCACGGCAATAAATTCCTCGATCCGGTACGCGATGGAGCGGTATTGCCGATCCTGCACTTGAACGGCTACAAGATCGCGAATCCGACCGTGCTCGCGCGCATCGATCACGCGCAGCTCGATCAACTGATGCGCGGCCATGGGTACCGGCCGTATCTCGTCGAGGGTGACGATCCGGCGGCGGTGCATGAAGTGCTGGCGAGCACGCTCGACCTCGTGGTCGACGACATCCAGCGCATCCAGCAACGCGCGCGTACCCACGGCGTGGACGGCCTGCCCGAATGGCCGATGATCGTGCTGCGCACGCCGAAGGGCTGGACCGGACCGAAGGAAGTCGACGGGCACAAGGTCGAGGGATTCTGGCGCGCACACCAGATCCCGATCGACCCGCACGGCAACCCGGCTCACCTGAGCCAGATGGAGGCTTGGCTGCGGAGCTACCATCCAGAACGCTTGTTCACCGCGGATGGCCGGTTGATCCCCGAACTGGCGCAACTCGCGCCGAGGTCGACCCGCCGGATGAGCGCCAATCCGGTCGCCAACGGCGGGCTGCTGCGCAAGGCGCTGGTACGACCCGACTTTCGCAATTATGCGGTCGAGGTCTCGGCGCCGGGACGGCTCCTCGCCGAGACCACGCGGCCGCTAGGCCGCTTGCTGCGCGATGTGCTGCGCGCGAACCCGCGGAATTTTCGGTTCTTCTGTCCGGACGAGACGGCCTCGAACCGCCTGGACGACGTCTATCAGGCGAGCGGCAAGCCGTGGATGGCCGCGATCCTGCCCGAAGATGCCGACGGTTCGCAGCTGCGGCGGCACGGCCGCGTGATGGAGGTGCTGTCCGAACACACGCTCGAGGGATGGCTGGAGGGCTACCTGCTCTCCGGCCGCCATGGGCTGTTCGCCTCCTACGAGGCATTCATCCACGTGATCGACTCGATGTTCAATCAGCACGCGAAGTGGTTGGAGAAGTCCCTGGACGTTCCGTGGCGTGCGCCGGTCTCGGCGTTGAACATCCTGCTGACGTCCACCGTATGGCGGCAGGACCACAACGGCTTTTCGCACCAGGATCCGGGCTTCCTCGATCTGGTCACCAACAAGAGTCCGCGGGTGACGCGCATCTACCTGCCGCCGGACGCGAACTGCCTGCTCGCGGTTGCGGACCATTGCTTGGACAGCACCGACAAGATCAACGTCGTGGTCGCCGACAAGCAGAATCACCTCCAGTACCTGGATATCGACGAGGCCGTCCGGCACTGCACCAAGGGCGTCGGTATCTGGGACTGGGCGAGCAACGACGCGGGCGCCGAACCGGATCTCGTGATGGCCTGTGCCGGCGACGTGCCGACGATGGAAGCGCTCGCCGCAACCGCGTTGCTGCGCGAGCAGTTCCCGGCGCTCAAACTGCGCTTCATCAACGTCGTGGACCTGTTCCGTCTGGTGCCCACGACCGAGCACGAGCACGGCCTATCGGACGCGGACTTCGACAGCCTGTTCACGCGCGACCGGCCGGTGATCTTCAACTTTCACGGGTACCCGTGGTTGATTCACAAGCTCGTGTACCGCCGCCACAACAGCCGTCAATTCCACGTGCGCGGTTACAAGGAGAACGGCAACATCAATACGCCGATGGATCTGGCGATCCGCAATCAGATCGACCGGTTCGACCTGGTGATCGACGCGATCGATCGAGTCCCCGCGCTGCGTGCCGCGGGTGCGCACGTGAAGGAAAAGATGAAGGATGCCATCCTCGACTGCCAGCGCCATGCGGCGACCGAGGGTGTGGATTCGCCGGCTTTCACCGACTGGCGGTGGAATCCACCCGCGTAGTGCGTCACTGCGCGCCGGATTCGGGTGCCGGGTCCGCAGACTCCGTGATCAAGGCGTCGCCCGCCGCGTCGCCGACCGCCTCGCCATCCGGACCCGTCCGCTCCGTTCGGCGCTGCTGCTTCTGCTGTTGGCGCGTTTTCTTGACCTCTTCCCGCTGGCGTTTGGCCTGCCGGTAATTGCGTTTGTTCAAAGATTGTCCCCGGTATTGCGCCCCGCTGATATCCGCATGCGCTTTGCAACGCACTTTACTCCACTCCGTCGCTCGCCGCGCGGAGCGTGGCGCCGCCGGCCCGCCGAAACTCGCCGGGTGGCAGCGCGAAGCGTGCTATGATCGTGCGCAGATCGTTGACGTCCCTGTGCTGACCAACCCTCCTCGAGGCGTCATGGAGTCGGACCGAGCCACCCGCGATCAGGTGACAGGACTAAGGTTTGTTGGCTCGTGAGACGATCTCACCCTGACTTTACTGCGGTGCCTGCCGGTAACAGCGGCCCGGCGACGAAGAACCCCTTCCGGTGAGGCTGCAGAAGTCAAATAGGAATTTCATTTTATGGCCAGCATTTACGTCGGAAATCTTCCCTTCACCACCACGGATTCGGAACTTCGCACGCTGTTTTCACAGCATGGCGCGGTGGAGTCGGTTTCGCTGCCCGCGGATCGCGAGACGGGCCGTCCGCGAGGCTTCGCCTTCGTGGAAATGACCCAAGACGATGCCGCTCGCGCGATCCAGAACCTCAATGGCCAGGACCTCGGCGGCCGTACGCTGCGGGTCAACGCGGCGGAGGACAAGCGCACGGGTGGCGCTCGTGACGGAGGCGGCCGACGTTTCTAAGGCAAAGCCAACACGCGGGGGAGGGCGGCATGCAGCCGCCCCTCCGTCGCGGTAAGCAGGGAAATGCGTAATGTCCATGGATAGAGTCCCGGATCGAAATGCGTTGATCTCGCCCTCCCAACCGGGCGAGAACCAAGCCGACTATCGACAGCGATTGAAGCTGCTCGAGGCGGAGTCCCTGGAGCGCCGTCAACAAGAACTCGACGAGCAATGTTCGCCGTTCAAGACGCCCGCGGACCGCATCCGCATCTGGGAGCGTCTGCATCAGCTGTCCCTGCCGCGCGTCTCCGATCACCGGCTGGTCAGCGTGATCGCGGCCAACACGGGCCTCAGTGTCGAGGAGGTGCAGGCCGAGCAGCGCGCACGCGCCGCGGCCAGGCACTTGGCACCCGCGGTCTGACGATGAGGATTGCCGCTCGCAAGCATACGAACGACAACGTTCCGAGACGCGAACGGTTGAAGATCGAGCACCTGCGGGCGCCCGCGTTGAGCCAGTGCTTCCCGGGAGTCCAGCAGCTGCGGATCGAGCTGGTCTTCAGCGATCCCGAGACGAACGCACCACCGCCCTCGCCGCAACTGCACACGCTATTCATCGCGGCTCCGGCGTTTTTCCGCTTCTCGTGCCCGTGCGCCGACTGCGACGGCGAATTCGATCTCACCGATGCGGTGACCGCCCTGGTCGCGGGCCTCGAGCGACGCAAGCACCGGGCCTCCGGAAACATGTCGTGCCAAGGCGTGCGATTTCGTGACCACGGTGTTCACCAGAGCAACTGCTCGATGCAGCTGATTTTTCAGCTGCTCGCGGAGCCACGCCGGGCCGCGTGAGGTCTCGATCGCGCCGGTCCGGCGCCGGCACCCCGCGCGATGATTCACCAAACCGTGGAGCCCCCGCCGCCGGTCACGGTGCGCTGCGAAACGGTCCGCTCGATTGCGTTATTACGACAAGCGTCGTAGTATGACTCCATGATACCGTTCCGCCTGCCGGCCGATGAGCTCGAGTATGCCGTGCTGGTGGAGATCTGGAGGCGCGGTTCGGCATCGGTGCGACAGCTGCACGAGAGCCTCGGCGTGCCCGCGAACCTCGTCTACACCACGACCGCGAAGGTCGTCGATCGACTGCGCGAGAAGGGGCTGATCCGACGCCAACGTCAGGGCCAGGCGTTCGTCTACCGACCGCGGATCGCGGCCGAAGAGGTCGAGCGAGCACGCGCTCGCAGCACCGTGACGCGGCTGCTCGGTTCGACGCCGCGCGCCGCGGTGGCGACCCTGGTCGAAGCGGTCGAATCGCTCGATCCCGGTTTGCTCGAGGAACTCGAGCGCGCCGTCGCCGAACGCCGGAGGACGACACGTGGAACGTGAGTCGCTGCTCGCGCTGTTGACGATGCTCTTTGGCGGCTTGCTGCTGCAGCTGTGCGCGGCGTGGCCGTCGACGGACCCGCAATGCCGGACGCCACGGGCGCTGGAACGGCTGTATTGGCGCCGGCTCTGGTATCCCGTGATGCCCACGTTGGTCGTGGCCTTGTGGCTGATCGGCTGGGCGATTCGTGAACCCGACCCCGTGCCGGGTCCGGTCGACCCGGGAATCGTCGTCGCGCTGTCCGTTCCGTTCGTCGCGCTGTTCCTGCGCGCCGGGTTGCGAGCGCTGTGGGCCTTGCTGCGACGACCCGCGGCGTCGGCGGTTTCGACGGTGGGTCTGATCCAACCGCAGGTGGTTTTCGAACCGTTTCTCGCCAAACAGCTCGACGACGACGTGGTCCGCGCCGCGTTGCTGCACGAGTGGGCGCACGTGACGCACCGGGATCCGCTGCGGATCTGGCTCGCGCAGGTCGTGACCGACCTGCAGTGGCCATGGCCCCAGGCGCCGCGGCGCCTCGAACGATGGCTGGAAGCGCTCGAGCTCGCGCGTGACGATGAGGCGCGTGTCCGCGGAGCCGGCGGAGCGGAGCTGGCCAAGGCAATCCTCGCTTCTCTTCGGTACGCGGAAGACGCCGCGACGGTCGCGATGGCGCCCACCGCATGGCGGTGTGCGCGATCGACGGTGCAAGCGTCCCTGGCCGGAGACGCGCGCGTGCTCCGCGATCGTATCGCGCGCCTGCTGGCGCCCCTGCCTGCGAACGCCGAACCGGACGCATCGATCGTACCGCGATGGCACCGGGTCGCGTGGTTGCTGGTTCCCTTGGTCGCGTTCGTGATCGCATTCGGCGCCGAATACGGCGCGCACGTCATCAGGCCCTTGCTGGGCCTGACCGCGTGAGGCGCGACGATTCCCGGCCGGTGGCGGACCCCCGCATGAGATCCCGATTCCTCCGCAGCGGCGCCGGTCCCGCGACCGTGCTGGCCTGCTGCACCGGCCTCGCGGCCTGCAGCGGCGCGCCGGGTGTCGCCACGAAGCCCGCGAACGCGGGGTCCACCGACGCCACCGTGGTCGTGAAAGCCGCCCCGGTCTCGCGGCAGCTGACCGCGTACGCCCAAGTGCGACCGATCGTGCCGGTGCGCGTGCGCGTGGCGGAGGCGGGCGCGATCACGGCGACCCGGGTACTGCCCGGCGCCGCCGTCCGGGCCGGGGAAGTGCTGGCGACGTTGGGCGGGCCCCAGATCGACGCGCTGATCGCCCGCCGGGAGGGCGCCGTGAATGGCGCGCGCGCCCGGTCGGCGGCGGCCCGGCATCTGCTCGCGATTGCGCGGCAGCGGGTCGCGCTCGATCTCGATACCCGGCAGGCGGTCCTGGTGGCGCAGAGCGACCTCGCGACCGCTCGGGCGCAGCTGATGGCGGCGACCGCCGAGCTTCGCGCGGCGAACGCGCTGCGCACGCTGCGCGCCCCCGCGACTGGCCGGGTTCTCGCCGTCGATGCCGCCGATGGCGAGCGTGTGAGCGTCGGTCAAACGGTGATCACGCTCTGCGCGGACGATCAACTCTGGGTGCGGGCGGCCTATTACGGTGCCGACGCCGGCGCGATCCGCGTGGGGATGACCGGCGTGTTTCGACCGGGCGCCGGCGACTCGCCCGTGCCGGTCCGCGTGGTGGCGGTCGTCGCTTCGCAGGCCGCGGATGGCGGCGAGGTCGTCGGTCTCGCCGAGGTTCATGCCGCCGGCGCCTCGCCGCGCCCGAACGACCGGTGGATCGCCGGCGAGCGCGGGATCGTGACGATCGATGCGGGCAGTCGCTCGATGGTCGCCGTACCGACGGATGCCCTGGTGCTCTACCAGGCACGCTGGTTCGTGCTCGTCGAGACCCCGAGCGGCATCGAGCGACGGGAAGTCGTTCCCGGGCCGGTGCGTGGCTGGCAAACGTTCGTCGAGGGTGGCTTGCACGCCGGCGAGAGGGTCCTCGCGCAGAACGCCTATCTCGAGTTCCATCGCGATATCGCCGCGCACTACACGCCGCCGGATTGACCCATGGCGAGCGAACCGAACCCGGTGTCCCGCGTGCTGATGCGCCCGAGCCTCTGGGCACTCGTGCTCGTCGCGCTGCTCGGGGTTGCCGGATATGCGTTGATGCACATCCCGGTCGAAGTGCTGCCGCAGTTCGATTTCCCGCAGATCAGCGTGATCGCGCACCTGCCGGGCACCTCCGCGACCGAGCTCGAAAGCCTCGTCGTCTATCCGTTGGAGGGGCAGATTCTCACGCTGCCGGATCTCGAGAGCCTGCGGTCGGTGATGGGCAACGGCGTGGTCGAGATCGACGTCCGGTTCCGGACGGGCACCTCGCCGGTGTTCGACCTGCAGGCCGTGAACGGCGCGATCGATCGTGCGCGTGGCCAGTTGCCGACGGCCGCGCAGCCGTTCGCGCAGATCATGGGCAATGCGATCAACGAGGTCACCGACTACACCGCGCGCATTCCCGCGGGCGTCGCACCGGCCGAGGTCGAGCGCAGGGTGCTCGCCGACATCGCCCCCGCGCTGCGCGCACTGCCGGGGGTGCAGTACGTGAACGTCTACGGCGCCGGCGACGAGGCGCTGTGGATCCAGCCGAACCTCGGCGCATTGCATCGATACGACGTGCCGGTCACGGCGATCACCCGCGCGGTCAAGGATCAGGTGCTGCTGGGTCCGGCGGGCTACCTGACGGCGGGCCACAACGACGTGCTGATCGAGGCCCGGCACCTGCCGGTGCACGTCGCGCAGCTCGAAGCGATTCCGGTGCCGGGGCCCCATGGCCCGATTCGCCTCGGCGACCTCGCACGGGTCGTCCGCGCACCGGTGCCGACCTTGAATGCGGTATCGCTCGACGGGCGGCCCAGCGTCGCGTTGACGGTGATCAAGCAGCCGGGCGCCGCGACCACGCCGGTCACGCGCGAGGTCCAGGCGACGCTCACGTCGATGCAGCGCGAGCTGCCCCGGGGCGTGAGCTGGATTCGCGACTACGATCAAGGGTACGTCGTCCACCTGATCGGCGTGGACCTCGGTCGCAATCTCTTGATCGGCATGGCGCTCGCGGTCGCGGCACTGTTCTGGATGCTCGGCGGCGGCCGCGGGATCTGGATCCTGGCGCTCGGGATCCCGTTGTCGCTCGTGCTCGCGATCGCCGCGCTCGATTTCGCCGGACAGGATCTGAACCTGATGACGCTCGGCGCGCTCACCGTCGCGGTCGGGCTGTTCGCGGACGATGCGATCATCGTGCTGGAGAGCATCTACCACCGCTGGGAGCAGGGTGACGCGCACTGGGAGGGCATCCGCCGCGGCGTGCGCAGCATCGTCGTGCCGGATGTCACCGGAACGCTGACCAACGTCTCGATCTACCTGCCGCTGCTGTTCGTCGGCGGCCTGGTCGGGCTGTTCTTCATCCCGTTCTCGCTCGCGATGACGTTCGGATTGCTCGCCTCGCTGTTCGTCTCGTTGACGTTCATCCCGCTCGGGCTCGGCTTCATGGGTGCACGCGGTGGGGTTCGATCCGGCAGCGGTCACCGCGCCCTCGAGTGGCTGCGCCACTGGAACGAGCGCTTGTTCAGGCTGGTCGCCCGCACGCCGCGGCTCTCGCTCGCGATCACGTTCGGCGTCCTCCTGGCGAGTCTCGTCGCGCTCGTGCTGGTGCCGATCGACTTTCTGCCGCTGCCGAACGAGGGCGTATTGCTCGAATCGTTCACGCTGCCGCCGGGCAGCTCGTTGCTCGATTCGCGGACCGTCGTCGCCACCATCACCCACCGATTGCTCGCGGACCCGGTCGTCGCGCACGTCTATGCGCGCATCGGTTCTTCGTCGAGCACGGCCTATACGGAGCCCACGTCCGCCGGCGAGATCATGGTCAAGCTCAAGCCCGGGGTCAGCGTCGATGCGCTCGACCGCATCGGCCTGCGGATCCAGAAGGAGTCGACGCTCCCGGGCGTGCAACTGGCGGTCGACACGCCGACGATCGAGCGTCTCGGGGAGAGCCTGTCGGGCCTGCCGCAACCCTTCGTGATCCACGTGTTCGGCGCGCGGATCGGCGAGCTGCGCAGGCTTGCGAATCGGATCGCGGTGCGATTGCGCCGGATCCCCGCGCTGACCGATCTGTTCAACAACGACGGCTACCCGGTCACGCAGCTGCAGATCGAGCCGCGTACTCACGCGCTGGCCGCGGTTGGTTTGACTCCCGCCGCGCTGTACGCGCAACTGTTCCCGTTGCTGAACGGCGAGATCATCGCGCGGGTGCCCGAGGGCAACGTGCCGCTCGACCTGTACCTGCGCCTCGCGGACGCACCGCAGAAATCGATCGACGAGCTCGCGCACCTGCCGATCCGCACCCACGGGTGGACCCCGCTCGGACAGCTGGCGCGCCTGAAGCTCGTCGACACGCCGAACCAGATCCGCCACATCGCCGGCGCGCGCGCGCTCGATATCCTGGCGACGCCCACGGGCACGCTCGGCGGCACCGTCGCCGCCGCTCGGCGGGCGCTCGCGGGTCTGCGCCTGCCGCCGGGGACCCGGTACGCGTTCGGCGGCTTGTTCGCCGAACTCGAGCGTGCCGCGCTCGGGCTCGGCGTCGCGGTCGTCGCTTCGATCGTGCTGATGGTCGGGATCCTGATGCTGCAATTCGACGGACTGCTCGTCCCCGGGATCCTGCTGCTCGAAGTCCCGCTCGCGATCACCGGCGGCGTCGTCGCGCTGCTGGTGAGCGGGGTCGGGCTCAATGCGACCGGAATCATCGGATTCCTGACCCTGATCGGCATCGGCTTGCGGCACAGCATCGTGCTGCTGGATCGAGCGAAGCAGAACGAGGCCGCCGGGATGGCGGTCGACGAGGCGGTGCGCGAAGCCATCCAGGTGCGGTTCCGGCCGATCGTGCTGACCGCGCTGACGGCGATCCTCGGGATGTTGCCGACCGCGATCGGGCTCGGGCAGGGCGCGGCACCGGAGCAGGGCCTGGCGGTCGTGATCCTCGGGGGGCTCGCCTGGAGTGCGGTGCGCAGCACCAACCTGATCCCGGCGCTCTACCTCTACTGGCGGCACCGGCAGCTCGCCCGGCAGAGCCGGCCATGAGCGGCCGGCGCCGAACCGTGAGAGTGCGCAGCACCGCCGAGCGCTCGATCGTTGGTTCGTCGAGAGTCCTGCTGTGCCTGCTCGCGGTCGCTGCGGGAGCGCTTGGGGGTTGCTCGATCTACCGGCCCAAGCCCTTGCCCTGGCAGCCGAGCCTGGCAGCCGCGCCGACCGTGACCGTGCCTGCACGAGATCTCGGCGGCGTCCCCGGTTTGCGCCCCGAACCGATCGACCCGGCCAAGGGCCTCACGGAGACGAACGTCGCGGCGCTCGCGGTGCTCGGCAATCCCAGGCTCCGGGCCGTGCGCCGCCAGGAGGGCGTCGCCCGCGCCCAATTGTTCGCGGCCGGGCTGCTGCCGGATCCCGTGCTTTCCGGCGGGATCACGAAGTCGCCGTTCTTCACGGGCTACGGTGCCGCGCTGACCGAAGCCGTCGGGACGCTGATCACGCACGGGGCATCGAAGGCGGCGGCGAAGGCCAATGCGCAGCGCGTCCACCTCGACGTCGTCTGGCAGGAGTGGCAGGTTGCCGCGCGGGCGCGGGAACTGTACGTGGAAGCACGGACGCTGCGGCACCTCCGAGTCGCGCTCGGTACCCGGCGCCGCGATCTCGGACGGCTCTACCGGCGCGACCTCGCCGCGCTCGCGCGACACGAGATGACTGCGCCCCAGGCCGCCACCGACCTCGCGGCCTGGAATGCCGCCGAGGGCGACTGGCGGGCGCTCGAGCTTCGGGAGAATGCGAATCGCCATGCGCTCGACGGGCTGCTCGGGCTCGAGCCGTCGGTGCGCCTGCGTCTGCGGCGGATCACGCGCGAGCCGGTGATCGACGACGCGCAATATCGATCGGCGCTCGCGCAGCTGCCACGTCGGCGTCCCGACCTGCTCGCGCTGCGCGCGGGTTACCGCAGTCAGGAGCAACGCTTGCGGGAAGCGATTCTCGGGCAATTCCCGCTGCTCGGCGTCGGCGTCGACAAGACGCGCAGCGCCGAGGAAGGCATCCAAAGCATCGGGTTCAACGTGTCGTTGACCTTGCCGATCTTCAATCGCAACCGCGGGCCGATCGCGATCGCGCGCGCGAGCCGTGCGTATCTCTACCGGGACTATCGGGCGCGACTCGACGAGAGCGTCATTCAAGCCGATGAGGTCTGGACGGCGACGCAGATCATGCGCCGGCGGCTCGCGGCGCTGGCGGTGCAGCGGGCGGCGCTGGCGCACACGGTGGCGCTCGCGCGCCGCAGTGTTTCGGACCGCACCGAGCGCTTCGCCGATTACGTGCGCCTGGAATCGGCCGCGATCGGCGTCGACGTGCAAGCCATCGAGTTGCGCGGCTCGCTGCGCCAGGCCGAGGTCGTGCTCGCGACGATCCTCGCGGTGCCGATCGCAGCGCACCCGTGAAGCCGGCCGGCTCCAGGCTTGCGTGCGAATGCCCGCGAACGGCGGCCTCGACCACGGTGCGACCGCGGCCGCTCCGTGGTGCGACCGCGCGGCCGCTCAGTGCTTCAGCACCGTGTCGGCGGTCGCCACGTCGGATCTGAGTCGGGAAACACCCGCCGCCGCGTCGGCGACGTAGCCGTTCGCGACCTCGACCATCGCGGGGGTCGGCGCCACGAACGCCGTGCTCACTTGCGTGGCTATCGAGGTCAGCCAGGAGCGCAGCCGAGGCGGATACACCAGCGCACCTTCACTCGACTGGATCCTGAGATCCACCAAGCCGTCGATGTCACGGGTCAGTCGCTCGATCATCGGGCGCGCCGAGTTCGCTGACAGCCGGTGGCTCGCGAGCGCCGCCTCGAGCGCGCTGCGGGCGTCGATCGCGTCGTTCAGCTGGATATCGAGCCGGTTCAGCGCAGCGTGAATCCGCATCAGCAGATCGAACCGCTGCCGCAGCTGCGCCGGTGTCGTCGCCAGTGTCGGATCCAGTTCGACCGTCACCGGCTCCTGCTGCGTGGTCCGGCCATAGGTCAGGATCACGTGGTACGTGCCGGGCAGCACTTCCGGCCCCACGGGCGCCGCGGCTGCGAAGTACGAGTTGTAGATGCCCTTCACGTCCACGGCGTCCGGATATCGCAGATCCCACCGGAAGCGGTTCATCCCGGGACCGACCGCGGTCGCTCGGCGCAAGCGCTGCTGCCGGGCGATGGTGGGGTTGTCCGACAGCTTCTTCGGTTTGCCCTTCGGTTTCAAATGCAGCGTGAAACTGCGGATCAGCGTGCCGTTCGCGTCGGTGAAGCTCAGCCGCGCCGGCGTCTTGCCGTCGTAGCCGGCCGGCAGATGAAAGAACACCGCGACGCCGGGCGCGAGATTCCGGCCGCCCGGTCCGTGCGGCCCGAAGCCGCCCACGCGCCGGGTCACGAGCCACGCCTGCTGCGGCTCGAACAGGTGGGGCGCGTCGCTCGCGACCCGCGCCGCCCCCAACTGCTCGAGGAACTGCAGGTCGTCGAGCACCCAGAACCCGCGCCCGAAAGTAGCAAGGACCACGGCGTGCTGGCGGGGCTGGATCTGCACGTCGTTCACGCGCACCGCCGGCAGCCCGAGCGTCAGCGGCTGCCACTGCCGGCCGCCGTCCAGGCTGACGTAAGCCGTGGCGCTCGTGCCCGCGATCAGCAAGCGGGCGTCGTCAGGATCCTGCCGCACGCTCTCGACGTACTGATCTCGCGGCAGCCCCGTCGTGATCGCCGTCCAATGTTTGCCGTAGTCGGTGGTCTCGTACACGTACGGGTGGAAGTCGTCCCAGTCGTAGCGGCTCGCCGCGAGGTAGGCGGTGCCCGCGTCGGTGTGGGACGGTTCGATGCAAGTGATCGTCGACCAGGCCGGCAGCGCCGGTGGGCGCACCGGGTGCCAATGGCCGCCCGCGTCGGTCGTCACGTATACCAGGCCGTCGTCCGAGCCCGACCAGATCACGTCGTCCGTGAGCGGAGAGAAGGCGACCGCGGAGATCGTGTCGAACATCTCTTCGCCGGTCACGTCCGCGCTGATCGGTCCACCCGGCCGCGCCTGCTTGCGCGGGTCGTTGCGCGTCAAGTCCGGACTGATCGGTTTCCAGTGGATGCCCTCGTCCGTCGTCTCGAACAGCACGTTCGCCGCCATCACGAGTTCTCGCGGGTTGCCGGGCGCGAACACCACCGGGTGGTGATTCCACCCATAGCGATAGCGGATTTTCGACCCCGCGAGACCGAACTTGTACGATGGCCACGGACTCACGTTGGTGATCGATCCCGTCCGGCGATCCTCCCTCCACTCGGTGCTGTAATACCCGCTGCCGTAGGTGATCCAGGGTTTCCCGGGCGTCGGCACCACCCAGCTCATCTCGCCGCCCTGAATGGCCTTCCAGACCGGCGGGATGGTGCCCGCCCGCACGGCGCTCGGCGCTTCGACCGAGCCGCGGTCTTGCTGTGCGCCATAGATGTGGAACGGGAACTGGTCATCGAGATTGGCGTGATAGAACTGGCCGGTCGGCTGGTTGTCTTCCGAGCTCCAGGCCTCGCCGCCATTCAAGCTGACGGTCGCGCCGCCGTCGTTCCCTTCGATCAGGATCTTCGGGTTCGCCGGGTTGATCCACAAGACATGGTTGTCGCCGTGGGGTGGATGCAGGGCTTTCAGCGTCTTGCCGCCGTCGTGCGACACGTACAAACCGACGTTCGGCAGGTAGATCGTCTGCGGGTCCTTCGGGTCCACGATCACGGTCATGTAATAGAACGCGCGTTGCGTGATCTTCATGCGGTTGTCGACGAGCGTCCAGCTCCGACCGGCGTCATCGGAACGAAACAGTCCGCCCGCCTGGCCGTGGTAGTCCGCCTGAATCAGCGCATACACGCGATCGGGCCGGCTCGGCGCCACCGCGAGGCCGACCTTGCCGAAGATGCCGGCCGGCAGCCCCGGGCGATGCGAGATGTCGTGCCAGTGGGCGCCGCCGTCGGTCGTCTTGTAGATCCCGCTGCCCGCGCCGCCGCTCGAAAAGGTCCAATGCGTTCGAACCAGCTGCCACATCCCCGCGTACAGCACGCGCGGGTCGGCGGGATCCATCGCCAGGCTGATCGCGCCGGTTCCATCATTCACATACAGGATCTTCTTCCAGGTCTTGCCCGCGTCCGTGGTCTTGAACACCCCGCGTTGCGGATTGGGCCCGAACAGATGACCGAGCGCGGCGACGTACACGACCGCGGGGTCCTTGGGATCCACCAGGATCTGGCTGATGAGGTGGGTACTGCCCAGTCCGATGAATTTCCAGGTCTTGCCGCCGTCGGCCGACCGGTACATTCCGGCCCCGGTCAGCACGGTGTTGCGGGGCGCGGAATCGCCGGTGCCCACGTAGATGATCTTCGGATCGGACGGCGCGACCGCCATCGCACCGATATTGTTGCTCTTGAAGTCCTGGTCGGAGATGTTCTTCCAGCGGTATCCGTAATCCGTGCTCTTCCATACCCCGCCGCCGGCCGTGCCCATGTAGAAGACATAGGGTTCGGCGGCGATGCCGGCGACCGTGGTCACGCGCCCGCCGGTATAGGGCCCGACGCTGCGCCAGTGCAGCGCGCTCGTGAGCTGGGTCAGCGGCAGGGATGCCCCCACGGCGGCCGAACACGTCAGGGACAGGCAGGCCAGCAGCGTCACGAAGCGTGCGTTGATCATCGCGGGT
>JAJYAM010000006.1:30542-69650 GCA_021779535.1 Pseudomonadota bacterium
CGCCGAGCATGTCCGCCCATGCTGCCACGCCCAGGCGCCCCCGGCCACTGCCGGTGCCCGCGCAGGATCCGCGCGCCGAACGCGCGGCGACGGCGCCGAGGACGCGTCCCCGCGGTCAACCGCTCGAAGACCCGGGATGCAACAGCACCGGAATCAGGCGTACGGCGAATGCGAGATACGCGGACACCGCGGCAATCCCGCCGAACACCACGAGGTTCCGTGTTCCCAGCGACTCGCCCGCGACGAGCAGCAGGATACCGGCATGCAACAGGCCCTGCTGCGTCCAGGCCAACCAACCGACTCGAATGGGCGCGTTGGTGAAACGCGGCAGCATGTGCTCGGCGAGCCCGAATATCATCAGCGTGAAGAATCCCAATCCGAGAACGTGCAGCGCGGCGTCGCGCACGAGGCCGACGTCACGCGACCCGGTACCCCAGACGAGCGCACTGCCCGCGATACCCAGGTAGACGGTGGCGGCGACGATCGCCCACGCGCTCGAGTCCATCAGCGTGATGCCGATCTGCCGCGCGCGGTCCGGTGTTCGATCCGCTGCGCCGCCGATCGCGGCCAAGGCGAGCGCCCGGTCCGGTATCCCGACGAACCGCAATTCCCCATCGATGACGGTGGCCGGGATCGTCCGTATACCCAGCTTGGCAACGAGTTCGCGTCCCTCGACCTGGGAGACGTCGAGCACCCGCAGATCGATCGTTTTTCGACGGGCGATCTCCTGCCACAGGATCTCGGCACCACGGCAGGGTGCGCACCATTCGGATACCAGCAACTGAACCAGCGGGGTCATTCGCTGCAACGCATGCACTGGAGTTTGTATTTGTCGATCCAGGCCGTCAGGGCGGCGATCGCCTCTGGGCCATGACGCAGCCGGCCGTACGCCGTCACGATCTCGTCCGGACGAAACCTCATCAACCAGGCGTCGGTGTACGGAGCCACGTTCACCAGGCCCGGTCTGGCGGTGACCGCGGGATTCACGACGTCGATCGTGCCGTCGAACGGCGCCGGAATGCCGCCCACCCACTTGCCGGACTCGAGGGTGCCGAGGTGCCGGCCCGCGGCACGATGCGTGCCCGGCTTGCGCAACGTCGCCGCGACGACGCGGCCGGCCATCGTCTGTGCGGGATCCGTGAGGCCGAGCGTGAAAGTGCCGTCGGTATTCGGACGCGCCCAGAGGTAATCGAGGTCGTACCAAAGATCCTCGGGTAGCTCGCAGCCTCGATATGGGCTCATGGACCGGCGCTCACCGCCGCGCCCAAGGGCGGATCGTCAGCGCGACGTTCGTCGCGAACAGCAGGAATCCGCCCCAGATTCCGGCGCCACCGATCGGTACGATCGAGGCGACGGGGGCGAGCCAACCGATGCAAATCGTGATCAACCCGGCATTCATCAATGCGAATTGCACGTCGGCCAGACGTTCGGAATAGAGCGGTCGGCCGGAGAATCTCGGCAACACGTGCAAACCGATGCCAAAGATCATCATTCCCACGAATCCGACCAGCATCAGATGGGCATGGGCGAGCGGAGCCTCGGGGGACAGAGCACCCGGAACGGTGGCAACCGCGACACCGATCAGCCCACCGACGAGCGCATAGACGAGCGCCATCAGCACGAACAGCCGATTACGCCAGAGCACGGGCCCGCCCCGGCCAACGACCCAAGGTCGAACCTGACACCGACCGAGATCCGTGGATCATGGGTCGCAGCACCCGCGTTGCTGCATCGGGAAACAAAGTGACCGGTCTGCTGAGCCACACAGCCCGACTATCTACCGCTGCACCCGGGGTGAGCGCCTTGACCGGGGTCAAGGCGCGCACCGCGAGGCGCGATACAGTCGATCCGTCAACGGACAACGCCATTCGAAAGGGGAATCCAGTGCCCGAACCAAAGATGCTCGATGTACGAACCTTGATCCCGCGGGACCGCCATCGTCAAATATTCGAGACTTACGCCACACTCGAACCCGGCGAGTCCTTCGTGCTGGTCAATGACCACGATCCGTTGCCGCTCTACTATCAGTTCGATGCGGAGCACGAAGGCGAGTTCTCGTGGAGCTATCTGGAGGAAGGACCGACGACCTGGCGGGTTGAAATCGGTCGCCGCGCGGCGGCGTAGCGCCCGGTCCGCCGGGTGCACGGCGTCGCCGCCGGCAGTCGGGAACCCGCAGGTCGATGGTGCGGACGGGAGCGCGCGCAGGGCGGCGATGACCCGGCCTCGCCGGCGGGCGGGTGGTTGATCGCGAGGCGCGTGCGATGGATGCGAGTCCCGATGAATCCGGCGGAAGGTATGGCTGGACGCTGACGGGGAAGATCGCGGCGTTCGCCGCCGCGTTCCTCGCGCTGTCGCTGCTCGCCGTCGGCGGAACGGCCTGGTTGTCGTGGAACCTCGAGGGTGGTGCCGCCGCCGTCAACGAGGCCGGCCGGTTGCGGATGCTGAGTTATCGCCTCGCCTGGTCCGCGTCGCAGGGGGATCACGCCGAGGTACGGGCGCAGGCCGTCGAGTTCGACGAGGTTCTCGCGGAGCTTCGCGACGGAGATCCGGCGAGGCCGCTGTTCGTCCCGTGGGACTCACCGCTCCGGGCACGCTTCTCGCGCGTCGGCGGCGATTGGCGCGGCTTGCGCGCCCGTTGGCTCGATCCTGAGGGATCACAACCGAGCCGGGCCGAGGTGGATCGGTTCGTGTCGGGAATCAACGCGTTCGTCATGGGCATCGAACGCCGCTTGGATCATTGGGTCGCGGCGCTGCACCTCCTGCAGATCGGTTTGGCGACGCTCGTCGTGCTGGGCGCGCTGTTGATGATCTACGCGGGTTATCTGCTGGTCCTCGCGCCGGTCGGTCGTTTGCATCGCGGGGTTGCGGCGCTGGAGGGCGGGGATTTCACCGCGCGGGTCGACATCGATTCTCACGACGAGCTCGGCGACCTCGCGCGCGGCTTCAATCGGATGGCGAGGCACCTGCAGTCCCTGTATGGCGAGCTCGAGGAGCGCGTTCGGATCAAGACGGCCCACTTGCAAGCCCAGCAGAAACGTCTCGCGGCCCTCTACGAGATCAGCCGGCTGGTCTCGCGGGCGCAGGATCTCGACGGGCTGGCGACCGGATTCGTCCGTGCGGTACGCCGGCTCGCCGGCGCCGACGGCGTGTTGTTGCGATGGACCGACGATCGCCGGGAGCATCATGCCCTGCTTGCGTCGGACGGCGTGCCGGAGTCCATGGCCGCCGAGGAGCGCTGCCTTGCGACGGGCACTTGTCATTGCGGCATGACGACCGCGGATTCAGGAATCATCGTCCGACGCATCGGTCCCGACGGGGCTTCCCCGATCCAGGCGCGGCTCTGCCTGCGCGAAGGATACTCCACGGTCGTCAGTGTCCCGGTCGCATTGCAGCGGCGGCTCCTGGGTGAACTCGATCTGCTGTATCGCGATCCGGTGGAGCTCGACACGGACCAGCGATCGTTGCTCGAGGCGCTCGCCGGACACCTCGCGAGTGCGATGGAAGGGCTGCGCAGTGCCGCACGGGAGCGCGAAACGGTCGTCGCCAAGGAGCGGACGCTGCTCGCCCGCGAACTTCACGACTCGATCGCGCAGTCGCTCGCGTTCCTCAAGATCCAGGTGCAGCTGCTGCGCGCGGCGCTGCAGTCCGGATCGAAGCGCGAGATCGACGCGGTGCTCGGCGAACTCGACGAGGGCGTTCGCGAGAGCCAGGCCGACGTGCGCGAGCTGCTGCTCCACTTTCGCACCCGCGCATCCGATACCGGCGTCGAGTCGGCGCTGCGCAGCACCCTGCAGAAATTCGAGTTGCAGAGCGGGGTACCCACCCGGTTGTCGATCGAAGGGCACGGCGTTCCACCGGACGCGGACGTGCAGATCCAGGTCTTGCACGTCGTCCAGGAAGCGCTTTCCAACGTTCGCAAGCATGCCCGCGCGAGCCGCGTCGACGTTCGCGTGCGAAGCGAGCCGCGCTGGGCGTTCGAGATCGCCGACGACGGGGTGGGGTTCGATCCGCGGGCGAATCCGCCCGGCACGAAGGTCGGCATCCAGATCATGCGCGAACGCGCGCGCACGATCGGCGGAACCCTGCAGGTCGATTCTTCCCCGGGACGCGGCACGACGGTCGTCCTGGAGTTGCCGGCGGCGGGCGGCTCGGCGGGGAACCCGCATGGCGCCTGAGATCCGGATCGTCGTCGTCGACGATCACACGCTGTTTCGCCGGGGCGTGGTCGCACTCCTGGCGCGGGAGCCGCGCCTGCGCGTCGTCGGCGAGGCCTCGGATGCGAACGAGGCGTCGCGGGTCGTCGCGCTGCACCGTCCCGACGTGATCCTGCTCGACAATCATCTGCCGGGAGTGCGCGGAGTCGATGCCGTGAGCGCGCTCCGCAACGCCGTGCCGGGGGTGCGGGTCGTGATGCTCACGGTCAGCGAAGACGCCGCGGATCTCGGGGCGGCGCTGCGGGCGGGCGCGAGCGGTTATCTGTTGAAGAGCTGCGACGCGACGCAGCTGGCCAGCGCGATCGAGCGCGCCCATCGAGGCGAAGCGGTGATCAGCCCCGAGATGACCTCGAAACTGGCGGACGCGTTCGCCGCGCCGCCAGCCGCCGCGACGCCCGCGAGCCTCGCGGTGACCGTGCTCAGCCCGCGCGAGCGGCAGGTCGCCACGGCGGTCGCGCGGGGCGCGAGCAACAAGGAAATCGCACGCGAATTGAAAATCGCGGAAGCGACCGTGAAGATCCACATCGCCAGCATTCTCCGCAAGCTGGACCTGGACTCGCGAGTCGGGATCGCCGTCTACGCGAGCGAGCGCGGCTGGCGAGAAGAGGGGGAATGAGCGGGCTGCCGGATCCGACAGCGGCCGATGCGCGGCGCGATTCGGGAAACCGCTAGTCCCTTCGAGCTATCCGGTCACGCCGATCGGCGGATATCGAGCGTACCGGCACCGGTCTACAGTGATTCCCGGGTCTGGACTCGAAGGGAATCACGATGTCGCAGCATGCGAGACCGGTCGGCCGCGTACGCGGTGACCCCGGCAAATCCCTGATCGGTGCGACGATCGGGTTCTTCATCGGCTTCGGGGCGGTCTCCTTGTTCGGGCCGACCGCGCAGAGCTTCATCAAGGTCATGCAGCTCGATCCGGCGCAGGTCGGCACGCTGGTGGCGATGCCGATGCTCACGGGCTCGCTGTTGCGCATCCCCTTTGGCGCCTGGGTGGATCGTACCGGAGGCAAGCTGCCCTTCCTGATCCTCCTGATCTCGTCGGTGATCGGTATCGCCGGACTCTACTGGATGCTGCTGACGCTCTATCCGGCGCACCTGACCCAACGGCATTACCCGATGCTGCTGTTCTTCGGAGCGCTCGGCGGGTGTGGGATCGCGACCTTCTCCGTCGGCATCGGTCAGGTGTCCTATTGGTTCCCGAAGGCACGACAAGGCCGCGCTCTCGCTTTCTACGCCGGCTTCGGCAACACCTCGCCGGGATTGGTCGCGATCGTGCTGCCGCTGATCATCGCGATCGGCGGGCTCTGGACCGGTTACCTCGTGTCGCTCGCGCTCGTGCTGACCGGACTCATCGCCTATGCGTTCATCGGCTTCGATGCCCCGTACTTCCAGCTGCGCCGGCGGGGCGTTGCGCAACGCGACGCGGAGAACGCGGCGCGTGCCCAGGGACAAGAACTGTTTCCGGCGCCGAGCGTGCTGCGCACGCTGACCGACGCCGCCGCGACCTGGCGCACGTGGCCGCTCGTGTTCCTGTATTTCACGTCGTTCGGCGGATTTCTGGCATTGACCGCGTGGCTGCCGATGTTCTGGGCGACTTTCTATCGCGCGCCGCATTGGGTCGCGCTCGGACTGACCGCGGGGTTTTCCTTGTTCGCCTCGCTGATCCGCGTTCCCGGGGGCGCCTGGGCGGACCGATTCGGCGGCGAACGGGTCGCTCTCGCCGCCTACGGGTTGCTGTTCGCCGGAGCCGTCGTCATGACGATGTCGGGCGAGTTCTCGATGACCATCCTCGGTGAACTGTTCGTGGGCGCCGGCATGGGCGTTGCGAATGCGGCGGTGTTCAAGCTGGTCCCGCAGTACGTCCCGGACGCGGTCGGTGGAGCCGCCGGCTGGGTCGGAGGGCTCGGCGCGCTCGGTGGGTTCGTGGTGCCGCCGCTCCTCGGGCGGATCGCGCAGAGGATGGGCCCGATCGGCTACGCGCGAGGCTACGGAATCTTCGTGGTGCTCGCGGTCGCGAGCCTCGCGCTGACCGGACTGTTGTATGCGACCCGCCCGAGGGACGCGAAGCGCCCGCATCCGATCGGACCGTTGGCCCATGCTCGTCATCAGGAGCCGCGATGAGTCACCTGCTCGATCGTCTGACGTATTTCACGCGGCGGCGTGAGGGTTTCTCGGGGAATCACGGACAGGTCACGACCGAGGATCGGACCTGGGAGGACGCCTACCGGAATCGCTGGCAACACGACAAGATCGTCCGGTCCACCCATGGGGTCAACTGCACCGGATCGTGCTCGTGGAAGATCTACGTCAAGGGCGGGATCGTGACCTGGGAGACGCAGCAGACGGACTATCCGCGGACGCGCCCCGACATGCCCAACCACGAGCCGCGCGGTTGTCAGCGCGGCGCGTCGGCGAGTTGGTATCTGTATTCGGCGAATCGCATCAAGTACCCGATGGTTCGCGCCCGGCTGCTGCGGATGTGGCGAACCGCGCGTGAATCGATGGGCCCCGTGGAGGCGTGGGCGAGCATCGTCGGGGATCCCGGAAAGCGCAGCGACTACCAGCGCGTCCGCGGCATGGGGGGGTTCGTGCGCGCCGACTGGGAGACCGTGGAGGAGATCGTCGTCGCGGCGAACGTCTACACGATCAAGCGATACGGTCCCGATCGGATCTACGGCTTCTCGCCGATTCCGGCCATGTCGATGGTTTCCTACGCCGCCGGATCGCGATACCTGAGCCTCATCGGCGGCGTCTGCGGGAGCTTCTACGACTGGTACTGCGATCTTCCGCCGTCGTCGCCGCAGGTCTGGGGCGAACAAACGGACGTCGCGGAATCCGCGGAGTGGTTCAACTCGAATTACCTCATCGCCTGGGGATCGAACGTCCCGCAGACCCGCACGCCGGATGCGCACTTCTACACCGAGGCGCGATATCGGGGCGCGAAGACCGTCGCGATCACCCCGGACTATGCGGAAGTCGCGAA
Organism: Pseudomonadota bacterium; assembly: GCA_021779535.1. GTDB lineage: Bacteria > Pseudomonadota > Gammaproteobacteria > Steroidobacterales > Steroidobacteraceae > Bog-1198. The sequence continues at coordinate 37,743 of JAJYAM010000006.1, forward strand.
GATCAGCGACGAGTGGCTGAATCCGAAGCAGGGGACCGACGCGGCGCTCGCGATGGCGATGGGCCACGTGATCCTGCGCGAATTCCACTTCGGGGAGCGCCCGTCCGGGTACTTCCGGGAGTACTGCCGCCGCTACACGGACCTCCCGATGCTGGTGCGGCTGAAGGAGCATCGGCTCGCGGACGGACGAATGGTCCTCGTGGCGGGCCGCTATCTCCGGGCGAGCGATTTCGCCGATCGACTCGGCCAATCGACGAACGCCGAGTGGAAGACCGTCGCGTTCGACGAGACCGGCGCACTGATGCTGCCGCAAGGGTCGATCGGCTTTCGGTGGGGCCCGCACGACGAGGCCGGCCGCTGGAATCTCGAGGACCGCGATGCGCGGACGGGGGCGAGCAGTGCCTTGGCGCTGACCCTGGTCGACCGCCACGACGGGCTCGCCGCAGTCGGGTTTCCGTACTTCGGCGGGGTTCCGTCGGATCATCATCCCGGCAACGTCCAGGACGACGTCCTGGTCCGGCGGGTGCCGTACCGTCTCGTCGCGCTCGCGGACGGCCGGGGTGGCGAAACGACCGAGCGGGTCGCCACGGTCTACGACCTTCTGGCGGCGCACTACGGGATCGATCGGGGGTTTCGCGACGAGACCCATCCCTGCGCACGTTCCTACGAAGACGACGTGCCCTACACGCCGGCCTGGCAGGAATCGATCACCGGCGTGCCCGCCGAGACGGTCATTCGGATCGCCCGCGAGTTCGCCGAGAACGCGGATCGCACCCGCGGGACGTCGATGATCATCGTCGGCGCGGGCCTGAACCATTGGTACCACATGGACATGCACTACCGCGGGATCATCAACATGCTGATGCTGTGCGGATGCGTCGGCGTGCCCGGCGGCGGATGGGCGCACTACGTCGGTCAAGAGAAGCTGAGACCGCAGACCGGCTGGACGGCGCTCGCGTTCGCGCTCGATTGGATCCGTCCGCCGCGCCAGATGAACTCGACCAGCTTCTGGTACGCGCATACGGATCAGTGGCGCTACGAGAAACTCGGCGTCGGCGAGATCCTGTCGCCCCTCGCCGACCCGGCTGCGCGCGCCGACGCGATGATCGACTACAACGTCCGGGCCGAGCGGATGGGTTGGCTGCCGTCGGCCCCGCAGTTGCAGACCAATCCGCTCGAGATCTGCCGGGCCGCCGACCGCGCGGGCGTCGATCCGAAGGCGTTCGCGGTGAACGGGCTGCGGAACGGCACGCTTCGCCTCAGCTGCGAGGATCCGGACGATCCCTGCAACTGGCCCAGGAACCTGTTCGTCTGGCGCTCGAACCTGCTCGGTGCGTCCGCGAAGGGGTCGGAGTACTTCATCAAGCATCTGCTCGGCGCACCGAACGGCGTACTCAACGCGGAGCAGGACGTGGACGGTGTGCGCCCCACGGAGGTCGCCTGGCACGAGACGGCCCCGGAAGGAAAGCTCGACCTGCTGGTGACATTGGATTTTCGCATGAACAGCACCGCGTTGTTCTCGGACATCGTGCTGCCGGCGGCCACGTGGTACGAAAAGAACGACCTCAACACGACCGACATGCACCCGTTCATCCACCCGCTGTCGGCGGCCGTCGATCCTCCGTGGGAGGCGCGCTCCGACTGGGACATCTTCAAGGGCTTGGCGCGCCGATTCTCCGAGGTCTGTGCCGGCCACCTGGGCGTCGAGCGGGATCTGGTGCTCACGCCGCTGATGCACGACACCGCCGCGGAACTCGGTCAAATGGACGTGCGCGACTGGAAGCGCGGCGAGTGCGATCTCGTTCCCGGGAAGACCGCACCGGCCTTCACCGTCGTCGAGCGGGACTATCCCGCGACCCATGCGCAGTTCACCGCGCTCGGGCCGCTGATTGAGCAGATCGGCAACGGCGGCAAGGGCATCGCCTGGAAGAGCGCCGAGGAAGCCGACGCGCTCGGGGAACTGAACGGCCGCGTCGGCGAGCCGGGCCCCGCGCAGGGCCGCCCGCGAATCGCGACCGACATCGATGCCGCGGAAACGATCCTGATGCTCGCCCCGGAGACCAACGGGCACGTCGCGGTCAAGGCCTGGGAGGCGCTGTCGCGGGTGACCGGCCGCGATCACTCGCACCTCGCGGTCCCGAAGGCGCACGAGAAAATCCGTTTCCGGGACATTCAGGCCCAGCCCCGCAAGATCATCACGTCGCCGACCTGGTCGGGAATCGAGGACGAGAAGGTCTGTTACAACGCCGGCTACACGAACGTCCACGAATTCATTCCGTGGCGCACGCTGACCGGGCGGCAGCAGTTCTATCAGGACCATCCTTGGATGATCGCGTTCGGGGAGGGATTCGCCGCATACCGGCCCCCGGTCAACTTGAAGTCGGTCGCGCCGATGCTCGGCCGGCATGGCAACGGGCACCCGGAGCTGGTGCTGAACTGGATCACGCCGCACCAGAAATGGGGCATCCACAGCACCTATACCGACAACCTGCTGATGTTGACGCTGAGTCGCGGCGGGCCGTGCGTCTGGATCGCGGAGACCGACGCGAAAACGGCCGGAATCGTCGACAACGACTGGATCGAGGTATTCAACGGCAACGGCGCGATCGCCGCCCGCGCGATCGTCAGCCAGCGCGTGCGGTCGGGCATGGCGATGATGTACCACGCGCAGGAGCGCACCGTGAACACCCCGCTCTCGACCATCACGCACGCCCGGGGAGGAATCCACAATGCGGTGACGCGCGTCGTGGTCAAGCCCACGCACATGATCGGCGGGTACGCCCAGCTCGCCTACGGTTTCAACTACTACGGGACGGTCGGCTCGAACCGCGACCAGTTCTGCATCGTCCGGAAGATGGCGCGGGTCGACTGGCAAGCGGAGCCGTCCGGGCCCTCGAACGCCGCGGCGGCGCCGGGAGACGGGCGATGAAGGTCCGCGCGCAGATCGGCATGGTGTTGAATCTCGACAAGTGCATCGGATGCCACACCTGCTCGGTCACCTGCAAGCAGGTCTGGACGTCGCGCCCGGGCGTCGAGTACGCGTGGTTCAACAACGTCGAGAGCAAGCCGGGTGTCGGTTATCCCGACGAGTGGGAAAACCAGGACAAATGGCAGGGTGGCTGGAAGCGGGAGCCGAATGGCGCCCTTCGTCTTCGCCAAGGCTCGCGTCTCGGCGTCCTGTCCAAGATCTTCGCCAATCCCGCACTGCCGGAGATCGACGATTACTACGAGCCGTTCACCTACGACTACGAGCACCTGCAGCAGGCGCCGGAGCAGAGCGCGTCGCCGTCCGCCCGGCCCCGCAGCCTGTTGAGCGGCAGGACCCTGGAGAAGATCGAGAAGGGACCGAACTGGGAGGAGATCCTCGGCGGAGAGTTCGAGCGGCGATCGCGCGACCGGAATTTCGAAGGTCTGCAGAAGGCGATCTACGGGCAGTTCGAGCAGACGTTCATGATGTACCTGCCGCGCCTGTGCGAGCACTGCCTGAATCCCGCGTGCGTCGCGTCTTGTCCTTCCGGAGCGATCTACAAGCGCGAGGAAGACGGGATCGTGCTGATCGACCAGGACAAATGCCGCGGTTGGCGGATGTGCGTGTCGGGCTGCCCGTACAAGAAGATCTATTACAACTGGAAGAGCGGCAAGTCGGAGAAATGCACGTTCTGCTTCCCGCGGATCGAGGCCGGGCTGCCGACGGTGTGCGCCGAGACCTGCGTCGGCCGGATACGCTACCTCGGCGTGTTGCTCTACGACGCCGACCGGATCGCCGACGCCGCATCGGTCGATGCGGAACGCGATCTCTACGAGGCGCAACTCGGAATCTTCCTGGATCCGGACGATCCGCAAGTCATCGCGGCGGCCCGCCGGGACGGCGTTCCCGATGCCTGGCTGGATGCGGCCCGGCGCTCGCCGGTGTACGCGATGGCGATGCGGTGGCGCATCGCGCTGCCGCTGCACCCGGAATATCGGACCTTGCCGATGGTGTGGTACGTGCCGCCGCTGTCGCCGATACAAACGGCGGTGCAGAGCCGGATGATCGGGGAGGTCGGCGGACTGCCCGACGTCGCCGCGCTGCGGATCCCGCTGCAGTACCTCGCGAACCTGTTGACGGCGGGTGACGTCGACCCGGTACGCCGGGCGCTCGAGCGCCTGCTCGCGATGCGCGCCCACATGCGGCACCGGCACGTCGGAGGAACCGCCGATCCGCGCCCGGCGGAGCGCACCGGTCTCACGCCAGCCGAGTTCGACGCGATGTACCGGCTCCTCGGGATCGCCAACTACGAGGATCGATTCGTCATTCCGACGACTCATCGCGAGTACGCCGAGAATGCGTTCGAGTTGAAAGGGTCCTGCGGCTTCACTTTCGGCAATGGCTGTTCCGGAGGCGAAACCTCGCTGTCGCCGTTCGGGGGGGATCGACGTCGAACGGTGCCCGACGAGGGAGGGGTCTGAATGGAACGCACCCGCACGTTGATCGCGCTCGCGCGGCTCCTGGAGTACCCCGCGGCCGACGTCCGCGAACACATGCCGGAGATCCTCGAAGCCCTGCGCGAGCTGGAGCCTGGAGGCACCGGGGATCCGCTCGAGTCGCCCAGGTCGCTCGGGGAACATCTCGCGGGTGCCGATCTCCTCGACGTGCAGGCCGAATACGTCGAGACATTCGATCGCGGGCGCAGCACCTCACTGAACCTGTACGAGCACCTCCACGGCGAAGCCCGCGGACGCGGTCCGGCGATGGCGGAGCTCGCGGCGCGCTATGAGCAGGCCGGACTGCACCTGACGGCGCGCCAACTGCCGGATTTCCTACCCGCTTTCCTCGAATATGCATCGACCCTGAGCGACTCCGGGGCTGACGAGGCGCTGCGTCCGTTCACGACGGCATTGATCAAGATCGCCGCCGCGCTCGAGCGACGCAAGAGCCCGTGGCTGGCCGCGATCGTCGCCGTGTTGCGATGCGCCGGCGTCCACCCGTGGCGTTCGGCCGCGGAACAGCCGCCGGTCGCACCCGCGCAGGCGACGTCACCGGACTGGTCACCGGATGCGCTCGACGCGGCGTGGATCGAGCAACCGATCGAATTCCTCGGCGCGGCGGATCCCGGTGGACTGGCGAGCCACGGCCGCGGATCCTCGACCACGGGAGCGCGAACATGGCGTTGAACGAGTTCTTCTTCGGGATCTATCCCTACATCGCCGGCACCGTCTTCCTGCTCGGCAGCTGGATTCGCTTCGATCGCGAGCAATACCTCTGGCGGAGCGAGTCGAGTCAACTGCTGCGACGTGGTTCGCTTCGCTGGGGATCGAACCTCTTCCACTTCGGGATCATCGGCTTGTTCTTCGGGCATTTGATAGGCCTGCTCACGCCGCTCGCGGTCTTCGAGACCCTGGGCCTGACGCCCCCCGACAAGCAGATCATCGCGATGACGACCGGCGGCACGCTCGGCATCGCGATACTGCTCGGCTTGATCCTGCTGATCCATCGGCGCGTGTCCGAACCGCGGCTGCGCGCGAACAGCCATTGGTCGGACTGGGTGACGCTCGTCTGGCTGCTGGCGACCCTGCTGCTCGGATTGTCCACGATCGCCGTGTCGGCGCGGCATCTCGACGGACGCGAGATGCTCCTGCTGATGGGGTGGGCAAAACACATCGTGACCCTGCGGGGCGTCGAGGCGGCGGCGTTGATCGCGGGCGCGTCCATCGTCTTCAAGATCCACATCGTGTTCGGATTGACGCTGTTCCTGATCTTTCCGTTCACCCGCCTGGTGCACGTCTGGAGCGGCATCGCGTCGCTCGGTTATCTTCTGAGACCCTGGCAATTGGTGAGATCCCGCCGGCTGCCGGGCACCTGAAATGCCCGCATCGAGACCCCCGATGAATGCGGTGCGCGTGATCGTCGCCGTGGCGCTGTGCCTGCCGCTCGCGGCGCGGGCGGACGATGGCGCGACCGATCCGCTGGCGGCGGCGATCACGTCGGCGACGCCGATCGTGAATCTGCGGCTCCGTTCGGAGACCGTCGGGCAGGACGGATTCGCGGACGAGGCGCATGCCGTGACGCTGCGCGCGCGGCTCGGCTTTCAAACCGGCGAGGCGTGGAACACCTCGCTGCTCGCCGAAGGCGACTTCAACCGCCCGCTGGATGGGCGTTACGACAGCACGACGAATCATCGGCTCGGGTATCCCATCGTCGCGGATCCGACGAACACGGCCTTGAACCGACTCGAACTGGTGAACACTGCGTTGCCGGATACCAACGTGACTCTTGGCCGGCAGCGGATCAACCTCGATGACCAACGGTTCGTCGGGTCGGTGGGCTTCCGCCAGAACGAGCAAACCTTCGATTCCCTGCGGGTCGCGAACCACGCGATCCGGAATCTGACGCTCGATGTCACGTACCTCGATCGAGTGAATCGCGTGTTCGGACGCGACTCGCCGGTCGGGCACTTCACCGGCAGCAGTTACCTCGCGCATGCGGCGTACCGCACGCCGATCGGCGAACTGACGGGATTCGGCTACTGGCTCGCGTTCCATCAGGACCTTGCGGACTCGAGCCGGACGGTCGGCGCGCGGTTCCGCGGCGGCAGAAAATGGGATCGCTGGACTCTGCGATACGCCGCCGCCTATGCGCACCAGGACCCTTATGGTGAAAACCCGCTGCACTTCGCCGCCGACTACTACGCGGGGGCCGTGACCCTCGGGCGTGGCGGGGCGAGCCTCGGGGGTGGAATCGAAGTCATGGGCGGCGATGGCGTGAAGGGGTTCACGACGCCGCTCGCGACCCTGCACAAGTTCGACGGCTGGGCGGACGTGTTCCTGACGACCCCGGTGAATGGCGTCGAGGACCGGTATGCCTCGCTCGGGTATTCGGTCGCGAGGTTCGTCGCGCTCGACCGGTTGACCGTGACGGCCATCTATCACGACTTCCGGGCCGCACGACTGGGCCTGCACTACGGGACCGAAGGGGATTTGCAGGTGCTGGGCCGCTGGCATCGGGTCACCGGAATCGTGGCTTTCGCGGACTATGCCCGGGACCGATTCGCCTCCGATACGCGCAAGCTGTGGCTGGAGATCGACTATTCCCTGAACGATGAATAGCGGGGGTCGGATCGAAGACGCCCCCCGTCGATGCGGGAACCCGATGAGAAGAACACCAGATCGCTCCATGGTCCGGGATCTGCCGCCCGCGTATTTCGCGCTCGTGATGGCGACCGGAATCGTGTCGATCGCCGCCAAGAATTTCGGCCTGCTGGCGATCTCGAGCGGTCTGTTCGTCGTCAACGTCGCCGCCTACTCGACACTCGTCGTCCTGACGGCGCTGCGTGCGCTGCGGTATCCCCGGCGAATGTTCCACGACATGATCGACCATCAACTGGGACCGGGATTCCTGACGTCCGTCGCCGCCACCTGCATCCTCGGGATCGAATCCTTGCTGGTCTCGGGCAGCGTGATGCTGGCGGTCGGCCTCCTCGTCGTCGGGGTCGCGCTCTGGCTGGGGTTGACCTACACCATATTCACCGCGTTCACGATCAAACGGGAGAAGCCGCCGCTCGAGCGGGGCATCACCGGCGCGTGGCTGATCGCCGTCGTCGCAACCCAATCGGTCGCGGTGCTCTCGGCGTTGATCGCCCGTCACTGGCCGCAGCCGTATCGGCTGGACTTCAACTTCTTCGCGCTGTCGATGTGGTCCTGGGGCGGAATGTTCTACATCTGGATCATATCGCTGATCTTCTATCGATACAGTTTCTTCGCATTCTCGCCGAGCGACCTGTCCCCGCCATACTGGATCAACATGGGGGCGATGGCGATCTCGACGATGGCCGGCGCGCGCCTGATCGAAAACACCCCGGACGCGCCGTTCCTCGCGTCGCTCGCACCGTTCCTCAAGGGCTTCACCGTGCTCTACTGGGCGACGGCGACCTGGTGGATTCCGATGCTCGTGTTGCTCGGCATCTGGCGCCATCTCGTGCGCCGCTTTCCGTTGCGATACGACCCGTTGTATTGGGGGGCGGTGTTTCCGCTCGGGATGTACAGCGCGGCGACCTGGCAGATGGCGAAGTCACTCGACCTGCCGTTCCTCGCGACGACGGCCCGGGTGATGTTCATTCCGGCGATCGTCGCGTGGGCGCTCGCTTTCGTCGGGTTGCTGCGCCAGATCCTGATCAAACGTCCCGCCGGCTGACGAACGCCGGCCGGGGCGGATCGGAGCGCGCGCGAACCGAGAGGCCCGCGCGGTTCGCGTCAATCGCCGGTGTGCGGCCGGTCGGGATCGGCGTCCCGATCGGTGACGACCGGCGGGTAGCGATGCAGCAGGCGGTGGCAAAGATCCACGTGCTCCTGTTCCTCATCGGCCAGTGCGCCCGCCAGCTTGCGCACCGCGGGGTCGGCGTGCGTCGCGGCCAGCTCGCCGTAGAACGCGAGTGCCCGCTGTTCGCCGGCGAGCGCCAACCGCAGCGCGTCGTAGGGCGTCATCCGGTAATGCGCTTCCCCGAGGTCGATCGCCTCGGGACTGTCGCCCCGCCAGGGCCCGATCGGATCGACCGGTGCGTCGATGCCCCGTTCGATCGCCAGCCGGCGGATCTCCTCCGCGTGCAGTCGTTCCGCACGCGCCAAATCGAGGAACATCCGGGTCAGCTCGACGTTGTTGTGCGTCTCCATCTGATCGGCGAGCAGCTGATAACGCTCCACCGCATCCATCTCGACGCGATGCGCGATCGCGACCAGTTCGGTCACCGAGGCGATCGGTGGGTTCGTCGCCGGTTTGCTCGCAGCCTTCTTGCGCATCGCCGCTCCTCGGGGCGATGGAGCCGTCTCGACCGCCGTAATGGACGTATTATAGGAGCAGAATACCTTCTTTTGGTTCAACCGAAACCGCCGGGAATCCGGCGAGGGGCGCATTCCGTCGATGGACCGGGAGCGTGGATACAACGCGGCGATCGACTTCGTCGACCGCAACGTCGCGGCAGGGCTTGGCGACAAGCTCGCGGTCGTCGACCCCGAACGCGGCTTGACCTACCGAGCGTTGCTCGACGGCGCCTCGCGAGTCGGTGGTTTGCTGGCGTCACTCGGGGTGGAGCGGGAAAACCGGATCGCGTGCGTGCTGCACGATACCGTGGATTTTCCCGTGGTGTTCTGGGGTGCGGTGCGCGCCGGGGTCGTGCCGGTGCTGCTCAACACCCGTCTCACCGCCGAGCAATATCGGTACATGCTCGAGGACTCGCGCGCGCGAGTGGCTTTCGTATCCCGATCCCTCGCCCCGTTGATCGCCGACGCGGCCCGGGGGCTCGACTCGCTACGGACGATCATCGTCGTCGAACCGGGCGCCGATGATCCCGATGGCTTCCGCGAGCTGCTCGCCCGCACGGCGCCGGCGTCCGCGGCGGACACTCATCCCGACGAAGTCGCGTTTTGGCTGTATTCGTCGGGAACGACCGGTCCCCCCAAGGGCGTGATGCACGTGCACTCGACGCCGAGAACGATTGCGGAGTTCTGCGGGCGCGGACTCATCGGGTGCCGTACGGACGACGTGTGTTTTTCCGCGGCGAAGATGTTCTTTGCGTACGGTCTCGGGAATTCGATGTTCGTTCCGCTCGGCGTCGGCGCGACGACGATCCTGTGCCCGGACCATCCCACGCCGGCGGCGCTCGGCGCGACCCTGCGGCGATTCCGCCCGACGCTGTTTTTCGGGGTGCCCACCTTGTACGCGCAGATGATCGAGGAGACGGGCACGTCGCTCGCCGAGGGCGTGGATCGTCTCCGCGCGTGCTTTTCAGCCGGAGAACCGCTGCCGGCGCCGATCGGCCGGGCCTGGCAAGACCGCTTCGGCGTCGAAATCGTCGACGGAGTGGGGTCGACCGAAATCGCGTATCTATTCCTGTCGAACGTGCCGGGACGCGTGGAGTACGGCACCTCCGGCGTTCCGATCGACGGCTTTCAGCTGCGGTTGGTCGACGACGAGGGTCGCGACGTCGCCGACGGGGAGATCGGAGAGCTGCTCGTGCGGGCGCCGACCGCCGCGCAGGGCTATTGGAACCAACGCGCAAAGAGCCGCGGCACGTTCCAGGGCGAGTGGGTCCGCACCGGAGACAAGTACGAACGGCGCCCGGACGGCGTGTATCTGTATCATGGTCGTACCGACGACATGTTCAAGGTCAGCGGCATCTGGGTGTCGCCGCTCGAGATCGAGGCGGCGCTCGTGACGCATCCGGCGGTGCTCGAAGCGGCCGTGATTCCTTTCGAGGCGCGCGACGGCTTGTTGAAGCCGAAAGCGTTCGTCGTGCTGAAGGTCGATGCCTATCACCCGCCGGGCAGGGCGCTGTACGAAGAACTCAAAGTCCACGTGAAACGCGCGATCGGTCCCTGGAAATACCCGCGCTGGATCGAATTCGTCGACGATTTGCCGCGCACCGCGACCGGCAAGCTGCAACGCTACAAGCTGCGCGATCTCGCGCCCGAGCCGCCCGCGGATCGCGCCGGTCCGCCGGATTAGGCGCCTCGGCGGACGCCGCCTCGTCCGCTAGCCGAGTTCGATTTTTCCGTCGAATTCGGCGCGCAGCCCGATCGCATCGACCGCCAGCGTCACTTTCACCGGCAGCGTTCCCGTGTTGCCGAGGCGGCCGCTCGCGATGGCTTTGGCGACCGCCTGTTCGATGTCGCGCTGGGCGTTGATCCCGAACATCTTGAGGAACTTGCGGATGCTCATGTTGAAGGTTTCTTCGTTCATCTCGGGCTCCCGTGCGTGAGTGACTCCACCGCCGGATGAATCCTTGCCGATGGCCGGCATCCAGTCAACGCGCGCCGGGCGCGTCGGTGCGAAGGGAGTGGCGCGTCGCTAGTCCGGGATCCCGAATTGCGCCTTGGCGAGGGGCGACATCCGTTGTGGCGTCCACGGCGGCTCCCAAACGACCTCGACTTGCAGGTCCACGACGCCCGGCAACTGCCGGATGCGGTCCTCGACGCCGGCGAGAAGATAATCTTGAGCCGGGCAGCCCGGGGTCGTCATCGTCATCGTCAGCGCGACCCGCCCATCCTCGATCGCGAGCGCGTAGATCAGCCCGAGATCCACGATGTTGTAGCCGAGCTCGGGATCGATCACGTCCCGCAGGGCGTCCGTGATCGCGTCCGCGTCGGGCGCGACGAGGCCGTTCATCGGGGTCACCCGCCCCGGCGGATCAGCAGCCGCACACCGTCCTGGACCTTCTCGGTGTGGATCGCCGCGCCGCGCGCCTGCAGCTCCGGGTACAGGAACACCGGGTCGCGCTCGTTGACCGCCTCCAGCACCGCGCCGGCATCGAGGTGCTCGAACGCATCGAGTATCCGAACCATCGGTTCGGGCGGCTGCAAGCCGCGGTTGTCGAGGAACACGCTCGGCGCCGGCCATCCATCCGACGGGGCCGCCGGCGCGCCGCGCGGGGCGGCCGGCTTCGCGGGTGCGGGCGCCGCGCCGGGCCGAAACCGGATCTCCCAATCGCCCTCGCCATGCCGTATCGCCTCGTGTCCGAAGCCCTTGCGGCCGAGGACGGCGTACAGCGGGAGCGGCTCGAAGGTCGTCAGCAAGCGCAGTCCTTGTTCGGGCGCGAGCTGATCCACGGCTTGCAAGATCCGCGGCAGCGGTTCGCCACCACGGCGCAAGTCTTCGCGCAGGTCGAGCGTCAGAGGTTCCATCACGGTCGATCTCCTCGGTTGATGAGCAGGGAGGGGTGTTTCGTGACCGGTCCCGCCGCCGCCGCCGGCGGCGCGTTCGGCGCCGTGCCGGCATAGGTGGCGTGCCAGGCGCGCCAGTACTCGACGGCAAGGCCGATCGTTGCGATCGCGACCGGTGTCATCGCGATGCGAAATGCGACCGGCCGGTGCATCACGGCGGCGATCGCGGCGCACGACACCCCGACTTGGTATGCGATGAACCACGGCAATGCGGCGCCGTCCCGAACCAGGTCTTGCACCCGCGGAACGGGACCGCGGCCCAGACGTCCGCCGTACCGAACGAGCCATGCCAGGAAGGGCACGATCTTGTAGAGCTGCGCGATGCCGAGGCCGCCGAGCCAGCCGAACACGATCAGGAACACGAGGCTCGGTGCGACGGCGTCGAGCCGGTGCACGGCGGCGGCAATGGCGGCCAGGGCGACTGCTACACCGAGAAACGCGAATGCGCCGATCGCCACCCCATTGTGCAGCTCGATCGAGACGCGCTTGCGGTCACGGTAGATCCGCCGGACGTCCCACAGATACAGGGCCACGGCGAGGCCGATCGCGAGGTCGCCCGCGCGTCGCAGGTCGACGATGACCGCGATCGGGAGCCAGATCGCCGCGAGACCCGCGAGGACCGCGAGCGTGAATCCGGTCGCGCCGACGACGTGCACCCAGCGTCCGAGGGCACCGCGGTCCTCGGGCGCGAGCATGAACATCGGCAGCAACTTGTAGCTCACACCCATCGCCGTGAGCGTGAACCATCCACCGAGTCCCGCGAGCGCATGCTCGCCGACTCCGCCGAGAATCGGCGCGAGTCCCGGCATTGCGGCCGGCGCCGCCAGCACGGATCCGAACAGCAGGCCGAGCGTGACCGTGGCGACCAGGAACGCGAGTCCGGTCGTCACCATGCGCCCGGGCAGTGATCGCGGTCGCGCGCGCGCGAGCGGTACGCCGAGGTTCCAGATCGCGATCGAGATGCCGGTCGTGACCACTCCTCCGCCCGCCGGCAACAGCCACGCCAGGCGGGGTGCGACGCCCGCGACGCCGAGGAACCCGGCGAGCATTCCGAGCAGACCGCCTTCGACGGCCACCAGGCACACGAGGGCGGCGGCCTGGCTCCCGAGCGGCAGGGTCGTGATCACCGGAACGAACTGGAACAGCGCGCCGAGCACGAGCAGCAGCAGCCATCCGATCACCAGCAGGTGGATCGCAATGAGCGTGCCGGCGGCCCCCAGGGAGGTTGCCGGCCAGGTGACTCCCGCGAGCACGAGCGCCTGGGCGCCGACGAAGTTGACGAGCGCCAGCAGGAAGAAGAGCGGTGTCCAGCGAGACAGGCGGTTCGTGATCATGGTGCGAACTCATCATGCACCCTTCGCCAGACCGCGCCTTGACGGTGGTCAATCCGGCCCGCCGCCGCCCCGTTCCCGGAATCGTTGCACGTCCGGGATCGTCACGGCATCGCCGGCAACGTCGATGAGCCGTTCGTCGCTCAAGCTCCGCAGCGTGCGTGACAAGGTTTCCGGCGTGACCGCGAGCTGCGCGGCAATCAGCATCTTGCGCGCGGGCAGGGTCACGGTGGCCCGGCCGTGGGCGCCGGCGGGTATCAGCGCGGACAGATAGTGCACGATGCGATAGCGGCTGTTCTGCAACGCGAGCGTCTCGATTTCGTCCCAGTGCGACTGAATCCGCTGGCTCATTTGCGCCATCACCGCACGGCAGGTCGCGAACGAGCCCTGCAGGATCTCGAGAAACGCGTCGCGCTCGAACGCGATCGCTTCGCCGGGCTCGATCCCCGCGCCGTGCACCGGATATCGCGGCGTATCCATGAACAGCACGCTTTCGGCGAAGCTCTCGCCGGGACCGATCAAGCGCATGATCTTCTCGCTGCCCTCGGCGGACGCCCGATAGAGTTTCACCCCGCCGCGGAGCAGCAGAAAGAACCGGGTCGCCGGGTCGCGGTGACTGAACAGGTGCTCGCCCGCGTCGAACCGCCGCAGCGCCGAGGTCGACAGGAGCCGCTGCAACTGCGCGTCGGTGAGCGCCGAAAACAGATAATGATCGCGCAGTGCGGTGAGCAGGGCAGCGTCGGCGTGCATGTCGCTCCTTCGCGTGGATGCCCGAGGGTAATCGGCGGGGCGACCGCTGCGCAAGGCGCGAGGCCGGCGCTTGCCTGCGGTGCGATGCCCCCCGGCGGGGCCTCAGCGATTCGCGCTGCGCCGCTTCGCCCGGGTGCCGCGGACGTCGATCGACAGGATGCGCCGTGCGAGTGCCCACAGCCACCGCTGAATCGCCGAGATCTCGCGCTTGCTCGGCGCCCGCAGCAGCAACGAATCGTCGGGGAACACCAGCCGGAACAGCAGGGTCGCCTTGATGATCCGGTAGAAGTCCGTGGGGTCGATGCGGCGCGCCCGTCCGGTCCGTGCCGCCGCGTTCAGCAGACGGGCGAGGCGGCGGTGCATCGGCGCCAGCGGCCCGGAGGAGAAGTTGTCCACGAACGAGCCGCCCGCGGCGAGCTTGACGTATTCCATCCCGCCGCCGGGGGTCGCGAAGTCCGCGAGTGCCAGGCGAACGTACGCGGGATTCGCCAGCTTGAACACCACGAACCGATCGAGCGCGATCCGCAGTGCGGCGATCGGGTCCGCGTCCGCTTCGATCTGAAACTGCGTGGCGAGGCGGTCCACGAAACGTCGGGCCAGCTCGATCAACACGTCGTCGCGGTTGCGGTAATGCTTGTAGATCGCCGGCACCTGCATCCGCAGCGGAACGATCACGTCCTGCAAGGTGAATCCGTGGACGCCCCGCACGGCGATCAAACGCTCGACTTCGTTCAGGATGCGTTCCCGGGTGGGGACGGTGCCGGCCGGTCGGGGCCGCGAGGGCTTGGGTGCCAGGGTGCGCCGGCGGGCCATGCGAGCCACTGTGGCAGATTCGGGTGAGACCGACAACGGCGGATGCCGGTGCCCGATGCCGGTTGTATTGCGATGGTGAAATTGATTAACCTGCAGCGCGAGAGGGCCCTGCGGCAATCGGCGGCGGACGACGCCGGAGACCTGAGCTGAACGCGATGATCGACGCGAGAATCGACGGAGCGCGGCTCCGCGCGACGCTGGACGAGATGGGCACGATCGGCGCGACGGCGGCGGGCGGCTGCAATCGGCAGGCGCTCACCGACGAGGACCGGCGCGGGCGCGACCGGTTCGTCGAATGGGCCCGGGACGCGCAGTGCGCGGTCCGGGTCGACGAGGTCGGCAACATCCATGCGCGGCGGCCGGGCCGGCGAAACGAGGCGGCGCCCGTGCTGATCGGCAGCCACCTCGACACCCAGATCACGGGCGGGCGATTCGACGGCGTCTACGGCGTGCTCGCCGGCCTGGAGGTGTTGCGGACGCTCGGCGACCGCGGCCTGGTTCCGGAACGACCGATCGAGCTGGTGAGCTGGACCAACGAGGAGGGCTGCCGCTTCGCGCCGGCGATGCTCGGATCGGGGGTCGTCGCCGGGGTCTTCGACATCGATTATGCGTACGGCCGGACCGATCGCGACGGCCGTTCGTTCGGCGAGGAACTGGCGCGGATCGGCTACCGCGGGAGCGCGCCGGCCCGGCCGATCGACTACGCGGCGGCGTTCGAGGCGCACATCGAACAAGGTCCGATCCTGGAAGCGTCCGGTTCGACGATCGGCGTCGTCACGGGGATCCAGGGCGCGTATTGGCTCGACGTGGTGCTGACCGGGCAGGCCTGCCATGCCGGCCCGACGCCGATGGAATCGCGCCGTGACCCCTGGCGCGCCGCCGCCCCGATCATCGAGGGCGCCTACGCGCTGGCGGCGGCGCTGGCGCCATGGGGACGGACGACGATCGGTGACGTGAAGATCCGGCCCGGATCGCGCAACACGGTGCCGGATCGCCTGGTGCTCTCCTTCGATCTGCGTCACCCGGAGCCGGCGACGCTGGATGCGATGGTCGCGCAGTTTCGCGCGCTCGTGACCTCGAACGCGGCACGGGCGCGGGTCGAGGCGGTGGTCGACACCGTGTGGCACATGCCGCCGACGCGATTCGATCCGAGGCTGGTCGATCTGGTCGAGCGCAGTGCGGCGGGGCTCGGATTCCGGCACGAGCGGATCGTGAGCGGCGCGGGACATGATTCGCTGTACGTCGCACGGTTCGCGCCGACCGCGATGATATTCGTACCCTGCCGCGACGGCCTCAGCCACAACGAGGCGGAGTACGCCCGGCCGGAAGATCTCGATGCCGGGGCCAACGTGCTGCTGCAGGCCGCGTGGGCGGCGGCGCAGGCGTGAACGTCGCCGGGCACGCGATGCGAAGCGGGACCGGTTTGCAACGGAGGTCAGCATGACACTCGGCACGCGAGTCCCCGGCGGCGGTACGCCGCGGGCGAAACCGTGGGGAATCGACAGCGAATACGGCGTCCTGCGCGACGTTCTCGTGGGGCCCATCGACCACTTCACCTGGCAGCCCGGCAACGCCGTCGCGCTGCGCGCCGAACGAGTCGGCTTGCGCTTCGACTTCGACGTCGCGCGCCGCCAATACGCGCAGATGCTCGACGTCTACCGCCAGGCGGGCGTGCGGGTGCACATACTGCCCGCGGAGCCGCAGCTGCCGTACCAGATCTTCGCGCGCGACAGCAGCGTGATGACGCCGTGGGGGGCGATCATCATGCAACTCGAGAAGGTCTATCGCCGCGGCGAATACGCCGGCTGCCTGCGCTTCTACCTCGACCGGCAGATACCGATCTACGACCTGGTGACCGCCGGCAACGTCGAGGGCGGGGACTTCATGGTCCTCGAGCCCGGCCTGGCGGTCTGCGGGTATTCCGGCGAGCGGTCGGTCGCGCCCGCCGTACGGCAGTTGCGCGGGTGGTTCGAGGCCGAAGGGTGGGAATTCCGGCATTACGCCTTCGATCCGCACTTTCTGCATCTCGACGTCCAGATGGGCATGCTGGAAGAAGGCTTGGCCGTGTGCTGCGTGGAGGCGGTCGAGCCGGAATTCGTCGCCTGGCTGCGCGAGCGTCGGATCCGCGTGATTCCGATTTCGTACGGCGACGTCATGCAGCTCGGCACGAACGTGGTCGCGTTGGGGGGCGGACGCGTGCTGGTGCCCTCCTCGAGCAAGGCGCTCGTGGCGGCGTGTCGCGCCGAAGGATTGACGGTCTACGACCCGGACGTGTCGATGATCGCAAACGGGGGTGGCGCCGTGCACTGCATGTGCCAGCCGCTGGCGCGCGACCCCGTCAAGGCGCGGCGCTGAACGAGCCGGGAGGGGGGGGGTCGCGACCCGCTGCGATTGCCGATGGCCCGGCCGGAGCGGCCGGCTCAGTGCATCCGGATCGAACCGCTGACGGTCACGCTCAGCGTCGCTTGACCGGGCGCAATCGGCAGCGGGGACCCCGGTGCCAACGTTGCCGCGGCCAGCATCGGATTGACCGGTCGAGGGATCGCACGGTCGCCCTCGAGACCGCCGACGTCGATCGTGCAGAGTCCGAAGCGATGCAAACCGAAATCGCGCGCGACGCCCGCGGCCTTCGCGCGGAACGAGGCGATCGCCTTTTTCGTCAGCGACCGCTCGACGCGCTCGCGCAGGCGGCTCGAGATCCGGGTCGACGTCGCCTCGACGTGCAGCGTCGTGGAGAGGCGCCCGGTGAGATCGCCGAGTTCGTTCAAATGCCGGGAGGTCAGGACGATCTCGTCGCGCACCCACCAGCCATCGGGTACCTGGGCACCGCTCACGAAGCGGTAGTCCCGGATCGTCTGGAATCCGGTGGTCTCGGCGACGATTCCGGGGGTGGCGGCCGCCAACGCGATCGCCGCTTTCACCGTGCGCGAGACTCGCCGGGTCGCCGCGGCCACGTCCTTCCCGTGCGCGGCATGCTCACTGGCACTGAGCGTGATCGCGGCCTCGTCGGGGATCACCGTCTCGCGCGCACTCGCCGCGAGCGTGGCGGTGTTCCCGGTATCGCGATCACAGGGGTGGATTTCGGGGGCGGCGAGCGCCGCGGTGCCGATCAGCGACCCAAAGACACCGACAACGAGCCAACGGCGGAACATGCGGCCTCCCCGGCAGTCTGAGCCGCCATTCTCGCCGTGCGGCTCGAGGGCCGCAACCGGCGGTGCGCCGCGGTTGATACCATACCCCTGGAGGGTATAATCGCGGCCGTCGGCCATTTGGGCCGAACGGCGCGTGATCCAGGGCCTCGAGGTGCTTCCGTGAATTTCTTCGCACGACTGTACTATTGGTTGCGTAAGGCCTGGAAGGCAGTCGCGCTGTATCTCGTGATCGCCGGGCCGGGACTGGTCGTGATGGTCGCCGACAACGACGCCGGCGGCATCACGACCTATGCGGCGACCGGCGCCAAATACGGCTATCACCTGATCTGGTTCCTGCTGCTGCTGATCCCCGTCGCGTACTACGTCCAGGAAATGACGGTGCGGCTCGGGGCGGTGACCAAGCGCGGCCATGCCGAGGCGATCTTCGACGGGTTCGGCGCCTTCTGGGGATGGTTTTCGCTCCTCGATCTGATGATCGTGGACTGGTTGACCTTGGTCACCGAGTTCGTCGGGATGACGGCGGCGCTGGCGATCTTCGGGATGCCGCCCTGGGCGACCGTGATCGCCGTGATCGTGCTGATGATGGTCATCGTGTTGAACGGGCGCTACTGGACGTTCGAGAAGCTCGCACTGCTGTTTTGCGCCCTGAATCTCGTCTACATCCCCGGCGCGTTCCTGGTGCATCCGTCGATGAAGGCCGTGCTGCACGACGGCCTGATCCCCAATTTCGCGGGAGGCTTCAACGGGCAGCTGTTCTTCTTCCTGATGGCGAACATCGGGACCACGATCGCCCCGTGGATGCTCTTCTTCCAGCAAAGCGCCGTCGTCGACAAGGGGATGCAGGAGAAGGACATCCCGTGGGGGCGGTTCGACACCCTGCTCGGTTCCATCATCACCGTCGTCGTCGCGATCTTCATCGTGGTCGTGACCGGCACGGTTCTTCCCGGCGTCGACATCACCAGTGCGGCACAAGCGTCCCAGCAACTCATGGGCACGAACCGGTGGGTCGGGACGTTCCTCGCGATCGGCCTGTTCGATGCGGGGCTCCTCGGGGCGATCTGCATTTCACTGGCCAGTTCCTGGGCGTTCGGCGAGATCTTCGGCTGGGCCCACTCCCTGAACACCAAGATCCGGGAGGCTCCGTGGTTCTACGCGACGTATCTGCTGATGCTCGCGACGGCGGGCGCGATCGTCCTGATCCCGAAGGCGCCGCTCGTGCTGATCACGCTGTTCGTGCAGGTGGTGGCGGTCACGCTGCTGCCGGCGGCTTTGGTCTTCCTGATCCTGCTGTTGAACGACGAGGCGACGATGGGCGAGCGCCGCAACACGCTGGTTCAAAACCTCATCGGCGGAGGTATCGTCGTGTCGATCATCATCCTGTCCACGCTCTACGGAATCACCGTCCTGTTCCCCGGCTACTTCCAGTAGGCGAGGAGTCTCCATGAACAAGATGCACGCATTGCTGACGAAAATCCGCGAGATCAACACCCGCTATCGGACACCACGAATCGAGATGTCGAGCGCGGTCCGGGGCTCGCTCCTCGTGCTGAGGTTGTACCTGATCGGCCTGGTATTGCTGATGGTCTATGGGTTCGTGCTCATCGTGACCAAGGGATAAACCGATGCCGACCATTCTCGAGCACGAGTTCTACCTCAGTGAAATCCTGGGACGCAAGGTGTTCGCGCGCAAGCGCGCCGTCGGGCGGGTCGACGATCTGGCGATCGCCGAGAGCGCGCGACTGCCGGAGGTCACGCACGTGGTCGTCGCGCGTTCGTTCGGATACGCGTCCTTGCTCGTGCCCTGGGAGAAAGTCCTGCTGATATCCAACCACGAAGTGGTGCTCGACCTCCCGGTCGAGGAGCTGGACCGGTACGAGATCTCCCCGCAGAACAACCAGATCCTGTTGAAGGATCACATCCTCGACAAGAAGATCATCGATCTCGACGATCACGACGTCGAGGTGGTGTACGACGTCAAGCTGGCGTTCCAGGACCCGAAACTCTACGCCGCCGAGGTGGACTACAGCCATTACCGGGCGCTGCGACGCCTCGGCTTGAGGCGGCTCGCGAAGCTCCTGACCTCCCGCAATTCGGAGAGCCGGGTGTCGTGGCTGTACGTGCAGCCGCTGCCGGAGAGCCTCGGCAGCTTCCAGGGAAACATCAAGCTGCGGGTGTCCAAGGATCAGCTGTCCGAGATCCACCCCGTGGATCTCGCCGACATCCTCGAGGAGCTCGAGGGCGGGCAGCGCGTCGCGTTGTTCAACGTGCTCGACCGGGAGCACGCGACGGAAACCCTCGAGGAGATGGAGCCGCGGGTGCAGCGCGAACTGGTCCGGGCGATCAACAAGGATCGTGCCGCGGCGTTGATCAACGAGATGACGCCCGCCCAGGCGGCGGACATCCTCGCGATCCTGCCGGCCGACCAGGCCGATGCGATCCTGAAGCTCCTGGATAGAGAGAAGTCGGAGAAGGTCGAGCAGATCATCGATCACCACGACGAGCACATCCTCTTGTACGGGTCCTCCGAGCTGATCCGGCTGCCGCCGGAGACGCCGGCCGAGAGCGTCCTGGCCCGATACCGGGAGCTGGCGAAGGACAAGGAGGTGGTGATGTACGTGTACGTCACGGATGCCGCGGGAACGCTCAAGGGGGTCGTGGACATTCGCGACATGGTCGCGGCCGAGCCGGGCCAGTCGCTCGGCGACATCATGACGAGCAACGTGATCACGCTGTCGAAGGAGGCGACGCTGCGGGATGCGTCGGCCATGTTCGCGCGCTACGGCTTCCGCGCGTTGCCGATCGTCGACGAGCGCGACGTGCTGCTGAGTGCGGTGTCGTGGCGGGACGTGCGAAGCACGCGCCCGAGGCTTCATTGAGTGCTAGATTAGGCGCTGGACGCCCGGTTCCAGCCTTTGCCACCGCGTCACCCTGAAGGTCAGGTCATGATCCGAAATTTCTCCGACCATGCGGCCAACGAGCGGACCTTTCTCGCGTGGGTGCGCACCGCGATCGCGGTCATGGCCTTCGGCTTCCTGGTCGCGAAGTTCAACCTGTTCCTGAAGATCGCCGCGCAGTCGTTCGCGGCGAGCGGGATCCGGCCGCGAGGCGTGCCGGGCAGCGGATTCGGCAACGTCGCGGGGCTCGCGCTGATCGCCGCGGGCACGGTCATGGTGCTCGCCGCGACCGCGCGGTTCATGCGGACGGGGCGCGCGATCGACAGCGAACAGCAGCACGTGACCAGCGCCCGGGCGGACCTGCTGCTCGGGGCGATGATCTCGATACTGGGATTGGCGCTGCTGATCTACCTGTCGGAGACGCTGGCGGTCTCCCTGTAACGGAAGGACCGGGGGATGCGCAGCGCCTGTCGGACGCGGTCCAAGCTTCCCGATGTCGGCACCACGATCTTCGCGGTCATCGGCGAGCTCGCCGCGAAATTCGATGCTTTGAATCTGAGCCAGGGCGCCCCGAATTTCCCGTGTGACGAGTTCCTGGTCGAGCGCGCGGCGCATGCGATGCGCGCGGGTCACAACCAATATGCCCCGATGATCGGGCTCGCGCGGCTGCGCGAGGCGCTGGCCGCGACGGTGCGGACGCTGTACGGCGCAACGTACGACGCGGAGTCGGAGGTCACCGTGGTGGCGAGCGCGAGCGAGGGCCTGTACGCGACCATCAGCGCGCTCGTGCACCCGGGCGACGAGGTGATCTATTTCGAGCCCGCGTTCGACAGCTACGCGCCGATCGTGCGGCTGCAGGGCGCGACGGCGGTCGCGA
The DNA here is from genome assembly GCA_021779535.1 of Pseudomonadota bacterium. Lineage (GTDB taxonomy): Bacteria > Pseudomonadota > Gammaproteobacteria > Steroidobacterales > Steroidobacteraceae > Bog-1198. The sequence continues at coordinate 59,251 of JAJYAM010000006.1, forward strand.
TCGCGCTCAGGCCCGGCGATTTCAAGGTCGATTGGGACGAGGTCGCGGCCGCGATCACGGCGAAGACCCGGATGATCATCGTCAATTCGCCGCACAACCCGACCGCGACGATACTCGACGCCGCGGACATCGAACGGCTGGTCGCGGTCACGCGGAACACGGACATCGTCATCTTGTCCGACGAGGTCTACGAGCACGTGGTGTTCGACGGCGCCGTTCACCACGGCATGGCGCGACATCCGGCCCTGCGGGAACGCAGCGTGATCGTGTCGTCGTTCGGCAAGACCTACCATGTCACCGGCTGGCGCGTCGGCTATTGCCTCGCCCCCGACGTCCTGACCGCCGAGATCCGCAAGATCCATCAATTCATGACCTTCGCGGCCGACACGCCGATGCAATGGGCGTTCGCCGACGCGCTCGCCGATCCCTCGAGCTACCGTTCCTTGTCCGGCTTCTACCAGCACAAGCGCGACCTGCTGGTCGAACGCCTCGCGGGTGCGCGCCTGGAGTTGCTGCCGAGCCGGGGCACGTTCTTCCTGCTGGCGGGATTCGGGCATCTGAGCCGCGAGTCCGACGGCGAGTTCGCGGCGCGGCTGATCCGTGAGCGCCGGGTCGCGACGATCCCGCTGTCCGCGTTCTACGCCGACGGGACGGATACCGGCTTCATCCGGCTGAGCTTCGCGAAGGACGATGCGACCCTGATCGAGGGCGCGAGGCGTCTTTGCGAGGTCTGACGCCGCGCATGGTTTCAGGGAGCGGCTGGTGGTATCGTCCCCGGCGATGCCATTCCTGAACGCCGCCGCCCAGCGTTGGACCCGCCGCATCCTGCTGGCGATCACGGTCTGCCTGCTCGCCGAGCAATGGGCGTTCGCGGCGCACGTCTGCGCCGGACCGGCGTCGATGCCGGGCTGTCCGATGCGCATGCGGAGCCCAAAGCCGGGGCAGGGGCATTTGCCCCGACCGGCGGGCGCAATCGCCTGCGTCGCGCATTGCGCGGCGCAACCGACGGCACAGCCGCATCCGCCGACGTCGGACGTTCCGCGGCGCTTCGATATCGCGCTGCCGACCGCGCCGGCGATCGCTCCGGCGATGCGATCGGTGCGCCGGTCGCGCGTGCGCACGGGCGCATCCCGCGCGCCGCCGCATTTTCGCACCCTCCTGTACTGCTCGCTCCTGATCTAGCGACCGCCGGCGCTCGTCGCTGCGGCTTCGCACGCGCCTCGGCGCGCGCGATCGGACTGGATCACCGGAGTCATTCGTCATGCGTCCTTGCATCCCGCGTTCGAGTCGAGGCACTCGATTCCTGTCGCTGTTCCTGTTGCTGTCGCCGGCGATCCGGCTGCATGCGTCGCAGGCCCCGCTCACCCTCGTCGACGCCGTGCAACGGGGGGTCGCGCGGGCGCCGTTGATCCGGGCGGACCGGGACACGATCGCCGCATCGCGCGCGCGGGCGGATCGGGCCGGCCGGTTGCCGGATCCGTCGATGTCGCTCGGCATCTCGAACTATCCCGTGACCGCGCCGGACACGCTGCGCTGGGGGGCCGACCCGATGACGATGCGCACGATCGGGATCACCCAGGAGATCCCGTCCGAGGCGCTGCGAACCGCGGAGCAGCGGCGTGCGGACGCCGGCGTCGACGTCGCGATCGCGACCCGCGCGGTCACGATCGAGCGCACCCAGGAGCGCGTCGCCGATGCGTGGATCGCGGTGTGGGCGCTGGGCCGGCGCCGCACCGAGCTCATCGAGCTGCGCGCGGAGAGCCGCCTCGCGGTGCAGGTCGCGAAGGCACGCCTGAAAGGCGGCGATGGCACGGCCACCGACGTGCTCGCGGCCGAAGCCGCCGCGCTCACCCTCGAGAACCGCATCGACGCGGTCGACGCCGCCCGGGAGGCGGCGCGCGCCGAGCTGCGGCGCTGGGTCGGGTCGGGCGCGAACCGGCTGGCCGCGCCGCCGGATTTCGCGCGGCTTCCGCAAGCGCCCGCCATGCTCGAAACGCGCATCGACCGCCAGGTGCCGATGGACCTGTGGCGGGCGCGCGAAGGCGCGGCGGCGGCGGCGTTCGCGGAAGCGCGAGCGACGAAGCACCCGGACTGGAGCGTCGGGGTCGCCTACGGCAACCGCAGCCCCGGGCGTGCCGACATGGTGTCGCTGCAATTCAGCGTGAGCTTGCCGGTGTTCACCCGCCACCGCCAGGATCCGGGGATCGACGCGGCGGACGACGACTGGCGTGCCGTGCAGGCTGAGCATCGGGATGCGCGGCGCGCGCAGCGCGCGGCCGTCGCGGCGAGGCTCGCCGTTTGGCGCGGCTGGACACGGCGGATCGATCGCGATCGCGATCAGTTGCTGCCGCTCGCGCGCGATCGGGCCCGCACGGCGCTCGCCGCCTATCGTGGCGGCGGCTCGCTGCAGCCCTGGCTCGAGGCGCGTCGCGACGAGATCGCGTCGCGCCTGAGCTACGTCGACGCCCTCGCGGCGCGCGCCGGGCAATGGACGGCGCTCGCCTATCTGATGCCGGCGAAGGGAGAACTGCCATGAGACGACCCGCCCTGTCGGCGGCCGCGCTGCTCGCGGCCATCGCGCTCGTTGCGCTCGGCTACCGGATCGGGCGCCGGGCGGCGCCTCCGGTGGGCCACCCGGTGCCGGCCATGCCGGGCGGGGGTGCGACGCCCGCGCGGCGGATCCTCTACTGGTACGACCCGATGGCCCCCGAGCAGCACTTCGCTCATCCGGGGCTCTCGCCGATGGGCATGCAGACGGTCCCGAGATATGCCAGTCGTCCCGCGGGCTCACCGGGCGTAAGCATCGACCCGCGGATGGTCGCAAATCTCGGGATACGCACCGCGATCGTCGAGCGTCGGGCGTTGTCCGTGCGGGTGCGCGTGCCGGCCAGCGTGAGCTGGAATCTCGACGATGCGTACACGATCAGTGCGCGTGCGGACGGCATCGTCACGCGGCTCGACGTCCGCGCGCCGTATACGCGCGTCGCCGCCGGGCAACCGCTCGCGGCACTGCTCGCGCCGGCCTGGGGCGGCGCACTCGCCGAGTATGCGGCGCTGCTGCACAGCCGCTCGTCCGACGCCCGCGCGCTGCGTGTGGCCGCACGCGAGCGCCTGCGCGTGCTGGGTCTGTCGGATCGCGACATCCGCGACGCGATCCGCGGGCGCGGTCCGGGCTCCGCGGTCGCCGTGCGTGCGCCCGGGGCCGGCGTGATCGTGACCGTCGATGTGCGGGAGGGGCAGCGCGTCGACGCGGGTCAGACGCTGATGACGCTGAACGGGCTGGGAACGGTCTGGCTGCTCGCCGCGATCCCGCAGGACGCGATCGGCGGGATCGGTGCCGGCACCCCCGTCGAGGCTCGGGTGGATGCATTTCCAGGCCGGATTTTCCATGGTTCCGTCGCGGCGCTGCTGCCGGAGGTCGACCCGGTGACCCGGACGCAACGGGCCCGCATCGTGCTCGCGAATCCCGACCGGATGCTCGCACCCGGCATGTTCGCGACGGTGTCGTTGCGACCGGCGCCGGGACCCGCGCTGCCGCTCGTGCCGACGGGCGCGATCATCGCCACCGGCGCGGCGACACGGGTGATCCTCGCGACCGGGAACGGCCACTTCGAACCGGTTCCGGTCGTGCCCGGCCGATCGGCCGGCGGTTACACCGAGGTCCTGCGCGGTCTTCGGGGCGGGGAACGCATCGTCGTCTCGGGTCAGTTCCTGATCGATTCGGAGGCCAGCCTGTCGGGCGCGCTGGGACGCCTGTGATCGCCGCGGTGATCCGCTGGTCGATCGCGCACCGCGCGCTGGTGCTGCTCGGCGCGTTGGTGCTCGCGCTCGCGGGCGTCTACGCGGTGTCCCGGACGCCGCTCGATGCGCTGCCCGACCTGTCCGACACCGAGGTCATCCTGCGCACGAGCTGGCCCGGCCAGCCGCCGCAGATCGTCGAGGACCAGGTCACCTATCCGCTCGCGACGACGATGCTGTCGGTCCCGGGCGCGACCGCGGTGCGAGGCTACTCCTTCTTCGGCGACTCCTATGTCTACGTGCTGTTCAACGATCGGACCAACCTCGATCGGGCGCGATCGCGGGTGCTGGAAGCCCTTGGTCAGATCCGCGGGCAGCTGCCGCCCGGGGTGGCCCCGGCGCTCGGCCCCGATGCGACCGGGCTCGGCTGGATCTATGAATACGCGCTCGTCGATCGCACCGGCCGAACCGATCCAGGCCAGCTCCGCAGCCTCCAGGACTGGTTCTTGAAGTATCGATTGAAGACGGTCCCCAACGTCGCCGAGGTCGCCTCGATCGGCGGCATGGTGCGGGCGTGGCAGGTGATCCCGGATCCGCGGGCGCTCGCGGCGCGCGGGATCACGGTCGCGCAGCTCATCGCGGCGATCCGTAGCGCGAACGGCGCCAGCGGCGGTTCGGTCATCGAGCAGGGCGAAGCGGAGCTGATGGTCCGCAGCGTCGGCTATCTGCGAACGGCGCAGGCGTTCGGCGCCGTACCCGTCGCGACGGGCTCGAACGGCGTGCCGGTGCTGCTTCGCGACGTCGCCACGATCCGGCGGGGGCCGGCGCTGCGCCGCGGGATCGCGGAACTCGACGGTCAGGGCGAGGTCGCGGGCGGCGTCGTGATCCTGCGTTCCGGCAAGAACGCGCTCGCGACGATCGAAGCGGTGAAAGCCAGGCTGCGGTCGTTGCAGCGCGACCTCCCGCCGGGCGTCGAGATCGTTCCGACCTACGACCGGTCGCAGCTGATCGAGGCCTCGATCCGCAACCTGCGGGACAAGCTGATCGAGGAGTTCGCCGTCGTCTCGCTGGTCTGCGTGCTGTTTCTTTGGCACCTGCGCTCCTCGCTCGTCGCGATCCTGATGCTGCCGCTCGGCGTGCTCGCCGCATTCATCGTGATGCGCCTGCAGGGCGTGTCGTCGAACATCATGTCGCTCAGCGGCATCGCGATCGCGATCGGCGCGATGGTCGATGCGGCGATCGTGATGATCGAGAATGCGCACAAGCATCTCGAACAGTGGCGCGAGGGGCATGCCGGCATGGAACCCGATCCGCCCGAGCGCTGGCGGATCGTCGCGGCCGCCGCCACGGAAGTCGGCCCCGCGCTGTTCGTGAGCCTGTTGATCGTCACCCTGTCCTTCGTGCCGGTGTTCTCGTTGCAGGCGCAGGAGGGCAAGCTCTTCAAGCCGCTCGCGTTCACGAAGAGCTACGCGATGGCGGCGGCCGCCGGCCTCGCGATCACGCTGACACCGGTGTTGATGGGGTACTTCCTGCGTGGCCGGATCCCCGCGGAACGCGCGAATCCGTTGAACCGGGCGCTGATCGCGGGATATCGGCCGGTCCTCGACGCGGTGTTGCGCCGGCCGGCCGTCACGTGGGTGCTGGCGTCGATCGTGCTCGCATCGGCACTGGTGCCCATCCGCCGGCTCGGGACGGAATTCCTGCCGGCGATGGACGAGGGAACGCTGCTGTACATGCCGACGGCGTTGCCCGGACTGGCGGCCGGCAAGGCCGCGCAGCTCCTGCAGTTGACCGATCGGATGCTGAAGAGCGTTCCCGAAGTCGCGCACGTCTTCGGCAAGGCGGGGCACGCGGACACCGCGACCGATCCGGCGCCTCTCGACATGTTCGAGACGACGATCACGTTCAAGCCGCGCCGCCAATGGCCGCCCGGGATGACCATGGCGAAGGTCGTGGCCAAGTTGAACGCCGCGGTCCAGGTGCCGGGGCTGACGAACCTGTTCGTACCGCCGATCCGCAATCGCATCGACATGCTCGCGACCGGGATCAAGAGCCCGATCGGGATCAAGGTGCTCGGTCCGGACCTGCCGGTGCTGCAGCGGATCGCGGCCCGGATCGAGGCGATCGCACGTACCGTCCCGGGCGTCGGATCCGCGGTCGCCGAGCGCGTCGCGAGCGGACGGTACCTCGACGTCCAGGTCCGCCCGGCCGACGCCGCGCGCTACGGACTCACCCAGCGCGACGTGCAGACGATCATCGCGACCGCGGTCGGCGGCGAGTCGATCGGGGAGGCGATCGAGGGTCGACGGCGCTATCCGATCGTCGTCCGTTATCCGCGCGTCGACCGCGACTCGGTGCAGGCCCTGCGCAACCTGCCGATCGTCGCGCCACACGGCGCAGAGCTCACCCTGAGCCAGGTCGCCGACCTCCGGGTCGAGTCGGGACCGGCGATGATCCGCAGCGACGATGCCGAGCCTTCGGCGTACGTCTACGTCGACAACGCCGGCCGGCCGCTGGGAGCGGTCGTCGCGGATCTGCAGCGCGCCGTCGCCGCGGTCCGGCTGCCGCCCGGCTACTCGCTCGCCTGGTCGGGGCAGTTCGAGTACCTCGAACGCGCGGCGAAGCGGCTGGAATTCGTCGTGCCGATCACGCTCGCCGTGATATTCGGACTACTCTATGCGATCTTCCGGCGCTGGGACGAAGCGCTGCTGCTGATGGCGTCGCTGCCGTTCGCGCTGACCGGCGGGATCTGGCTGATCTGGGTGCTTCATCAACAGGTGTCGGTGGCGACCGTGATCGGGTTCATCGCGCTCGCGGGGGTCGCCGCGGAATTCGGGGTCGTGATGCTGCTCTATCTGCGACAAGCCTGGGATCGGCGACTGGCCGCGGATCCTCGCGCGGGCGACGCGGCGCTCGACGAGGCGATTCGAGAGGGCGCGGTGCAGCGGGTGCGGCCGAAGGCGATGACGGTCGCGGTGATCGTCGCGGGCCTCGTGCCGATCCTGGCCGGCCGCGGCGCGGGTCACGAGATCATGCAGCGGATCGCCGCGCCGATGGTCGGCGGGATGATCACCGCGCCGATGCTGTCGATGCTGTTGATCCCCGCCGGGTTTCGGGCGGTCGTCCGGCGTCGCTTGCGCCGGCGCGAAGATCGACGCGATGACCGCGCCGCCGCCGGCTGACGCGCTGGTCGGCGCGGTCGAGGCCGGCGGGACGAAGTTCCGCTGTGCCCTCGTGCGCGACGCAGGCGACGTGCTCGCGGAGTGCCGAATCCCGACGACCGAACCGCAGGCAACGCTCGGTCGCGTCGTCGAATTCTTCGCCGAGGCGCAGCGGCGGTTCGGTGCGGCGCGGGCGTTCGGCATCGGCACCTTCGGGCCGGCCGACCTCGATCCGCGATCGCCAGGCTACGGACGGCTGCTGATGACTCCCAAGCCCGGCTGGGCCGGCGTGGATGTGCGCAAGCCCCTGATCGAACGGTTCGGCCGTCCGGTCGCGCTCGACACGGACGTCAACGTCGCGGCGCTCGCCGAGGCGGAGCGTGGCGCGGGTCGCGGGTTCCGATCGCTCGCCTACGTGACGGTCGGAACCGGCATCGGCGGCGGCGTGATCTTCGACGGTCGAATGCGATACGGTGCGATGCATCCGGAGATGGGGCACATCGTGGTTCGCCGGGATCCCCGGGATCGCGATTTCACCGGCGTGTGCCCGTTCCACGGCGATTGCCTGGAAGGCCTCGCGAGCGGACCGGCGATTCGGGCGCGTTGGGGCAGGCCGCTCGATGCACTCGACGACCACGGCGAAGCGCTCGACATCATCGGCGGCTATCTCGCGCAGCTGGTCGTGGCGCTCGCGCGGTTGACCGCATGCGAGCGCATCGTGATCGGCGGCGGCGTGATGACCGGCGGGGCGCTGCTGCCGCGCGTCCGCGCGGCGGCAAGCCGCCTCGTCAATGGCTACTGGCCCGTCGCGCGCGGCGACGCGACCCTGATGGAATACCTCGTGCCGCCCGCACTCGGCGAGCGAAGCGGGATCACGGGTGCCGCGCTGCTGGCGCAGCGGATGCGCTAGAACCGGTATCCGATCGCGCCGCCGCTCACTTCACCGTGATCCATACGATATCGATGGGTTCCTCGCCGACGTTGCCCGACTCATGGCCTTCGGCGAGCGCAATGGGCGTCATCCAATCGACCTCTCCATCCGGGGATCGCTCCGGATAGACGTATTCCGGCTCGGAGCGGGAGCGCACGGCCCACTGGCCACCGTGGACGTGCACGTACAGAGTCCGTTCCCCGTGCGAGTGGATCCCCTCCCAGGTTCCCGGAGGGATTCGAAATCGCTGCACGATCACGGCCTCGTTGTCGAGGAGATCCTGGCCCGGAACATTGGGATAGTCGAGCGGCGCGGGTGGCGGCCGTCCGGCGCTCGGGGCCGGGTCCAGGACGTCGACCATGACGACATGCATCGTCTGCGCCTCGTCATTGATCCAGCGTTCGCCGGTCTGCGCGATCCTGTCCAGCCACACGACGCTGCCGTCGGGCCATTCGACCGCCCGACCGGTTGCCGCCTGTCGAACCACTCCACCTCGGACGAAGACCGCCAACGATCGCGGGGCCGGCGCCGGCGGAAAGACGCCTTGCCGAGGCCCCACCCGCCGTCGATGCACGCGAACCCAGGCGTTTTGCAGCACGGCTTCGGCAAGACCGTCATCGGCCGTCATCGCGGCTCCGCCCTCCGGCGAGTGCGTTCGACAGGTCCGCGATCAGGTCCCCGGGTTCTTCCAGGCCGACGTTGAGGCGGACGAGCCGTCCGGCGTAGTCACGCTGCGGCCGCCGCAGATCGGGATAGATCATCGCGAGCGAGGTCGTACCGCCCCAGCTGAAGCCCTTCTGAAAGAGCTCGAGGCGATCGACGAACGCGGCGACGGCCGTCGCCGGGAGCTGCGGACGGAATACGAACGAGAACACGCTCGACGAGCCGGTGAAATCGCGCTTCCACAGGTCGTGCCCGGGGCACCCCGGCAGCGCCGGATGCAGCACCGCCTCGATCTCCGGCCGGCTTTCGAGCCAGCGCGCGACCGCGAGCGCGCTCGCTTCCAGGCGTTCCAGTCGAATGCCCAAGGTCTGCAGTCCGCGCAGCGCGAGGCTGGCATCGTCCGGCGAGACCGCCATCCCGAGCTGGCTCCACACCGATCCGATGCTTTCGTAGAGCCTCTCGTCCGCCACGGACACGGACCCGAGCAGCAGGTCACTGTGGCCACCCACGTACTTCGTGAGCGCCTGCACGCTCACGTCGACGCCGTGCCCGAACGCATCGAACAAGACACCCGCCGCGTAGGTGTTGTCGAGTGCCACCGGCACGCCGCGCGCCTTCGCGGCGGCGACGATCGCGGGCACGTCCTGGACCTCCATCGTCACCGAGCCCGGGCTCTCGGTCCAGATCAGCGCGGTATCCGGCCGGATCAGGTCCGCGATGCGGGCGCCGATCGCGGGCTCGTAGGCCTCGATCTCGATGCCCAGACGCTCGAGCAGCCCGCCGGCGAATTCCCGGTTCGGCCCGTACGCGTTGCACGGTACGAGCCCGTGGCTGCCCGCCTTGCAAAATGCCAGATACACGGTTGCGATCGCGGCCTGGCCGCTGGGCACGACGAAGGTGTGGCGTGCGCCTTCGATCTCCGCGATCCGGGCGCCGAGTTCGAGCACGGTCGGGCTGCCGTACAGGCCGTAGGTGTAGCCGTGCGATGCCTGGCGCCAATCGTCCCGGATGTCCGCGGTGCGTTCGAAAATCACGGTCGAGCCGCGGTAGACGGGAGCAGCCAGGGAGCGGAATCCATCGGGTGCCCGCCGCGGCGGATGCAAGAGTCTCGAACGCCAGTGCATGGGGCAACTCCCGTGGGACGAGGCTGGATGGGCGCGATGCGCCGGTGTCGGCTCGCGGGATGCGATATCCCTGCCGTGACCGCCCCCGATGGTACAATTTTTCGCGAACGCGCGGGTTCGGGGCTTTTCGCGCGGTTTCGCACGAGTCGTGCACCGCGTTCCGAGGATAGGTGATCCATGACGTCGAGCGATCAGTCCCCGGTTCGCGGCCGGCTGCGGCGGGCCGACAAGGTCATGAGCGAGGCGGAAACGCATGCGTTCCTGCACGCCGCGTTTTGTGGCCGAACGGCCTCGGTCGATGCCGACGGCCATCCTTACGTGGTCCCGAACCTGTTCGTCTGGCACGACGGCGCCGTGTGGCTGCACACCGTGCGGGGTGACGGTCATTTCGCGCGCAACGTCCGGCACGACGACCGCGTGTGTTTCGAAGTGGACGAGCCTGGGGAGGTATTCCCCTACGGCGATCTCGAGTGCGATACGTCGATCGCCTATCGGTCGGTCGTGCTCTTCGGACGCATCGCGCTCGTGCGGGACGCCGATCGGGCGTGCACGTTCTTTGCGCTGTTCATGCGCAAATATGCGCCCGCCGATTCGTGGGGGCGTGAGCGCGGAACCTTCCCGCGAGTCGAAGCGACGAACGTCTACGCGATCAAGCCGGAATCGATGACCGGCAAGGTGGGGGTGCTGCCGGCGGTCGAGGCTCGCTGGCCGGCGGTCAACCACAGCCTTTCGCCGCAGTGGCCGAGGACTCCTCGCAAATGATCGGCTGAACGTCGGGAGTGA
>JAJYAM010000054.1:0-3703 GCA_021779535.1 Pseudomonadota bacterium
CGGTAATACCACGCGAAGTTGCCCTCGATCTGCGCCTGGATCCGGCCCGGAATCGTGTGACGCTCCGGTTTCCCGAGTCGCTCGCGCTGGCGGTGCGGGTATTTCATGCTGTAGTGGCTGTCGCTCTCCTGCGGCGTAATCGTCGCGAGCCGGTCCGGATCGATCCTCAGCGGACCGACGCCGAGCCAGGCGTAGAGTTGCGACATCTGCTCGACCGGCCGCTCGGCCAGGTCCTCGAAGCGGAGCATGTACAGGCGCTCCTGGACCGCTCTCGGCAGGTCGGCGACCGACTCCAGGGATCTCAGTGGCGCGCCGATCGTCCGATCCTGCGCGAACAGCTTGTCGGCACGACCGAACCGGTCGTAATCGGCGAGCTCATCCAGGAAATCCAGCAGAATCGTGCGCTGGTGCTGCGCCTCGATCGATCCGTAGATCTGTCCCAGCTCTCGCAGGCATACGACCAGCTTCGCGGTCGGCTCGATCTGCAGCAGCAGTTCGACCGCATGCAACCACGCGCGGTTCTTGTCGACGACGACCGGCCGGGTCGCGTGACGATACCAGCCGTCGACGAACCCCTGCATCGCGGTGCCGAGGCTCGCGTAGCTCCGGTCGAACGAGTGGTCGAGCTGCGACAGGAAGAACCGGTCCTTGCCGATCGTGCGTCGTATCGAGAGCAGCACGTTGCACAACGGCGAGGTCAGTCCGTCGCAATGAATCTCGGGGTGCTGCGCGAGCATCTGGCACACGAGCGTCGAGCCCGCGCGCGGAAGCCCCGTCACGCAGACGAGTGTCCGGTTCGCCATCGAAGCAATCTAGCACGGACCGCGACGCCTCCGTGCAGCTCTCGTGCCTCGGATCGAGCCGCCACGTGAATTCGCTTGCGTTGACGCGCAATCGTGGCGGGGTTACCGTAAGGACAGCTCGAGTCCCCGCCGCCCTGCGGCCGGGAGTCCTCGGGTCAACAAGTAATAAAGAAGGGTCGAAAGGGAAGTTCCATCGCGAGCAGCCGGCGCCGGAAATCCTCGTGAACGATCTCGCGAGGACACGGCGACGGCGGCCTGCCGCAATTCACAGGAGTGTCACAGATGCCAAGTCGAATCGTCACCCGAATCGCCGCGGGTTGTCTCTCGACGCTGACGGCCTTCGGAATGCTCGCGCACGCAAGCCCCGTCGGGTTCGCCGCGAATACGCCGCTCGCGCGCGCAACCGACCTCGGTCCGGTGAGCCCGACGAGCGCGATCGACATCACGGTCTGGTTGAAGCTGCGTGACACCCGGGGTCTCGCGCGCCGCTCCGGCGAGGTGCCGCCCGCGGCGGCGCATTGGCTCAGCAACGCGCAGGTTGCGGCCCGCTACGCGCCGACGGCCGGCGACGTGGCGAGCGTCGAGCGCTACTTGCGTACCGAAGGGTTCCGGGTGACCGGCGTCGGACCGAACAACCTGTTCGTGAAGGCCTCCGGCACGACCGCGCGCGCCGAAACGGCGTTCGAGGTGCGCTTGCACCGGTATGCGCTGCACGGCGCGACCTTCCAGGCGAGCACGAGCCGCCCGACGATTCCGGCGGCGATCGCGCCGCTCGTCACCTCGGTCGGCGGCTTGACGACCCTCGGCGCACGGCCGAACGTCGCGCGGGCGCCCGCGCGAATCGGCGTGCGGCCGAACGTCGCTCGCGCGAGCGATGCCGAGGGCGCGAGCCCGCAGATCATCGCGCTCGATGCCCGGACGAACGGATTGTTCTTCTCCGCACAGTGCTTCTATGCACCGACCTCCAAGACGTTCAGCGGCGGCGGCGCGACCGCGACCTATCAGGGCTTGCGCTACGGCGCGAGCATCGACAATCAGACGCTCGGCTCGCTGCCGCCGTGCGGCTACCAACCGAGCGAGTTGCAGACCGCATACAACCTGACGCCGCTGTACCACGCGGGCCTCGACGGCAGCGGGGAGACGATCGCGATCGTCGACGCGTATGGATCGACGACGATCCAGACCGATGTCGCGACGTTTTCCGCGATCATGGGCCTGCCGCCGGCGAACCTCGCGGTGATCGGGACCCCGACCGAGTCGCCGTTCTCGGGTGACGCCAATTCGGGCTGGGCGGACGAGACGACCCTCGACGTCGAGTGGGCGCACGCGATCGCGCCGGGAGCGAACATCCTGCTGGTCGTCGCGCCGACGAACTCGTTCGACGACCTGTTCGCGGCGATCGCGGCGGCCGCGACCCAGCCGGGCGTGGTCGCGATCTCGAACAGCTGGTCGGGGTACGAATCCGGCACCGACGAGCCGCTCCGGCAGGCCGGCGACCAGGTGCTGATGCTCGCGAATTCGCGCGGAATCGCGGTGAATTTCGCGAGCGGCGACGCGGGCAACGAGGCCTACGATCTCGGCTACCAGGACGTGAACTATCCGGCGAGCTCGCCGTACGCGACCGCGGTCGGCGGCGTCAGCGTCGCGCTCAATAACAGCCACCATATCCAGTTCCAGACCAGTTGGGGAAACAACCTCACCGAGGTCGCCGACCAGGACGCGCTCGGCAGCCCGCCGATCGACCCGCCGAACAACGAGAGCTTCTTGTTCGGTGGCGGGGGCGGTACCAGCAACGTCTATCCGCTACCGCGCTTCCAGCGCGAGATCGGGGGTCAGCGACGCCAGGTCCCCGACGTCTCCTGGGTCGCGGATCCCTATACCGGCGTCGAGATCGTCGAAAGCCTCGACGCGCAGGGCGACCAAGGCATCGGTGTGATCGGCGGCACGAGCCTCGCGACACCGATGTTCTCCGCGCTCTGGGGCATCGCCACGCAACGCGCCGGACACCCGCTCGGCCAGGCGGCACCGTACCTGTATTCGATGCCGCGCGGCGCGATCATCGACGTCGCTGCGGCATCGAGCCCCGGTACCAACGTGACCGGCACGCTGCAGGACGTGAACGGAACCCAGCAACTCACGTCGTGGGACCTGGCGCTGCCGCTGCAGGGTCTGCCGTCCTTCGTCAGCGCCTTGTACCACAGCCCCTTCTCGACCCGCTGGTTCGTGCTGACCTTCGGCACCGACTCGTCCCTCCCGGCGGGACCGGGTTGGGATCCGGCGACCGGCGTCGGTACGCCGAACGGCTGGAATTTCGTGCAGGCTTTCGGCCAGTCGCGCGAGGGCGATGATTGAGTCGAAACGCGGGATGCCCGGCGTTCGCGTAGGCCGCGTCAGAAACGCGCGTCACCGAGCGCCGGCGTCACGCGAGCCCGACGAGCGCGGTAGAAAAGCCAGCCGATCGCATTGACGAGCAGCGTCGTACCGAGCACTTTCGCCGCGAACACGCCGGGCCGCACCGCACCGACGAACGGGACGGCGTTCAACGCGACGATGAACAGGATCGTGACCACGCCGGCGCCGCAGATCCACGCGACCGCGCGCGGCAGCCGGCGCCGCAGGAGCGGATCCCCGCAGATCGGGATCAGGAACATCACCAGATAGGCGAGCGCATAGAACTCGGAGCTGGCGTCGTTGAGCAGCCCGAACGCGACCGCCGCGTGCACGCCCGCGGTACCGAGCGCCAGCATCGCGACGATCACCGCACTCGTCAGCAGGATCGAGTTCACCGGTGTCTGGTAGCGCGGGTGCAGCTTCACGAACCACGCCGGGATCAGATGATCCCAGCCGGCGGTCATCGGCAGCCGCGTCGCGCCGGTATACAGGAAGCTCGCCGCGCCGAG
>JAJYAM010000054.1:3803-16598 GCA_021779535.1 Pseudomonadota bacterium
CGCCCGATCGCACGCTCGGCGCCGCGCGTCTCCCCCGCCATGATCGCGACGTACTCGAGGCCCGCGGCCGCGAACAACACCTGCCCGACGAGCGACAGCGACCGTGGATCGCCCGGCGGCAGGTGCAGTGCGAACGGCGCATAGGCGAGGTGCGCGCCATGCCACCAGGTCCACAGCGGCGCGACGATCAGCAGCGCGAAGACCAGCAGCACCGCGGCGCCGCTCACGTTGTGGATCCACTTGCCGAGCGCGAGCCCCCGGAGCGCCGAGCCGGTCAGCAGCGCGATCACGAGCGCGAGCAGCGCATCGACCAGTCGCCGGTCCTCCGGCAGCCCCGCGGCCCGGGGTCCGAGCAGGTACGCGAGCTCGCTCGGGATCTGATACAGGACCGTCGCGATCGAGCTCAGCGCATAGGCCCAGATGTTCCACGCGGTCATGAATCCGATCGCATCGCCGAACGATCGGCGCGCCCAGACGTACAGCCCCCCCTCGAGGGGCATCGCCCGGTTGAGGTGATAGACCGCCACCGCCATCGGCGCATATAAAAATGCGAACGCGAGCAGCCACACGCAGAACTGCGCGGCCCCGACGCCGGCGGCGATGCCGACCCACGAGCTGCCGACGACGGTGAGGATCTGCGCGAGCACCAGGTCGCGCAAGCCCATCGGGCGCTTCAGCTCGTGCCCGGTTTCCTGCGGGGATTGGCTCGTCGATCGAACGCGGGTCATTGCCGGCGCCAGGCCTCGAGCAGGGTTCGCCGGCGCTCCGTGAACCGGCGCAGCAACCGGCGCGCGCGCCGGTCGCAACGCCGCTGCAACGCCCGCGGTTCGAGATCGGCCCGCAGCGCCTCGACGTCACGCAACTCCCCGAGAACGTCCTGCAGCTCGTGCAACCCTTCGATTTCCCGCTTCGGCGCGCCGGACCGCCCCGTTCGGCACTCCTCGGCGAGGTAGCGCAGCGCCTTGATCTCGAGCCGCAACCGATGCGCCGCGCGCGGGTGGCGCCGCGGGTCGTGCAACGCGCGCAGCGCGCGGCGCGCACGCCGGCGACGCCGTGCGAGGCCATGCTCCGCCAGCGTGCCCGTGAGGTCCGCCGACGCGATCACCAGCGCCGGACTCGCGCCGGCGATGCGCAGCGCCGCCGTTCGGCGGCGCCACGCGGCGCCGCGCATCGCGGTGCGCAGCGCCGCCCGTGCGCGCGTGCGACGCTCGATCAGCCGCGCGCGCGAACCCGGCGACGGCCGCGCGGCGCCGTCGACCAGCGCATCGAACTGCTGGACCGCGACGTCGGCGTCCCGCACCGCCTCGAGCGCATCGGCGATCTCGCCGATCGCCCGGCGATAAGGCCGTGCGATCGCGGGCTCGAGCACGCGCGCGAAGCTCCGCAGCACGACCCGCAACCGCCGCGCCGCAATCCGCGACTCGTGCACCGAGCGCTCATCGATGCGCCGCGCGAGCTCTCGGAGGCGGCGGTCCAGCGCACGCTGCAGCGCGGGCACCCGGTGACGCAACGCCGGAGTCGCGGGCTCGGTCGCGACGAGACCCAATCGAGAGCGATCGGCCATGGATCCGAGCGTACTGGAATCCCCCACGATCGGCATCGGGAATATCCCGAATCCACGGGCACGATCGATCGGCGCACCCGGTCTCTGGCAGAGGGCGACGCAACCAGTGTACGATAATCGTTTGCATGAACTTTGAAGGATCGTGCCGATGGACATGCATTCCGATGACGGCACCGATGCTACCCACCAGCTCGAACGGGCGTTGCATTCCACACGGCATGCACTGATCCAAACGATCCACGCGATCAGTGCCGTCGCCGGACACCATGACCACTACACGGCACGCCATCAACGCTTGACCGCGAACCTCGCGCTGGCGATCGGGCGGGGTCTCGGCCTCGACGACGACCGGCTGGAAGGGCTCTACCTCGGCGCGCTGGTGCACGACATCGGCAAAGTGGCGATACCCAGCGAGTTGCTCGCGAAGCCGACCCGGCTGACCGCCGAGGAATATGCGCTGGTGAAGACCCACGTGCAGACCGGTTCCGCGATCCTCCAGCACGTCACGCTGCCGTGGCCGGTGCAGTCGATCGTCCGCCAGCACCACGAACGCCTCGACGGATCGGGTTATCCGGATGGCCTGAAGGGCGACTCGATCGGTCTCGAAGGTCGCATCGTCGCGGTCGCGGACGTGTTCGAGGCGATCACCGATCATCGGCCTTACCGCCCCGCCCGGGGAACGCGGGTCGCGCTCGAGGAGGTCGAGCGCGGTGCCGACCAGCTGTACGACCGCGCGGTCGTCGAGGCACTCGGTGCGATCGTGCGGGCCGCGGACCACGATGCCGTGGTGTTGTGGAAGATGATCGATTCGGAGGACCAGCTCACCTCGACGGTGATCCTCCCGCCGTTTGCGTTTCTGCAGAACGGCCCGAGGTGACGCGACCGGCTCGAGACTCGCCACGAGACGCTAGGGGTCATTCCGGATGGGACACCGCGTTCGCGGGTGCCATCGTCCCCCCCGCCGTTCGACGATGCGGCCCGGGGGAGCGATATGGAACATCGATGGGGATCGCGCAAGGAGATCTCGCTGCCGGTCGCGCTGCACCGGCCGGACGCCGAGCCGCTGCGGGCGAGGATCGAGGACCTTAGCCTCAGCGGCGCGAAATTGTGGATCTCGGCGCCGCTGCCACGGCTCGCCCACTGGGACGTGCGGATCGGCGAGCACCGGGTGCCGGCCTGGATCGTGCGGCGGAGCGGGAACGAGGTCGGCGTCGAATGGTGCGAGTTCGCGCCGGCGGTGATCGCCACGATCTTGCGAGCCTCGACCGGGGTGCGGCGCCGACCGATCTCGGCGCCGCCTGCGGCATCGAGCGAGCGGGCCGCCTGATCCATCGAGCGTTGCACCGCGGGGTCGCACGCGCTCAGCGCTCGAGCGAGGGTCCTGCAGTCGCCGCGTCGGCGGCATCATCGGGGCACAGCCGGTAGCCGATCCCGGTTTCGGTCACGAGATACCGCGGCCGGCGCGGATCCGGCTCGATTTTCGCACGCAGAGAACTGATGAACACCCGCAGTCCGCGCGTATCCTGGCCTCGGTCGGGACCCCAGACCTCGCGCAGCAACACGCGCTGCGGAACGACCATCCCGCCGCGGCGCGCGAGGCTCTCGAGCACCCGGTATTCGACCGGCGTCAAATGGATCTCAGCGTGCGCCCCGTGGGTCCTGCGGACGGCGAGATCGACCTGGACCGCGCCGAACCCAAGCGGCGCATCTCCGGATGGCGCGCGCGCGCCGCGACGCAGCCCGGCTCGCACCCGCGCGAGCAATTCCGGGGCCGAGAACGGCTTGGTCACGAAATCGTCCGCGCCGGCGTCGAGCGCCGCGATTTTCTGTTCTTCGAGCGTGCGTGCCGACAGCACGACGATCGGGATCGAAGACCAGGCACGGATCCGACGAATGAGATCGAGCCCATCCCCATCCGGCAACCCCAGATCCACGATCAACAAATCGGGCTTATGATTGCGCGCCTCGATCTGCGCGCGCGCGGCCGTCGGCGCTTCGATCACCCGATAAGCTTCGCGCACGAGCAGCACCCGCAGTACCTCACGGATGACCGGCTCGTCCTCGATGATCAGGATTTGGTGCGGCGCGCGCGTCATGCGTCGACCTCGCGGGTGCTGAGCGTGAACTCGAAGCGCGCACCGCCCTCCGGGCGCCGCTGTGCGTCGATCTGCCCCCCGTGCGCCCGAACGATCGCGCGGCAGATCGCGAGACCGAGACCGACGCCGACGATCGTGCCTTCCGCGGACCCGCGCTGGAACTTGTCGAACAAGCGCGCGGGATCGCCGGGCGGCAGACCCGGGCCGTCGTCTTCGACGCGCACGCGGACCAGACCCTCGTCGCGGATTGCGGACACCCAGACCCGGGTCCCCGGGGGCGTGTACTTCGCGACGTTGTCCAGCAGGTTCACGAAAATTTGGACGGTCAAGGCTGCGTCGACGTACACCGGCGGCAGATCCGCGGGCAACCGCAATTCGAGCGGATGCCGCGCGAGCTTCACATCCATCCGTTGCAACGCAGCGCCTACCAGATCCTCGACGCTCTGCCAGTCGCGCCGCAACATCACCTCGCCGGACTCGAAGCGCATCAGATCGAGCACGTTCGAGACGAGCTCCGCCATCTCACCCGCCTTGGTCTCGATCGACCGAGCGAGCCGCGTCCGAGTCTGCTGGTCGACGCCAACCCCGTGCTCGGCGATCGTGCTCGCGGCGCTCTGGATCACCGCGAGGGGGGTTCGCAGGTCGTGCGAAATCGACGCGAGCAACGTGCTGCGCAGGCTCTCGCGTTCCGCGGCGAGAAGGGTCGCCTCCGCCGCCTCCGCAAGCCGCGCCCGGCCGAGCGCGAGCCCGATCTGGCTCGCAAAGGTTTCGAGGAGGTGCCGCTGCTCCGGCAACAACACGCGACGCGGATTGGACGGCAGGACCGCGAGCACGCCGAGCCGATCGCGCTCGTCGCCGACCGGGACGTAGAGTCCCTTCGCCGCGGGCAGCGTGTCGGTGCCGAGTCCGGCTTGCCGGCCGTGATCGAGCACCCACTGGCCGACCGCGAGGTCGGCTCCCTGGAACGACCGGTCGAGCGGCGCATCGCGCGGATACCGGAGCTTGCCGTGTCCATCGGGCAGGAGCACGACCGCATGGCATTGAAACACTTCGGCGATGTGCCTCACCGCGACCAGCGCCATGCTCGACGAACCCCGCGTCGCCGCC
Organism: Pseudomonadota bacterium; assembly: GCA_021779535.1. Classification (GTDB taxonomy): domain Bacteria; phylum Pseudomonadota; class Gammaproteobacteria; order Steroidobacterales; family Steroidobacteraceae; genus Bog-1198. The sequence continues at coordinate 8,571 of JAJYAM010000054.1, forward strand.
AGCTCCCGGCTCATCGCATATAGGAGCACCGACCGCCGCTCGCGCGCCCCGGCGACCCGGGTTTGTTGACGCACGCTCGCGGTCAGGTTCGCGATCACCAGCGCGACCGTCAGCATGACCGCGAAGGTCAACAGGTATTGGGCGTCCGAGATCGCCATCGTGAAGCGCGGTGGCACGAAGAAGAAGTCGAACGCGGCGACGTTCAGGATCGCGGTGATCACCGAAGGCCCGCGCCCGAACCGCAATCCTGCGATCGTGACGCCGAGCAGGTACACCATCACGAGGTTCGACAGGTCGAGCCGCGGGTATAGCGAGAACGCAACCGCGGTACACGCCACCGTGGTCGCGAGCGCCGCCCCGTATCGTCGCCAGTGGATCGGACGCGCATTCTCCGCGACGCGCAGGTCGGCCGTGGCCGGCGCGGCGAGCCGCTCATCGACCGCGACCGTGATCACGTCGAAGCGCTGCGCCTGCCTGGCGAGCTGCCCTCCCGTCGACGGCCCGAACCAAGCGTGCCAGCCCTTGCGTTTCGGCGCGCCGACGATCACGCGGGTCGCATTGCGCGTCTCGGCGTACTCGAGGATCGCGGCGGCGGCGGTCGGTCCACCGAGCGTCACGGTCTCGGCGCCGAGCGACTCGGCGAGTCGCAACACGTCGATTCGACGATTGCGTTGTTCGTCCGACAGCCGCAGCAGCGCGGGCGTCTCCACGTACACGACGCTCCAGCTCGCATCGAAGGCATCGGCGATGCGCTTGCCCGCCCGCACCAGCTGCTCGGCCTGCGCATCCGGCCCGACGGCGACCAAAATCCGCTCGCCCGCGAGCCGCGCATGCGAGCGGGCCGCGGGCAGCGCGCGGGCCGCCGCTTCGACGCGATCCGCGACGCGCCGCAGCGCGAGCTCCCGCAGCGCCATCAGGTTCGGCATCCGGAAGAACCGGTCGACTGCGGTCGCCGCCGCATCCGCGAGATAGACTTGGCCGGCTCGCAAGCGCGCGAGCAGATCGCCGGGCGGCAAATCGATCAGCTCGATCTCCTCGGCCTCGTCGAACACGCGGTCCGGCACGGTCTCGCGCTGCCGCACGCCGGTGATCTGCGTGACCAGATCCTTCAGGCTCTCCAGATGCTGGACGTTCACGGTGGTCCAGACGTTGATCCCGGCCTCGAGGAGCTCCTCGACATCCTGCCAACGCTTCGGATGACGCGGCGTCGGTTCCCCACCGACCAGGTTCGAGTGCGCGAGCTCGTCCACCAGCACGATCTGTGGTCGCCGCGCGAGCGCTCCGTCGAGATCGAATTCGCGGCGTACGATCCCGCGGTATCGCACGGTCACTGGCTCGATGTGCGGCATCCCCTCGAGCAGTCGCTCGGTCTCGACGCGCCCGTGTGGTTCGACGTAGCCGACGACGACGTCCGTGCCCGCGGCGCGCACGATGCGCGCCGCCTCGAGCATCGCGAATGTCTTGCCGACGCCCGCACAGGATCCGAAAAAAATACGCAGCCGGCCGCGCCGCGCGCGCGCCTCCTCGGCTTGAACCTGCGCGAGGAGCTGATCCGGATCCGGTCGCGGCTCGATCATCCGTCCGGCGCGCCGCGCCCGGCAACCGCGCCCGGCGGCCGGGTTCCGCGTCGGGCCGTGCTCGCCGCATCGAGCGCCCGATTGAGCTCGAGAACGTTCACCCGCGGCTCGCCGAACAACCCGAGCCATCGATGCTTCGCGTGCGCGGCGATCATCGCGCGTACCGTCGCGAACGGGAGTCCGCGCGCGCGCGCGACGCGTCCCGCCTGGTATTCGGCGGCCGCGAGACTGATGTCCGGGTCGAGTCCGCTCGCCGACGCGGTCACGAGATCCACCGGCACCCGCGCGCGATTCCCCGGATCCGCGGCGTGCAACGCGGCAATCCGCGCCCGCACCACCGCGACGAGCGCCGGATTCAAGGGACCGAGGTTCGATCCGCCCGAGTCGAGCGCATCGTATGGGCGTGGCAGGGTCGCGGACGGGCGCCCCCAGAAGTCGCGCGGCGCGGAGAACGCCTGGCCGATCAGCCGCGAGCCGATCGGTCGGCCGTGCTCGACGATCAGGCTGCCGTTCGCCCGCCGCGGGAACAGCACCTGCGCGATCCCGGTCACGATCAGCGGATAGGCGAATCCGGCGATCACCGTCATCGCGAGAAGCAATGCGAGTGCCGGCCGGATCACCGTCTTCACCGCGGTAGTCCCTGGATTCACGTGAGGTGCACCGCCACGAGACACAAATCGATCAGCTTGATTCCAGCGAATGGAATCACGATCCCGCCGAGACCGTATATTAACAGGTTCCGCCGCAGCAGCGTCGCCGCGCCGAGCGCCCGGTACTTCACGCCTTTGAGCGCGAGCGGAATCAAAGCGATGATGATCAACGCGTTGAAGATCACCGCCGAGAGGATCGCCGAGAACGGCGTCGCGAGGCGCATCAGGTTCAGCGCATCGAGCGACGGGTAGGTCGACGCGAACGCCGCGGGGATGATCGCGAAATACTTCGCAAGGTCGTTCGCGATGCTGAACGTGGTGAGCGATCCACGCGTCATCAGCATCTGCTTGCCGGTCTCGACGACCTCGATCAGCTTCGTCGGATTCGAGTCGAGGTCCACCATGTTGCCGGCTTCCTTCGCCGCCTGGGTGCCGGTGTTCATCGCGACCGCGACGTCCGCCTGCGCGAGCGCCGGCGCGTCGTTCGTCCCGTCGCCGGTCATCGCGACCAAACGGCCTTGCGCCTGGTGCTCGCGGATCAAGCGCAGCTTCGCCTCCGGGGTCGCCTCGGCGAGGAAGTCGTCGACACCCGCCTCCGCCGCGATCGCCGCCGCGGTCAGCGGATTGTCGCCGGTGATCATCACGGTCTTGATGCCCATCCGGCGCAGCTCGCCGAACCGCTCCTTGATCCCGCCCTTGACGATGTCCTTGAGCTCGACGATCCCGAGCACCCGCGCACCGTCGCTGACCAGGAGCGGCGTGCTGCCGCGACGCGCCACCTCGTCGACCACTCCGAGGATCGCCTTCGGGAACGGATGCCCGAGGCTCTCGACGTGCGTGCGGATCGCCGCGGGCGCGCCCTTGCGGATCCGCCGCTCGCCGAGGTCGACGCCGCTCATCCGGGTGTGCGCCGAGAACGGGATGAACGTCGGCACCATCGCGCCGAGATCCCGCTCGCGGAGCCGATAGCGCAATTTCGCGAGGATGACGATGCTGCGCCCCTCGGGCGTCTCGTCGGCGAGCGAGGCGAGCTGGGCCGCATCGGCGAGCTCTTCCGCCGCGATCCCGCTCGCCGGAATGAACGCGGCCGCCTGCCGATTGCCGAGCGTGATCGTCCCGGTCTTGTCGAGCAGCAGCACGTCGACGTCGCCCGCCGCCTCGACCGCCCGCCCGGACATCGCGATCACGTTCGCCTGCATCATCCGGCTCATGCCGGCGACGCCGATCGCCGACAGCAGTCCGCCGATGGTCGTCGGAATCAAGCACACGAGCAGCGCCACCAGCGCGGTGATCGTGATCGGAGCGCCGACCTGGGCTCGTGCGACGCCGTACGCCGAGAAGGGCAAAAGCGTCGCGGTCGCGAGCAGGAACACGAGGGTCAGTGCGACCAGCAGGATCGTCAACGCGATCTCGTTCGGCGTCTTCTGTCGCGTCGCGTTCTCGACCATCGAGATCATCCGATCGATGAACGCCTCCCCGGGGTTCACGGTCACGCGGACCACGATCCAGTCCGACAACACCCGCGTGCCGCCGGTCACGGACGAGAAGTCCCCGCCGGACTCCCGGATCACCGGCGCGGACTCGCCGGTGATCGCGCTTTCGTCGACCGATGCAGCGCCTTCGATCACCTCGCCGTCGCCCGGGACGACGTCGCCCGCTTCGACGAGGACGACATCGCCCCGGCGCAGGGCGTCCGCCCGCACGCGCTCGTGGCGGACCCGGTCACGCGGATCGGCGAGCTGCTTTGCGACCACCGTCTGCTTGATTCCGCGCAGCGCCGCGGCCTGCGCCTTGCCGCGCCCCTCGGCGAGCGCCTCCGCAAAGTTCGCGAACAGCGCGGTGAACCAGAGCCACACCGTGACGTTCAGGATGAACCACGGCGGCGCCTCGCCGCGGCCGAGGAGCGCCTGCGCCCACAGTATCGTGGTCAGGATCGCGCCGACGTACACGACGAACATCACCGGATTGCGCCATTGCACCCGCGGATCGAGCTTGCGCAGCGCGTCGAGGAGCGCGGGTCCGAACAAGGCGCGGTCGAACATCGACAGGCGATGCCTCGCGCCGGCGGCGCCTGCCGACGACGCGGTCATCGCCCGCCTCCCCACAGCCTCAGATGCTCGACGATCGGACCGAGCGCGAGCGCCGGCACGAAGGTGAGCGCACCGACGAGCACGATCGTGCCGATCAGCAAGATCACGAACGTCGGTCCGTGGGTCGGCAGGGTCCCGGGGGTGACCGGCACGCGTTTCTTCGCCGCAAGCGACCCCGCGACCGCGAGCACGGCGACGATCGGCCAGTACCTGCCGAGCCACATCACGATTCCGAGCGCCACGTCGTAGAACGGAGTGTCGGCGGACAACCCGGCGAACGCGCTGCCGTTGTTGTTGCCCGCGGACGTGAACGCGTACAGGATCTCCGAGAAGCCGTGAGGACCCGGATTGGCGGCTCCCGCGCGCCCCGCGGCGACGCTGACCGCGACCGCGGTGCCGACCAGGACGACGACCGGCATCACCAGGATCGCGATCGCGCACATCTTCATCTCGAACGCCTCGATCTTCTTGCCGAGATACTCCGGCGTGCGGCCGATCATCAGGCCCGCGATGAATACGCCGACGATCGCGAACAGCAGGATCGAATAGAGCCCGGTGCCGACGCCGCCGAGCACGACCTCGCCGAGCATCATGCTGAAGAGCGGCACGAGGCCGCCGAGCGGCAGATACGAGTCGTGCATCGAGTTGACCGCCCCGCACGAGGTGCCGGTCGTCACGGTCGCGAACAACGCCGATCCCGCGATCCCGAACCGCGCCTCCTTGCCCTCCATGTTGCCGCCCGGCTGATCCGCGCTCGGCGCCGCATCGACGCCGAGCGCGGTGAGGCGCGGATTGCCGTGCTGCTCGCTCGACATCGCGAGCGCCGCGAGGCCCACGAACAGGATCAGCATCGTCGCGAGCACGGCCCATCCCTGACGGGTGTCGCCGACGAGCCGGCCGAACGTGTACGTGAGCGCGGCCGGGATCAGCGCGATCGCGACCATCTCGAGAAAATTCGACAGCGGCGTCGGGTTTTCGTACGGATGCGCGGAATTCGCGTTGAAGAACCCACCGCCGTTGGTGCCGAGTTCCTTGATCGCTTCCTGCGAGGCGACCGGGCCCATCGGCAGCACCTGGGAGTGGGCTCTCTCGAGGGTCGTCACGGTCTGGTCGGGGTGCAGGGTCTGGATGACTCCGGTCGCCGCGAGCGCGATCGCGAGGATCAGCGACAGCGGCAGCAGCACGTACAGCGTCGCCCGCGTGAGGTCGGCCCAGCAGTTGCCGATCGCGGCCGTCTCGCGGCGCGCGAAGCCGCGGATCAGCGCGATCGCGACGACGAGCCCGGTCGCCGCCGAGAGGAAGTTCTGAACCGCGAGCCCGGCCATCTGCGTGAGATCGCTCATCGCGGACTCGCCGCTGTACCCCTGCCAGTCCGTGTTCGTGACGAAGCTGATCGCGGTGTTGAATGCAGTGGCCGGCCGCAGGTTCGCGAAGTGCTGCGGGTTCAAGGGCAGCCACGCCTGCGTCCGCTGCAACGCGTACAGCAGCACCGCGCCCGCCGCATTGAACGCGAGCAGCACGATCGAATAGGAGCTCCATCCCATCGATTCGTCCGGATCGACACCGCAGACCCGATAGATCGCCCGCTCGAGCGGGCGCCCGATGCGCCGGAGTGGGTGATCCGCCCCCTCCATCACGACGGCGATGTACCCACCGAGCGGCTTCACGAGCACGAGCACCGTCGCGAGGAACGCGACCAACAGCGCCGTGGCCTGCGCCGTCATCAAAAATCCTCCGGCTTGAGCAACGCGTACAGCAGGTAGGCGAACAACGCCGCGGCCAGGAACCCGGCGAACCCGACCATCGGGGTCATTCGACGCCTCCGAGCCGCACGAGCGCCCGCGCGAACCAGTGGGTCGCGAGATACAACGCGGCGATGATCAGCAGGTACAGAGCATCCATGGCGGCCTCCTGTGCGGCGCAACCACCGCAAAACTAGTCCCGCGCCCGTTAACCCGTCGTTAAGAATTCGCTGCGGCCGCATGCTCGGCGTGAACGGTCGTCGCGCCGGTTGCGAGGCCGGCCGCGGTCCGCGGTGCGGAACTGATGATCAGATTCCGAGCACGACGCCGCGGGGCGCTGCCGGATTGTGAACTGACGCACGGCACGCTGCGATCCCCGGTCTATGCTCCCCTGACCGAGAATGCGGTCGATTCCGCGGGGGAGCATCAACCGGTGACGAGTTCGACGAAGCTCGCGGTCCGTGCCCCGGATCCGCCGGACAGCCCGGCCGTCGCCGCAACGCCGCGGCCCGGCGCCACCTTGATCGTGCTGAGCGAGGCCGACGAGTTCCTGCTCGAGATCGGGCTCGCGTTGCAGGGGCTCGCGACGGTGCGGCCGGTGGACGATCTCGCCGAAGCGCTGCAGGCGCTGCGGGAGGAGGACGGACCGCGGTCGCTCGCGGTCGACGCGCGTTCCCTCGACGCCGCGCTCGCGACCCTCGAGGCCGCGACCCTCGAGGCACCGCAGGTTCCGGTGCTGCTGTTCTCGCCCGCGAACGTCCGTCAGGAACTCGCCGCGCTGTCGCACGACCCGCGGATCACCCTGCTGCCGCTGCCGCTCGAGCCCGAACCGACCGCGCAGGCGCTGCGGCGCGCGATCGAGGCCGCCGGCGTCACGCGGATTTCGGTGCCGTCCCCCGCGGTTGGGTTGCGCGCGCACAGTGCCGCGACACCCACCGAACCCGCGTCACCGCTGCTCGCGACCTCGCACGGCGGAGGTTCCCGCCACCGATCACGGACGCTCGGGCCGTGGATTGCGGCCGGCGCCGCGCTGCTCGCGCTCGCGGGCGGCACGTTCTGGATGCTCCGGCCACGATCCGCCGGCGTGCGATCCGCGGCGCACCCGACCCCGATCGCGCGCCCGGCGGTCGCGACTCCGCCGAACGATCGCACGATCGTGCAGGGGCGTCTCGATGACCTGCTCGCGAAGGCCCGTACGGCGATGCGCGAGCACCGCTACACCGATCCACCCGCCGACGACGCGCTGCTTTATTACCGGTCCGCCGCCGCGGTCGATCCGGCGAGCGCCGAAGCACGGGACGGGCTGCGCCGCATTGGTGCCGTGCTCGACCGGCGTTTTCAGAACGCTCTCGCCGCCGGGCACCTGAACCAGGCGGCCGCGGCCCTCGCGACACTCGCCGCGGCCCTCCCCGACCACCCCGCGCTCGCCGCGGAGCGGTTGCAGTACGCCTCGGCACGACAGGCGCACCAGAACGCCCTGGCGGCGCAACAGCAAGCGAACGCGCAACGCCTCGCCGGGCTCGTCGAAGCGCGCATTCGCAGCGGCAAGCTCGCCGGCGGCACCGACAGCGCATCGGCCTACGCCGCACAACTCACCGCGGCGGCGCCGGAAAATCCGCTGACCTCCACCACGCTCGCCGACCTGCGCGCGGCCGAGGCCCGGGCCGCCGCACGCACGGCCGCGGCCGCGGCCGCCCAGGCGCACGCGAACGCCGACGAGGCGGCTCGACTGGTCGCGCTCGCACGCGCGCAGCTCGCCGCCGGGCATCTGTTGGGACCGGGGAACGACGGGGCCGCGGGCTACCTCGCGGCCGCGCGCTCGCACGATCCGAATGCCGCCGGGCTCGCCGCGGCCGGCGCCGCGCTCGAGCAACGCCTGCTCGCGCGCGCACGCACCGCGGCGCTCGCCGGGAAATCCGACGCGCGCGATCTCGCCGCCGCGCGGACGCTCGGCGCCGACCCGCAGGCG
>JAJYAM010000007.1 GCA_021779535.1 Pseudomonadota bacterium
GGTCGCTGCCGCCGTCCCCGCCCCCTCCGTCGCAGCCGCCGAGCGCGCGCCCGGTGCCGGCGCCGGCTGCGCCTCGCCCGACCGCTTCGCCGGGGCCGGCGCCGGTTTCGCGGCGGACGGTGCGACACCGCGGGCGTCCTCACCGGGCCGGAACGCGAGCATGCGCAACACGGTCATTTCGAACCCGATGCGTGGATCGGGCGCGAGATTCAGGTCACGGCGACCGATCAGCGCGATCTGGTAGTAGAGCTGCGCGTCCTCCGGCGTCAGCGCGGCGGCGAGGCGCGGCAGATCGGCGTCCGGCACCGCCTCCTCGTCGCGCGCCGCCTCCGGCACCACCTGGACGATCGCGATTCGCTGCAGGTACGCCGCGAGCTCGACGAGCGCCCGATCGTAGTCCGGGGCGTCCTGGTCGAACTCGCGCACGACCGCCAGGAGGCCCGCGCCATCGCCGCGCGCGAGCGCATCGATCAAGCGCACGACGTGCCGCCGATCGATCGTGCCGAGCATCGCCCGTGCGTTGCGCTCGGTCAGCTGCGCGCCGCCGAACGCGACGAACTGATCGAGGAGGCTCAGCGCATCGCGCAGGCTCCCGTCCGCCGCGCGGGCGATCGCGTCGAGCGCGCCGATCTCGCAGTTCAGGCCCTCCTCGCCGGCGATGAACCGCAGCCGGCCGCCGATCAGCGCCGGCGACAATCGCTTCAGGCTGAACTGCAGGCACCGCGACAGCACCGTGACCGGGAGCTTCTGCGGATCGGTCGTCGCGAGCAGGAACTTCACGTGCGGCGGCGGCTCCTCGAGCGTCTTCAGCAACGCGTTGAAGGAGTGGTTCGACAGCATGTGCACCTCGTCGATCAGGTACACCTTGAACCGGCCGCGGGTCGGCGCGTATTGCACGTTGTCCAACAGGTCGCGGGTGTCGTCGACCTTGGTCCGGGAGGCCGCGTCGACCTCGATCAGGTCGACGAAGCGGCCTTCGTCGATTTCGCGGCAGGCGGCGCACGTGCCGCAGGGATTCGAACTGACGCCGGTCTCGCAGTTCAGCGATTTCGCGAGGATCCGCGCGACCGTCGTCTTGCCCACTCCGCGCGTCCCGGTGAACAGGAACGCGTGGTGCACCTTGCCGCTGTCCAACGCGTTCGACAGCGCACGCAACACGTGCTCCTGCCCGACCAGCTCCGAAAACCTCTTCGGACGCCACTTGCGCGCCAGTACGACGTAGCTCATGGGACTCGAGTTTAGCGGTAACGCGGCGGTTGCGGATCGGATTCGGGTGGCGGCCCGCGCCCGCAGGACTCCGGCGCCCGATCAAGTACCGCTACCGCTGCTCCCTTCCGGGCCTGACGGGGTTCACGGACGATCGTCGCGAAGATGCGAACGCGAGCCACCATGGACTCATCCCGGCGATTGGCGGAGAGGGAGGGATTCGAACCCTCGAACACCTTTTGGGGTGTTACTCACTTTCCAGGCGAGCGCCTTCGACCACTCGGCCACCTCTCCGCGCGCGAGCCGCGGGGTGGCAAGCCTACCGGAGGTCTTCGCGGCGGGCAAATCGGCGCGCGGCGAGCCGCCGTGCGCGGCGGCTCATTTCGGGTTTTCCTTGTATTGCGGCGGTTTCTCGAGACAGGCGTCCTTGGACGCGAGCGGCGCCCCGGGCGCCGCGGGCGGAATCCGCAGCGCCTCCTTCGACTCCGGTGCCTGCATTCCCTCGGGAACCCGCAGTGGCGCGATCACCTCGGCGGTCTTGTATTCCTCGTACCCGCCGCAGTGCGGCCGCAACAGGTGGCAGCCGGACATCAATGCGGCGACGGCCGCGATTCCCATTGCCCGAATTGGTCTCATGAATTCGATTCCTCGTTGGAGATCCCGGCGGCGCGCATCGCGCGCCGCACGGCCTCGTGGTGGCTGGCGTTCAGCTCAATCAACGGCGGCCTGATTCCGGAGCCGATCAGCCCCAGCTGCGCAACCGCCCATTTGACCGGTATCGGGCTCGACTCGACGAACAGCGCCCGATGCAGCCCCTGCAGGGACCCGTCGATCCGCCGCGCCGCGTCGCGATCGCCCCGCATCGCCGCGGCGCACGCCTGCTGCATCCGGCGCGGCGCGACGTTCGCGGTCACCGAAATCACCCCGCGCGCACCGATTCCGATCCACTCGACCGCGCTCGCGTCGTCCCCGGACAGCACCGTGAAGCCGGGCGGACAGGCCGCGAGCAGCTCCCGCCCGCGGTCGAGCGACGGCGTCGCCTCCTTCAGCGCGACGATACGCGGATGCCCGGCGAGACGGGCGACGGTCGCCGGCAGCAGATCGACCGCGGTGCGACCCGGGACGTTGTACAGGATCACCGGGACCGCGGAAACCTCCGCCGCGGCCTGGAAATGCCGGATCATCCCCTCCTGCGGCGGCTTGTTGTAATACGGGGTCACGATCATCACGCCGTCGACCCCCGAGCGCGACAGCGCCCGCGTGCGGGCGACCGTCTCGGCGGTCGAGTTCGTCCCCGTGCCGACGATCACCGGCATCGCGCCGCGGCAGCGCGCGACGGCGCGCCGCGCCATTTCCGCGATTTCGTCGAGGGTCAGCGCCGGCGATTCGCCGGTCGTGCCCGCGACGACGATCCCGTTCGAGCCCTCGGCCCGGTGGAAATCGAGCAATCGGTCCCAAGCGGGCCAATCGAGCGATCCGTCCGCCGTCATCGGCGTCACGATCGCGACCAAACTACCGGTGAACATCGCCCTGACTCCGCTACGAACCACCCGAGCCCCGATCCAGCGCGCTAAAATAAGTGGCATCCGCATCCATGGCAAGCGCGGCCCGGCGGGCCGCATCGCCACGACGGGCGATCCTTAGGTAGAATCTGCGCGCCATGAAACAGCACATCGTGATTTCGGCGGTCGGTCCCGACCACGTCGGTATGGTCCACGAACTGACCAAGGCGGTCGCCGACTGCGGCGGCAGCATCAGCGAGAGCCGCATGGCGTCGCTGGGCAACGAGTTCGCGATGCTGCTGCTCGTGACCGGCAACTGGCACACGCTCGCGAAGCTCGAGGGAGAGTTCAAGAAGCTCGGCGATGCGAGCGGCATCAACATCCAGATGCGCCGCACCGAAGCGCGCGCGGCGCGCAACGACCTGCTGCCCTACTCCGTCGACGTCGTCTGCCTCGATCAAACCGGGATCGTCGCCTCGATGGCGGGGTTCTTCTCCCAGCGCGGCGTCGACATCGCCGAACTGTCGACGCGGTCCTACGCGGCGGCGCATACCGGCGCACCGATGTTCTCGATCCAGATGATCGTGAACGTCCCGAGCCGGCTGCACATCGGCGTGCTGCGCGAGGAGTTCCTGGATTTTTGCGACCACCAGAACCTCGACGCGATCTTCGAGCCGGTGAAGAGCTGATCGGATGGCGCGGGGCACACTCGAGATCGGCAGGCCGGCGCCGCCGTTCCAGCTCGCGGGCACGGCCGGCGACTGGTCGCTCACCGCGGCGCCCGGCACGCCGCGGGTGCTCTATTTCTACCCCCGCGACAACACGCCGGGCTGCACCACGGAAGGCCGGGCGTTCGCGGCCGGCCACGCGAAGTTCCGGGCGGCCGGCGCGACGATCGTCGGCATCTCGCCGGACAGCGTCGAGTCCCACCGCAAGTTCAAGGCGAAGTTCGCCTTTCCGTTCGAGTTGCTGAGCGACCCCGATCGCCGCGTCTGCGAGCTCTACGGCGTGATCCGCGAGAAGCGCCTGTGCGGGCGCAAGTTCCTCGGCGTCGAGCGCAGCACGTTCCTGATCGATGCGCAGGGCGTGTTGCGGCAGGAGTGGCGCAAGGTCAAGGTCGACGGACACGCCGAAGCGGTGCTGGCGGCGGTGAAGGCATTGTGACCGGCGAGTCTCGCCCGGCCCGCGGCGGCAAGGCCAAGCGTGACGTGCCGGCGGACCGCCGGATCTTCGTGCTCGACACCAACGTGTTGATGCACGACCCGACCGCGATCTTCCGGTTCGAGGAGCACGACGTCTACATCCCGATGACGGTGCTCGAGGAGCTCGACGCGGGCAAGAAGGGACTGTCCGAATCGGCGCGCAACGTGCGTCAGGTGAGCCGGTTCCTCGACGAGCTGATGCAAGGCGCGACCAAGGCGCAGATCGACCGCGGGCTCGCGTTGCCCGCGGACGCACCGATCAACCATGGCAAGCGGCCGCCGGCGGGTCGGTTGTTCTTCCAGACCGCGTTGCTCGAAAGCGCGCTGCCGGAAAGCCTGCCGGGTCAGGGCGCCGACAACGCGATTCTCGCGAACACTCTCGCGCTGCAGCAGAAATTCCGCGGGGGCCGCGTCACACTGGTCTCGAAGGACATCAATCTGCGGATCAAGGCCGCGATCGTCGGTGTCCACGCCGAGGACTATTCCAGCGACCGGACCATCGAGGATGCGGACCTGCTGGCGAGCGGCGCGCAGCGGCTGCCCACGGACTTCTGGGACCGGCACGGCAAGGATGTCGAGTCCTGGCAACAACAGAGCCGCACGTTCTACCGGCTGGGCGGACCGCTGGTGCGCGAATGGAAGCCGAACCAGTTCGTCTACGAGGAGACGAGCGGATTCGAGGCCATCGTGCGGCGCCTGGAGCGCGACACCGCGGAGCTCGAACTGACCGTCGACTACCGTAATGAGCGCAACGGCGTCTGGGGCGTGGTCGCGCGGAACAGGGAACAAAACCTCGGGCTGAACCTGCTGCTGGATCCACAGATCGACTTCGTCACGATCCTGGGACCCGCCGGCACCGGCAAAACACTGCTCACGCTCGCGGCGGGGCTCTCGCAGACCCTGGATCACAACCGGTTCAGCGAGATCATCATGACCCGGGTCACGATCCCGCTCGGCGAGGACATCGGCTTCCTGCCCGGCACCGAGGAGGAGAAGATGGAGCCGTGGATGGGCGCGCTGATGGACAACCTCGAAGTCCTGACGCAGAGCCAATCCGGCGGCAGCTGGGGCCGCGCGGCCACGAACGATCTGCTCCGGCACCGGATCAAGATCCGCTCGCTGAATTTCATGCGCGGGCGTACGTTCCTCAATCGATTCATCATCATCGACGAGGCCCAGAACCTCACCCCGAAGCAGATGAAGGCCTTGGTCACGCGCGCCGGACCGGGGACCAAGATGGTGTGTCTCGGCAACATCGCCCAGATCGACTCGCCCTACCTCACCGAAACGACGTCCGGCCTCACCTTCGTCGTGAACCGTTTCCACGGCTGGCCGCATGCGGGCCACATCACGATGGTGCGCGGCGAGCGGTCGCGGCTCGCCGACTACGCGTCGGAAAACCTGTAAAATCCCCCTGACTCGCGCCCCGGCGAACTTATCGGACGTCCGCGGACTCTAAGGACCACGATGACTCAGCGCCGCCCCCGATTCGGTTCCTGGCTCGCCGGGTGCGTTGCGCTCCTGGTCGGAATGGGCGCCGGCGTCGCCTACTCGGCCGGGGCCGGGCCCGCAACGGCGACCGCGGCCAACGACCCGACCGCGTATGCGCAGCGCCACGTCGGCACCGAGGGTGAGCTGCCCGCGCTCGGCAGCGCGGCGAACGCGGCGATCAGCCTGCAGGAAGAATACGACGCGGGTGTGATCTTCACGCGGGAATTGCGCCAGCGCGGCGACATCCTCGAGGACCCCGAGGTCAGCGCCTACATCCAGGAGATCGGCCACGAGATCGCCAGCTACGCGCAGAACGGCCAGCGCCAGTTCTCGTACCACGTCGTCAAGGATCCGACGATCAACTCGTTCGCGATTCCGGGCGGCTTCGTGTTCATCAACAGCGGGTTGTTCCTCGCGACCCGCAACGAGAGCGAACTCGCGGCGGTGGTCGCGCACGAAACCGCGCACGAGACCCAGCGCCACATCGCCCGCGGGATCTACGACCAGCAGCACGCGAGCCTGATCTCGACCGCGGCGATGCTGGCCGCGGTGTTGCTCGGCGCAACGGTCGGCGGCGGTTCCCCGGACGCGATGGAGGGGGCGATCGTCGCGGGCCAGGGCGCCGCGATCCAGCACCAGATCAATTACACGCGGGCCGAGGAAGCGGAAGCCGACCGCATCGGGATCTACACGATGGCGAGCGCCGGCTTCGATCCGCTCGCGATGGCGAGCTTCTTCCAGCGGCTCGAGACGACCGAGGGCAACCCCGCGTTCGCGAGCGCCTACGGCTTCCTGATGGATCACCCGGTCACCGCGGACCGCATCGCCGAGGCGCGCAACCGCGCGGCGCAGATCGGCCGGATCCATCACGTCGACTCGATCAGCTACGGGCTGATGCGCGAACGGCTGCGCTCCCTGGTCGGCGATCCGCAAGCCGCGATCCGCTACTACCAGGCCCTGCGCGCGAACGGCGGCGGACGCGCTCTCGACGACCGCTACGGCCTCGCGGTCGCCTACACCTACGCGCACACCCCGGCGCCGGCGATCCCGATCCTGAAGAAACTGCTCGCCGAGAACCCCCGCGTGACGCAGCTCTACGGTGCGCTCGGCCAGGCGTACCTCGCGAACGACGAGCCGAAACGGTCGCAGGCGATTCTCGAGAAGGCGCGCGGACTGTTCCCGCACAACGTGCCGATCACGATCCGTCTCGCGCAGACCTACATGCAGCAGGGGCAGAATGCGCGCGCGCACCACATCCTGCTGGACCTGTTCAACGTCGTCGATCCGACGCCCGAGCAGACCCGCCTGATCGCGCGGGCCGCGCACGCGGCGGGCGACCTCGCCGACTCGTACTATTACATGTCCGAGTTCTATATCATGAACGGCGAACTCGAGCGCTCGTCCGGCCAATTGAGGCTCGCGCTCGCGCAGCCGAAACTGAATCCGGTCCAGCGCGCCCGCTTCAGCGCCCGCCTCGCCCAGGTGCGCGCCGCACTCGACGAGATGAAGAAGCAGAACCGGGGGCGCTCGCGGCACGATCACTCCGGAGGCGGCTCCGGGGACGGCGGCTCCGGTGGTGGCGGCGGTGACGGCGACGGTGACGGCGGACACTGATCAACCAATACGGGAATTAGACGATGGCCTACTACTGGCGGGCGGCATGCACCGCGTTCGTATTGATCGCGGCCAACGGACTGAGCGGCTGCGTGACGCTGCCGCCGAACGCGCCCCGCTCGCCGCAGGACCCGCTCGAAAGCTGGAACCGCGGGGTCTACAAGTTCAACGACGTGCTCGATCGTCACGTCGCGAGGCCGGTCGCGCGCGGCTACGTGCATTACGTTCCGTCACCGCTTCGCACCGGCGTCAGCAACTTCTTTGCGAACCTCGACACGCCGACGGTGATGATCAACGACCTGTTGCAGGGCCAGTTCCGGGCCGCGGGCACCGATCTCGGCCGGTTCCTGCTGGACTCGACCGCCGGGTTCGGCGGGCTGCTCGATCCGGCGACCGCCGCCGGGATCGATCACAACTCGGCCGACTTCGGCGAGACGCTCGGCGTCTGGGGCGTGCATCCGGGCCCGTATCTCGAGCTGCCGCTGCTCGGGCCCTCGGACCTGCGCGATGCCCCGGGCCGCGTCGTCGATGCGTACACGAATCCGCTGAAATACGCGCCCAACACCGACGTGACCTACGGGCTGACGGGCCTCGACCTCGTGAAGACGCGCGCCGGCTTGCTGCCGCTCGACCGGACGCTGCAGAACGTGTTCGACCCGTACGCGTTCATTCGCGACGCGTACCTGCAGCGACGCGCGTACATGATCTCGCAGGTCCGGGCCGCGAATCACGACGATTCGGACTCCACGGACGGATCCCAGCCCTGACGGCGCTCGCGCGCCGGGGGCGGTCCGCACCCCGCGCCGCCGCTCAGCCCGTCGGCGCCGCCGGCAGGACGAGACCCTGCACGTCGCTCAGGCGGGCGAGCTGTTCGATCTGCGCCGGAACGTTGCGGTAGACCAAGGGTCGGCCCGCCTGCCGCGCGAGGCTCAACCACTCGATCAGCAGCGCGAGCCCGGCGCTGTCCGCCCCGGTGACCCCCGCGAGATCGACCGCCTCCGCGCGACCCGCGAGGATCGCGTCGCGGCCCGCGGCGAGCAACGGACCGACGCTGCGCAACGTGACCTCGCCCTGGAGCCGCGCGATCCCGTCGCTCGCGGGTTCGAAGCGGGCGCCGGCCGGGTCGGCGCGCATCAACCCTTGCCGTCCCCGCCGCGCCCGGCCGCGGCGTGCTTCACGTTGGTCGAGGCATTCTGCCGTTCGAGCCGGTCGATCACTTCCTGCAGACCCTTCTGGTCGATCTCCGATGCGAAATCGGTGCGGAAGCTCTGCACGTAGGAGATCCCTTCGATCACGACGTCCCAGGCCTTCCAGCCCTCCGGCGTCCGGTGCAGCCGGAAGTCGACCGGCACCTTCTCGCCGTTCTCGCGCAGCACGGTCGTGCGCACGGTCGCTTCGGTCGCGTCGGGACTGCCGCGGTACGGCAGGATCTTGAACCGGTTCGCGGTGAAATCGACGAGCGCCGCTCCGTAGTTGTGCAGCAGCGAATGGTAGAACGCGGCGACGAACTGCTTGCGCTGTTGCGGCGTCGCCTTGCGCCACGCCGGCCCGAGCACGAGCTGCGCCGCGTAGTTGGTGTCGAAATCCGGCAGCAGGACCGTCGCGACCAGGTGATCGAGCTTCGCGGAATCCTTCGCGTACATCGCGCGGTGCGCCGAGAGCTCCGTCAGCATGCGCTGCGCCGAGTTGGCGACGAGCTGCTCCGGACCGAGCGACGCGGTGGCGGTCGCACCGCCGGCCGGCGCCGGCGTGCCGGCCGCCGCGAACGCGCCGGCGATGCCGCCGGCGCCGAGTGCGGCGCCGAGCGCCGCGGCCGAGAGCGTTCTACCGAGCGATCGATGCACAGTCATTTCGGTGATCCTCCGGAGGAGCCCGACGTGCTCGAGCTCTTGTTGAAATTCGCGAGAAACTGGCCGATCAGCTTCTCCAGCACCAGGGCCGAATTGGTAAATGTGATCTCGCCGTGATTCTTCAAGTACGTCTCGGCCCCGCCCGGGCTCAGACCGATGTACTGTCCGCCGAGCAGCCCCTGCGTGTAGATGTTCGCGCTGCTGTCGGTCGGGATCTGGTTGAACTTGTCGTCGATCCGCATCGTGACGACCGCCTTGAAATCCTGCGAGTCGAAGCCGATCGCGGCGACCCGGCCGACCTGCACCCCCGCCATCGAGACCGGCGCGCCGACCTTGAGGTCGCCGATGTCGCGGAACTTCGCGGTGACGACGTAGTACGGCTCCGACCCGAACGACAGTCCGTGGCTGGTCGTCTGCGTCGTCAGGAAAAACAGCGCTGCGAACCCGAGCAGCACGAACAGGCCGGTGCCGAGATTCAACGCACGCGACTTGCGCATACCGTGTCCCTCATTTCAGGAAGAATGCCGTGATCAGATAGTCCAGGAACAGCACGATGACCGCCGAGGTCACGACCGTCCGCGTGGTCGCCGTGCCGACGCCCTCGGCGGTCGGCTCCGAATGATAGCCCTGGTAGACGGCGATCAGGCTGCAGGCGATGCCGAACACCACGCTCTTGACGATCCCTTCGTTGACGTCCCGCAGCTCGACGGACGCCTGCATCTGCGACCAGAAGCTGCCGGCGTCGACGTGCATGACCTGCACGCCGACGAGCTGCGCGCCGTAGATGCCGATCATGCTGAAGATCGCCGCGAGCAGCGGCATCGCGATCACGCCGCCGACGAAGCGCGGGACGACGACCCGGCGCACCGGGTCGACCGCCATCATCTCCATCGCGGACAGCTGGTCGGTCGCGCGCATCAGGCCGATCTCGGAGGCGAGCGCCGTGCCCGCGCGGCCCGCGAACAGCAGCGCGGTGACGACCGGGCCGAGCTCGCGCACCAGACCGATCGCGGCGGCGGTGCCGAGCGCGTCCTCGGATCCGAATCGCTGCAGCAGGTCGTAGCCCTGCAGGCCGAGCACCATTCCGACGAACAAGCCGGAGAGCATGATGATCACCAGCGACAACGCGCCGGCGTTGTAGATCTGGTCGAAGATCAGCTGCGGCCGCAGCAACGCGCTCGGCACCTGCGCGAGGATCCGCGCGAGGAACCGGACCGTGTCGCCGAGGCGCTCGATCGACTCCGACAGGCTGTCGAGAAAATCGCGAATCACGCGAAACGTCCTCCGTCCCGGGCGAGCAGTTCCTCGAAGTAATCGGGTGCCGGGTAGTGGAACGGCACCGGGCCGTCCGCGAGGCCGCCGACGAACTGCTTGACGATGTCGGACGGCGAGTCGTGCAACTCCTGCGGCGTCCCCTGCGCGACCACCCGCCCCCCGGACAACAGGAACACCCGGTCGGCGACCGCGGTGATCTCGTGCACGTCGTGCGACACCACGATGCTGGTCAAGCCGAGCGCGTCGTTGAAGCGCCGGATCAGCCGCAGGATCACGCCCATCGAGATCGGATCGAGGCCGACGAAAGGCTCGTCGTAGAGCAGGATCTGCGGGTCCATCACGATCGCGCGCGCGAGCGCGACGCGCCGCGCCATCCCGCCGGAGAGCTCCGCGGGCATCAATCCGGCCGCGCCCCGCAACCCGACCGCCTGGAGCTTGGTCAACACCAGTTGCCGGATGAGCCGCTCAGGCAGGCGGGTATGTTCGCGCAGCGGGAACGCGACGTTCTCGAACACGCTGATGTCGGTCAACAACGCCCCGTTCTGAAACAGCATGCCCATGCGCTGCCGGAGCGCGTACACCTGCGAACGCGACGCGCCGACGACCGCGACCCCGCCCACGTCGATCGAACCGGCGTCGGCGGTCGCCTGTCCGGTGATCAAGCGCAGCAGGGTCGTCTTGCCGGTCCCGCTCGGTCCCATCACCGCGGTGACCTGCCCGGGCAGGATCTGCATGTCGAGGCCGTCGAAAATGACCCGGCCGCCGACCGTATAGCGGACCTCGCGCAAGTCGATGATCGGAGATGTCGCGTTCACTGTCGTCGTATCCGTCGCGAACGCGGCCAGGCCTGCGTCGCGCACCCTCGTGGTTCGGTGAGCCCTTGCAAATTTCCGTCGTCGCGCCCGGCGCGCGCCGTCCCTCGAGGGGTTCGACCGGGCCGACCGTGATCCGTTCCGCGCGCGGCGCGGGGTATCCGAGTCTACCAAAGACTCGCCGGGTCGGTCGCGATGCTGGCGCGCCGGCGCAATCAGGACTAAACTAGTCCTACTTTGGGCGCTGCGCCGCCCGCACGCCCGCGATCCGGAGGTCGCGCGATGCTGCGAATGGGGAAAATGACCGACTACGCGACCGTCGTGCTCGCGGCGCTCGCCGACGACCCCGCGCGGCAGTGCGCGTCCGCGGACCTCGCCGAACGCACCCATCTGAGCCCGCCGACCGTGAGCAAGATCCTCAAAGGCCTGCAGCGCGCCGGCATGGTGCATTCGGCGCGGGGCACGCGCGGCGGCTATCGGCTCGCGCGCCGGCCCGACGAGATCACCGCGGCCGAGATCCTCGACGTGTTCGAGGGGCCGATCGCGATCACCGAATGCAGCACCCCGGCGAGCCAGTGCGGGATCGAGAAGCGCTGCCGCGTCGGCACCGCCTGGCAGCGGATCAACGCGGCGATCCGGCGCGAGCTCGAGGACGTGACCTTGCGCGAACTGCTCGCGCCCGAGCCGCCGACCCTGCGCGGCGGCTCGCTCGCGAGCCGGATCCGCATCGTCGCGGCACGGCTCTAACCCGCTCTTCGCTCCCACGGAACGCCATCGTGTCCAGCAAAGCCCCCGAACTCGAGACCCTGCTGAGCCGCAAGTACCAGCACGGCTTCGTGACCGACATCGAGTCGGACAGCCTGCCGCCCGGCCTCGACGAGACCACCGTGACCTTCATCTCGCGCAAGAAACGCGAGCCGCAGTTCCTGCTCGACTGGCGCCTGAAGGCGTACCGGCATTGGCTCACCCTGCGCGAGCCGTCCTGGGCGACGGTGCAGCACCCGCCGATCGACTACCAGGCGATCTCGTATTTCTCCGCGCCGCGCACGCCGGGCGACGCGCCGAAGAGCATCGACGAGGTCGACCCGAAGCTGCTCGCGACCTACGAGAAGCTCGGGATCCCGCTGCACGAGCGGGCCCGGCTCGCCGGAGTCGCGGTCGACGCGGTGTTCGACAGCGTGTCGGTCGCGACGACCTTCAAGGACAAGCTCGCGAAGGCCGGGGTGATCTTCTGCTCGTTCTCCGACGCGGTCCGCGATCATCCGGAACTGATCGAGCGCTACCTCGGCACCGTCGTCCCGCCGGGCGACAACTTCTTCGCCGCGCTGAACTCGGCGGTGTTCTCCGACGGCTCGTTCGTGTACGTGCCGGCGGGCGTGCGTTGCCCGATGGAGCTGTCGACCTATTTCCGGATCAACGCGGCGAAGACCGGCCAGTTCGAGCGGACCTTGATCGTCGCGGCCGAGGGCGCGTCGGTGAGCTACCTGGAAGGCTGCACCGCGCCGATGCGCGACGAGAACCAGCTGCACGCGGCGGTCGTGGAGCTGATCGCGCTGGACGACGCGAAGATCAAGTACTCGACGGTGCAGAACTGGTATCCGGGTGACGAGCACGGGGTCGGCGGCATCTACAACTTCGTGACCAAGCGTGGCGAGTGCCGCGGCCGCAATGCGAAGATCTCCTGGACGCAGGTCGAGACGGGCTCGGCGATCACCTGGAAGTACCCGAGTTGCGTGCTCAAGGGCGACGGGTCGGTCGGCGAGTTCTACTCGGTCGCGGTCGCGAACAACTACCAGCAGGCCGACACCGGCACGAAGATGATCCACATCGGCCGGAACACGAAGAGCACGATCGTCTCGAAGGGCATCTCGGCGGGCCATGCGGTCAACACCTATCGCGGCCTGGTGAAGGTGCTGCCGACCGCGACCGGCGCGCGCAATTTCACGCAGTGCGACTCGCTGCTGATGGGCAGCCGATGCGCCGCGCACACCTTCCCGTACGTCGAGGTGCGCAACCCCGACGCGACCGTCGAGCACGAGGCCAGCACGTCGAAGATCGGCGAGGACCAGCTGTTCTACTGTCTGCAACGCGGCGTCTCGGCCGAGGACGCCGTGAACATGATCGTCAGCGGATTCTGCAAGGCGGTTTTCAAGGAACTGCCGATGGAGTTCGCGGTGGAGGCGCAAAACCTGCTCAGCGTGAGCCTCGAAGGCGCCGTCGGTTGAATCGGGTCCCGGAGTCACATCAAGTGCTGAAGATATCCCAGCTGCGCGCGAACGTCGCAGGCCGAAACATCCTCAAGGGCGTCGATCTCGAGGTCCGCGCCGGGGAAGTGCATGCGATCATGGGCCCGAACGGGTCCGGCAAGAGCACCCTCGCGCAGGTGCTCGCCGGCCGCGAGGATTACGAGATCACCGGCGGGAGCGTCACGTTCGACGGCGCCGACCTGCTCGCGATGCCCGCCGAGGAACGCGCCCGCGCGGGGCTGTTCCTCGGCTTCCAGTACCCCGTCGAGATTCCGGGGGTCAACAACGCGTACCTGCTGAAGGCGGCGCTGAACGCGAAACGCAAGAAGGCCGGCCTCGCGGAAGTCGATGCGTACGAGTTCCTGGGCCTGATCAAGGCGAAGATGAAGTTCATGGGGATGGACGAGTCGTTCCTGAGCCGGGGCGTGAACGAAGGTTTCTCCGGCGGCGAGAAGAAGCGCAACGAGATCCTGCAGATGCTCGTGCTCGAGCCGAAGCTCGCGCTGCTCGACGAGACCGACTCCGGGCTCGACATCGACGCGCTGAAGGTGGTCGCGAAGGGCGTGAACAGCCTGCGCGGCGCCGACCGCTCGATCGTGCTCGTGACCCATTACCAGCGGCTGCTCGGCTACGTCGAGCCCGACCGCGTGCACGTCTTCGCGGACGGACGGATCCTCAAGTCCGGCGACAAGACGCTCGCGCTCGAGCTCGAGGCACGCGGTTACGACTGGCTGCGCGAAGGCCGCGTCGCGTGAGCGCCGCCCGGGACCAGGACGCGGCGCTGCGCTCGTTCGAAGCGGCGTGGCGGGCGCGGCCCGAAGATCGGATCGCGGCGGCCCGCGCCGACGCGATGCAGCGCTTCCTCGCGCTCGGCCTGCCGACCACCCGCGACGAGAGCTGGCGCTACACGAGCTTGCGCGCGCTCGCCGGCCGCCCGTTCGTCGACGCCGAGCCGGCGCCGCCCGCGCGCAGCTCCTGGCTCGCCGGCGTCTGCGCGGCGCCGGTCACGATCGTGAACGGCCGGCCGTCGTCCGGCGCGCCGCAGCCGGCCGGGGATCCGGCGCTCACGATCGAAAGCCTGCGCGCCGCGATCGACCGCGACCCGGCGTCGCTCGCCGCGCGCCTGGGATCGATCGGCGCGGCGGAATCGGAACGCTGGGCCCTGCTCAACCGCGCGCTGTTCGTCGACGGCCTGCAGGTGCGCGTCGCCGGCCGCGCCGCCGCGCCGCTGCTGATCGTGCACTCCGCCGAATCGGCCCGGGACGACGCCGCGGTGCACTCGCGCGTGATCGTCGACGTCGCCGCCGGGGCCGAGGCGACGATCGTCGAGCATCATCTCGGCGGCAGCGGACACGCGACCCTGGTGAACCACGCGACGCAGCTGCATCTCGCGCCGGGCGCGTCGGTCGAGCACTATCGCGTGTTCTCGAGCGACGAACGCACGACCCACTTCGATGCGCTCGAAGTGCTGCAGGGCGCCGGCAGCCGCTGCCGGCAGTTCACGGTCGCGCTCGGCGGCGCGATGGTCCGCGCGAACCTGAGCGGCCGGCTCGACGCCCCCGGCGCCGAGCACGACAGCTACGCACTGCTCGTCGGACGCGGCGCGCGGCAGCTGGACTGCGTGAACGCGATCGTGCACGCCGCATCGCGCACGACGAGCCGGCAGACCGCGCGGGCGCTCGCCGCGGGCTCGAGCCGCGTCGTGTTCAACAGCCGCGTGCTCGTCGAGGCGGGCACCGCCGGCGCGTCGTCGAACCAGTCCTGTCGCGGCTTGCTGCTGTCGCCGACGGCCGAGATCGACACGCGCCCGCAGCTCGAGATCCTCGCGGACGACGTCAAGTGCGCGCACGGCGCGACCACCGGCCGGCTGGACCCGAACATGCTGTTCTACCTGCTCTCGCGCGGCATCGACCGCGCGTCCGCCCAGACCTTGCTGATCTACGCGTTCCTCGACGACCTGCTGACCGGGATGTCGCTCCCGGGCGCGCGGCGCGCGATCGAGGACGCGCTGATCGGCGAATTGCCGGGCGCCGACTTGCTGAGGTCTTATCGATGAGCGACGCGGCCCGGACCCCCGTACGCCCGGCGGAGCCGGCGGCGTTCGACGTCGAGACGATGCGCCGGGAGTTCCCGGTGCTCGCGCGGCGCGTGCACGGCCATCCGCTCGCCTACCTCGACAACGGCGCCTCCTCGCAGGCGCCGCGCCGGGTGATCGAGGCGGTCGACGACTACGCGCGCTCGCACCACGCGAACGTGCACCGCGGCGTGCACACGTTGAGCGAGGAGGCGACCGCGCGCTACGAGGGGGCGCGCGACCGCGTCGCCCGCTGGCTGAACGCGGCGTCACGGACCGAGATCGTGTTCACGCGCGGAACGACCGAAGCGGTGAACCTGGTCGCGCAGAGCTACGCCCGGCCGCAGCTGCGCGCCGGCGACGAGGTGTTGATCACCCACCTCGAGCACCACGCGAACATCGTGCCCTGGCAGATGGTCTGCGAACAGACCGGCGCGAAGCTCGTCGTCGCGCCGATCGACGAGCGCGGCGAGCTCGATCCGGACGCGGTCGAGGCGCTGATGGGCCCGCGGACCCGCGTGTTCGCCTGCGCGCACGTGTCCAACGCGCTCGGCACGGTGCTCCCGGTCGAGCGGCTGGTCGCGAGCGCGCGTGCGCGCGGGATCGCGACCCTGGTCGACGGCGCGCAGGCGGTCCCCCACGGCGCCGTCGACGTGCGCGCGCTGGGCTGCGATTTCTACGCGTTCTCCGGCCACAAGATGTACGCGCCGACGGGGATCGGCGCGCTCTACGGACGCGAGTCGATGCTCGAGCGCATGCCGCCGTGGCAGGGCGGCGGCGACATGATCCTCACGGTGAGCTTCGAGCGCACGACCTACAACGCGCTGCCCTACAAGTTCGAGGCCGGCACGCCGAACATCGTCGGCGCGGTCGGCCTCGGCGCCGCGATCGACTTCCTCGGGTCGATCGACCTGCGCGGGGCGCATGCGCACGAGGCGGCGCTGCTCGAGCACGCGCACGCGGCGCTCGCGCCGATCCCCGGCCTGCGGCTGATCGGCACCGCACGCCGCAAGCTGGGCCTGGTCTCGTTCGTGGTCGACGGGGTTCACCCGCACGATCTCGGTACGGTGCTCGACCAGGACGGGATCGCGATCCGCACCGGCCACCACTGCGCGATGCCGGTGATGGATTTCTTCGGGATACCGGCGACCGCACGCGCGTCGTTCGCGTTCTACAACACGTTCGACGAGATCGACCGCCTGGCGGTGTCGGTCGAGCGCGCGCGCCGCTTGTTCGGCGGGGACGTCGGCTGATGGACCTGCAGGATCTCTACCGCGACGTGATCCTCGATCACAATCGCACCCCGCGCAACTTCGGCCCGCTCGAGGGATCCTCGACCGACGTGCAGGGCTCGAACCCGCTGTGCGGGGACCGGCTCACGCTGCACCTGCGGCTCGCCGGCGACCGGATCGAGGACGTGCGCTTCGAAGGCCACGGCTGTGCGATCTCGACCGCGTCGGCCTCGCTGATGACCGAGGCGATCAAGGGGCGGACGCGTGCCGAGGCGCTCGCGCTGTTCGAGCGCGTGCACGCGCTGCTGACCGACGACGCGGCCGCGCCGGACGAGGGCCTCGGCAAGCTCGCGGCGCTGTCGGGCGTCCGGGAGTTCCCGGCGCGCGTGAAGTGCGCGAGCCTGTGCTGGCACACGCTCGCGACCGCGCTGAAGTCGCCCGCGCCGGACGCGATCGCCGCGGTCTCGACCGAGTGACCCGGGAGAACCGATGCGCAGCCATGAAAACGAGCCGATCGTCGTGCAACGCCCGACCCAGGCGGTCGCGATTCCGTCGGGCGTGGAAGTCGAGTTGAAGCCCGGCGTCGTCGGGTACGTGACGCAGGCGCTCGGCGGGAGCTTCACGGTCTACATCGACGGCAACCTGTTCCGGATCGCCGGCGCCGACGCCGACGCGATCGGGATGACGCCCGTGAAGCCGCCGGAACTGCCCCCCGGCGCGTCCGAGGCGGACATCCTGAACGTGATCTGGGACCAGTTGCGCACCTGCTTCGATCCCGAGATCCCGGTGAACATCGTCGATCTCGGGTTGATCTACGAGTGCACGCTGGCGCCGGGACCGGACGGGCGCACGGCGATCATCAAGATGACGCTGACCGCGCCCGGCTGCGGCATGGGCGAGATCCTCGTGCAGGACGTGCGCGAGAAGGTGCAGGTCGTGCCGACGATCGCCCGCGCCGACGTCGAGCTCGTGTTCGATCCGCCTTGGAACCCGGCGCTGATGTCCGAAGCGGCGCGATTGCAGACGGGCATGCTGTGAGCCGGGTCCCGCGATGAGCTGGTTCGACGTCGGCGCGGACACCGACCTCGAGGAGGGCCGCGCGATCGGCGTGCGCGCCGGCGAGCGCTTCGTCGCGATCGCGCGCTGCGAGGGCGGCGTCCGGGCGGTCGACGACGTGTGCACGCACGACGGGGCCGAGCTCGCGGGCGGCGAGGTCGAGGACTGCGCGATCGTCTGCCCGCGGCACGGCGCGCGCTTTTGCCTGCGGACCGGCGCCGCGTTGACGCCGCCCGCCTACGAGGCGATCCGCACCTACGAGGCCAAGCTCGAGGGAGGCCGGATATGGGTCCGCACCGACGATTGACGCTGCTGCGCCACGGCCAGGCGCGTCCGGCGGTCGACGGCGAGGATCGCGTGCGCACGCTCACCAAGCGCGGCGTACGCCAGGCGGAGGCCATGGGGCGGCGGCTGCACGCGCAGGGCTGGGTCCCCGATCTGGTCGTCGCGAGCCCGGCGGCGCGCACCGGGGCGACCGCCGAGATCGTCGCGCGCGCCTGCGGGCTCGGCGCGCACTCGGTGCGCCGGGCCGACGCGCTGTACGGCGCCGACCCCCGGACGATCTGGCGCGTGGTCGCCGGCACGGCTCCCGAGGTAAGGCATCTGCTGATCTGCGGGCACAACCCCGGTCTCAGCGAGCTCGCGAGCCGGTTCGGACCGCGCCCCGAGTCGCGCCACCTGAGCACGGGCGCGCTCGCGAGCGCGATCTGGGATCGCGGTGGCTGGGACGAGATCGATCCCGGCGACGCCGTACGCTGCGACTGCGAGGAGCCGCAGGACGATCCGGCCGGGCGCGGCTCCCGCCTTCAGGACTGACCGCGATGCAGTTTGAGCAGCCGGCGGCGGTCGCGCTTGTCCGGCCGCGTGTCGGGTCGCGGACGCGACGCGGCCGCGAGGCGCGCGCCTTCGCTGAAGGCGGCGCGGCGCGCGGCGCTCGCGTCGGTCTCGCGGTAGTGGGTGCGCGCCTCGGGTGCGGGTCCGCGGCGCTCGGGCAGGCCCAGCACCTCGAACTCGGCGACGATGCCCCCCTGCATCACGTCGACGTGGTCGCCGATCGCGACGCGCCGCGACGGCTTCGCCCGATCGCCGTTCACGCGCACCTTGCCGGCGCCGATCGCCTCCGCGGCCGAGCCGCGGGTCTTGTAGAAACGCGCGTGCCAGAGCCACTTGTCGAGTCGACGGTTTGCGGCGGATTCCTCGGTCACGGCTGGCTATAATAACGGACCCGAAAAAACCACGGCAAACGCCCGCGAGCACGGAGTTCCGGTGAACAGCGAATTCCTCGATCGACTGCGCCTCGAGACCGCCGGCCTCGAGGCGGCAGGCCTGCTGAAGCGCGAGCGGATCATCGGGTCACCGCAGGGCCCGATCGTGCGGCTCGCGGACGGCCGCGAGCTCGTGAATCTGTGCGCGAACAACTATCTGGGTCTCGCGGCGCATCCCGCGGTCGTCGCGGCCGCGCATCGCGCGCTCGACGAGTACGGCTACGGCATGGCCTCGGTGCGGTTCATCTGCGGGACGCAGAGCGTGCACCGCGCGCTCGAGGAGCGTCTGGCCGGGTATCTGTCGATGGAGGACGCGATCCTCTACTCCTCGTGCTTCGACGCGAACGGCGGCCTGTTCGAGACCCTGCTCGACGAGCGCGACGCGGTGATCAGCGACGCGCTGAACCACGCGAGCATCATCGACGGCATTCGCCTGTGCAAGGCGCGTCGGCTGCGCTACGCGAACAACGACGTCGGCGAGCTCGAGCGCTGCCTGCGCGAGGCGGGCGACGCGCGCGTCCGATTGATCGCGACCGACGGGGTGTTCTCGATGGACGGGTCGATCGCGAAGCTCCGCGAGATCTGCGACCTCGCCGGCCGTTACGACGCCTTGGTGATGGTCGACGATTCCCACGCGACCGGCTTCATCGGCCCGCGCGGCCGCGGAACCCCGGAAGCCTGCGGCGTCCTGGGCCGGGTCGACATCCTGACCGGCACGCTCGGCAAGGCGCTCGGCGGCGCGAGCGGGGGCTACGTCGCGGCACGCCGCGAGATCGTCGCGTGGCTGCGGCAGCGATCCCGCCCCTACCTGTTCTCGAACAGCATCCCGCCGGCCGTCGCCGGCGCGACGCTGCGGGTCCTCGACCTGATCGAGGCCTCGGGCGAGCTGCGCGAACGGCTGGGCGCGAACGCGCGGCACTTCCGCGCACGGATGCAGGCGCTCGGGTACCGGTTGCTGCCGGGCGAGCACCCGATCATCCCGATCATGCTCCACGACGCGCCGCTCGCGGTCCGCCTCGCCGAGCGCATGCTCGCCGAAGGAGTCTACGTGATCGCGTTCTCCTACCCGGTGGTCCCGCAGGGGCAGGCGCGGATCCGCACCCAGATGAGCGCCGCGCACACGATCGAACAGCTGGACCGGGTCGTCGACGCGTTCGCGCGCGCCGGCCGGGATCTCGGCATCATCCCGTAGGAGCCGCCGATGAAAGCACTGGTGAAGTCGCGCGCCGAGGCCGGAATCTGGCTCGAAGAGGTCGCCGAGCCGGACGTCGGCCACAACGACGTGCTGATCAAGATCCATCGCACCGCGATCTGCGGCACCGACATGCACATCTTCAACTGGGACGCGTGGGCTCGAAAGACGATCCCGGTGCCGATGGCCGTCGGCCACGAATACTCCGGCGAGATCGTCGAGATCGGCAGCGAAGTGCGCGGCTTCGAGCCCGGCGACCGCGTCTCCGGCGAAGGCCACATCACCTGCGGGCATTGCCGCAACTGCCGCGCGGGCCGGCGGCACTTGTGCCGCAACACGCGCGGGGTGGGCGTGAATCGCGCCGGCGCGTTCGCCGAATACCTCGCGATCCCGGCCTCGAACGTGTTCAAGCTGCCGCCGGCGATCGACGACGAGATCGCCGCGATCCTCGACCCGCTCGGCAACGCGACCCACACCGCGCTCGCGTTCAACGTGGTCGGCGAGGACGTGCTGATCACCGGCGCGGGGCCGATCGGGATCATGGCGGTCGCGATCGCGCGCCATTGCGGCGCCCGGCACGTCGTGATCACCGACGTGAACGACTACCGGCTCGCGCTCGCGGAGCGAATGGGCGCGACGCGCGCGGTGAACGTCGCCAACCGGCCGCTCGACGGGGTGATGAAGGAACTCGGGATGGAGGAAGGGTTCGACGTCGGATTCGAGATGTCCGGCAATCCGGCGGCGCTGCGCGAGATGCTGCGGACGATGAACCACGGCGCAAGCCTCTCCCTCCTCGGCATACCGCCGGAGGAGACCGCGATCGACTGGAATCAGGTGATCTTCAAGGGACTCGTGATCAAGGGCATCTACGGCCGGGAGATGTTCGAGACCTGGTACAAGATGTCGAGCATGCTGCAGAGCGGACTCGACGTGCGGCCGATCATCACCCACCGGCTCGGCATCCGCGATTTCCGCGAAGGCTTCGAGATCATGAACTCGGGGCGGTCCGGCAAGGTCGTGCTCGACTGGGCCGCGCTGTGACACGGGCTCAATCGGCGGGCGCGCCACACCAGCAGTACGCGTAGATCCCCCGCGGATCGTTGAAGCGCGCGAGCTCACGGGCGCTGTCGATCAGCGGGTCGAGCGCGGCCCCCGCGAACGGCACCGCGCCGGGGATCCAGCCCGCGTCGCGCCCCCAGACGAGCGCCTCGGAACGCAATTGCATCAACAACTCGTCGCGGAGCCCGAGCTGCGGCTCGATGTAGTCGACTCCGTACGGACCGCGGATGCGCGCGAGCTTCGCGGCCGCGGCGATCGCGCGCTTCAGGCCGCCGAGATGATCGACGAGTCCGAGGTGGCGCGCGTCGGCGCCGGACCAGACACGGCCCTCGGCGATCTTCTCGACGTCGGCGACGCTCATCCGGCGGCCCTCGGCGACGCGCTGCAGGAACTGTGCGTACGCGTGCTCGACCGAACTCTGCAGCATCTGCTTCTCGCCGTCGCTCAACGGCCGGTCGATGCGGCCCATGCCGGCGAGCGGCGTCGTCCCGATCCCGTCGACCGCGACACCGAGCTTCGCGAGCGTGCGCTGGAAGGTCGGCACCACCGCGAACACGCCGATCGAGCCGGTCAGGGTGGTCGGACTCGCGAAGATCTCGTTCGCGCCGGAGGAGATGTAATAGCCACCGGACGCCGCGTAGCTGCTCATCGAGACGACGACCGGCTTGCCCGCGCGGCGCACGCGCAGCACCGCCCGCAGGATCTGTTCCGACGCGAACATGCTCCCGCCCGGGCTGTCGACCCGCATCACGACCGCCTTGACCGCCGGGTCGTACTGCGCCTCGCGCAGCAGATCCGAGGTGCTCTCGCCGCCGATCGCGCCCGGCGGCTGGCGCCCGTCGAGGATGTCGCCGGCCGCGACGATCACCGCGACCCGGGCGCTCGGCTTCGAGCGGAACCAGTGCTTCGCGCGCATCGCGACCAGGTACGAATCCATCGAGATCGCCTGGTAGGAATGCGTGTCGGAGTTCGTGCCGACCCGCTTCGCGATCTCGCGGTCGACCTGATGACGGGTCATCAGCGCGGTGACCAGCCGCCGCTGCAGCGCGAGCCGCGCCGCATCGCCGTTCGCGGCCTGCAGCGCCTGCGGCTCCGTGTTCACGTAATCCTGGATCGCGTCCGGCGGCAAGCCGCGCGCGCGGGTGACGTCGCGCTGGTACTCGCTCCACAGGGTGCCGAGCCAGGCCGCGCTCTCGGTGCGCTCGGCCGCGCCCATGTCGGTGCGCGAGTACTCGTCGGTATAGCTCTTGAAGGTCCCGGCCCGGAAGATGTTCACGTCGACCCCGAGCTTGTCGATCGCGGTCTTCAGGTACATCCGGTAATAGTCGAATCCGTCGATCGACACCGATCCCAGCGGATCGAGGTCGACGGCGTTCGCCTGCGCCGCGAGGTAGTACTGCGTTTGATCGAGCGAGTCCGCGGCCGCGATCACCGGCTTGCCCGATGCGCGGAAGTCGCGGATCGCGGCACCGACCTCCTGCAGCTTCGAAAGCCCCGTCGGCGCGAGCTTGTCGAGCACGAGCACCAGCGCCTTGATCCGCGGATCGCCCTTCGCCGCCTCGATCGCGTCGATCACGTCCCGCAGGCGCGTCTGCCGGGTCGACCGGCCGGAGGCCTCGCCGAACGCGCGCCGCAACGGATCGACCGCGGTCTGCTCGACCAGCTGGCCGCGCGGCGCGATCACCAGGGCGGCCGAGTCGGGGACGATCGGGATCGAGGTATGCAGCGCCGCGAGCAGGAAGCCGAAGACCAGCAGCAGCAGCACGAGATGCAGCGCCTTGCGGATCCGGTCGAGGATCCGCCAGACGAGCTTGAGCACGCTGCCGACTGCCGCTGCGGGTTTCACCGAAGACTCCGCGACCGAGCCAACCGCCGGTCCGCGACGCGCCTCAGATCTTCTCTTCGATTCGCGCCGCCTTGCCGGACAGGTCGCGCAGATAGTAGAGCTTCGCGCGACGCACCGCGCCGCGGCGCTTCACGCTGACCTCGCTGATCCACGGGCTGTGCGTCTGGAACACGCGCTCGACGCCTTCGCCGTGGGACACCTTGCGTACCGTGAACGAGGAGTTCAGGCCGCGATTCTTCTTCGCGATCACGACGCCCTCGTAGGCTTGCACGCGCTCGCGGTCGCCCTCGACGACCTTCACCTGCACGACGACGGTGTCGCCGGGATTGAACTCCGGGAACTTGGCCTTTTCCCGTTCGCCGTTCAACTGTTGGATGATCTTGTTCACGTTATCGACCTCGTCGTTGACTCATCGTCGTCCCGGCCGGCGCGCCCCGCGCGCTCGGCCTTGAATTCCTCGAGCAGTCCCCGCTCCTCGGCGCTCAGCGCACGCCGCTCGAGCAGGTCCGGGCGCAGCAGCCAGGTCCGGCCGAGCGCCTCCCGCAGGCGCCACCGCCGGATCGCGGCATGATCGCCGGTCAACAGCACCCCGGGCACCCGCCGACCCGCGATCTCCACCGGCCGCGTGTAGTGCGGCCAGTCGAGCAGCCCGTCGCTGAACGACTCCTGCTCGGCGGACTCGGCCGCGCCGAGCGTTCCCGGCAGCAGTCGCGCGACCGCGTCGATCACCACGAGCGCCGGCAGCTCGCCGCCCGACAGCACATAATCTCCGATCGACCAACGCTCGTCGATCTCCGCGTCGATCAAGCGCTCGTCGATCCCTTCGTATCGGCCCGCCAGCAACACGAGCCCCGAAGCCCGCGACGCCTCGCGCGCGACCGCCTGGTCGAACCGCCGGCCGTCCGCGCCGAGTGAGACCCGACGCACCGGCCCGGTGAAACTCGCGACCGCCTCGCGCAACGCGCTCGCGGTCGGCTCGTACTTCAGCACCATCCCCGGTCCGCCGCCATACGGCCGATCGTCGACCGTCCGGTGCGGGTCCGTCGCGTGGTCCCGCGGATCGTAGCAATCGACCACCAAGGCGCCGCGCTCGACCGCCCGTCCGACCACCCCGTGAGCGAGCGCCTCGCGCACCATCCGCGGGAACAGCGTGACGACCGCGACGCGCATCGCGCTCACCCCCGTGGTTCGTCGTCCCAGTCGACGACGACCTGCCGCGCCTCGGGGTCGACGCGCCGCAAGTGGCGCGGTACCGCCGGTATCAACCATTCGCCGCGGCCCCGCACGACCATCAGCGGGTGCGCCGGCGTGTCGACGAAGTGGTCGACCGATCCCAGCTCCCGCCCGGTCCCGTCGACCACCCGATAACCGATCAGGTCCGCCCGATAATGCTCTCGCGGCCCTTGGGCCGGCAACGCCGCCCGCGGCACCCCGAGCTGCGCGCCGACCAACGCCGCCGCGCCGTCTCGATCCTCGACGCCGGCGAATTTCGCGGTCACCCGCCCGCCGCTATGGCCGCTCGCCTCGATCCGGCAGAGGCTCCAGGTCCCGCGATGCAACATCCGCAGGTCCGGGTACTCGAGCAAGCGGTCGGCAGGATCGGTGTCCGACCGCAGCTTGACCCACCCTTTGATGCCGAACGGCGCGGTCACCGCGCCGAGCACGACGAGCGGCGGTTCGCTTTCGGCCACCGCAGCGCCGCCAGCGATCAGGCCGACTGCTGGCGGTACGTCTTGACCAGTTGCTTCACGCGATCGGACATGTGGGCGCCGAGGCCGACCCAGTGCTCGATGCGCGCGACGTCGAGACGCAACTTCGTCTCGCCGCCCCGTGCGACCGGGTTGAACAAGCCGACGCTCTCGAGGCTCGTGCCGCCCTGCCGCTTACGGCTGTCGGTCACGACGACGTGGTAGAACGGCATCTTCTTGCCACCGCGCCGGGTCAAACGGATCGTCACCATCGCTTTGATTCACCTTCGGAAATATCAGCCCGTTATTTTAGCCGTCTCTTCGCCTCGAGAGCAAGGCATATCAGGGGCCGAACCCCGGCGGCAGGCGGCCGGCCATTCCGCGCATCATGTTCCGCAGCATCCCGCCCTTCGCGAGCTTCTTCATGGTCTTGTGCATCTGATCGAACTGTTTCAACAGGCGATTCACCTCCGGCAGCGCCACGCCCGCGCCGTTCGCGATGCGCCGCTTGCGCGAACCGTCGATCGAGTCCGGCCGGCGCCGCTCTCGCGGCGTCATCGAATCGATGATCCCGATCTGGCGTTTCAGCGCCTTGGGGTCGACCGCGCCGGCGGCCTTCGCCGCGTTCGCCTGCAATTGCGCCGGCAGCTTCTCGAGCACCGCCGCCATCCCGCCCATCCGCTGCAGCTGGCTCAGCTGGTCGCGCAGGTCCCCGAGGTCGAAGGACTTGCCGGTGTGGAGCTTCTTCGCGAGCTTCTCGGCCTTTTCGCGATCGACCTGCTCGTGCACCTGCTCGACCAGCGACAGCACGTCGCCCATGCCGAGGATTCGCGACGCGATGCGCTCGGGCTGGAACGGCTCGAGCGCATCGGTCTTCTCGCCGGTACCGATGAAGCGGATCGGCTTGCCGGTCACCTGCCGGACCGACAGCGCGGCGCCGCCGCGCGCGTCACCGTCCGTCTTCGTGAGGATCACGCCGGTCAGGCTCAACGCCTCGTTGAACGCGCGCGCCGCGTTCACCGCGTCCTGCCCGGCCATGCTGTCGACGACGAACAGCCGTTCGTGCGGATGGATGGCGGCCTCGAGGTCGCGCACCTCCGCCATCATCTCGGCGTCGACGTGCAGCCGGCCCGCGGTGTCGATCAGCAGCACGTCGTAGGCGCTCCGGGTCGCCTCGTCGAGCGCCCGGCGGGCGATCGCGATCGGCGCCTCGTCGGCGGTCGACTCGGCGAACCCCGCGCCGACCTGCGCGGCGAGGGTCTGCAGCTGCAGGATCGCGGCCGGACGGTACACGTCGGTGCTGACCAGCAGCACCTTCTTGCGCTCCTTCTCGATCAGCCAGCGGGCGAGCTTGCCGGCGCTGGTCGTCTTGCCGGCGCCCTGGAGCCCGGCGAGCATCACGACCACGGGCCGCTGCGCCCGCAGATCGAGCCCCGTGCTCGGCTCGCCCATCAGCCGGGTCAGCTCGTCGTGGACGATCTTGATGAACGCCTGCCCCGGCGTGAGGCTCTTCGCCACCTCGGCGCCGACCGCGCGCTCGCGGACCGCGTCGGTGAACGTCTTCACGACCGGCAGCGCGACGTCGGCCTCGAGCAACGCGAGCCGCACCTGGCGAACGGTGTCGGCGACGTTCTCGTCGGTCAGGCGGCCGCGTCCGGAGAGATTTCGCAGGGCGGTCGAGAGTCTTTCGGTGAGTTGGTCGAACATGGCGCCTAGTATAGCGGCCGCTGGGACGCGGCACGCCGTTGTGTCATCATCGCCCCGGTCAATGAAGAAGCGCTGAGCTGGCCGTGATCGTCCCCCTCACTCTGTTCGTACTGTACGCCGCGGGCGCCTGGTTGATGCTCCGCAGCGTGAGCAACCGGCGCCTGGCCCCGTACGCATGGGCGTTGTCGCTCGCCGCGATCCTCGCGCACAGCGCCGCGATCGCGCACCTGATGCGCCGGGTCGGCCCGTTCTCGATCGGCCTGCTCGAGGCGATCTCGTTGCTCGCGTGGACGCTCGCGGTGCTCGCCTGCCTGATCGCGATCGACCGGCGCTACCGCGTGCTCGGCGCGATCCTGCTCGGCAGCGCCGCGCTCGGCGCGACCGCGACCGGCAGCGGCGAGAAGTTCCACGTCGACCACGTGCCCGAGTGGGAACTGTCGGCCCACATCCTGCTGTCGATGGCCGCGGCGGCGTTGCTGTTCGCGGCCGCGGTGACCGCGACGATGCTCGTGCTGCTCGACCGGCGGCTGCGCAGCCGCCGCATCGCCCACCTGCCGAGCGTGCTGCCGCCGATCGACGTGCTGGAGACGGTGCTGTTCCGGCTGATCGGAACGGGCTTCGCGCTGCTCACGCTCGCGCTGGTCACCGGCTTCGCGTTCGTGACGAACCTGTTCGAGCAGCACCTCGTGCACAAGACCGTGCTGTCGCTGATGGCCTGGGTGTTGTTCGCGATCCTGCTGTTCGGACGGGTTCGCTACGGCTGGCGGGGCCGGTCGGCGGTGCGCTTCACCCTGTGGGGCTTCGGCATCCTCGTGCTCGCCTACTTCGGCTCCAAGTTCGTGCTCGAGGACATCTTCGGACGGCACTGGGGATGAGCCCGTCGCGTCGGTGATGCTCCACCCGTCCCTGACCGCATTGTTCGCGTCGCTCGCCGCGCTGCTGGTCGCCGCGGCCTTGCTCGCCGGCAGCGAGACGGCGTTGATGCGCCTGAACCGCTATCGGCTGCGTCACGCGGCCCAGGCGGGACACCGCGGCGCACGCCTCGCCGAGGAACTGCTCGCGAAGCCGGACCGGCTGATCGGCCTGATCCTGCTGCTGAACACGATCGTGAACGTCATCGCACCGATGCTCGTCGGCGTGATCGCGCTGCGGCTCGGCGGCGAGGTGCTGCTGGTGATCGGCGTGGTCGCGCTGACCGTGATCATGCTGGTGTTCTGCGAGGTGGGGCCGAAGACCTTCGCGGCGCTGCATCCGGAGCGGCTCGCGCTGCCGGCCGCCTACGTGTACACGCCGCTGCTGCGGGTGCTCTACCCGTTCGTGTGGGCGACGAACCTCCTCGCGAACGGCGCGCTGCGGCTGTTCGGGGTATCGGCGCAGCAGAGCGGCCACGCGCTGAGCGGCGAGGAGCTGCGCACCGTGCTCGCGGAGGCCGGCGCCCTGATCCCCCAGCGCCACCGGCAGATGCTCGTCGGCATCCTCGACCTGGAGCGGGTCACGGTCGAGGACATCATGGTGCCGCGCGCCGACATCGTCGGCGTCGACCTCGAGGACGACTGGGACGAGATCGTCGAGCGGCTGCGCCAGACCCAGCACACGCGGCTGCCGGTGTACGAGGGCGAGATCGACCGCATCGTCGGCCTGCTGCACATGAAGAACGTCGTGCACGCGCTCGCGCGCGGCCGCCTCGACCGTGACGCCCTGACCGCCGCGGCGACCGCCCGCGACACCTACTTCGTGCCGTCCGGGACGCCGCTGAACACCCAGCTGCTGAATTTCCAGCGGGACAAGCGCCGGCTCGCGTTCGTCGTCGACGAGTACGGCGACGTCCAGGGCCTCGTCACCCTCGAGGACATCCTCGAGGAGATCGTCGGCGAGTTCACGACCGATCCGGCGACGATGATGCACAAGGACGTGCATCGGGACGGCGACGGCAGTTTCGTCGTGAACGCCGCGGCGAACGTCCGGGCGCTGAACCGGTCGATGCGCTGGAATCTGCCGATCGACGGGCCGAAGACGCTGAACGGCCTGATCCTCGAGTTCCTGGAGACGATCCCCGATCCCGGAACGACGCTGAAGCTCGCCGACTACACCATCGAGGTGCTGCAGACCGGCGACAACGCGGTGAAGACCGTCCGGGTGCATCCGCCGCCGGCCGCGAACGCGCCGGCGGGCCCGGCCGGCTGATCCCGCTCAGCCGCCGCGCGCGACCTCGAGCGCCTCGGCGAGGCGCTTCACGGCGAACACGCGCATCCCCTCCGGGGGGCGCCGCGGCGCATTCGCCGCCGCGACGATCGCGGTGCCGAAGCCGTGCTTCGCGGCCTCTTGCAGGCGCTCCTCGCCGAACGGGACCG
This sequence comes from Pseudomonadota bacterium, assembly GCA_021779535.1. Classification (GTDB taxonomy): domain Bacteria; phylum Pseudomonadota; class Gammaproteobacteria; order Steroidobacterales; family Steroidobacteraceae; genus Bog-1198. Next base: position 28,669 of record JAJYAM010000007.1, read on the forward strand.
GACGGATCTCCCCGGCGAGACCGATCTCGCCGAACGCGACCAGCGAGTGCGACACCGCGCGGTCCTCGAGGCTCGAATGCGCCGCGAGCACGATCGCGAGATCCGCCGCGGTATCGTCGATACGCACCCCGCCGACCACGTTCGCGAACACGTCCGCGCCCTGGAACCCGAGCCCGCCGTGCCGATGCGCGACCGCGAGCAGCATCGTCAATCGATTGCCGTCGATGCCGACCGCGACGCGCCGGGGATTGCCGACGGCGCCCGTGTCGACGAGTGCCTGGACCTCGATCAACAACGACCGGGTCCCCTCGCGCAGCACCGTGACGACGCTGCCGGAGGCGGGCTGCGGATCGCGCGACAAGAAGATCGCGGAAGGGTTCTTGACTTCCCGCAGGCCCTGCTCGGCCATCGCGAACACGCCGATCTCGTTCGCCGCGCCGAACCGATTCTTCACCGACCGCAGGATGCGGAAGCGGCTGCCGGTGTCGCTCTCGAAGTACAGCACCGTGTCGACCATGTGCTCGAGCACCCGGGGGCCGGCGATCTGCCCCTCCTTCGTCACGTGGCCGACGAGCAGCACCGCGGTCCCGCTGCGCTTCGCGTGGCGCACGAGCAACGCGGTGCACTCGCGCAGCTGCGCGACCGACCCCGGCGCGGACTCGATGCCCTCGGTGTAGGTCGTCTGGATCGAGTCGACGATCAGCACCCGCGCACCGAGCGCGCGCGCCGCCTCGAGGATCTGCTCGACGCAGGTCTCGGCGAGCAGCCGCGAGGTCGATTCCCCGAGACCGAGGCGCCGGCCGCGCAGCGCGACCTGCTGCAAGGATTCCTCGCCGGTCGCGTACAGCACCGGTCCGGCGGATGCGAGCGCCGTCGCCGCCTGCAACATCAACGTCGACTTGCCGATGCCCGGATCGCCGCCGAGCAAGGTCACCGATCCGGCGACCAAACCGCCGCCGAGCACCCGATCGAACTCTCCCGACCCGGTCGCGACGCGGATCGGCGAGTGCTGCGACTCCGCGGCGAGCGTCGAAGGCGGCGCCGACTCGAGGCCCGGCCCGCGGCTGCGCCGGTCGGCGCCGGCCGCGGCGGCCGCCGCGACCAGCGTGTTCCACTCGCCGCAGGTGCCGCACTGCCCCTGCCACTTCGGCGAGACGCTGCCGCAGCTACCGCAGACGAATACCTCGCGCCCCTTCGCCATGCCGATCCTTTCGTGTCGATTTTGTGAGCTTAGCATTGCCGTGCCCGACGCCCGATCCCCTATACTGCTGCCGTCGTCGACCGGGGTCATGTCCATTCAATGAGAAAAATCGGGTTGATCGCTGCCGTCGCCGGGGTCGCGATCGTCGCGCTGACCGTCGCGTTGCGGCTGCTCGGCGAGCACGGCCCCTGGCTCTGGCTCCCCGGCGGCGTGCTGCTCGCCGCCGCGACCGCGACGCTCGCGTTCACGCAGTTCGGCGCCGGCGGCACCCGCTCGAGCGGGAACGGCGGGCCGCGCCCGCCCGGCGCGGACACGGCCCGGCTGCTCGACAATTTCGAACAGCGTTTCGCGGAACTGAAGGCCCGGAAGCCGAACGCGACGGTGCTCGGCGACCTGTACGCGCTCGGCAGCCAGCTCGAACAGCGCGGGCGCTTGCTGCAGGCGACCGCGGTGTTCCGCCACCTGACCCGCGTCGACGCGAGCTACCGCGACGTCACCGCCCGCCTGCAGCGCTTGATGGACGCCGATCGCGCCTCGTTGCGATCCGGTCCCGCGCGCAGCCCCGCGCGCGACACCGGCGCGCCGGCGAGCGCCGCGGGTGCCGCCACGCGCCCGGCGGCGGTACCGCGCACGGTCGACCCGCCCGCCCCGACCGGGACCGCCGAACCCGAAGCCGGCCCCACCACCGCACCGGCGCAACTCGGCCGCTACCGCCTGGAGCGGGAGATCGGCCGCGGCGCGATGGGGGTCGTCTACCTCGGCCGCGACCTCGCGATCAACCGGCTGGTCGCGATCAAGGCGATTCCCCTGGCCAGCGAGTTCGGCGAGACCGAGCTCGCGGAGGCGCGCGCCCGGTTCTTCCGGGAAGCGGAGACCGCCGGTCGCTTGAACCACCCGAACATCGTGACGATCTACGACGTCGGCGAGGAGCGCGGGCTCGCGTACATCGCGATGGAGTACCTGAAGGGGCAGCACCTGAGCGAATACGCGGCGCCGAGCCGGCTCCTGGAGCCGCGCAAGGTCGTCGATCTGGTGAAGCGCACCGCCGAGGCGCTGAATTTCGCGCACAAGCAGCAAGTCGTGCACCGGGACATCAAGCCGGCGAACCTGATGTACGATCCGGCGACCGACGTGCTGAAGATCACCGACTTCGGGATCGCACGGATCACCGACGCCGGCAGCACCCGCACCGGGATCGTGCTCGGCACCCCTTCGTTCATGTCGCCGGAACAGCTCGAAGGACGAACTGTGACCGGCCACTCGGACTTGTTCTCGCTCGGTGTTAGCCTGTTCCAGCTCTTGACCGGGCACCTGCCGTTCACCGCCGACTCGATGACGGGACTGATGCACCAGATCGCGGAGAAACCGCACCCGTCGTTGCGTGCCTATCGCCCGGACCTGCCCGCGTGCCTGGAATCCGTGCTCGACCGGGCGCTCGCGAAAGCGCCCACCGCGCGCTTCGACAGCGGCGCGCAGATGGCGATCGCGCTCGAGGATTGCAAGACGCACCTGCCGGGCGGAACCCCGTGAACCCTTCGAGAGCGACGAGACCCACGTGCCGACCACGATGAACTTGCGCGGAAAGATCAGCAGCGTCGCGTCGAGCGACACGGGCAAGGTGCGCGAGCACAACGAGGATGCGATCGCCGCCGAGACCGAGATCGGCTTGTTCGTGCTCGCCGACGGCATGGGCGGCTACAACGCCGGCGAGGTCGCGAGCGGGATCGCGGTGAAGACGATCATGAACCTCGTGCGGGATGCGCTCGCGCGCGAGGACCTCACCGCGAACGACCCCGAGACCGGGCTCAGCCGCCCGAGCATCATCCTGCGTGACGCAATTCACAGGGCGAACAACATCATCTACCACACCTCGCGAACCCAGCCACAATGCGAGGGAATGGGAACGACCGTGGTCGCCTGCCTGTTCCATGACAACCGGATCTCGATCGCGCACGTCGGCGACTCACGGCTGTACCGGCTGCGGGACAACCGCTTCGAGCAGCTCACGCTGGACCATTCGCTGCTGCAGGAGCTCGTGGACCGTGGCTTCTACTCCCAGCAGGAGGCGCAGCGGGCATCGAACAAGAACTACGTGACTCGCGCGCTCGGCGTCGAGGAGACCGTGCAGGTCGAAATCAACGAGGACTCCGTGCATCCGCGCGATCATTACCTGCTCTGCTCCGACGGCCTGTCCGACATGCTCGAAGACGAAGATATCCATCTGACGATCAATACATTCAGCGATAATCTAGATATGGTCGCCAAGCAATTGATCCAGCTGTCGAATGACAACGGCGGACGGGATAATATTTCGGTGATCATGGCTCGAATTGACGAGCCGTTCCCGGCGCGCCGGGGTATATTTAACAGAATACTGGGATGGTTCGGCTAACGACACTGGGAGTCTGAATGGCACGCCTGCTGCTTAGTCTGGACGGTCAAGTCCTCGCGGAATACAACATGAACAAGGAGCGCTACACGATCGGGCGCCTCCCGGACAACGACATCCGGATCGACAACCCGGCGGTGAGCGGCCACCACTCCCTGATCATCAACATCCTCAACGACTCCTTCCTCGAGGACTTGAACAGCACCAACGGCACCTACGTCAACGGCAAGCTGATCAAGAAGCACGCGATGCAGCACGGCGACGTGATCACGGTCGGCCATCATCAGCTGCGCTACATCGACAGCCAGGAGGACAACGCGTCGCAGGAGGAATTCGAGAAGACGATGGTGATCACCCCGGGCAGCCAGGGTGAGGACCGGATCCGCCGCGTCGGGCAGGCGGTCGATCGCGCGGCGGCGAACGCCGCCGCGGCGGCCGCACCGCGCAAGCCGGCCGTGGTGGCCGAGGCGGCGGTCGCGCTGCCGAAAGCCAAGCTCCAGGTCCTGAGCGGCGCGTTCGCGGGACGCGAGCTCGAGCTCACCAAGGCATTGACGACGCTCGGCCGGCCGGGCATCCAGGTCGCCGCGATCACGCGGCGCGCGGAAGGCTACTACATCGTCCACGTCGACAGCGGGAAGGAGGACGATTACCCGCTGGTGAACGGCGTCCCGATCGGGCCGCAGGCCCGCAAACTCGCCGACAACGACATCGTGCAGCTCGCCGGCGTGAAAATGGGATTCTTCGAGAACTAACGACCCTCGACCGCGACCCGCTGGCTGATCCCGCAGAGCAGCTCGTACGGGATCACGCCCGCGGCGGCCGCCACCTCCTCCACCGGCAATCCCGGGCCCCACAGCACGACCGGCTCGCCGACCCGGACCGCGGGCTCGAGGTCGGTCGCGTCGATCGCGAGCATGTCCATCGACACCCGCCCCGCGAGCGGTGCTCGCCGCCCGCGCAGCAGCACCGACCCGGCCGCGCCGGCGCTGCGCGGGTAGCCGTCGCCGTAGCCGATCGCGGCGATCGCGAGCATCGTCGGCCGCGATGCGACCCAGGCGCCGCCATAGCCGACGCGCGCCCCCGGGCGGATGGCCTTCACCGCGATGACCTGGGACCGGAGCGTCATCGCCGGTCGCAGGCCATGATCGGCGCCGACCGCGCCCGGCATCGGCGATGCGCCGTACAGGAGCAGGCCGGGCCGGACCCAGTCCGCGAGCGCGGACGGCAGGTTGAGCAGCGCGGCGGAGTTCGCGATGCTGCGCTCGCCGGGCAAGCCCCGGGTCGCCGCCTCGAAACACGCGAGCTGCCCCGCGGTCGCGGCGTCGCGCGGCTCGTCGGCGCCCGCCAGATGGGTGAACGAGTGGACGGGCCCGCGCACCGCGGCGAGCGCGCCGAGCGCCGCGCGGGCCGCCGGGAAATCGGCCGGATCGAATCCCAGCCGGTTCATCCCGCTGTCGAGCTTCAGCCACACCTTGAAGCTCGCGGGCGCGGCGCCCCGCAGCAACTCGATCTGCGCGGCGCCGTGCACGACCAGGTCGAACCGGGACGCCGCCGCGGCCTCGCGCTGATCGGCGTCGAACACCCCTTCGAGCAGCACGATCGGCTGCTCGATCCCGGCGTTGCGCAACGCCAGGCCTTCCTCGACCCGCGCGACCGCGAACGCATCGGCTTGGGCGAGCGCGCGCGCGACCGGCACCAGGCCGTGCCCGTAGGCGTTCGCCTTCACGACCGCCATCACGCGCGAGCCCTGCGCGCGGGTGCGCACGATGCCCAGGTTGTGCTTGAGCGCGGACGTGTCGATCGTCGCGCTCGCCATCGGTCGGATCGGGTGAGACAAGCGGGAAAGCGCTCCGTCGCTGCGAGAGGCCGGCGTGCCCGGGGGGCGGTAGTATAGCGGCGTGCCCGGACGGGCCAAACCGTCCGGCGGGGCGCCGGGTACCGGGCCGGCGCCGGCCCGTCGATTAAAAAATTTCGACAGGCGCGCGGCGACGTGGCAGACTCCGCGCCCTGGCGCGTTGGGCCGGCCGGCCCGTGCGCTCGTCTTTCTCAACTCAACAGGCAACGGAAGATCGATTATGCCCCGTCAAATCCCGCTCTCCGATATTCGCAATATCGGCATCATCGCCCACGTCGACGCCGGCAAGACGACGACGACCGAGCGAATCCTGTACTACACGGGGCGCAAGCACACGATCATCGACATCCACGACACCAAGGATCTGAAGACGTCGACGACGACCGACTACCTCGAGCAGGAACAGAAGCGCGGGATCACGATCCAGAGCGCCGCGGTGTCGGCGTACTGGCGCGGCAAGAAGATCAACCTGATCGACACCCCGGGACACGTCGACTTCACGATCGAGGTGAACCGGAGCCTGCGCGTGCTCGACGGCGCGGTCGTCGTGTTCGACGGGGTCGCCGGCGTCGAACCGCAGTCCGAGACCAACTGGCGCCTCGCGGACAACTACGGCGTGCCGCGGATCTGCTACGTGAACAAGATGGACCGCAGCGGCGCGAACTTCCTGCGCTGCGTCGACATGATCAAGAAGCGCCTCGGCGCCCGGCCGCTGCCGATCCAGATCCCGATCGGGTCGGAGGACAACTTCCGCGGGATGATCGACCTGGTCGAGATGAAGGCGCTGGTGTGGGACTCGGACGACAAGGATGCGGTCTGGCAGGTGCTCGACGCGACCCCGGACCTCGCCGACACGCTGCACATCACCGTTCCGACCGACCGGCAGCTGCTCGCGAACGTCGAGAAATTCCGCACGGAGCTCGTCGACACCTGCCTCGAGCAGGACGACGCGGCGATGGAGGCCTATCTCAACGACGGCGCGGTGCCGTCCGCGGACGTGCTGCGCGCGGCGCTGCGCAAGGGCACCTTGAGTTCGGCGTTCAACCCGGTGCTGTGCGGTTCCTCGTACAAGAACAAGGGGGTGCAACAGGTCCTCGACGCGGTCGTCGACTACCTCCCGGCCCCGACCGACGTCGAAGCGATCAAGACCGTCGACGCCGACGGCCATCCGATCGGCGAGCGCAAGTGCTCGGACGACGAGCCGTTCTCCGCGCTCGCGTTCAAGGTGATCAACGACGCCTACGGCGCGCTCACCTTCGTGCGCGTGTACTCCGGGGTGCTCACCAAGGGCATGTCGGTGCAGAACACGACCCGCGGCAAGCGCGAGAAGATCGGCCGCATGGTCGAGATGTTCGCGAAGGAAGCGAACGCGATCGAGGAGGCGCGCGCCGGCGACATCATCGCGTTGGTCTCGCTCTCCGAGACCGAGACCGGCGACACGATGTGCGACGCCGCGAGCCCGGTGATCCTCGAGCGCATGCGCTTCCCGGACCCGGTGATCAGCGTGTCGGTCACGCCGAAGGTCAAGGCCGAACAGGAGAAGTTCTCGAGCGCGCTCGGCAAGATGGTCCGCGCCGATCCATCGCTGCACCTCGAGACCGATCGCGAGACCGGCCAGACGATCCTGCGCGGGATGGGCGAGCTGCACCTCGAGGTCACGCTCGACCGGATGCGCACCGAGTTCGGCGTCGAGGGCAACATGGGCGAGCCCCAGGTCGCCTACCGCGAGACGATCACGCGCAAGCAGGACGAGCAGTACATCCACAAGAAGCAGACCGGCGGCGCCGGGCAGTTCGCGGAGGTGTGGATCGACTTCGAGCCGCTGCCGCGCGGCACCGGTTTCGAGTTCGTCGACAAGACGGTCGGCGGCTCGGTCCCGAAGGAATTCGTGCCCTCGGTCGAAAAGGGCTTGAAGGTGCAGAAGGAAGACGGGGTGCTCGCCGGCTTCCCGACCGTGGACTTCCGCGCGACGCTCACCGACGGCAGCTACCACGACGTCGACTCGAACGCGATGACGTTCGAGATCGCGGCGAAGGCCTGCTTCCGCGAAGCGATCCGCAAGGCCGGGCCGATCCTGCTCGAGCCGGTGATGAAGGTCGAGACGGTGACGCCGGGCGATTACCTCGGCGACGTGATCGGCGACATCAACCGGCGGCGCGGTTCGATCCAGGACCAGCTCGAGCGCGGCACCAACATCGCGGTCGTCGCGACGGTGCCGTTGTCGGAGATGTTCGGCTACATCGGGCACCTGCGCGGAATGACGAGCGGCCGCGCCTCGTACACGATGGAGTTCTCGCACTACGACCCGGTCCCGAGGAACGTCGCCGACGAGGTGATCGCGCAGCGGGCGAAGGCGAAGAACGCCTCCTGACGGGGGGCTGCTGCGCGCGGTTGCCTGCACCCGCTGGGGTCTATATATTCAAGGGCTTGCGCGCGGGTGGCGCCCCAAAGCGCGAGCCCGGAGACCACACGCGATGCAAACCGGCAGTGCCGATGACGACTTTCAGCGGGAAATCCTGCCGCATGTCTCGCGCACCTTCGCGCTGACGATCCCGCAGCTGCCGGGCGCGCTGCGCAGCCCGGTGACCAATGCGTACCTGCTGTGCCGGATCGCCGACACGATCGAGGACGAGCCGACCATCGCGCCGGACGAGACGCGGCGGTATCTGGAGCGGTTCAAGGAGGTCACCGCCGGGCGCGCGGCGGCGGACCCGCTCGCGCGCGAGCTCGACGGACGGCTCAGCGACCAGACGCTGCCCGCCGAACGGGACCTCGTCGCCCACCTCGCAGGCGTGGTGCGCGTGACCGCGCGGTTCAACGACGCGCAGCGCAGCGCGATCCTGCGCTGCGTCGAACGGATGTGCTATGGGATGCCGCGCTTCCAGTCGAACGCGAGCCTGCACGGCCTCGCCCGTTCCAGCGACTTGAACGACTACTGTTATTACGTCGCGGGCGTCGTCGGCGAGATGCTGACCGAACTGTTCTGCGATTACTCCCCCGCGATCGCGCGTCACGGCGAGGCGCTGCGGGCCCGGGCGGTGTCGTTCGCCCAGGGGCTGCAGATGACCAACATCCTGAAGGACGTCTGGGAGGACCGCAGCCGCGGCGCGTGCTGGTTGCCGCGCGAGGTGTTCGACCGGCATGGCGTCGACCTGTCCGGCCTGCGCGCCGCGCCGCCCGTGCCCGGCTTCGCCGACGGCCTGCACGAGCTGGTTGCGGTCGCGCACGCACACCTGCGCAATGCGCTGGACTACACCTTGCTCATGCCGCGGGGCGAGACCGGGATCCGCCGCTTCTGCCTGTGGGCCGTCGGCCTCGCGGCGCTGACCTTGCGCAACATCGATCGGAACCCGGGCTTCACGGCGGGGTCGGAGGTCAAGGTCTCGCACGCCGCGGTCGCGATGACGCGGCTGTGCAGCGACCTCGCCGTGCGCAGCAATGCGACGCTGCGCGGCCTGTTCGCGTTCGCGGCGCGCGGCCTGCCGCTCGCCGAGCTGCCGGCGACGATCGGCGCGCCGGCGCCGGACGCGGAACTCACCGCGGCGGAGGACGCGCAACGGCATCGCTACGGGGGATCGGGCGCATGAAGACCACCGCGCAATCGGCGACGGGCGCCGCGACGGGCCGCACGACGCTGCGCGCGCAGAGCCTCGCCGCGCACGACCGGCTGGACGACGCGGTCGCCGCGGCCCGCGACGCGCTGCTCGCGCGCCAGGAAGCGGCCGGGAACTGGCTGTTCGAGCTCGAAGCGGACTGCACGATCCCGGCCGAGTACGTGATGATGATGCACTACCTCGACGAGATCGACACGGCTCTCGAGGGGAAGATCGGCGTCTACCTGCGCGCGCACCAGGCCGATCACGGCGGCTGGCCGCTCTACCACGGCGGCGCGCTCGACCTGAGCTGCACCGTGAAGTCGTACTTCGCGCTGAAGCTGATCGGCGACGACCCCGACGCGCCGCACATGCGCCGCGCGCGCGAGGCGGTTCTCGCGCTCGGCGGGGCCGCCCGCGCGAACGTGTTCACCCGGGTCGCGCTCGCGCTGTTCGGCGAGATCCCCTGGCGCGGGGTGCCGTACATCCCGGTCGAGATCATGCTGCTGCCGCGGTGGTTCCCGTTCCACCTGGACAAGGTCTCGTACTGGTCGCGGACCGTGATGGTGCCGCTGTTCGTGCTGTGCACCGGGAAGCCCCGCGCCAAGAACCCGCGCGGCGTGCACGTGCGCGAGCTGTTCACCGTGCCGCCGGAGCACGAGCGGCATTATTTCGCCGAGATTCGCCGGCGCGGCGGCGTGTTGCCGCGCGTGTTCCTCGCGATCGACCGGATCTTCCGCGGACTCGATCCGCTGATCCCGCGGGCGATGCGCGCGGCCGCGACCCGGCGCGCGGAAGCCTGGGTCCTCGAGCGCCTGAACGGCGAGGACGGCCTGGGCGCGATCTTCCCGGCGATGGTCAACGCGCTCGAGATGATGGTGCTGCTCGGCTATCCGGCGGACGACCCGCGCCGCGTGACCGCGAAGGCGGCGCTGCGCAAGCTGGTGATCGAGACCGCGGACTCCGCGTATTGCCAGCCGTGCGTGTCGCCGGTCTGGGACACCGCGCTCGCCGCGCTCGCGATGCAGGAGACCGGCGATCCGGCCGCGGTCGATGCGGCGAATCGCGCGCTCGACTGGTTGCGGCTGCACCAGCTGCGGGACGAACCCGGGGATTGGCGGGTCAACCGGCCGACGCTCGGCGGCGGCGGCTGGGCCTTCCAGTTCGCGAATCCGCACTACCCCGATCTCGACGACACCGCGGTCGTCGCCTGGGCGATGCATCAGTCGAACCGCGCCGGCGACTACGCCGGGAACATCACGCACGCACTCGACTGGCTCGCCGGGATGCAGAGCTCGAACGGCGGCTTCGCCGCGTTCGACGTCGACAATACCCACTACCGGCTGAACCAGATCCCGTTCGCCGACCACGGCGCCCTGCTCGATCCGCCGACCAGCGACGTCACCGCGCGCGTGGTCACGCTGCTCGCGCGAGTCGGGCGGCCGGAGGATGCACCGGTGATCCGCAAGGCGATCGACACCCTGCGCCGCGAGCAGGAGCCCGACGGCTCCTGGTTCGGCCGATGGGGAACGAACTACGTCTACGGCACCTGGTCGGTGCTCACCGCGTTCGCGCAGGCGCGCGTCCGTCCCGACGATCCCGCGGTCCGCCGTGCGGTCGCGTGGCTGCAGCGGTGCCAGAACGGCGACGGCGGCTGGGGCGAGAGCAACGACGGCTACGCGGGCGGGGCGGCGCAAGCCGCGAGCACGCCACACCAGACCGCGTGGGCGCTGCTCGCGCTGGTCGCCTCGGGCGAGGCGCGCGGCGAGAGCGCGCGGCGCGGCGCCGAGTGGCTGGTCCGCCAGCAAGGCGCCGATGGCCTGTGGAGCGATCCGCACTTCACCGCGCCCGGGTTCCCGCGGGTGTTCTATCTGCGCTATCACGGCTACGCGGCATACTTTCCGCTGTGGGCGCTCGCGGCGTATCGAACCTTGTCCCGACGGGCCCTGACCCATTGACCGGGATCGGGATCGTCGCCGCGCTCGACGCCGAGGCGCGCACGCTGCGTGACGCGCGCCGCTTTCGCGACGGCCGGGATCGGCTCGACGGCCGTGCAACGGTGATCGTCGCCGGGATCGGGCCCGTGGCCGCCGCGAGCGCGGCGCGCGCGCTCGCCGAGGCCGGCGCCGCCGCGCTGCTCAGCTGGGGCGTCGCCGGCGGTCTCGACCCGCGGCTGCGCCCCGGCGCGATCGTGCTGCCCGCCGAGATCCTCGGCCCCGCGGGAGAACGCTATCCGACCGACGCCGCGTGGCGCGAGCGCGAGCGGCGCCGGCTCGCGGGGCGCGAGCCCGTCTGCGCGGGAGCGATCCTCTCGCAAGGCACGGCGATCGCCGATCCGCGGGCGAAGCACGCCGCGCACCGCGCGAGCGGCGCGGTCGCGATCGACATGGAGAGCGCCGCGATCGCGGCGGTCGCCGCGAGCCGCGGGCTGCCGTTCCTCGTCCTGCGCGCGATCGTCGATGCGGCTTCGGACGCGCTGCCGGACGCGGTCGTCGACGCGAGCCGCGACGGCCGGCCGGACCTCTGGCGCGTGCTCGGCGGCGTGATCCGCTCGCCCGGCGACCTCGGCGCCCTCCTCGGGCTCGCCGGCCGGTTCCGCATCGCGCGGCGCGCGCTCGCCGCGGCCGCGGCCGCCGGCCTCGCGACACCCTCATGAAGGCGCTGGTCACCGGGGCGACCGGATTCGTCGGCGCGGCGGTCGGGCGCGCGCTCGCGCATGCCGGCTGGGACCTGCGCGCCCTCGTCCGTCGTGGCGCCGACCGGCGCAATTTGCACGACTTCCCGGTCGAGCCGGTCGAGGGCGATCTCGCCGACCCGCGCTCGCTGCGCACCGCGCTCGAGGGCTGCGACGCGCTGTTCCACGTCGCGGCGGATTACCGTCTCGGGGTTCGCGACCCGGCGCCGCTGTACGCGGTCAACGTCGAAGGCACGCGCAACGTGCTCGCGGCCGCGCGCGACGCCGGGATCCGCCGCATCGTGCACACCAGCAGCGTCGCGACGATCGGGATCCCGGACGACGGGACGCCGGGCGACGAGCGCACCCCGGTCACGCTGAATGCGATGATCGGCCACTACAAGCGTTCGAAGTATCTCGGCGAGCAGGTCGCGCTGCAGTTCGCGCGCGACGGGCTCGACGTCGTGATCGTGAACCCCTCGACGCCGGTCGGACCCGGCGACGTCAAGCCGACGCCGACCGGCCGCATCGTGCTCGATGCGGCCTCGGGGCGGATGCCCGCGTACGTCGACACCGGCCTGAACGTCGTGCACGTCGACGACGTCGCCGCGGGCCACCTCGCGGCGTACGAGCGCGGCCGCACCGGCGAGCGCTACATCCTCGGCGGCGAGAACCTGAGCCTGCGGGCGATCCTCGCCGAGGTCGCCGGCCTCGTCGGACGCCGTCCGCCCCGGATCGAGCTGCCGTACGCCGCGGTGCTCCCGATCGCGGTGGTCGCCGAGGGGATCACCCGCCTCACGGGCCGCAGCCTCACGATCTCGCTCGAAGGCGTGCGGATGGCGAGGAAGCGGATGTATTTCTCGAGCGCGAAGGCGCAGCGCGAGCTCGGGTACCGCGCGCGCCCGCCGGCCGAGGCGTTCCGCGACGCGGTGCGCTGGTTCGAAGCGCAAGGAATGCTGAGGATCGGGCCGCGCGGCCGCGGTCGTTAAGTCTCGCGGCGCGACGCGAATCCGCCGCGCCCGACGATCCATTGCCAGGCGACGAGCGCCGGCACGCCGAACAGGATCTCGCGCATCCGTTTCGCGAGCGACAGCGCGAGCGCGACGTCCGGGGCGATCCCGAGCACGTGACCGAGCCCGACCAGACTCGCCTCCTGCACGCCGATGCCGGCCGGCACCAGAAACACGAAGTTGCGCACCGCTTGCGTCAGGCTCTCGAGCGCGATCGCCTCGACGACGCCGATCGGGTGGCCGATCCAGCGCAGCGCGAGCCAGGTCTCGGCCGTCCCTGAGAGCGCGCCGGCGAATTGCCACGCGATCGAGCGCAGCAGGCGTCCGTGCGCCCGGCAGGACACGCGGATCGCGGCATCGATCCCGGCCGCGCTCGCGCCGAACCCGACCGGCGCCTTGCCGCCGGTGACCACGTTCACGCTGCCGATCAGACGCATCCCGAGCCGCCGGAGCCAGTCGAACACCGATCCGTAACGCATCAGCGCGACCAGCAGCACGATCACCGGCAGGCTCGCGGCGAGCAGGACCGCGAGGTCCTCGGTCAACGCGACCTCGCCGGTCAGCTCGAGGATGCACACCACCCCGAGCGCGACCAGCAGATACTGGCTGACCAGGGTCATCAGCACCTCGACCACGACGCTCGCGGCCGCGACCGGCAGGTCGACGCCGGACCGCGCGAGCAGTCCGACCCCGACCATCTCGCCGCCGACGTTCGCGACGGGGAGCAAGCGGTTGATCGCCTCGCGGATGCACGCGATCCCGAACAGCGTGCGCAGCCGGGTACGCACCGGCACCAGCGCCTGCCACCCGATCGCGTCGAGCACGATCGGCACCGTGCGCAGCGGCACGAGCCACAGCAGCCACCAGCTCGCCCGTGACAGCAGGTCGAAGATCTGCGCGGCGCCGCTGCGCAGGATCAGCGCGATCGCGACCGCGAGACCGGCGACGAACGCGATCCGCACCGCGGTCTTCATCGGCGCGCACGCCCCGCGGCGAGGTCGCCGTAGCCGCCGAGCCGCGCGCCGGCCGCCTGCACCGCCGCGCGCACGCGCGGGCTGCGCAGCGCGGCGAGCTCGTCCGCGTGCCGGTAATCGCGCATCGTCGGCACGATCGGTTCGTGGGTCGCCGCCGGGTGCGCGTAGACCTCGGTGACGCCGTCCGGCAGCCGCGCGAGGATCTCGAGCCACGCCGCCTCGTCCATCCGGCCGCTGCGCGCGATCCCGAACACCCGATCGCCGTATGCGACGCCCGCACGCCGCAGGCGCCGCTTCATCGCGGCGAGCCAGGGCGCGAGCAAGGTCGCGCCGGCCGCACCGGCCGCACCGGCGAAGCGGGCGCCGGCGCGCGCCGCGAACCACGCCGGCTCGTTCGGGACCCGGACCGCCCGCAGGCCGTGGTCGGCGCCGACGGCGAGCAGGGTCGCGAGCACGGTCGGGTGCAGGTGGAAGTGCTTGTGCGCGTCGACGTGATCGAGCCGCAGACCGGTCGCGCGGTACGCGTCGAACTGCGCGCGCACTTCCCGCTCGACCTGCCGGCGCGCCGACGGCGACGCGAAATAACGAAAGCCCCGGGCGACCATGTGCGCATCGAAGTGCCCGCGCGCGTCGACCAGCGCGGGAATCGACTCCGGGGGCGAGACCGCGGGTCCGTCCGCGAGCACGAGGTGCAGGCCGACCCGCAGATCGGGCAGCCGCCGCGCGCGCCGGACCGCATCCGCGGCCGCCGGCGCGGCGACCATCAGGCTTGCGGCGGTGAGCACGCCGTCGCGATGCGCGGACTCGACCGCCTCGTTGACCGCCTCGTGCAGACCGAAATCGTCCGCGGTGACGATCAGGAGCTTACGCATGCCTCGGGCGTCGCCGCGCCCCCGATCCCGCCGGCCGCATGGTCAAGCCTCGCGTGCACGCAGGAAGCGGAAGAACTCGACGCCCTCGCGCAGCCGCCGCCTGGTCATGGTCCAGCTCGTCAACATCTCGCCGGTCAACTCGGCGATCTTGCGCGGCCGGAAGTAGAACTTCTTGTAGAACGTCTCGACCGCGTGATGGATCTGCGCCGCATCGAGGTTCGGATAGGAGATCGGCGCGAGCTGCACGCCCTCGCTGTTCACGAGGTTCAATCCGTCGTTCTCCTTGAGCCACCCGTTCGCGACCGCCTGGGCGTACAGCTCGGTCCCGGGATACGGCGCCGCCAGCGAGACCTGGATCGTGTGCGGATTGATCTCGACCGCGTAGTCGATCGTCTCGCGGATCGTCTCCGGCGTCTCGCCGGGCAGGCCCAGGATGAACGTGCCGTGGATCGTGATGCCGAGCTTGCGGCAGTCGCGGGTGAACCGCCGCGCAATGTCGGTGCGCAGGCCCTTGCGGATGTTGTGCAGGATCTGATCGTTGCCGGACTCGTAGCCGACGAGCAGCAGGCGCAGTCCGTTGTCGCGCATCACCCGCAGCGTCTCGTACGGCACGTTCGCCTTGGCGTTGCACGACCAGGTGACGCCGAGCTTGCCCAGACCGCGCGCGATCTCCTCGGCGCGCGGGCGGAAATCCGTGAACGTGTCGTCGTCGAAGAAGATCTCCTTGACCTCGGGCATGTGCTCCTTGATCCAGCGCACCTCGTCGACGACGTTCTGCGGGCTGCGCACGCGGTACTTGTGCCCGCCGACGGTCTGCGGCCACAGGCAGAACGTGCACTTCGAGCGGCAGCCCCGTCCGGTGTAGATCGACACGTACGGATGCTGCAGGTAGCCGATGAAGTAGTTCGGGATCGTGAGGTCGCGCTGGTACACCGGCGACACCCACGGCAGCTCGTCCATGTCCGCGATCATCGGCCGCGGCGCGTTGTGCCGCGGGGTCCCGTCGGCGTCGCGATAGGACAGACCGAGCACCTCGGAGAGCGGACGCCCCTCCGCGACCTCCTTGCAGGTGTAGTCGAACTCCTCGCGCGCGACGAAGTCGATCGCCGGCGACGCCGCGAGCGAGCCCGCCGGATCGACCGCGACCTTCGCGCCGACCATGCCGATCACGAGCCGCGGATTGCGCGCCTTCAACAGCTCCGCGACGTGCGCGTCCTTCGGGAACGACGGCGTGCTCGTGTGCATGATCACGAGGTCGTATTGGTCGGCGAGCGGCAGCACCGCATCCATGCCCAAGCCGTCGGCCGGTGCGTCCAGCAGGCGGCTCCCCGGCACCATCGCGGCCGGCTGCGCGAGCCAGGTCGGATACCAGAACGAGCGCACCTCGCGCTTCGCCTGGTAACGCGCCCCGGCGCCGCCATCGAAGCCGTCGAATGACGGGGGATGCAGGAACAGTGTTCTCATCGCGTCGAGTCCTCATATCGCTGGAACGCGCCATCGTCGGCGAGGCGGTATCGGTCGCCGCGCCAGCGCACGCTGCGCGTCGCGAATCCCCAGCACCAAAGGGCAAGGCTCAGCGAATCGCCGAGCGGAAGCGCGAGCCAGTCCCACCAAGGCGCCTCGCGCCCGCGCACCTCGTAATGTAGCACGAGACGGGCCAGCGCCGCGATCCCCAGCGCCGCCGCCGCGAGCGGCGCGCCGCCGGCGAGCCCCGCGCCGATCGCGGCGACCGGGACCCCGAACGTGACCAGGGAGGCGGCATAACCCCCGGGCCGGACCATGCGGATCGTGCGCAGCCAGCGCAGCAGGTGCCGCAGCGAGTCGCGCAGCGAGCGCTCCTCGACGACCGTCTCGACCTCGACCGCCGCGAGCACCGTGCGCAGCCCGAGCCGGCGGGTCTTCTCCCCGAGCGCATAGTCGTCGGCGAGCTGGTCCGCGATCGACTCGAACCCGCCGATCGCCGCGAGCGCATCGCGGCGCAGCGCGATGGTCGCGCCGAACGCGAACTCCCGCGACCCGAACGCGGCCGCGACGCACACCGACGGATAGAACCAATCGTTCACGAACGTGGCCGCGAGCCACGACGCGAGGCCCGGCCGTGCGACCGCCCGATAGGCGGTCGTGACCACGCCGACGCCGGGCTCGAGCAGCGGCGCGATCACCGCGTCGAGATACCGCGGCGTCACCCGGATGTCGCTGTCCGCGAGCACCAGATGGTCGTACGCCGCCACGCTCAGCATGTTGATCAGGTTGGAGACCTTGCGGTTCGCGCCGTGCTGTCGCCGATCCGCGACGATGCGCAAGCGCAACGACGGGAATTCACGGACCAGGCGTTCGGCGATCGCGAGCGCCGGATCGGCCGGGTCCTGGACGCCGAACACGATCTCGTACCGCGGATAGGTCAGCGCGCAGAACGAGCGCAGGCAGTCGTAGGTGCCCGCCTCGACGCCGCACAGCGGCTTCAACACCGTCACCGCGGGCCGGTGCGCCGGCGGCGCGGCCGCCCGCGTGGCGCGGCGACGGACCGCCCAGAGCGCGACGCCGAGGTACGCGGCCGGCGCGGCGGCGAGCGCGACCCCGAGCAGGTGCAGCGCGTGGAGCACGTCGGGGCTCATCGGGTCCGGCTGCGGCCAGCTGACATCTTCGCAATCATCCCCTCGGTCGGTGCACGATTTGGCTAGAATACCGTCATGGGCATTCCACTGCTTCAGGTTTACCGGGTCGCCCGCTATCTCGCCGCACGCAAGCTGCGCGGCGACAAGCGCTATCCGTTGGTGTTGATGCTGGAACCGCTGTTCCAGTGCAACCTGGCTTGCGCCGGTTGCGGCAAGATCGACTATCCGAAGGAGATCCTGCAACAACGCGTCAGCGTCGAGGATGCGCTGCGCGCGGTCGACGAGTGCGGCGCACCGATCGTGTCGATCCCGGGCGGCGAGCCGCTGATCCACAAGGAGATGCCGCAGATCGTCGAGGGCATCGTCGCCCGCAAGAAATTCGTGTACCTGTGCACGAACGCGCTCCTGCTCGCGAAGCACATCGACGAGTACCGGCCCTCGCCGTACCTGACCTTCTCGATCCACCTCGACGGCAACCGGCAGCGTCACGACGAATCGGTCTGCCAGGAAGGCGTCTTCGACAAGGCGGTCGCGGCGATCCAGCTCGCGCGGCAGAAGGGCTTCCGGGTCACGATCAACTGCACGCTGTTCAACGGAGAGAACCCGGACGACGTCGCGGATTTCTTCGACACCGCGATGGATCTCGGCATCGAAGGAATCACGGTTTCGCCGGGTTACAGCTACCACCATGCGCCGCGGCAGGACGTGTTCCTCGGCCGCCACGCGAGCAAGCAGCTGTTCCGCGAGATCTTCCGCCGCCGTGGCCAGGCGCGCCGGCGCTGGGTGTTCAATCACTCGGCGCTGTTCCTGGATTTTCTGGCCGGCAATCAGCGCTATCAATGCACGCCGTGGAGCAACCCGACGTACAACGTGTTCGGCTGGCAGCGGCCCTGCTACTTGCTGACCGACGAGGGCTATGCGCCGAGCTACCGCTCGCTGATCGAGGAGACCGACTGGGAACGCTACGGCGTCGGCCGGAATCCGCGTTGCAACAACTGCATGGCCCACTGCGGCTTCGAAGGCACCGCGGTCAACGATGCGTTCAGCCGGCCGCTGAAGGCGATGCTCACCGCGCTGCGCGGGCCGCGCGTCAGCGGGCCGATGGCGCCGGAGCTGCCGATCCAGTACGCGGAGGAAGGCGTACGGTCACCCGCGGTCGCGACGGTGCCGGTCGGCGCGATCGGCCGTCGCGAGCCTGCCGGGGAACCCGGCGCCGCTCAGCCGAATACGCCCTCGGCGTAGGACTCGGGAGCGTAATTCTCGAATTTCGTGTACTGCCCGAGGAAGGTGAGCTGCACCTCGCCGATCGGGCCGTTGCGCTGTTTCGCGACGATGATGTCCGCAATGCCCTTGCGGGTCGTGTTCGAGTCGTACACTTCCTCGCGATAGATCAGCAGGATCACGTCGGCGTCCTGCTCGATCGCACCGGACTCGCGCAGGTCCGACATCACCGGCTTCTTCTCGACCCGCTGCTCGACGCTGCGGTTCAGCTGCGACAGCGCGATCACCGGCACCCTCAATTCCTTCGCGAGCGCCTTCAGCGAGCGCGAGATCTCCGAGATCTCGGTCGCGCGGTTCTCCTTCGTGCCGGCGACCTGCATCAATTGCAGGTAGTCGACGACGATCAGGTCGAGCCCGCGCTCGCGCTTCAACCGGCGCGCGCGCGCACGGACTTCGGTCGGCGTGAGCGCCGGCGTCTCGTCGACGAAGATCCGCGCGTTCGACAGCTGCGTCATCGCCGAGTCGATCCGCGGCCAGTCGTCCTCCTGCAGCCGTCCCGACCGCAGGTGCGCCTGATTGATCCGTCCGAGCGAGGAGATCATCCGCAGCGTCAACGACTCGGCGGACATCTCCATGCTGAAGATCGCCGCCGCCTTGTTCGCGCCGAGCGCCGCGTTCTCCGCGATGTTCACCGCGAGCGTCGTCTTGCCCATCGACGGCCGGCCGGCGACGACGATCAGGTCGCCCGGCTGCAAGCCCGAGGTGATCTCGTCGAGCTGCTTGAATCCGGTCGAGATCCCGGTGAGCAGGTCCGGCGAGTTGTACAGCTCGTCGATGCGGTCGACGACCGCGGGCAGGACGTTCTTCACGGGCTGGAAGCCGACGGTGCCGCGCGCGCCGCGCTCCGCGATCTCGAACACCGCCCGCTCCGCGTCGTCGACGATCTCGCGCGCCTCGCGCCCCTCGGGCTCGAGCGCCGAGGAGGCGATCGCGTTGCCCGCGGTGACGAGCTGGCGCAGGATCGAGCGCTCCCGGACGATGTCCGCGTACGCGCGGATGTTGGCCGCGGTCGGCGTGTCGCGCGCGAGCGCGCCGAGATAGGCGAGGCCGCCGATCTGGTCCGAGAGCCCCTGGCTCTCGAGGAAGCCGGAGACCGTGACCGCGTCGCAGGGCTGGCCGCGCTCGACCAGCGAGGCGATCGCGTCGAAGATCAACCGGTGATCGTGCCGGTAGAAGTCGCCGGCGGCGACGCGATCGGCGATCTGATCCCAGGCCGCCGAGTCCAGCAACAACCCGCCGAGCACCGATTGCTCGGCTTCGACCGAATGCGGCGGCAGGCGGATCCCCGCCTCGGTCGACCGCCGGCTCGCCGGTTCCGCCACGTGCTATCCGTGCGCGACGCGGCTCGGGGCGCCGCTATTCTTCGGCAACGATCGTGACCTGCAGGGTCACGTCCACGTCGGTGTGCAGGTGCAGCTCGACGGAGTGATCGCCGGTCGAGCGGATCGGTCCGTTCGGCATCCGCACTTCCGCGCGGGTGATCGGATAGCCGGCCTTCACGGCCGCCTCGGCGATGTCCGCCGTGCCGATCGATCCGAACAGCTTGCCTTCGGATCCCGCCTTCGCCTTCAGCTCGAGCTTGAAGTTCTCGAACTTCGCCGCACGCTCCTGCGCGTGCTGCAGCTCCGCGTGCGCCTTCGCCTCGAGTTCGGCCCGCTGCGCCTCGAACCTGGCGACGTTCGCCGGCGTCGCGAGCGTCGCCCGCCCGGTCGGCACGAGATGATTGCGCGCGTAGCCCGGCTTGACCTTCACCCGGTCGCCGATCTGCCCGAGGTTCGCGACCTTCTGCAGGAGGATGATATCCATCGATGCGCCCTCCGCCCTTTCAGTGCTGATCCGTGTACGGCAACAACGCGAGATAGCGCGCCCGGCGGATCGCGAGCTGCAGCTGCCGCTGGTAGTGCGCGCGCGTGCCGGTGATCCGGCTCGGGACGATCTTGCCGGTCTCGGTGACGTAGCCCTTCAGCGTGCCGAGATCCTTGTAGTCGATCTGCTTCACGCCGTCGGCGGTGAAGCGGCAGAATTTCTTGCGGCGGAAAAAACGTGCCATGGAAGCTCCTTGAACTGCGTCCGCTCAGCGCGCGCTGGCCGGGGTTTCTTCGTCGTCGGCGTCGTCGAATTCCTCGTGACGCCGCGCGCCGTCTTCCGAGGACTTCGCCATCGGCGACGGTTCGGTCACCGCCTCGTCCATCTTCACGACCAGGTGACGCAACACCGCGTCGCTGAATCGGAATGCGCCGTAGAGTTCGCCCAGGGTCTTCTGGTCGCACTCGACGTTCATCAGCACGTAGTGGGCCTTGTGGACCTTCGCGATCGGATAGGCGAGCTGACGCCGGCCCCAATCCTCGAAGCGATGCACCGCACCGCCGCCCGCCGTGATCATCCCGCGGTAGCGGTCGATCATCGCAGGCACTTGCTCGCTCTGGTCCGGGTGGACCAGGAGCACGATCTCGTAATGTCGCATGTCGTCTCCTTGCGGATTACGCCTCCCGTTGCGAGCGGTGAGGCAAGGAGTCAAGCCGGTTGCCCGGCGAAAAGAGCGCGAAGGATACGCGCCCCGGTTCCGGCGGTCAACCCGGCGGCTCGCGGCGCTGCCGCGCCGCCTCGAACAGCGCGATGCCGGTCGCGACCGAGACGTTCAACGACTCGATCCGGCCCGCCATCGGGATCCGGACCAGGAAGTCGCAACGCTCCCGGGTCAACCGGCGCATCCCGCTGCCCTCGCCGCCGAGCACGAGTGCGAGCGGGCGGCGCAGGTCCGCCGAGTAGATCGTGTCCGGCGCGTCGGCGGCGGTCCCGGCGACCCAGACCCGGCGTTCCTTCAACCGCTCCAGCGTGCGCGCGAGGTTGGTGACCGCGACGACCGGCACGAATTCCGCGGCGCCCGCCGCGGCCTTGCGGGCCGCGCCGTCGACGCCGGCGGCCCGGTCGCGCGGAATCACGACCGCGTGCGCGCCCGCGGCTTCCGCGGTCCGCAGGCACGCGCCGAGGTTGTGCGGATCGGTCACGCCGTCGAGCACCAGCAGGAGCGGGTCCTCGCCGAGCCGATCGACTGCGGCGAGCAGTTCCGATTCGTCCCAGGGACGGGTCGGGCGGATCGCGGCGACGATGCCCTGGTGCACGGCGTTCGAGCCCGCCATCGCCTCGAGCGTCCGGGGCGTCGCGCTCTGGGCGCGCAAGCCGAGCGCCTCCGCGCGTCGCTTCAGCTCCCGCATGCGCCGGTCGTCACGCCCCGCCGCGATCCAGATCTCGAGCACCCGCTCCGGGGCCCGGTCGAGCATGGCCTCGACCGCATGCAGTCCGTGCACGTACTGGCGGGCGCCGTCAGCCACGCGCGCCCCGCCGGCGTCCGCCCGAGCGTCGCGCGCCGCGGCCGGTGCGCTGCGGCTCCGGCTGGTCCAGCAACTCGAAGTCCACCTGGCGCTGCGCGAGGTCGACCACGCGCAGCCGCACGCGCACCGGATCCCCCATCCGCAAGCGTCGCCCGGTCGAGCGTCCGACGAGCCCGAGCCCGCCATCGTCGAGCTGCCAGTAATCGCCGGGTATCGCGGTCACGTGGACCAGTCCGTCGATCGGCATCTCCTTCAGCTGCACGAACAGGCCGAACTCCAGCGCGCTGGTGATCGTCGCATCGAACGCCTCGCCGACGCGCGGGCGCAGGTACAGGCACTTCAGGTACCCGAGCACCTCGCGCGAGGCTTCATCGGCCCGCCGCTCACGCTGCGAGCTCTCGCGACCGAGCGACTGCAGTTCCTCGACCCCGTAGCGGTGGCCGGACGGGCTCGACGGCGCGGTCGACGCCTTGAGCGCGCGATGCACCAGCAGGTCCGGATAGCGGCGGATCGGCGACGTGAAGTGCGCGTACTCGGTGAGCGCGAGGCCGAAGTGGCCGATGTTGGTCTGCTGGTAGACCGCCTGCGCGAGCGCACGGATCACGAGACCCTCGAGCAGCGCCCCGTCCGGCCGGTCGACGAGCCGTTCGATCAGCATCCGGAACTCGTTCGCGGTCGGCTCCTCGGAGAACGGCGCGCCGATCTTCAGCGCGTTCATGATCCGGCGCAGCTCGTCGACGCGCTTCTCCTCCGGACGGCCGTGCACGCGGTACAGGCTTCGGGTCTGCGTGAGACGCAGCGCGGTCGCCGCCTGGACGTTCGCCGCGATCATGCATTCCTCGATCAGCCGGTGCGCGTCGGTGCGCACGACGGTGTGGAAACCCTCGATCGCGCCGTCGGCGCCGATCCGGGCCTTGACCTCGCCGCCACGGAAATCGAGCGCGCCACGCGCGTCGCGCGCCGCCTTCAGCGCGCCGAACAGCGAGTGCAGCGCGCGCAGCGATGCGGCGACGGCGTCACCGAGCCGGGGCGCGCCGGGCGCATTCGGGTCCTCGAGGAACGCCCACGCGCCTTCGTAGGTCAGGCGTTCGTGCGACCGGATCACCGCCTCGTAGAAGCGCGCCTTGCCGAGCGCGCCGGTCTTGCCGACGCGCATGTCGCAGACATAGGCGAGCCGGTCGACCCGCGGCATCAGCGAACACAGGTGGTTCGACAGATGTTCCGGCAGCATCGGGAATACGCGGTCCGGGAAATACACCGAGGTCGCGCGCGCGCGCGCCTCGAGGTCGATCGCGTCGCCGACGCGCACGTAGTTCGAGACGTCGGCGATCGCGACGACGAGGCGCCAGCCGCCGCCCCGCAGCGGCTCGGCGTAGACCGCGTCGTCGAAGTCGCGTGCGTCCTCCCCGTCGATCGTGACCAGCGGCAGATCGCGCAGGTCCTCGCGCCCCGCGCAGTCGGCGGACGTGACCTGCGGTCCGAAACGGTTCGCGGCGGCGTTGACCGCCGCCGGAAACCGCTCCGGCAAGTCGTGGCGCAGCAGCGCGAGGCGGGCCGCCAGATCGGCGGGCCGAAGATCGCGCAGCACCTCGACGACCCGGCCGCGCGCCGCGATCTCGCCGAGCGGTCGCTTGGTGACCTCGACGATGACGTAGTCGTCATCGGATGCGCCGCCGCGATCCGCGAACGGCACTTCGACCCCGTACCAATGGCCGGGATCCTCGGGCGCGACCCGGCCGTGGGCGGGGCCCGTGTGCCAGATCCCGCCGAGCTTCATCGGTGCGTCCGCGATGCGGCGAATCAGGCGCGCGAGCGGACGGCCGCGCTCGTTGACGCCGACGACGCGCACCTCGACCCGGTCGTTGTGCATCAGCGTCGCCGCGTCGACGCGCGCGAGCGCGATCCACGTGCCGCCGTCGTCCGGCACGACGGTGACCTCGCCGCTCGCGCGCCCGCGCACCCGACCGGCGACCCGCTCTCCCGACCCCACGCTCGCGTAACCGGTGGCGGTGAGCACCGCCTGCCCGTCGCGCACCATCGCCGCGAGCCGCTTGTCGAGCGCGTCGCGCTCCGACTGCACCGTGATGCCGAGGCGCCGCGCGATGCGGTCGGTGCTGAGCGGCTCCGGTGCCTGCGCGAGATGCGAGAGCAGCAGCTCACGGCTCGCGATCGGTGCCGCGTAACGCGATTTCTCGAGCTCGAACTTCGGGTCCTGCGCCCGCCAGTCCGCGCCGGGCGGGTCGTCCGCGCCGGTCCCGCGCGGCCGGCCGGCGGCGCGCGCCGCTGCGTTCGCGCGCCGGCCGTTGCGCGGCCCGTGATCGCCGTTCTGATTCGTCATGTTCTCAATACTCCCGTGGCCGGCATTGCATCCGTCCGGCTCGATTCGATTCGATTGACAAGGCGCAGGGCTGTGCGTACATTTCGCGGCCTGCGCCGTAGGCGCGCCCCCTCGTGCCCAGGTGGCGGAACTGGTAGACGCGCTGGTTTCAGGTACCAGTGGAGAAATTCGTGGAGGTTCGAGTCCTCTCCTGGGCACCACTCCTTGAGAACCCGTTGACTATCAAATACTTGATGGTTGATTGAGCCTTCGCGGGTCGGCGCGCATCGGCGTCGACACCCGCCGGAGCGGACGGTCCGAGTCGGCAAGCGCCGGCGACCAGGCACCCGCGCAGTCTAACAGGAAACGGGATCGGCCGCGGCGTGTCGCGCGAGTCAAGCGGGATTCGCGTACAAAGCCGGCGACAAGGCCTCGTCGAGCGCCCCCTCGTCGAGGTGCACCAGGTCTTTCGGAATCTCGAGCACGACGGCCGCCTGGAGCGAGTGCGGCAAGACCGCGCGCAGCTGCCCGAGAAATCCCGGTTCGGCGACCAATGCGAGCCGCGTGAACTGCGCCCGAGCCTGCTCGAGCGCCGCGACGATGCGGTGCGCGAACACTTCGGCCTCGTGCTTCGACGGCGAGCGCTCGCCCTGCGTTCCGTGATGCGCGACCGCGCCGCGCCGCCCGCCGCCGGACGCATGGTCGAACACGCGGCCCGGACGGTCGGACTTGAAGTCCCGGTCGTGCCAATGCGCCTGAGGGTCGTCGAGTTGCTCCACCAGACGCAAAGGCCCGCGAACCCGCGGCACCTCGTAGATGCGGGCCCGGGCACGGTCGGCGACGACGACGCGAAGACTCATGGCATGGAGCATACGATTCTCGCGGGGCCCGGTCATCGGGCCTGTCCGAACCGGCTTCCTGGAAACCCCGCATGACAGTGCGCGGGAATTCGGCGATCATTGGCCGGAACTCGATCGACACGCACTCCCGCACTGGATGGTCGGATGCAAAAATCCCTGCAGATCACGTTTCGCCACATGCCCGCATCACCCGCCGTCGAGGCCAAGGCCCGCGAACTGCTCGAGCGCCTCGAGCGGATCCACTCGCAGATCGTCGGGTGCCACGTGACGATCGACACGCCGGACGCGCATCAAAACAAGGGCGCGCCGTTCGTGATCAAGATCGACATCGAGGTGCCCGGACGCACCGTGCACGTCGACAGCGCCAAGCACCCGCATCCGGAGGACGTGGACGCCTACCTCGCGCTCCGGCATGCGTTCGACACCGCCCGCCGCCTCCTCGACGAACTCGCGCAGAAGCGGCACGCGCAGGACCATCGCCTGGAGGGTTGATCGCAGCCGCCGCCGCGCGCGCTCAGCTCGCCGCCGGCGGCGCCGCGGATCGCGCACGCAGCAGGTCGATCACCTCACGATCGGTCGTCGGGTCGAACTGCTCATACCACTCCCCGACCGCGTTGAACGACGGCGGCACCTGCAGACAGACGACGCGATCGGCGTCGCGCCGCAAGGCGCGGCAGGCCTCGGGCGACGCGGTCGGCAGCGCGACGACGACGAATCCGGCATGCAACGCGCGCGCGACGGCGACCGCCGCACGCATCGACGCGCCGGTCGCCGCACCGTCATCGACCAGGAGCACCGTCCTCCCCTCGAGCGCGAGCGGCGGCGAGTTCGCGCGATAGAGGTGCTCGCGCCGCGCGAGTTCCGCCCGCTCGCGCTCGACGGTCGCGTCGAGCATCCGCCGATCGCCCGCGAACCAGCCGCCGACCTCCGGGTTGCGCACGACGACGCCCGCCGCGATCGCGCCGATCGCGAGTTCCGGCTGGCCCGGCGCGCCGAGCTTGCGGACGACGAGCACGTCGAGGGGCAGCTCGAGCGCGGCCGCGATCGCGTGCGCGACCGGCACGCCGCCGCGCGGCAGGCCGAGCACGAGCGCGTCGGGACGCCGCGCATACTCGCCGAGCCGCGCCGCGAGCGCGCGGCCGGCCTCGGTCCGATCGTGAAACACGCGCAAGCGCCCGACCTCGTGCATGTGTCGATTGTCCGCGCCGAAGCGCCTCCCGGCACTCGTGGAAATCCCCGAGCGGATCGCGCGCCCGCGCGGCGGCCTCAGGCGAACGGGCTCTCGAGGACGATCGTCTGGTCGCGATCGGGTCCGGTCGAGATCATCGTGATCGGAACGCCGACCAGCGCCTGCAGGCGCGCGAGATACGACTTCGCGTTCGGCGGCAACGCCTCGTAGCTCGACAGGCCCGCGGTGCTCTCGTTCCAGCCGGGCAGCTCTTCGTAGACCGCGGTGCAATCGGCGAAGCTCACCGACGACATCGGCGGCGTGTCGACGATGCGTCCGTCGATCCGATAGCCGACGCAGACGCGCACCGAGTCGAGGCCATCGAGCACGTCGAGCTTGGTCACGCACAGCGACGAGCAGCTGCTGTGCACGACCGAACGGCGCAGCGCGACCGCGTCGAACCACCCGCAGCGCCGGCGGCGCCCGGTCACCGAGCCGAACTCGTGGCCGACTCGCGACAGGTGCTCGCCGTATTCGTCGAAGAGTTCCGTCGGGAACGGTCCCGCGCCGACCCGGGTCGCATAGGCCTTCACGATCCCGAGGACCTCGTGCAGCCGGCGCGGCCCGATGCCGGTGCCGGCCGCCGCGCCGCCGGCGGTCGTCGTGGACGAGGTCACGAACGGATAGGTGCCGAGATCGACGTCGAGCATCGCCCCCTGCGCGCCCTCGAACAGCACGTTGCGCCCTTCGGCGCCGAGACGATCGAGGATCCCGGTCACGTCGGCGACGAGCGGCTTCAGCCGCTCGCCGAGCGCGAGGTTCGACTCCAGGACCTGCTGGAAATCGACCGGCGGCACGTGGAAGTAATGCTGCAGCACGAAGTTGTGGTAATCGAGGATCTCGCCGACCTTCGCCGCGAAACGCTCGCGGTGGAACAGGTCCGCGACGCGCACCGCGCGGCGCGCGACCTTGTCCTCGTAGGCCGGGCCGATCCCGCGCCCGGTGGTGCCGATCGCATTCGCGCCTTGCGCCTGCTCGCGCGCGCGATCGAGCGCGACGTGCGACGACAGGATCAGCGGGCAGGACGGGCTCACTCGCAGGCGATCGAAGACCGGGACCCCTTCGCCGATCAGCGTCTCGGCCTCGCGGAACAGCGCTTCCAGCGACAGCACGACGCCGTTGCCGATCAAGCACTGAACGTGGTCGTGCAGGATCCCCGACGGGATCAACGACAGGATCGTCTTCTTGCCGCCGATCACGAGCGTATGGCCCGCGTTGTGGCCGCCCTGGAAGCGCACGACCGCGTGGGCCGAGTCGGTCAACAGGTCGACGACCTTGCCCTTGCCCTCGTCGCCCCATTGCAAGCCGATGACGACGACGTTCTTACCCATGACGCGCGACCCACAGTAAGCCGAGACCCGCAACGATACTCACCAGGCCGCCCCATCGCAGCTGCTCGGCATCGGTCTGCGCGAGGCGCGCCATCAGGCGCTGCGCCGCCGTGGGGTCGAGGAACGGCAGCAGGCCCTCGAGCACCAGGTAGAGCGCGAACGCGCCGCCCAGCGTGCGCCATAGTTCACTCCAGCCGACGTTCACGATCGCCCCCGCGACCGTCAGCGCCCGGTGCCGGGGTGAGAGAAATACTTGAAGTACTCGCCCTTCGGCGATACGACCAGCACGTCGCCGGGCGTGCCGATCGAGTCGCGATAGGCCTGCATGCTGCGGTAGAACGCATAGAACGACGGATCCTGCGAGTACGCGAGCGCGTAGGTCTGGCTGGCCTTGGCGTCGCCGGCGCCGCGGATCTCCTGCGCCTTCGCGCCCGCGGCCGCGAGGATCTCGGTCTGTTCCTTGCTCGCCTCGGCGCGCGTCGTCTCGGCCGACTCGAGCCCTTGCGCGCGCAGCTTCGCCGCCTGGGCCTTGAACGTCGCGCGCATCCGGTCGAACACCGAGTCGCGCACCTGGGAGGGCAGATCGATCTTGGTGATGCGCACGTCGACGATTCGCACGCCGAGCCCGCGCGCGGCCGGTGCCGCGGTCTTCATCATCGCGCGGGTGAACTCCGTCCGGTCGGCGGTGATCACCTGCGGCAAGGTGCGCTGGGTCACGACGCTCTTCATCGCGTCCTCGATCGTCTCCCCGAGACGCGCGTTCGCGACGTCCTCCGAGCCGCCGGTCGCCTCGTAATAGCGGCGCAGGTGCACGATGCGCCACTTCACGTAGAAGTCGACGTTCAGCTGCTCCTGCTCGTGGGTCAGGAACCGCTCGTCCGGGTAGAACTGGGTGAGCACGCGCTCGTCGAACTTCGACACCTGATCGACGAGCGGCACCTTGAAGTGCAGGCCCGGCGCGAAATGCGTGTCGACGATCTCGCCGCCGACCGACTCGATCGCTCCCTGACCCTCGCTGACCGTGAAGACGCTCGCGCGCACCAGCAGCGCGAGCACCGCCGCGCCGATCAACGCGAAGAGCACGCGGTTGTGCATCAGCGTCCCCCTCCGCCATCGTGGGTCGGCGCATCCGCCGGCGCGGCTGCATCCGGCGGCGCCGGGAGCACGGCCTGCACCCGCACCGACCCGGTCGGCGTGGACGACGACGACGACGAGTCCGCGGCCGGCGGCGCGGCCATCAGCTTGTCGAGCGGCAGGTAAATCAGGTTGGTGCCGTGCGAGGTCGTGACGACCACCTTGCGGGCGCGCGCGTACACCTCCTGCATCGTTTGCAGGTAGATCCGTTCGCGGGTGACCGCCGGCGCGCGCCGGTATTGCGCGAGCACGTCGTCGAAGCGCGCGGTATCGCCTTGTGCGAGCGCGACGACCCGCGCCTGGTAGGCCTCGGCATCCTGGATCGTCTTCGCCGCATCGCCCCGGGCGCGCGGCAGCAAGTCGTTGCGGTAGGCCTGCGCCTCCTGCTCGTAGCGCTGGCGGTCCTTGTCGGCCTTGATCGCGTCGCGCTGCGCGGCCTGGACCGGCTCCGGCACGTTGATGTCGGTCAGGTTCACGCTGACGACGTGGATCCCCATCCGGTAGCCGTCGAGCGTGCGCTGGATCAGCACGCGGGCGCGCTGCGGGATCGTCGGATCCATGGCGAGCGCCTGGTTCAGCGTCGCCTGGCCGATCACCTCGCGCATCGCGCTCTCGCAGACCTGCACCAGCGTCTCGTCGACGTCGCGCACCTGGAACAGGAGTTTCAGCGGATCGGGCTGGGTGTACTGGACCGCGGATTTCACCTCGACCAGGTTCGTGTCGGCGGTGAGCACGCTCTCGTCGTCGGTGATGCTGTAGACGCGCGAGACGTTGACGATGATCTTGCGCTCGATCGGCCACGGCCAGTGCCAGTTGTAGCCCGGCGACATCGTCGCGACGTACTTGCCGAACCGCAGGATCACGGCCCGCTGCTGCGCATCCACCCGGTAGAAGCCGCTCCCGAGCCACAGCCCGCCGATCGCGACGGCCAGGATCGCGAGCCCCCGCTTCCAGTCGATCGGCGGCTTGGCCGATGCGCCGGCGGGCTTGCGACCGAACAGTCCGCCGATCGCGCGCCGCGCCTTGCGCAGGATCTCGTCCAAGTCGCTCTGCGGACGCTGGCGATTCCAGGGGTTGCGCTTCTCGCCGGGGTCGTTCCAAGCCATCATGGACCTTAACAATAACGTTCGGGGCGTCCGCCACGGCAGCGTTCGATCGCGCCGTGCGGAGCGCGACATTCTAGGCAGCCGGAGCGTCGCTCACAAGTCGCTCACGCAACTCGCTTTTTCTCGCCGGACTGCCGATCCGGCGCATTCTCGGCGGGGAACCCGTGTCGA
The DNA here is from genome assembly GCA_021779535.1 of Pseudomonadota bacterium. Classification (GTDB taxonomy): domain Bacteria; phylum Pseudomonadota; class Gammaproteobacteria; order Steroidobacterales; family Steroidobacteraceae; genus Bog-1198. The sequence goes on from JAJYAM010000007.1 coordinate 58,612, forward strand.
CCGGCGAGCGCGGCGAGGTCGTTCGCGTCGATCTCGACGTCGACGTCCCAACCGCCGTCATCGCGCTGCCGTTCCGCGCGCACCGCATCGCGACGGTACAGCTCGGAGCGCAGCGCCGCCGCGGACAGCGGCAACCGCAGCGTCCGAGCGACCCGATCCGGCTTCACCCACACGCCGATCGCGTCCCGCAGCTCCGCAAGCCCCGCACCGGTGACCGCGGAGCACCACACCTGGACCGGGCGGCCGTCCGCATCGCGCTCGATCCGCGCGGGCTCGCCGCTGCGATCGATCTTGTTGAACACCAGCAGTTCGGGAATCTCGCCGGCGCCGATCCCGCGCAGCACCTCGCGGACCTGCGCGATGCGCTCGTGACGGGCCGGATCCGCCGAATCGACCACGTGGAGCAACAGGTCGCTCTCGCGCGCCTCGAGCAGGGTCGAACGGAACGCCGCCACGAGTTCGTGGGGCAGCTCGCGCACGAATCCCACGGTATCCGCGAGCACGGTCTCGCCGACTCGCTCGAGACGCAGGCGCCGCACGGTCGGATCGAGGGTCGCGAACAGCTGGTTCGCGACGTAGGTCGACGATCCGGTGAGCGCGTTGAACAGCGTCGACTTGCCGGCGTTCGTGTAGCCCACCAAGGCGACGGTCGGCACCGGTACGTCGCGGCGTACCCGCCGGCCGGTATCGCGCTGCAACGCGAGCTTCTCGAGGCGTCCGCGCAAGGTGCGGATCCGCTTGCCGATCAAGCGCCGATCGGTCTCGAGCTGGGTCTCGCCCGGACCGCGCAGGCCGATACCGCCCTTTTGCCGCTCGAGGTGGGTCCAGCCCCGGACCAGCCGCGTCGACAGATGGGTCAGTTGCGCCAGTTCGACCTGGAGCTTGCCTTCGAAGCTGCGGGCACGTTGCGCGAAGATGTCGAGGATCAAGCCATTGCGGTCGATCACGCGGCGGCCGACGAGCTTCTCGAGGTTGCGCTCCTGGCTCGGCGACAGCGTCCGGTCGACCAGGACCACGTCGGCTTGGGCCTCCTCGGCGCAGGCCTTGATCTCTTCCGCCTTGCCGGAACCGACGAAGTACTTCGGATCGGGGCGCGGCCGCGTCGCGAGCACGACCCCGGCGCAATCGGTGCCCGCGGACCCGGCGAGTGCGCGAAACTCCTCGATGTCCGCGGGATCGACCGGCCGGCCGATCCCGACCCCGACCAGGACCGCGCGCTCGCCGCGCCCCGGACGGTCAAACAACGGTCGGGCGCTCGCGCATCATTCGGCGATCGCTGGCTCGACGATCTCGCCATCCTCTTCGGTCGGCAGGCGCACGTTGCGCGCCGGCACCACCGTGGAAATCGCGTGCTTGTAGACCATCTGGCTGACGCTATTGCGCAGCAAGACCACGAACTGGTCGAACGAGTCGATCTGTCCCTGCAGCTTGATGCCGTTCACCAGGTAGATCGACACGGGCACCCGCTCCTTCCGGAGTGCGTTTAAAAACGGGTCTTGCAGCGACTGACCACGGGCCATGAGTGAAGCTCCTTGTTGTTCGATGTCATTTGTCCGGTCGTGGCAGCAAACCGTGAAACCCGCGGCAAATGCCGTTCAATCCTAGCACAGCGGCGCTCTCGCCAGGTCGCCGCGCACGCCGCCGACCCGCCCGGTCCGACGCGCCGAACCTCGAGCGCGTCGCGTCAATCGCGCGCCTCGATCTCGGCCGCGACCGCGTCCTCGAGCGCCCGCACCGCGTTTTCGCGCAGGGGATCGAACCATCGGGCGCCGGCGCGCCGCCGGAGCCAGGTCCACTGGCGTTTGGCGAGCTGACGCGACGCCGCAATGCCCGCGTCGACCGCAACGTTCAGCGGCCGGAGGCCGTCCAAATGCTGCCACAACTGGCGATATCCGACCGCGCGCATCGACGGATGTTCCCGGGTCAGGTCGCCGCGGTGATAAAAATGCCGGACCTCGTCCAAGAACCCCGCGCGCATCATCGCGTCGAACCGGGCCGCGAGCGCCACGTGCAGTTCGGCGCGCCGCGCGGGCGCGACCGCGATCTGCAGGTATCGGACGTCCGCGAGCGCCGACCGGCGGCGCGACTGCAGCTCGCTGATCGTCGTGCCGGTCAGGCGGAACACTTCGATCGCCCGCTGGATGCGTTGCGGATCGTTCGCATGGATGCGCGCCGCGGCAGCCGGATCGATCCGACGCAGTTCCTCGTGCATCGCCGCCCACCCGACGCGCGCCGCCTGCGCGTCGATCGCCGCGCGCAGATCGGGATCGCGTTCCGGCAGCTCCGCGATGCCTTCGGTCAGCGCGTGAAAATAGAGCATCGTCCCGCCGACCAGCAACGGAATCCGCCCGCGCGCCCAGATCCCGCCGATCGCGCGTTCGGCATCGCGAACGAAATCGCCGGCCGAATAGCGCTCCGCCGGATCGCGGATGTCGACGAGGTGGTGCGGCACCTGCGCGCGCACCGCCGCGCCCGGCTTCGCGGTGCCGATGTCCATCCCGCGATACACGAGCGCGGAGTCCACGCTGACGATCTCGAGCGGCAGGCGACCGGCCAGGCGCAGCGCGAGGTCGGTCTTGCCCGCGCCGGTCGGGCCCATCAGCAGTACCGCGACGCGCGGCATCAGCGACCGCGAAGGAACAACCGGTCGAGATCGGCGAGCGACAGGCGGACCCAGGTCGGCCGACCGTGATTGCACTGATCCGCGCGGTCGGTCCGCTCCATCTCGCGCAGCAGCGCGTCCATCTCCGGCACGCTCAGCTTGCGATGGACCCGCACCGCGGCGTGGCACGCCGCGGTCGCGAGGTGCCGATCGATCGCCTCCTCGACCCGGTGCGACAGGCCGTGCTCGACGAGGTCCCCGAGCACGTCGACGACGAGCGTGGCCGGCGCGTACCCGGCGAGCAGCGCCGGAACGGCCCGCATCGCGAGCTCGCCCGGCCCGAGGCGGCCGAGATCGAAGCCGAGCGCGGCGAATTCCGCGTGGTGCGCTTCGGCCGCATCGGCGCGCGCCGGCCCGACGCGCAGCGTCTCGGGCAGGAGCAACGGCTGGCTGTGCCGCTCGCCCCGCAGCAGCTTCTTCAAGCGTTCGTAGAGAATCCGTTCGTGCGCGGCGTGCATGTCGACGAGCACGAGGCCCTGCGCGGTCTCGGCGAGCACGTACGCGCCGTGCAGCTGGGCGATCGCATGGCCGAGCGGCGCATCGCCGGGCTCGCCGTCCGCGCCGGGGGATCCCCGGGGAGGCGGCGCATCGGCGCCGGTCTCGCGCACCGCCGCGCCCGCGTCGGGCGCGTTCGACCAGCGGAGCGCGCCCTGCGCGGACGCCGGCTGCCAGGGGGGCCTGCGTGCCTGCGCGCGGCTCGCCGCGTCCACGAGCCACGCCGTCGCACCGCCCGCCGCTTCGCTCGGCCGGGTCTCGGCGAGCGCGCGCTCGACGGTACGGAACAGGAAATCGTGGATCGCGCGCGGATCACGAAAACGCACCTCGAGCTTCTGCGGGTGCGCGTTCACGTCGACCAGCGCCGGATCGAGATCGAGATAGATCAGGTACGCCGGGAAGCGGCCGTGGAACAGCACGTCCTGATAGCCGAGCCGCACCGCGCTCGCGAGCAACTTGTCCCGCAACGGGCGGCCGTTCAAGTACACGAACTGCAGATCCGACTGGCCGCGCGAGAAGGTCGGCAAGCCGAGCCATCCGTGCAACCGCAGGCTCTGGGTCACATGGTCGACTTCGAGCACGTGCGCCGCGAAATCCCCGCCGGCGACCTCGGCGACGCGCGCCAAGCGCTCCGGCGCGGACTCGGCCGGGGGCAGATCGAGGACCCGGCGCCCCTGGTGATCGAGGCGGAACGCCACGTCGAAACGCGACAGCGCGAGCCGTTCCAGCGTGCGCTGCACGTGCTGGAACTCGGTCTGCGGCGCACGCAGGAACTTGCGCCGCGCCGGGACGTTGAAGAACAGGTCGCGGACCTCGACCGTGGTGCCAAACGGATGGGCGGCCGGGCGCGGCGCCGCCGGCGCTGCGTCGCGCGGCTCGATCGTCCAGCCGTGCGGCTCGTCCGGCGCCCGCGTCGTCAACGTGAAACGTGCGACCGACGCGATGCTCGGCAAGGCTTCGCCGCGAAACCCGAGGCTGCGCACGTGCTCGAGATCCGCGAGCGACGCGATCTTGCTGGTCGCGTGGCGCGCGAGCGCGAGCGGCAGCTCCGCGGGAACGATCCCCCGGCCGTCGTCGCGCACCCGGATCGACGCCGCGCCACCGGCTTCGAGCTCGACCTCGATCCGTCGCGCTCCGGCGTCGAGCGCGTTCTCGACGAGTTCCTTGACCACGGAGGCCGGGCGCTCGACGACCTCGCCGGCGGCGATCTGATCGATCAACTCTTCGGGTAGGACTCGAATCGGCACCGGCAACCTCGCGAACGGACTATGTTCGCATATTGCCCGGAGCCCGAGCGAACGCCGCGGCGTCAGCGTCGCTCGTCGTCGACTCGCCGGCTCTCGTTCGACCCGGCTCCGACCCGGCCCGCACCGTCGGCCACCAGCGTCTTGTCGGCGCGCGCCGCGACCCGCTGCGCGATCCGCGTGCCCGGCGGCGGGTTCGCGTAGAAATACCGGCGCACGCCGGCCAGGATCGCCCGCGCGATCTTCATCTGCTTCGCCGGGGTGCGCAGCTTCAGCTCCTCGCGCGGATCGGAGATGTAGTCGGTCTCGACCAGCATCGACGGAATGTCGGGCGATTTCAGCACGACGAATCGCGCCTGCTGCACCCGATCGTAATGCACCTGCCCGACGCGCTCGAGCGAATGCAGCACGTCCTGCGCCGCCTGTTCGCTCTCGGTCATCGACGCCGACTGGGACAGATCGAGCAGCACCGAGGCGAGCACCGGGCTCTTGTTCTCGAGCGACACGCCGCCGATCAGATCGGACGCGTTTTCCCGCTCCGCGAGCCAGCGGGCCGCCTCGTCGGTCGCGCCCCGCTGCGACAGGATGTACACGGATGCGCCGGCGACGTCGTGGTCGCGGATCGAATCGGCGTGGATCGACACGAACAGATCCGCATCGTGCGCGCGCGCCTTGCGCATCCGTTCGCGCAAGGGCACGAAGTAATCGCCGTCCCTCGTCAGGTACGCCCGCATCCCGGGCTGGGCGTCGATGTCGGCCGCGAGGTCGCGGCCGATCGCGAGCACGACGTCCTTCTCGTGGGTGCCGTACACCCCGGTCGCACCGGGGTCGTCGCCGCCGTGGCCGGGATCGACCGCGATCACGACGTCGCGGCCGCGGGCGGGCGCATGGATCGCGGTCGCCGGGATCGCGCGCGCGGCTGCGTCGGACAGATCCACGACGAGGCGATAGCCGTAACGCGCGTTCGGGAGACTCAGGAAACTCTTCGCCGCCGCGGCCGACCGCAAGTCGAGCACGACCCGCAGGATCCCGCCGGGCCGCTCCGCGTAGCGAACGTCACGGACGAGACCCGCACCGGCCGGCACCGCCCGCGCACTGGGGCTCATCCGCGTTCCCGGCAGGTCCATGACCACCCGATCCGGATTGCGCAACAAGAACAAATCGTGGTGCGCCCGGCCGGACAGATCCAGCACGACCCGGGCTCCATGGGGACTCGGCCGCAGGCGAATCTGGCGCAACGCCACGGCGTGGGCGGTAACGGCGCTCGCGAGCCACGCACACAGCAGCCAAGGCCATTGGGATGCGGTCCGCCTCATGAGACATTACGTTAAACCCGGTGACGATCATTTTTCAAGTTAAATTAAAAAGATAGGGAATTATTCTCTCATCCGACGCTAGATATCCGAGCCAAGTTGCGCCGGCCTCAGTGCCGCTCTCGAGCGAGGCCCGGCGGCCCGCGCCGCGGTCGGCCAGCCGTATCCACAGATCCGGTGCCGGCAGCCCGGCCGCAACGCGCTCGGGCCATTCGATCAGCAGCACCCGCCCCGCGCCGAAGTACTCGCGCAGGCCCAGTTCCTCGATCCCGGCGCCCTCGCGCAGGCGGTACAGATCGACGTGCACGAAGGTCGTACCGCCCGCCGGGTGGATTTCCACGAGCGTATAGGTCGGGCTGCGGATCGCCCCGCGCACGCCGCAGGCGCGCAGGAACGCGCGCACCAGCGAGGATTTGCCGGCGCCGATCTCACCTTGCAGGTAAACGACCCGGCCCGCATCGCTCGCGCCGGGAAAGCGGCGCGCGAGGGCGCCACCGAGTTCGTCGGTCGCCGAGGCATCCGGCAGATCGAGGGTCAAACGGGTCATCGTGCGGCATTATACGAACGTGGAATCGCCGACCACCGCCGACCGCACCGAACTCGTCGCCGCGATCAGGCGCTGGAGCGCGGAGCTCGGCTTCGCCGCGACCGGAATCGCGGCGATCGACCTCGGCGCCGACGAATCCCGGTTCCGCGATTGGCTCGCCGCGGGCTTCGCCGGCCGGATGGCGTATTTCGCCCGCCACGGCACGAAGCGGACCCGCCCGGCGGAACTCGTCCCGGGGACCGTGAGCTGCATCAGCGCGCGCCTCGATTACTGGCCGCGCGCCGCCGACGCGGCGGCGGTGCTCGCCGAGCCGGATCGCGGCTACGTGTCGCGCTACGCACTCGGACGCGACTACCACAAGCTCGTCCGCCGGCGACTGCAGCGGCTGTGCGACCGGATCGCCGCGACGATCGGTCCGTTCGGATATCGCGCGTTCGCCGACAGCGCCCCGGTGCTCGAGAAGGCGCTCGCCCGCAACGCGGGGCTCGGCTGGATCGGCAAGCACACGAACCTGATCAGTCGCGACGCGGGATCGTATTTCTTCCTCGGCGAGATCTACTGCGATCTCGATCTGCCCGCGGACACCCCGGCGAGTGCGCACTGCGGCTCCTGCGAAGCGTGCCGGCCGGCGTGCCCGACCGGCGCGATCGTCGCACCCTACCGGCTCGATGCGCGCCGCTGCATCTCGTACCTCACGATCGAGCTGCGCGAGGCGATACCGGTCGAGTTCCGCCGCGCGATCGGCAACCGCATCTACGGTTGCGACGACTGTCAGCTCGTGTGTCCGTGGAACAAGTTCGCGCGGCCGACCCGCGAAGCGGATTTCACCCCGCGCGAGGGGCTCGATCGGCCGGATCTGGTCGCGCTCCTCGGCTGGAGTGAGCCCGAATTCCTCGCGAAGACCGAGGGCAGCGCGATCCGCCGCCTCGGCCACGAACGCTGGCTGCGCAACGTCGCGGTCGCGCTCGGCAACGCGCCGCGCACCGCGGCCGTCGTGCGCGCGCTCGCCGCGCGCAGCGACCACCCGTCCGCGCTCGTGCGCGAGCACGTGCGCTGGGCGCTCGCCGAGCACGCGTCACGCCCGTTCGCCCGATCGGACCCGTAGGTCGCGCGGCTCGTCAGACGCCGGGCAGCAGGTCGCCGCCGGCGGGATTGAAGAAATGCCGGCCGCGGCGGATCTTCGCCAGGTGCGCGAACAACTGCCGGTAGTCCGCGTCGTTGCCGACCGGATCGATGGACGCCGCGTTCACGATCAGCAGCGGCGCGGCGTCGTAGTCGTGGAAGAAGCGCGCGTACGACTCGGACAGGCGCTCGAGGTACCCGCGCTCGATGAACTGCTCGTGGCGGATCCCGCGCTTCGCGATCCGGTCGAACAACACGTCGACCGGCGCCTGCAGGTACACGACCAGGTCGGGCTTCGGCGCATCGACGACGACGCGCGAGTAGACCTGCTCGTAGAGCGCGTATTCCGCGTCGTCCAGGGTCACGCGCGCGAACAGCCGGTCCTTCTCGAGGAGGTAGTCGGCGATCCGCACCGCGTCGAACAAGTCGGCTTGCCGCAGCTCCTCGATCTGCCGCGCGCGCTGGAACAGGAACGAGAGCTGCGCCTGGAACGCCGCGGCCCGCGGGTTGCGGTAGAAGCGCTCGAGGAACGGGTTCTGGTCGGCCTGCTCGAGGATCAGCTTGCCGTTCATCGACTGCGCCAGCCGACGCGCCAGGCTCGTCTTGCCGACGCCGATCGGACCCTCGACCGCGATCAACCGGTGCGGGTTCGCGCTCGACTCAGCCACTCGATTCGCCATCCAGGACGTCGATCCCCTCTGCCCCGACCCGTTCCATCAATTCGCAAACGCGGCCGCATCCCGGGATCACCAGCGTCGGCGCGATATCGGCGAGAGGATACAACACGAAATTGCGGTCGCGAACGCCGGGATGCGGGACCGAGAGACCCGGCTCGGCGATCGGCGCGCCCACGATCCAGATCAGGTCGAGGTCGATCTCGCGCGGGCCCCAGCGCTCGGTCCGGTGCCGGCCCATCGCCCGCTCGATCGCGAGCAGGTCGTCGAGCAGCTCGCGCGCGCTGCGGGTCGTCAACAGGCCCGCGGCGGCGTTCAGGAATTCCGGCTGGTCGCGCGGACCCATCGGGCGCGAGCGGTAGAGCCGCGACCGCGCGACGAGCCGCGACCGCTCGAGGGTCGCGAGCCGCTCGAACGCGTCCGCGATTCGCGCGCGCGGATCGCCGAGGTTGCTGCCGAGCGCGACGTAGGCCGGCCGCCAGAGCGCGTCCGTCGCCGCGCCGTCACGATCTCTCAAGGCGCCGCCGGCGGCGGCCCGGTCCGCGGTCCCCGGCGTCGCCGGCGCCGGCGCGACGATGAGGGAGCGCCGCCCTCGGCGGCCGGCGCTTGCCCGGGGCGCGCCTGCACGCGCTGCAGCCGCTCCTCCTGGGGGAGCGTCTGGATCTCGGTCCACCAGGTCGCGATCTCAGGGTCGGCCACGCCGGCTTGAACCCGCAGCATCAGGAAATCGTAGGCCGCGCGGAAGCGCGGATGATGCAGCAACCCGAGGCTCTTCGCGCCGCTGCGCCGGTTGAAGCGGGGCTGCAGCATCAGCAATTCCCGCATCGGCACCGAGAAACGCCGCGGAATCGCGACCCGCGACTGCTGCGCCCGCAGCACCACGTCGCAAGCCTGCAGCAACTGGGCGACGTCGGGCGCGGGCCCGGCGTTGCGCTCGTTCATCTCCCGCAGCACCGCGCCCCAGAGCAGCAGCGCGAACAGGAAGGTCGGCGTGACCGCCTTGTCCGCGCCGATCCGCTCGTCGGTGTTGCGCAAGCCGAGATCGAGCATCTGTTCCGCGTAGGCGTACGGCGGCCGCGCGAACGCCGCCGCCGCGAGCGGAAACAGGTGCTCGAACAGGCCGTAGTGGCGCAGCAGCGCGTAGGACCGCGCGCCGTAACCCGACAAGAAGAGCTTCAGCGTCTCGTCGAAGAGCCGCGCCGGCGGTACGCCGTCGAGCAGCGACGCGAGCCGGGTGACCGGCGACTCGGTCGCCGGATCGAACGTGAAATCGAGCTTCGCCGCGAACCGCACCGCCCGCAGCATCCGCACCGGGTCCTCGCGATAGCGCTCGTCCGGATCGCCGATCAGGCGCAAGCGGCGCGCCGCGACGTCCGCGACGCCGCCCACGAAGTCCCAGACCGAGAAGTCCTCGATGTTGTAGTAGAGCGCGTTCGCGGTGAAGTCGCGCCGCCACACGTCCTCCTCGATCGTCCCGTAGACGTTGTCCCGCAGGATCCGGCCTCGCGGATCGATCTCCCGATCCTCCGGCCCGTCCAGCCCCGTCGCCGGACCCTCCGCGTCGGGATCCTCGGTATCCTCCCGCTCGGGCGCCGCCGCGGCGCGAAAGGTGGCAACCTCGATGATTTCGCTGCCGAAATGCACGTGCGCGAGCCGGAACCGACGGCCGATCAACCGCGAGTTGCGGAACAAGCGCCGGACCTCTTCCGGCAGCGCATTGGTCGCGACGTCGAAGTCCTTCGGACGCACGCCGAGCAGCAGATCGCGCACCGCGCCGCCGACGATGAAGGCCTGATAGCCCGCCTCCTTGAGGCGATACAGCACCCTCAGGGCGTTCGGAGAGATCGCGGAGCGCGAGATCGGGTGCTCGGACCGCGGGACGATGATCGGGGCGTTGGGGGTCGAGGATTCGTTCAAAAACTTAAGGTTCCGCTTGAGTCAAAAAAATTGGCCCGTATACTACCAGCCCTTCCGACCCAGCGGCGACCAACGGTCGATGCGCAGGTCCCCGATAGGCTCCCTTCGTCTAGAGGCCTAGGACACGGCCCTCTCAAGGCTGTAACACCGGTTCGAATCCGGTAGGGAGCGCCA
>JAJYAM010000113.1 GCA_021779535.1 Pseudomonadota bacterium
GCCATTCCGAACCCGCCGGCGTCCACCGCGATCCGGCAGACCTCCCGGTACAGCCGGCGCCGATCACGAATTTGGATCACGGCCGCGTTCACCTCGCTGAGCCAGCGGTGCACCCGCGCGAGACGCGCGACCCGCCGTTCGTTGGTGACGCGCTCGCGCCATCGCTCGATGTGCGAGGCAATCGTCGTCACCGCCAGCGCCGTCTCGGAATGGAACGGCCGTTGCCGGACGCAGAAGACTTCGAGTACGTCGGTGATCTCGCCGCGAGACATCAGGGGGACCGCGATGCCGGTGTGCAAGTCGGCCGCAGCGGCCTCGTTTTGCCGCAATATCGCCGGCGTCGTCGACGCGTCCTCGATCCACACGGTCTCACCGTCCCGCCAGACCTGCCCGGGCAAGCCCTCGCCCCGAGCGAGCCTGAGCTCTCGCGTCCGGTCCGCGAACGTATCGAGACCGTCGAGGTCGGCCGTGTGTACCGCATGACACTGGAGACGCTCGCCGCTCTGGTCGACGCTCCAGAGCGTTGCGACCGCGAACTCCAGGCCGGCGCACAGCGTCGCCAACAACGCGGGTACGGGGTCCTCGCCCGGAGTCGCCTGGGCGACGATGCGCGACACCGAATATTGGGTGGCGAGGCGGCGTTCGGCGGCTGCCCGCTCGTCGACCTGGCGGCGCAGCTGTTCGGTCTGGTCGAGCAGGTGCTTGTTGAGGCTGCCGTTCTCGTAGAGGCGTCCCGATTGCGCCGCGAGTATCCCGAGCAGGCGCTCGTCCTCGGCCGAGAATTCCGGTGCCGCCAGCTTCTCCAGCAGGCAGATCCAGCCGTAGCTCGCGTGCAGCGACCGGATGGGCGCCGCCAGCATCGACCGGTCGCCGACCAGTCGCCGCAGCAGCCGGTTGCGCCTCGTGTCGCCGGCGTCCGCGCCGATGCGCAGTGGCACGCCTTCGGAGATCCGCGTCGCGATACGATCCCACTTCCAGGGAGGGGCCGCGCTGGCGAAGGCATCTTCGTCGACCGGCAGGAGGCGGACGTCGCCGAGGCCGCCATCCTCCCCGCCGACTCGGCGCGCCAGCACAATGCCGGAACGCGCGCCGAGCAGCGACATCGCCGCGCGTCGCACCTCGTCGAGCAGGCGATCCGGGTCGCTCGTGGAGGCGAGCTGCATGTTGACGTTGACCAGCGCGGCAAGGCGCTCGTTGGCCGCTTCGAGGGCGGCCGTCTGGGCCGACAGCTTGTCGACCAGCAGCCGTTCGTGCGCAGCCAGGAAGCGCGCGCGGTCCTGTTCGGACCAGGCCGGCGCCGGCGTGGTCGCCCCGGTCACCTCGTCGATGATGCGCAGCATCTCTTCCGGCGAACTCGGCTTGGTGATCACGGCGGCTACGCTGCCGTCGCTGATCAGTCGGCGGATTTCCTGTTCCTCGTAGTAGGCGGTGTAGAACACCATCCGGATGGCGGCGAGCGCTCGGTCGCTGCGCATCGCCTCCAACAGCTCCAGGCCGTCCATCACGGGCATCAGGATGTCCGAGATCACGAGATCCGGCCGTTCCCGGCGGATGATCTCGAGCGCCTCGCGCCCGTCGGCCGCCTCCAGCAGCCGATGTCCGCGGTGCTGGACGAGCACCGCCAGCACGCCGCGGTTGGCCGGAATGTCGTCGACGATCAGTATGGTGGCCATGTCACCCCGATAGGTCAGTTGTCACCGAGCTTCAGCCGTCGTGCCGCATCGAGCGTCTCCTCGAGAATCGACACGATGGTGGAAGGATCGAAAGGCTTGACGACGTAGCGCACGAACCCGGCCGCGAGCGCGCGTTCACGGTCGGCGGGTCGCGCCGCGGCAGTCACCGCGACGAGCGGCACGTCGCGCAGCAGCTCGTGGTTCCTCATGAAGCCGGCGACCTGTAGTCCGTTCCGGCGCGGCATCTGGCAGTCGCAGACCACGAGGTCCGGGGCCCTGTCGATCATCGCGAGGATGCCGAACTCGCCGTCGCTCGCCGTGCGTACCGAGTAACCGGCGTGTCGCAACAGATAGGCCAGCAGGTCGCGGCTGGCCGTGTCGTCGTCGATGACCAGGATCTCGGGCACGGCGGATTCAACTCACCGGTAGGCGGAGCACGAAGACGCTGCCGCGCGGCCCGCGTGGCTCGACGCGAATCGTACCGCCGAGTTGCTCGGCCAGGCGCCGGCTGAGGTATAGACCCAGCCCGGTTCCCTCGGTGGCGGGGGCGATCCGCTCCGCGAGCCTCTCGAACTGCCCGAAAATCCGCTCCCGGTCGTCGTCGGCAATACCGGGGCCCGTATCGGCCACGCCCAGTTCCAGCACGTCGCCCTCGCCGCCGTCGATGCGGCCGGCCGTGAGCCGGACGGATCCCTCGGTCGTGAACTTGATCGCGTTGCCGACCAAGTTGATGAGAATCTGCCGCACGGCGCGGGTGTCGGTGCGAGTGACCAGGGGGTCTTCCGGCAGGTCCAGTTCGAACGCGAGCCCCTTCATCTCGGCCTGGGGACGCAGCGCCGCGACGACGTCGATCGCGATCGCACCGACGTCCTGTTCGGTCAGATGAAATTCGGTCCGACCCGCGTTGATGCGGGCGACGTCGAGCAGCTCGTTGATCAGTTCGAGCAGATGGTGGGCGCTGGCCTGCACGGTCTGAAGCTGACGCCGCTGTTCATCGTTCAGCGGCCCGGGCAGGCCCATCAGCAACGTGCCCGTGTAACCGATGATGCCATGCAGCGGGGTGCGTAACTCGTGGCTCATGTTGGCGAGGAAGGTATCCTTGGCATGGCTGGCGGCGGCCAGCTCGGCGTTCTTCTGCTCCAGCTCGCGCTGGATGCGCTTGCGATCCGTGATGTCGCGGATCGCACTCATCACCATGGCATCACCGTTGACTTCCAGCGGGCACAGGCTGATCTCGACCGGGAACTCGCTGCCATCCCGGCGGCGGCCGTGCAGCTCTAGGCCCATGCCCATGGCGCGGGTCCGCGGCTGGGCACGATAGGCGTGTCGGTGCGCCACGTGGACCTGCCGCAGGCGTTCCGGGAGCAGGGCCTCGACCGGCTGGCCGACCAGTTCCCCGGATCGGTAACCGAAGAGGGTGTGCGCGTGCGTGTTGGCCAGCACGATGTGACCGGTCTGGTTCGCGATCACGATGGCATCGGGCGTCGAATCGAGCAGTTTCGCGTAGCTGGCGCCGACGCTGCCGGCGTCGCGACGTGCCCGCAACTGCGTGACGTCCTGCATGGTCACGAGCAGCATCGTTGGCGACGGCGGTTCGTTCACGACGCGCGTGTAGACGATGTCGACCCGCGCCAGCGACCCGTCGCGCCGCTGACGAAACGACTCGAGGTTGGCTTCGCCGTGGGTAATGGCCCACTGCCGCGCCTTTTCATCCTCGGCGACGAGGTCCATCGGAACGATCAGTGCGTCGAGTTTCCGGGTCCGGGCTTCATCGGGCGAATAGCCGAACAACCGGTTGGCGGCCCGATTCCAGTGCAGGACCACCCCGTCGAGGTCGATCACGACCACCGCGTGCGGCATCTGCCACAAGGTGAGCTGAGAGAAATCCTGAAGCATGCACCGCCTCTCGCACCGCGTTCTCTCTGGCCCGGCGCAATCTGCCTTCTGCGACGCCCGGTAGGCGTCCAGCACGGCATCATCTACTACACCACTCTACTCGTTGATTGAGAATTGTTGCCGATCGCAGACGGTCGCAGCGCAAAATCAAGCGGCGGTGCATCGCGTGGCACCCGCGTGGGGTGAGTGCGGTTCGGATGTTGCGCCGCGCACCTGCCCGATGGAGCCACCAGCGACGGATTTGCAATGCACCGGAAGGTGCCGTTAGATTGAATGGCATGGACGCACCTTTCGTTCTTGCCCTGCTCGCCTCGACGACCGGGGCGACGGAATGCCTCGGCATCGCGACCCGCGTCGGGCAGGT
>JAJYAM010000055.1 GCA_021779535.1 Pseudomonadota bacterium
CCCTTCCGACCCAGCGGCGACCAACGGTCGATGCGCAGGTCCCCGATAGGCTCCCTTCGTCTAGAGGCCTAGGACACGGCCCTCTCAAGGCTGTAACACCGGTTCGAATCCGGTAGGGAGCGCCAATCCGTTCATTGGGGCATCCGATTCGCGCGGTCCCGCTCCAGCCGCGCAATCGCGCCTCATCCCGCCTCCCCCTCGCGGATCAGCTGCGCGATCAACGCCTGCTGAGCCACGGTCACGTGATGGTCGCGGTGGCGCACCAGCGCGTACTCCCGCCGCGGCAGGTCGATCGGGATCTCGGCGAGCTTGCCGGCGGCGATCGCCGAGGCGACCACGTGGCGCGAGATGATCGTCGCGCCCGCGCCGGCCTCGACCGCTTCGCGCACCGCCTCGTTGCCCGGCAGCACGAGGAAGACATTGAGGTCGTCGAGCGAGAGCCCCTCGCGCGCGAGCAGATCCTCGAAGCCCTGCCGGGTGCCCGACCCCGGCTCGCGGATGACCCATCGCAGCCGCGCGATGTCGACCTTGCCCGATCGCCGAGCCGGCCGCGCGCGTTGATCCGCGGCGACGACCAGCACCATCTGATCGTGCCCGAGAGGCGTGCGGATCAGCGCCGGGTGCTTCGTCGGTCCTTCGACCAGACCGATGCTCACCTCGCCCGCGGCGACCGCGGCCTCGACCTCGTGGGTGTTGCGAATGACGACGTCGAGACGCACCCGCGGGTTGGTCGCATGGAACGCCGCGAGCCGCCGTGGCAGCCAGTACGTCGCAATGGTCTGGCTCGCCGCGAGCGCGATCGGTCCCGCGGGACTGCCCGCGAGATCCTGCAGCACCGCGCGCGCGGTGGCCGCGCGATCGAGCACCGCGCGCGCCTCGCGCAGGAAGATCCGGCCCGCCTCGGTCAACTGGATCCCACGGCCGACGCGATTGAAGAGCGGGACCTGATACAGGTCCTCGAGCGCGGCGATCGCGACGGAGGCGGCCGACTGGCTCATCCGCAGCGCCTCGGCGGCGCGCGTGACGTGCCCGCGTTCGGCGACTTCGACGAAGATGCGTAACTGGTCGAGGGTCATCAATGATCTCTATTGCGAATTAGAATAATCGCATTTATCGATTGAAGCGATTATTGCGGAGCGGCGTCGCCGGGGATAGAGTGGCGAAAACCTGTGGGTCCGGGGATCCGCGAGCCGGATCGGGGCCCGCAGGCGACAAGACCGAAGCCCTCGGGGGACCGCCAGTGTTCACGTTCAATCCGTTCGCCGCGCTGCCCGCCTCGATCACGCCCACCGCCATGCAGATCTACGTGATCGTGATGTTCCTCGCCGTCGTCTTCGGCACGATCGCCGACATGCTGCACAAGAAGAGCGCCACCTACTTCTTCAATCACCGCGAGACCGTCGCCAAGCGCGCGACGCGCGAGGTCGGCGGCGGGGAGAAGATCGCGTTCGCGATCCAGACGGTCGTCGTCACCGGCCTCGCGGCCGGCGAGTTCCACACCTCGTCGCGCCGGATCAGCCACCTGCTGACGATGTACGGATTCATCTTCTACGTCGTCGCCACCGCGCTGATCGTGTTCGCGTATCCGACCGCCGGCTCGCCGGCACCGGCGATCGTCACCGGCCTGTGGTACCTCGGCGCCGCGTTGATCTGCGTCGGCGGCTACTGGTTCTGGTTCACGCTGCGGGTCGACGTCGCCGCGGAGGGCCACTCGCCGTTCCGTCTGGTCCGCGCGGACCTCTTCATCGTCTCGCTGCTCGCGAGCGCGAGCTTCGCGCTCGTCTGGGCGCGCCTCGCGGCGATGGACGTCGCGGTCTGGAGCCACGTGTTCTTCGTGCTGTACCTGCTCGCGACGACGGTGCTGTTCGGCTCCGTCCCGTGGTCGAAGTTCGCGCACATGTTCTACAAGCCCGCCGCCGCGTTTCAAAGGCGCATCGAGCAGGCGAACGGCTACCGCCGGAATCTCCCCGCCCCCGCCGACCGTCCGGCGACTCTCGGCAGCGCCCGTCGTCCGCCGCGCCATTATTGAAACCTGAGGAGCATCGTCCATGCCCACGTTTGTCTACATGACGAACTGCGACGGCTGCGGATACTGCGTCGATATCTGCCCGTCCGACATCATGCACATCGATACGACGTACCGGCGTGCGTACAACATCGAGCCCAATTTCTGCTGGGAGTGCTACTCCTGCGTGAAGGCCTGCCCGCAGAACGCGATCGACGCGCGCGGCTATGCGGACTTCGCGCCGCTCGGACACAGCGTCCGTGCGCTGCGCGAGGAGGACAAGGGCACGATCGCCTGGCGGATCCGGTTCCGCGACGGACGCGAGAAGCATTTCCTCTCGCCGATCCGAACCACGCCCTGGGGATCGATCAAGGGCCCGGCCGAATACACGACGCCGACCGCGGCCGCGATGAACTCGCAGGAGCTCGCGCACGAGCCCGACGCGCTCAATGTGCCGGCGCTGCCGACGCTCGATCGCAATCGTCTGAAGAAGGGAGTCGTCGCATGAGCCGCAAGACCGTATTCGTCGATTCGGACATCCTCGTCGTCGGCGGCGGGATGGCCGGTTGCGGAGCCACGTACGAATCCCGGTACTGGGGACGGGACCTGAAGATCGTCTGCGTCGAGAAGGCGAACATCGAGCGCAGCGGCGCGGTCGCGCAGGGCCTGTACGCGATCAACTGCTACATGGGAATGCAGTGGGGCGAGAACCAGCCCGAGGATCACGTGCGCTACGCGCGCAACGACCTGATGGGCCTGGTGCGCGAGGACCTCGGCTACGACATCGCCCGCCACGTCGATTCGACCGTGCACAAGTTCGAGGAGTGGGGCCTGCCGATGATGCGCGACCCCAAGACCGGCCGCTATCAGCGCGAAGGCAAGTGGCAGATCATGATCCACGGCGAGAGCTACAAGCCGATCGTCGCGGAGGCCGCGCGCAAGGCGGCGAGCGAGATCCACAACCGGATCATGGTGACCCACCTGCTGATGGACTCGAAGCGACCGAACCGGGTCGCGGGCGCGGTCGGGTTCAACGTCCGCACCGGCGATTTCTACGTGTTCCGCGCGAAGGCGGTGATCGTCGCCGCCGGCGGTGCGTCGCACCTGTTCAAGCCGCGCTCGGTCGGCGAAGGCATGGGCCGGACCTGGTACGCCCCGTGGAGCAGCGCCTCGGCCTATGCGCTGCCGATCCTCGCGGGCGCGAAGATGACCCAGATGGAGAACCGGATCGTGCTGACCCGGTTCAAGGACGGCTACGGTCCCGTCGGCGCGTACTTCCTGCACCTGAAGACCTACACGCAGAACGCGTACGGCCAGGACTACGAGGCGTTCTGGCGCGATTCGATCGAAAAGATGGTCGGCGACTACGTGAACCATCATCCGGTGCCGACCTGCCTGCGCAACCACGCGCTGCTCGAGGAGGTCAAGGCCGGCCGCGGCCCGATCCGCATGGTCACGAAGGAGGCGTTCAAGGATCCGCACAAGGAGACCGTCGGCTGGGAGAACTTCCTCGGCATGACGATCGGCCAGGCGATCGTCTGGGCCTCGCAGAACATCGACCCGAAGGAGACCAATCCGGAGCTCACCACGTCGGAGCCGTACGTGATGGGATCGCACGCGACCTGCTCGGGCGCGTGGGCGAGCGGACCGGAGGATTACGCGCCGTCCGAGTACCAGTGGGGCTACAACCGGATGATGACCGTCGAGGGGTTGTTCGGCGCGGGCGACGCCATCGGCGGCACCGCCCACAAGTTCTCCTCCGGCTCGTTCGCCGAAGGCCGGATCGCCGCGAAGGCCGCGGTCAAGTACGTGAACGACATGGGCCAGGACCGGCCCGCGGTCAGCGAGTCCGAGTACGCGGCGCTGCGCGAGGCCGTCTACCAGCCGCTCGAGAACTACCGGGTCGGCCGCAACGAGATCGTCGCGGGCACCGTGTCGCCGAGCTTCATCCTGCCGCTGCACGGGCTGCAGCGCCTCGAGAAGATCATGGACGAGTACGTCGGCGGCATCAGCGCCCACTACACGACCAACGAGCCGATGCTCACCCGCGGACTGGAGCTCCTCCAGATGCTGAAGGAGGACATGGACCACATCGGCGCCCCCGACCTGCATCAGCTGCAGCGCGCGTGGGAGCTGCATCATCGGGTGCTCGCCTCGGAATGCGTGGCGCAGCACACCCTGTTCCGGCAGGAGACGCGCTGGCCGGGCTATTACTACCGGGGAGACTTCCCGAAGCTCGACGACAACGACTGGCACTGCTTCACGCTGTCGCAGTACGACCGCGAGAACGGGCGCTGGAAGATGGAAAAAGCGCCGGTGTACCACATCGTCGACTGATCGCGCGGCGGCGCGCCGGGGCCCGGGATGTCACAACTCGTACCACCGCACGGCTCGACCTCGGTCCAGCCGCTGCTGCTGCCCGAGACGGAGCGCGGCGAGGAGCTCAGGCGGGCCGCACGCCTGCGCAAGGTGCCGCTGGACTCGCGCGCGGTGTCGGACGTGCTGATGTTCGCGATGGGCGCTTACACGCCCCTCGTCGGGTTCATGGGACACGACGATTGGCGCGGTGCCTGCGTGGACATGCGCATGACCGGCGGCCTGTTCTGGCCGATCCCGATCACGCTGCCGGTGAGCGAGGACCTCGCCGATCAGGTCCACGTCGCCGAGGAAGTCGCGCTCACCGAAGCGGACGGCGGCTCGATCCTCGCGATCCTGGAAGTGCACGAGAAATACCGGATCGACAAGGCGATCGAGGCCGAGCACGTCTATCGGACGACGGATCCGAAGCATCCCGGCGTCGCGAAGGTCCTGAATCAGGGGAGCGTGAACCTCGCCGGCCGCGTGATGGTGCTGAACGAAGGCGGGTATCCGTCGCGATACCCGGATCTGTATCTGCGCCCGGCCGAAGCGCGCGCGCTGTTCCTCGAGAAAGGCTGGTCGCGGGTCGCCGCGTTCCAGACGCGCAATCCGATGCATCGCAGCCACGAGTACCTCGTGAAGATCGCGCTGGAGGTGCTGGACGGGGTGTTCATCCATCAGGTGCTCGGCAAGCTCAAGCCCGGCGACATTCCCGCCGAGGTGCGCACCCGCGCGGTCCAGGCGATGGTCGATCATTACTTCCGCGCGGGCACCGTGATCCAGGCGGGCTATCCGATCGAGATGCGCTACGCGGGTCCGCGCGAGGCGCTGCTGCACGCGCTGATCCGCCAGAACTTCGGTTGCTCGCATCTGATCGTCGGCCGCGACCACGCCGGCGTCGGCGACTACTATGGCCCGTTCGATGCGCATCGGATCTTCGACCAGCTCTGGGACGGCGCGCTCGAAACGAAAGCGCTGAAGATCGACGTCACGTTCTACTGCCGCAAGTGCGCCGGCATGGCGACCGCGCGGACCTGCCCGCACGATCCGCGCGAGCACGTCGCGATCTCCGGCACCCGGCAGCGCGAGATGCTCTCCTCCGGCGCCGAGATCCCACCCGAGTTCAGCCGGCCCGAGGTCGTCGCGATCCTGAGGGAGTATTACCGCAGCCTGCAGCCGGCGTAGCGCGACCCGCCGCTCGATGATCGTCGCGCAAATCTCCGATACCCACATCGTCCACGGGGTGCCCGACGCGGATCGGCGCGTCGCGGATCTCGAGCGCACGATCGCGGACATCAACGCGCTCGATCCCCGGCCCGACGTGATCGTGCACACCGGCGACATCACCCACGGCGGCCGCCCGGAGGATTACGCGCTGGTCGCATCGCTGTTCCGGGCCGCCCGCGCCCCGGTCTACGTCGCGCCGGGGAACCGCGACCATCGCGAGCACCTGCGTGCCGCGCTCGCCGGCGGTGCCTGTCGCGCGACCGGCTCGCCGTTCCTCGATTACTCGATCGAGGACTTTGCGGTGCGGCTGATCGCGGTGGACACCGTGACCACGGCGAGCAACAAGGGCGATTTCTGCGCCGAGCGGGTGCGTCGCTTGCTCGAGCGGATCGACGCGGACCGCGCGAAACCGATCGTCGCGTTCATGCACCACCCGCCGTTCGTGGTCACGGTCGGCCCGGACGCGTTGAACTTCACGAGCCCCGAGCCGATGCACCGGCTCCAGCAGGCATTGCAGCACTCGGGCCGCGTGATCGGCGTTTTTTGCGGTCACGTGCACCGCTCGACCGGCGGCTGGATCGGCGCGATCCGGGCGATGGTCGCGCCGAGCACCGCGACGACGCTGCGCAAGGGCGATTTTCCGCAGCATCTGCGCGACCGGCCGATCTACCACCTGCACCGCTACGACCCCGCGTTCGGCTTCAGCACCGAAGCGAGGGTCGTCGCGATCGCCGGGGACGATCGCGTGGCCGCGCCCGGCGCGCGCTCAGGCGCGGGCGGTCCCGCCGGGCTCGAGCGGCGCCGCGATCCGTCCGAGCACGGGCTCGAGCGCTAGACCGAGCGCGAGCAGCGCCCGGTCGGCGCCGGCCGGCGCATCGAGCTCCAGCGCGATCGGCAGGCCGCCGCGGGAGAGCCCGATCGGCATCACCAGCCCCGGGACCCCGGCGGTGCTGCCGGGCGCGATGTTGCGCGCGATCGCGTTGGCGAAGGGCACCGCCCGTCCGCCGATCTCGACCGTGACGTCCTCGCCGATCCGCGTCGCGGGCACCCGCGTCGCCGGGAACACGATCGCCGCGACCCCGGTGCGCTCGAAATAGTCCCGATAGGCGGCCCGCAGCTGCGGCAGGTAGCGGTCGCGCGCCTCGGCGTACACCGCATCCGTGACGAAATGCGGTCCGCCGGGCAGCACCTCGTCCTGGAAGACCGCGCGGATGTCCGGACTCGCCTCGCGGATCAGCGCCTCGAAGCCGAGCGCCGGATCGTAGCGGCGCAGGTAATCCGCCAGCGCGAATCGCACGTCGTGATCCTGCACCTGCGTGGTCGTGTGGGCGATCAGGAACGCAAGATCCGGCAGCTCGGTCTCGACGATCTGCACGCCCGCGGCACGCAGCCGTGCGAACGCCTCCCCGGTCACGCGCTCGACGTCCGGGTCCAGGCCCGCGAACCAGTAGTCGCGCACGACCCCGAGGCGTACCCGCCGCAGGTCCACCCGCGGCAAGGCGCGGTGATCGCCCGAGACCACCGCGTCGAACAGCGCCAGATCCGCGACGCTGCGCGCGTGCGGCCCCACCTGATCGAACAGCGGCGTGATCGGAACGCACCCTTCGGTCGGATAACGGCCGGTGGTGGGCCGCAGACCGGCGATGCCGCACAGCGCGGCCGGCACGCGGATCGAGCCCTCCGTGTCCTCCGCGACGCCGAGCGGGGCGATCCGCGCGGCCACCGACGCCGCGGTCCCGCCGCTGCTGCCGCCGGGGATCCGGGTCGTGTCGTACGGGTTGTGCACGGCGCCGAACGCCCGGTTGTCGCTGGTCCAGCCGTAGGACAGCTCGTGCAGATTGGTCTTGCCCAGCACGATCGCGCCCGCGGCCCGCAGCGCCGCGACCAGCGGCGCGTCCTCGCCGGGCCGGAAGTCCCGCAAGGCCGGGGTCCCGCCGGTGGTCCGGTACTCGGCGGTGTTCACGCTGTCCTTGACCGGAATCGGCAGCCCGAACAGCGGACCGGGTGCGACGCCCGAGCGGCGCTCGCGATCGCGCGCGCGCGCATCCGCGAGCACGCGCTCCGGCTCGAGCGTGATGAACGCGTTCAGATCACGCCACATCTCGCAGCGTTCGAGCAGCGCGTGCGCGTAACGCTCGACCGTGAGATCCCCGCGGCGCAAGGCCGCGACGGCCTCGACCGCAGACCATTCGTGCATCGGCACCCGCCTCCCCGGAACGCCCCAGCGCCGGCGCGTCGTCGCGACCGTGGTCGCGGCCGCGGCGCCGACGAGAAATTCGCGACGGCCGACCGCCCCGCCGGTCGCGCTCGCCGCCGCACGACCGAAGCGGGCGGGAGCATACGGTTCGGGATCGAGACCGGGCGTCGTGCCCGACATCAAGTCCGCGAGCAATTGTCCGGATCCGGCCGCCATCGTCCAGCCGAGCGGGCCGTGCCCGGTGTTCACCCACAGATTGCCGATGCGGGTCGCACCGATGATCGGCACGCCGTCGGGCGTCATCGGACGCAGTCCGCACCACGGCCGGCCCTCGCCGGGATCGAGCCCCGCCCGCGGCAGCATCTGCGGGATCAGCGCGGCGAGGTTGTTCACCCGGACCGGCGGCAGACTGAGGTCGTATCCGGCGAACTCCGCCGTCCCCGCGACGCGCAGCACGTTCTGCAGCGGCACCACGACCGCGTTCAGATCGTCGTCGGCGATCGGGATCCGCAGTGGCGGATCGCGCGGCGGCCGGTCGAAGGTGAGCGAGTAGCCTTTGACCGGCTGCACCGGCAATCGGAGGCCGAGGGGCCGCAGCAACCGCGGCGTATAGCTACCGGCAGCGACGACGCAATGGTCCGCCGTGAGCCGCGCCGAGTCACCGAGGACCGCGCTCACGCGCCCGTCACTCGTGCGGATCTCGCGCACGTCGGCGCCGAAGTGGAACTCGACGCCGAGCTCGCGCGCCGCCTCGGCGAGCGCGACGCAGAACATCTGCGCGTTGCCGACGGAGTCGAGCGGGTAGTGAATGGCGCCGACGAGCCGCGGACCGATCGGCGCGAGCGCGGGTTCGAGCGCGACGGTGTCCTGCGCGCTCAGGGGCCGGAACTCGAGCCCCTCGGCGCGAAACCGTTCCGCCCACTCGAGCGCCTCGTCGAGCGCCGCCGCCTCGCGAAACACCCGCAGCGTCCCGGTCGCCGCCGCCCCGTATTCCAGCGGCGTCACGGCGCGCAACGCCTCGAGCGTCGCGCGCGAGTACATCGCCAGATGCAGGTTCTTGCGGGTGTTCTCCTCGTAGCGCCGGGGACTCGAATGGCACAGGAACTCGATGCCCCAGCGGGCGAGTCGCGGCAGCGCCTTCAGCCGCACCTGCAACGCGGCGTCGCGCCGGCCGAGCGAGCGCATGAGCACCCGCGCGCACCCCGGCGCGTTCCACGGCTCGGGCATGCTCGGGCTGAGCAGCGCGCCGTTCGCGTAGCTCGTCTCCAGGCCCGGCGCATGGCGGCGCTCGACGACGGTGACGCGCCAGCCGCGCCGTCCGAGGAAATACGCGGTGCTGATCCCGAGCAATCCGCCGCCGATCACCAGCGCCTTCACGCGTCGCGGCCCCGCCCGGGCGCCGGCGCGAGGATCCGGCGGAAGGTGAGATTGACGCGGGGGCCGCAGGGTCGCGTCTGCTTCGGCAGCCCGTGGCGCCAGTGTCGCTGTGTCTCCCCGCGCATCACGAGCAGACTACCCGACGCGAGCCGCAGGCGCCATGCGGGCGTCCCCGGCCCGGTCCGCGACCGGAACACGAACAGGCGCGGCTCGCCGACGCTCACCGAGGCGATCACCGGCCGCTCGCCGAGCTCGGGCTCGTCGTCGCTGTGGTAGCCCATCCCGTCGCGGTGATCCCGGTAGTAGTTCGCGAGCACGCCGTTGAAGCGCAGGCCGAGCCGGTGCTCGACGCGCGCGCGGATCCCGCTCAAGGTCGCGGTCCACGCCAGCGGCTCGTGGCGGACTCCCGAATACCGATACGCGGCCCCCGGATCCCCGTACCAGGCGAGCAACCGCGGCTGCTCGTAGCGGCGTCCCCACAGCACGATCGACTCGCGCCGCCACTGCAGCTCGGCGACGAGCCGCTCGAGCAGGCGATCCGGCGGCGCACCGAGCGGGAACGCCGGCTCGTAATCGACCTCGGCATTCGCGAGCGGCAAGCGCTGCATCGTCCCACCCGTCGCTTAAGGGGAATTCCGGAGTGTCCGGACGGCGCCGTGGATTACACTCACCTCGTTCGCGGAACAAACCCCGATCCAAAACGGAGAATCGAACGATGAGTTCCACCCTGTCACGCCGCGAGGCGCTCAAGAATATCGCGATTGCCGCGGGCGCGCTCGCGGTGGTCCGCACCACGACCGCGGCGCCGGCCTTGCCGCACGTGAGCCCGAAGGACCCGATGGCCGCCGGGGTCTCGTATCACGAGAGCGTCGCGACGATCAAGGCGTCGCAGTTCCCGCAGTACAAGCCGGGCGACAAGTGCGCGAACTGCGCGCAGATCGGCGGCGCCGCCGGACAGACCTGGCGGCCGTGCAACATCTTCGCGGGCCAATTGGTGAACGCGAACGGCTGGTGCACGGCGTACTCGCGCAAGACCTGAGCTGCGGCGCGTCTACCGCGACGCCCGGACCGGCCGCGCGACCGCGACGCCGTAGCGGTAGACGTTCAGGTCGCCGCGATAGGCGGTGATCGCCATCGCGGCGCCCGCGATCAATACCGCGATCACGAGGCCGCGGCCGGGGCGCGAGTCGTGCGCCTGGCCCGCGCCGCGCCACACCGCGAGCAGCATCGTGGCGGTCGAGGTCAACATCGCCCATTTCACGTGGACGAAGATCGCCGCGTGCGCGGCCGCGCCGACCTCGAGACCGGCGAGCGCCGCGATGCCGGTGCCGATCGCGAACAGCGCCATGACCGCGGCGCCGATCAGGTTCCAGGTCCCGGCGATCGCGAGCGAGCGGGCGAGCCGCTCGTCGCGCACCCCGCGCGCGGCGGCGAGCGCGACCGCCGCACTGATCGCGAGCGCGACCGGGAAGTGCACGAGCAGCGGGTGCCATCCGGGGATCATCGACGCAGCTCCGCGCGCCACCAGTCGATCGTGTCCTCGATCGCCGCGTCGAGGCCGAAGGACGGCGTCCAGCCGACCTCACGGCGCAGCCGCGTCGCATCGGCGACCAGCACCGCCGGCTCGTTCGCGGGCGCGGGCCGTGCGCCCCGCAGCACCCGTCCGGGTCCGCCGATGCGCGCCGCGATCGCGTCGATCAGCCCGGCGATCGTGATGCTGCGGTCGGAACCGACGTTCACCGCCCCCTCGACCCGGCTCGCGAGCAACGCCGCGAATGCATCGCCGACGTCCGCGACGTGGAGGAAGCCGCGCACCTGCCGGCCGTGACTGCAGGGCGCATCCTCACCGTTCAACAGGCGCCGGATCACCGACGGGACCAGCCGCGGGGCCGGCTCGTGCGGTCCGAACTGCAGGAACACCCGTCCCCACGCGCTCGAGGCGCCCGCCGCGCGCGCGGCGCGCATGAGCTCGCGCTGCAATTCGAGCTTGCAACGGGCGTACGGGCTCGGGATTTCCCCGGCCGCGTCGGCGAGCGGCGTGCGGTCCTCGATGCACGGCTCGCGGCCGGCGGGCGCGTACTCGGCGCAGGTCCCGGCGACGACCACCCGCGCACCGCCGCACGCGAGGAATTCGTGCAGCAGCGCGCGGCTCGCGTCGAGCCAGCGCTCGTTCAGCGGACTGTCCGCATACACCCCGGGGGTCGCGATCCACGCGAAATGCAACAGATGACTCGGCCGCAGCGCCCGGATCAGCCCCGCGGCGCCGCCCGCCGACAGCAGATCCGCCTCGTGCACGGTGGTCCCCCGGAATTCGGGCGCGCCGGCGAGCGCGCGGGCGCGCGTCGAGACCGCGTGCACGTCGAAGCCGCTCGCGCGCAGACGCGGCAAGCTCCAGCGGCCGATGAAGCCGCTCGCGCCGGTGACCAGCACGCGCGCCGCGGGCATCGCTCACCCGCCCGCGAGCAGCGGCAGCGCGGCATCGCGCGCCGAGACGATCGTCGGCGCGAACGGCCAGTCGATCCCGACCGCCGGGTCGTCCCAGCGGAAGCCGCGGCTGGACGCGGCCGCGTACGGCGTCGAGATCATGTAGAACACCTCGGCGTCGTCGCTCAGGGTGAGGAATCCGTGCGCGCATCCGCGCGGCACCAGCAACGCCCGGCGATCGGCCGCCCCGAGCTCGGCGGCGCACCAGCGGCGGTAGGTCGCCGATCCCGGACGCAGGTCGACGATCACGTCGAACACCGCGCCGGCCGTGCATCGCACCAGCTTGTCCTCGGCGTGCGGCTCGGCCTGGAAGTGCATCCCGCGCAGCGTGCCGCGCCGCGCATTGAAGGACACGCTGCACTGGCGAAACCGCACGTCGACGCCGTGCGCGGCGAACTCCTCCTCGCAGTAGGTGCGCGCGAACAGGCCGCGTTCGTCCCGATGGGCTTCGACGTCGATCCGGAATGCGCCGGCGAGCTCGAGCGGCGTGAAGATCATCGGCGCCGGCGCCCCGCGGCGCGCCTCACCCCTGCCAGCGCTTCCATGGTGCCTCGCCCTGTTCCCACAGCGCGTTCAGCGTGAGCTTGTCGCGCAGCGTATCCATCGGCTGCCAGAAACCCGGATGCGCCCACGAGCCGAGTTCGCCGGTCGCCGCGAGCCGCTCCATCGGTTCGCGCTCCCAGACCGTCTCGTCGCCGGCGATCAGGTCGAGCACCCGCGGCTCGAGCACGAAGAAGCCGCCGTTGATCAAGCCACCCTCCGAGACCGGCTTCTCCTCGAACGACACCACCTTCTCGCCGCGCGACACGATGCGGCCGAACCGCGCCGGCGGCCGCACGCAGGCGACGGTCGCCGCGAGCCCGGCCCGCGCGTGGAACGCGATCTCGGCACCGATGTCGATGTCCGCGAGTCCGTCGCCGTAGGTCATGCAGAACGTCGCGCCCGGGTCCAGGTACGCGCGCACCCGCCTCAGCCGGCCGCCGGTCATCGTGTCCTCGCCGGTGTCGACCAGCGTGACCTTCCACGGCTCGCTGCGGCAATCGTGATACTCGACGCGGTTCGCGGCCATGTCGAAGGTCACGTCCGCCTGGTGCAGGAAGTAGTTCGCGAAGTACTCCTTGACCACGTAGCCCTTGTAGCCGAGGCACACGATGAACTCGCGCACGCCGTGGACGGCATACGATTTCATGATGTGCCAGAGGATCGGACGACCGCCGATCTCGATCATCGGCTTCGGCCGCACGCTCGACTCCTCGGCGATCCTCGAACCCTTGCCGCCGGCCAAGATCACGCACTTCATTCGATCCCTCCTTCGATTGCGGCCGAGCGGGCGTAGCGGTCGATCTGCGCGCGCGTGACCGCGGCGGCGTCCTCGCCGGCCCGGATCGCCCGCTGCCACTCGGCGGTCCACGCGACCGCGGCCTCGAAGTCGAGTTGCGGCCGCCAGCCGAGCTCGGCGCGCGCGAGCGCCGAGGACAGGCACAGGGTCGCGGCCTCGACCGGCTGCGGCGTCCCGTCGGCGCGCCAGCCCGGCCGGCCGCCGAAGTGCGCGCCGAACGCGTCGACGACCTCCGCGGCGGTGCGGAACGACGCCGGATCCGGGCCGAAGTTCACGCTCTGCGGCGCGCGCGCCGGCACGCCCGCGAGCGCCCGCGCGAGCTGCAGATACCCCGCGAGCGGGTCGAGCACGTGCTGCCAGGGCCGCACCGCGCGCGGGTAGCGCAACCGCACCGGCTCGCCCGCCTCGAGCGCGCGCACGCAGTCCGGGATCAGCCGGTCCGGCGATCGGTCGCCGCCGCCGATCACGTTGCCGGCGCGCGCGGTCGCGAGCGGCGGCCCGTCCGCGAAGAAGCTGGCGCGGTAGCTCGCGGTCACGAGCTCGGCACACGCCTTGCTCGCGCTGTACGGATCGTGGCCGCCGAGGCGATCGCGCTCCTCG
The DNA here is from genome assembly GCA_021779535.1 of Pseudomonadota bacterium. Lineage (GTDB taxonomy): Bacteria > Pseudomonadota > Gammaproteobacteria > Steroidobacterales > Steroidobacteraceae > Bog-1198. Next base: position 13,588 of record JAJYAM010000055.1, read on the forward strand.
AACGCGCGACCACCGCCGTCGTTCGCGTAGACCTTGTCGCTGGTGACGACGATCACCGCGCGCAGGTCCTCGATCCCGCGGCAGGCGTCGAGCAGGTGCGCGGTGCCGAGCACGTTGGTCGCGAAGGTCGCGACCGGTTCCCGGTAGGACTCCCGCACCAGCGCCTGCGCGGCGAGATGGAACACGATCTGCGGGCGCGCGGCGCGGACCGCGGCGCGGACCGCGTCCGGGTCGCGCAGATCCCCGAAGGTCGAGCGCACGCCCGAACGCAACTGCGCCCACAGGCTCTGCGGCTCGGCCGGCGGCAGCGCGAACGCCGCCACGTCGGCGCCGAGGCGCTCGAGCCACGCGCACAGCCACGCACCCTTGAATCCGGTATGCCCGGTGACCAGCACGCGGCGGCCCGGCCAGAACGCCCCGGTCATTCGCCCCCCGACCAGAACGCCCCGAGCGTGCGCAGGAACGGCCGCACCCGCGCCGACCCGAGCGCGTCGCCGAGGCGGATCTGCAGGTTCGCGAGCGCGCGCAAGCCGCGCACCATCCCGAACACGGTGCGGTACTGGCCGCGCCGCTCGTGGGTATAGGCGATCTTCAGCGCATCGCAGATCACCGCGACCGGCAGCTTGTAGATGCGCGTGCCGGCGGCGAACGGGTCGCGCGCCCAGGCGACGTAGCCGCCCCGGGCCAGCAGCCAGGTCGCGATCCGCTCCATCACGAAGATCTTCATTTGCACGTCGCGGCGGCCGCGGTACGGCACCGGGGTCCGCAGCTGCTCGCCGAGCGGATCGGCCGGGTCCTCGGCGATCGCGTAGAGCCGCTCGTTCACCTCGAGCCACGCGCGCCAGAAGCGCGGCTTCGCGAGGAAGAAGTTCGAGTTCACGGTGTTGCGCGAATCCGTGACCAGCGCGTCGAGATCGGTCGGCCGGCCGATCCGCTCGAACAGCTCGTTCGCGACCGCCTTGAGCCCCGGATGCTCGGCGTCGCCGTGGTCGAACACGTTCCAGTGGTGCGCGGTGTTGTGGATGCTCGGGCTCAGCAGGATCGCGTCGACCCCGGCACCGGCGTCCTCGACCAGCCGGCGCACCGCGGCCGAGTCGAGGTTCGTCTTCAGCTCGAATTTCGGCGACAGGAACCCGTAGAACGCCGTCTCCTCGAGCCGCTCCTGCAGCAGGAAGCGCCGGATCGGCCAGTACTCGTACCAGTCCGGACGCTCGTTCGCGCGGTTGTCGAGCACGAGGAAGCCGGGATCGAGCGCCTGCGGCGAGGTGTAGTAATTCAGGATCTGGTGAACGTATGCCGGCGGCATCCGCAAAGCATACCAAATCGACCTAGCCGGCCCCGCGCGGGGCGGCCGCGGGACGAACGGCCAGCTCCTCGAGCAGCGCGAGGTAGCGCCGCCGGTACACGCTCATCGCGTAGTGCCGTTCGACGTGCTCGCGCCCCGCGGCGCCGAACCGCGCACGCAGTTCGCGCGAGTCGATCAAGGCCTGCAGGCCCCGCTCCCAGCCCGCCTCGTCGCGCGCGTGGAAGCCGGTCACCCCGTCGATCACCGCCTCGCTGTTCGCGCCCACCGGCGAGGCGACGCACGGCAGCGCCGCCGCCATGTACTGCAGCAGCTTGAACGCGCACTTGCCGCGCGCCCATTCGTCCGCGGTGAGCGGCATGATCCCGACGTGCGCGCTCGCGAGGCTCGCCGCCTCCTGCGCCGCGGACCACGCGACCCGCTCGATCGGCACCTCGGGCCAGTCGGGGAACGCCGAGCAGATCACCCGCAGGCGCATGCCGGGGTTGCGCGCCGCGAGCCGGGCGAGCGCCGGCCGGATCATCTCGAGATAGACCAGGTTCTCGGGGCTGCCGATCCACGCGACGATCACGCGATCGACGGCGTCCGCGGATGCGCGCGGATACTGCGCGACGTCGATCGACGTCGGCAGCACCTCGACCCGGCGGGCGACCGGGCGCGCGGCCGATGCGAGCACCGCGTTGCCGGCGGCGACCGCGTCGGCGAGACGGCAGGTCGCGACGAATTTCGCGCGCCGCCAGCGCGAGTCGCCGGCCGGCGCGCCGAGCGCGCGCGGCTTGCGGACGTAGATCGCGTCGTCGAGGTCGAACACGCGGCACCGGCTGTACGCGGCGAACAGCCGCGCCTCGATCGCGCTCAGCTTGATCTGGTGCAGCACCGTCACGTCGGCCCAGCGCAGCCACCCGCGGCGCTCCCAGGTGCGAATGCCGTAGCGGCCGCCCGGAAATCGCTCCACGCGCGCGTCCCACCCGCGTTCCGCGAGCGCGGGCAGCAGACTCGCGATCCGGTGGCGGAACGAGGGTTGATTCGGGTCGTAGCCCAGCAGCAGCACGCGCGGCATCGGTCGTCAGCTCCGCGCGGCGCCGCCGCGCCGGCGTGCGAGCAGCGCCTCGAGCCCCTCGAGCGCGATCGCGCGGCCGTCCGCGAACCCGGTGGCGGCGGCACGATGCACCAGCGCGGCGCGGGCCGCCTCGTCGGCGAGCAAGCCCCGCGCGGCCCGCGCGATCGCGCCCGGATCGAGCGGCGCACGCGCGGCGATGCCCGCGGCCACCGCGCGGCCGATCCGCGCGCGCTGGTCGCGGGCGATCGGCACCGCGAGGCAAGGCGCCGCGCAGCCGATCGCCT
>JAJYAM010000114.1 GCA_021779535.1 Pseudomonadota bacterium
ATTTCTATGCGGCGGTCCGGCGCCGTGACCACGCCGCGGTATACGTGGGCTTGCGGGATTTTGTCCTGCCCTACGTCGAAATTCGCAACCGTCGCAAGGGCTACGCCGTGTCGATCGTAAAAGCCGGTATGAAACTGGTCGGGCGCGACTGCGGCCCGGTGCGCACGCCGCTGACGGACTTGACGGTCGCGGAAATGGAACAATTGGCGACGCTGCTCCGCGGGCGCGATTAGTCATGGAACCCCTGATGTTGACAGGCGAAATGTTGATCGGCGGCGTCGGCGTTCGCGGCACGGCCGGCGAAATCCATGGGTTCAATCCGGCGACCGGCGAGAGCGTGCCGCCGATCTTCGGTGCCGGTGACGCCGCGGACGTCGACCGTGCGTGCGAGTCGGCGTGGAGCGCGTCCGATCATTATCGAGAAACGAGCCTGGTTTCGCGGGCGGCGTTCCTCGACGCCGCCGCTTCCGAGATCGTCGCCTGCGGCGATGCGCTGATCGAGCGCGCCATGTTGGAAACCGGGTTGCCGCGCGCACGTCTTCTGGGTGAACGCGATCGAACCGTTGCGCAGCTGCGTTTGTTTGCGGACGTCGTTCGCGACGGCGGGTTCATGGAGCCGCGCATCGACGCCGCTATGCCGGAGCGACGGCCGCAGCCGCGCGGCGATTATCGCCAACGGCACATCGCCTTGGGACCGGTTGCGGTGTTCGGCGCCAGCAATTTCCCGCTCGCATTTTCGGTCGCCGGCGGTGATACCGCCGCTGCGCTCGCGGCCGGTTGCCCGGTGATTGTCAAGGCGCATAGCGCGCATCCGGGAACCTCGGAACTGGTCGGTCGCGCACTACAGCGGGCCGTGGCGGCCTGCGGTCTGCCGGCCGGCGTATTCTCGTTGCTGTTCGGCAATGGTGCCGATATCGGCGCGGCGCTGGTCGCGCACCACCGGATCGCGGCGGTCGGCTTCACCGGTTCCCGCGCCGCGGGGCGGGCATTGATGGCCATCGCGGCGGCGCGCGTCGAGCCGATTCCCGTGTATGCAGAGATGAGCAGCATCAATCCCGTGTACGCACTGCCGGCGGCACTCGCCGCGCGGGCGGCAACCATTGGCAGAGGGTTCGCGGCGTCGGTGACGCTCGGGGCGGGCCAGTTCTGCACCAATCCCGGCCTCTTTCTTGCGATCGAAGGTCCCGGGATCGAGGAGTTCGAGGCGGCTGCGGCGGCGGAGTTCGAGTCGACCATTGCCGCGACCATGTTGAGTTCCGGCATTCATGCCGCCTTTTGCGCCGGCGTGCAACGGCTCTCGCACCACGAACGCGTCAAGGTCATCGCCCGCGGCCGGACCGGTGCGGGGGCGAACCAGACACCGCCCGCCTTGTTCGCGACCGATGCCGCGTCACTGCTCGATCATGCCGTGCTACAGGAAGAGGTCTTCGGCGCGGCATCGCTGGTCGTTCGTTGCCGGGATGCCACCGAGATGGGCGACGTCGCCGAGCGCTTGCCTGGACAGTTGACGGCGACGCTGCACCTCGAGGAGGCGGATGTACCTCTCGCGCGGCGTCTGTTGCCCGTGCTGGAGCGCAAAGCCGGCCGGATCGCGGTCAACGGGTTTCCCACCGGAGTCGAGGTCTGTCATGCGATGGTGCACGGCGGGCCGTTTCCAGCGACGTCAGACGGGCGCTCCACCTCGGTCGGCAGTCTTGCGATCCGTCGATTCCTGCGCCCGGTATGTTACCAAGATCTACCCGCGTCGCTGGTCCCGGTCGCCATCGCGGACGGCAATCCATTAGGCTTGTGGCGACGATTGAACGGGGAACTCGGCAAGCATTGAGGCCGAGGGGGAGGGGTTGATGGAGCACGTGCTTGGTGAGGGTCGGTCCGATTGAGCGCCGTGAACTGACCGGAGGCTGATCGATGCAGGTTGATAGCGCACTTGCGGCCCGCGGCGCGCCGCGCGTCGTCTCGATGAGGGTCGTACCGGTTGCCGGACAGGACAGCCTGTTGCTCAATCTGAGCGGCGCGCATGGTCCGTATTTCACGCGCAACATCGTGGTTCTCACCGACGAGGCGGGTCGCGTCGGCGTCGGCGAGGTGCCTGGCGGGGAACCGATCCGACAAACGCTGGAAGCGACGGTCCCGCTGGTGGTCGGTCAAAGCATCGGTGCCCATCATTCGATATTGGGGACCGTGCGCCGCAGCTTTGCGGACCGGGACTCGGGCGGCCGCGGACTGCACACCTACGATTTGCGCGTCACGGTGCATGTCGTGACCGCGCTGGAGGCGGCGCTGCTCGATCTGCTCGGTCAGTTCCTCGGATTACCCGTAGCCGCCTTGCTCGGCGAGGGTCTGCAGCGCACCGCGGTCAAGATGCTCGGTTATCTCTTCTACGTCGGCGACCGCCGCCACACCAACCTCGACTACCGGTGCGGCAACCGCGACGGCGACGACTGGCTGCGGTTGCGAGACGAACCGGCCATGACGACCAGCGCGGTCGTGCGACTGGCCGAAGCGGCGCACGCGCGTTATGGATTCGCCGATTTCAAGCTGAAGGGTGGCGTGCATCCTGGCGAGGTGGAAATTGAAGCGGCCGTGGCGTTGGCGGAACGATTCCCGCACGCGCGCATCACGCTCGACCCAAACGGCGCCTGGCCGCTCGCGGATGCGGTGAAATGGTGCCGTGGCGCGCGCGGCGTGCTCGCCTATGCCGAGGACCCTTGCGGTGCCGAGGACGGATTTTCCGGCCGCGAGATTCTCGCGGAATTTCGCCGTGCGACCGGAGTGCCGACGGCGACGAATATGGTGGCGACGGATTGGCGTCAATTGATGCATGCGGTTGCGCTCAATAGCGTCGACATTCCGCTGGCCGACCCGCATTTCTGGACCATGGCTGGCTCGGTGCGCGTCGCGCAAGCCTGTCACGACTGGGGACTGACCTGGGGCTCGCACTCGAATAATCATTTCGACATCTCGTTGGCGATGTTCACGCAGGTCGCCGCGGCCGCGCCGGGTGAGATCACCGCCGTCGACACGCACTGGATCTGGCAGGACGGCCAGTGCCTGACGCGCGAGCCGCTGAAAATCGAGGACGGCATGGTGCAGGTGCCGGAGCAACCCGGCCTGGGCGTCGACCCCGATTTTGAGCGGATCGAGCGTGCGCATGAACTCTACAAGACCGTCGGAGTCGGCGCGCGCGACGATGCCGCGGCGATGCGGCAGTTGCTGCCGGGCTGGTCGTTCGATCCGAAACGACCTTGCCTGGTTCGGTGACGATACGGACCGGAGCACCTTGGGGACGCCAGCAAGGAAGAGACGATGGAACGAAAGATCGCCAAATACTCGACGCTGATGATCGCAATTCACTGGCTCACCGCCATCCTGGTGGTCGCCGCCTACCTGCTGAGCGAGGGCGGCCCGCGCGTGGCCACCGATCCGCCGTTCTGGCATTTCGTCTGTGGGTTCGCCGTCTTGGCCCTGTTGTTCCCGCGACTGATCGCCCGTCTGCTGGGCGGCGCGCCGCCGGCGCAGGATGCCGGAAGCGCGTTGCTCAACACGGCCGTGAAGCTCGGTCACGGTACGCTCTACTTGCTATTGGCGGCGGTTCCGTTGACCGGTTGGTATTCGGTGTCCAAGCTTGGCGTGCCGGTCGACCTGTTCGGCTGGACGGTGCCGCCGATCGCCGCCGCGGTCAAGGGCAATATCGGCGTGATCGCCAACATCCATCAGATCGGCGGCAACGTGATCCTGATACTCGCCGGGATGCACGCGGCGATGGGCTTGTGGCACCAGTTCATCCGGCACGATCACACGCTCGAGCGCATGCGGCCGTAAGCCGGCGGTGCGGGCCTCAAA
>JAJYAM010000056.1 GCA_021779535.1 Pseudomonadota bacterium
CGCCGCGCCGGTCACTGGCCGAGGTTCAACAGCGCCGCGTTCCCGCCGGTTGCGGTGGTATTCACCGTCAACGTCCGCTCGTTCGCGAAGCGGGTGAGATAATGCGGGCCACCGGCCTTCGGGCCGGTCCCCGACAGCCCCGAGCCGCCGAACGGCTGGACGCCGACGACCGCGCCGATCATGTTGCGGTTCACGTAGGTATTGCCGACGCTCGTGGCCCCGTACACGGAGCGCCAGAACGACTCGAGGCGCGTTTGCACGCCGAGGGTGAGCCCGTAGCCGGTCGCGCGGATCGCCGCGAGCACTCGATCGATGTCGCGCGCGCGGTAGCGGACCAGGTGCAGGATCGGGCCGAACTCCTCGCGCACGAGCTGCGCGGCCTCGCGCAGCTCGATCAGATGCGGCGCGACGAAGGTGCCGTGCCGGTGTTCCTCCTCGAGCCGGCAGGACTTGAGGATCTTCGCTTCCTCGCGCATGCGTTCGACGTGCGCGCGCAATTGCTCCGCGGCGGCGACCGTGATCACCGGTCCGACGTCGGTCTGCGCGCGCGCCGGGTCGCCGATCACGAGCTCGTCCATCGCGCCGGCGATCATCTCGATCACCGGCTCCGCGACGTCCTCCTGCACGAACAGGATTCGCAGCGCCGAACAGCGTTGACCCGCACTCTGGAATGCCGAGGCCACGACGTCGTCGACGACCTGCTCCGGCAACGCGGTCGAATCGATCAGCATCGCGTTCATGCCGCCGGTCTCGGCGATCAGCGGCAGGATCGCGCCGTCCCGCGCCGCGAGCGCCCGGTTGATCGTTTGCGCGGTCGCGGTCGACCCCGTCATCACGACGCCCGCGAGCGCCGCGTGGCGGAACGCGACCTCGCCGAACGAGCGTCCCCGGGCGGGGGTGAATTGCAGCGCCTGCGGGGGCACGCCGGCCTCGTGCAGGCACTCGACGAGCCGGCCCGCGATCAGCGGCGTCGGCTCGGCGGGCTTCGCCACGACCGCGTTGCCCGCGGCGAGCGCCGCGGCGATCTGGCCGGTGAATATCGCGATCGGGAAATTCCACGGGCTGATGCACGCGAACACGCCGCGGCCGTGCAGCGCGAGTTCGTTCGTCTCGCCGGTGACTCCGGCGAGGCGCGTGGACCCGTCGAAGAGCCTGCGCGCATTGAGCGCGTAGTAGCGGCAGAAGTCGGCCGCTTCGCGCACCTCCGCGACGGCGTCGCCGAGGGTCTTGCCCGCTTCCCGGACCAGCAGTTCGTAGAACTCGTTGCGCTTCCCCTCGATGATCTCGGCCGCCCGCTCGAGGATCGCGGCGCGGCGCGCGCCGCCGAGACCGTCCCAGTCGCCCTGGATCCTTGCCGCGGAGTCGAATGCCCGCGCGATCTGCGCGGCGCCGGCCTCCCGCAGCCGGCCGACCGTTTCGCGTCGATCCGCCGGATTCGCGACCGTGACCTCGTCGCCCTCGAGGTGCTCGCCGTCGATGATCGGTCCGCCGCGATGAATCGCGTCGCGGCGCGCGACCACCGTGCAGAGCGCGTCGATCACGCGAGGATCGCCGAAATCGACGCCCTGCGAGTTGGCCCGATCCGGGTAGAGCGCGGCGGGAACGGGCAGCGCCGCGTTCGCGACCGGCTGCAGGCGTTCGAGCTCACCGACCGGATCGCGGATCACCTCGTCCACCGGCACCTTCTCGTCCATGAAGCGATTCACGAACGAGGTGTTCGCGCCGTTCTCGAGCAGTCGCCGCACCAGGTACGCGAGCAGATCCTTGTGCTCGCCGACCGGCGCGTACGCGCGCACGCGCGGGAATTCCGGGATCTGCCGCTGCGCCTCCGCGTACAGGAGCCCGCCCATGCCGTGCAACCGCTGGAATTCGTAGACGGCGCCTGCCGGCGCGAGTTCGAGCACCGCGGCGATCGTGAACGCATTGTGGGTCGCGAATTGCGGGTAGAGGGTGTCGCGATGCGCGAACAGGCGTCCGGCGCAAGCGAGGTAGGACACGTCGGTCGTGACTTTGCGGGTGTACACGGGGTAGCCGTCGAGGCCTCGCTCCTGGGCACGCTTGATCTCGCTGTCCCAGTAGGCGCCCTTGACCAGGCGCACGGTCATCCGCCGTGACGCCGACCGGGCGAGTGCGGCGACCCAGTCGATCACGTCGAGCGCGCGCTTGCCGTACGCCTGCACCGCAAGCCCGAACCCGGGCCAATCGCGGTTGCGTGCGCCGCGGCTCACGGCCTCGATCACGTCGAGCGACAGGTCGAGGCGATCGGCTTCCTCCGCGTCGACCGTGAGCTGGATGCCGGCGGCGGCGGCGCGTTCCGCGAGCGACGCGACCCGCGGCACGAGTCGCGCGAGGACGCGCTCGCGCTGCGCGAGCGAGTAGCGCGGTTCGAGCGCCGAGAGCTTGATCGAGATCGACGACGCGTCGTGCGGCTCGCGTCCGCGACGGGTCGCCCCGATCGCGTCGATCGCGTGCACGTAGGAATCGTAGTAGCGCTCGGCGTCGCGGAGCGTGCGCGCGCCCTCGCCGAGCATGTCGAACGAGCACAGCGCGAGCGCCGGCTCCGAGGCGCCGCGCTTCAGGGCTTCCTCGATGGTCCGGCCGACGACGAACTCGCCGCCGATGATCCGCATCGCGCGGCGCACCGCGAGACGCACGACCGGCTCACCCGCCTTGCGGGTCAACGATCGCAGCCAGCCGCCGGCATCGGACTTGATCGACGGATCCAGCTCGAGGATGCCGCCGGTGAGCATCAGTCCCCAGGTGGACGCGTTCACGAACACCGATTCGGACTTGCCGGCGTGCGCGGACCAATCGCCGCTCGAGAGCTGTTCGGCGATCAGCCGGTCGGCGGTCGCGTCGTCCGGAATCCGCAGCAACGCCTCGGCGATGCACATCAGCGCGATCCCTTCCTGGTTCGACAGGCCGAACTCCTGCAGGAACGCGTCCAGGAACGGGCGCTCGTCGCGCCGGGCGCGCGCACCCTCGACCAGCGACCGCGCGGTCGCGGTCGCCCGGTGCCGCGCGCCGCCGGTGAGCTCGAGGCTGCGCAGCAGCCGCGTGACCGAGCCCTCCTCGGGCCAGAGCGCATGATCGCGGATCGACTCGCGGATCGTCGCGAGCTGTTCGGCCGCGCGCGGCGCGGAATAGTCATCGGCCATGTAATTCCCCTTCGTGTCCGTTGGGATCACGCTCGACGATCGTCGCGAGGAACGCGAGCGCGGATGGGCGGCCCGGGTCGGCGTCGAGCAACCGCGTGCTCGCGGGACCATCCAGCAATGCCAGGTCCCCGGTGTTCAAGACCTGCGGCTCGGCCGCGTCGCATTCGATCCGGATGCGGCCGGCGACGCCGAACACCGCGAGCGTCCCGCCCGGCGCGCAAGCGACCGGGTGGACTGCGCCGGGCGACACGATACGCACGTCGGCGTCGACCGCCTCGCGCGCGATCAACAGGTTCAGGTCGACGCACGGTCCGCCGAGCAAGGTGCATTCGGCCCGCAGCGCACCGTCGAATTCGATCCGGTCGCCGACGCGGCGCAGTTCGCGCCGATCGCCGTTCGCGAAGCGCAGATCGAAGCCCGGTCCCCCGAGCAGGGTCAGGTGCCGCCGGTATCCGGCGAAGTCCGAAAAGGGGCCGGATTCGGCGATCTCGGCGACGCTGATCCGCCACCGAAAATCGGCCCGGCCCGCGGGTGTGCGCACGGCCTCGTGCGTGACGCCGCCGCCGTTCTTCCACGGGTGGGTCTCGAAGTCGGATCGGCGGATCAAACGCATCGCGCTCAGCGCCGGCTCGCTCGTTCACTCCGTCGGTGGAGCCCGGGCGCCGGGTTCGCGGAACGCGAACCCGGCGCCCGGAACGTCACTCCGCCGACTCGGCGTCTCCCGCGGTCACCGCTTCCTCGGGCTCGCTGATCCCACCGCCGACGTCCATGAAGTTGCGTCGCCGCGAATCGTCGCTCGCGCGGCGCCGTCTCGCGTGATACGCGAAACCGGTGCCGGCCGGAATCAGACGGCCCACGATCACGTTCTCCTTCAGGCCGCGCAGGTCGTCCTTCAGTCCGCGAACCGCGGCTTCGGTGAGCACGCGGGTCGTCTCCTGGAACGAGGCGGCCGAGATGAACGACTCGGTCGCGAGCGACGCCTTGGTGATGCCGAGCAGGATCGGCTCCCAGGTCGACTGGCTCTTGCCCTCGGTCCTTTGCTTCTCGATCACGTCGAGCAGCCGGCCCCGGTCCATCTGCTCGCCGCGCAGCAATGCCGAGTCGCCGGTGTCCTGCACCTCGATCTTGCGCAGCATCTGCCGGACGATGACCTCGATGTGCTTGTCGTTGATCTTCACGCCCTGCAGGCGGTAGACGTCCTGGATCTCCCGAACCAGGTAGTTCGCGAGTGCCGCGACGCCCTGCAGACGCAGGATGTCGTGCGGATTCGGTTCGCCGTCCGCGATGACCTCGCCCTTTTCGACCTGTTCGCCCTCGAAGACGTTCAGGTGGCGCCACTTCGGAATCAGTTCCTCGTATTTTTCGCTCTGCTCGTTGGTGATGATCAGGCGGCGCTTGCCCTTGGTCTCCTTGCCGAAGCTCACCGTGCCGCTGCGCTCCGCGAGGATCGCGGAGTCCTTCGGCTTGCGCGCCTCGAACAGGTCGGCGACGCGCGGCAAACCGCCGGTGATGTCGCGGGTCTTCGACGACTCCTGCGGAATGCGCGCGATGATGTCGCCGACCGAAACCTTCGCGCCGTCCTCGAGGCTCACGATCGCGCCCGGCGGCAGTGCGTACACCGCGGGAATGTCGGTGTTCGCAAAGGTGACTTCCTTGCCCTTCGCGTTGACCAGGCGCACGACCGGCCGCAGGTCCTTGCCACCGGAACCGCGCTGCTTCGGGTCGAGCACGACGGTGCTGCTCAGGCCGGTGATCTCGTCGACCTGGGAGGTGACGGTGATCCCGTCGACGAAGTCCTGGAACTTGATCATGCCCGCGACTTCGGTGACCACCGGGTGCGTATGCGGATCCCAGTTCGCGACCGACTGGCCGGCGCCGACCGTATCGCCGTCGTCGACCGTGATCGTCGCGCCGTAGGGGATCTTGTAACGCTCGCGCTCGCGGCCGAACTCGTCGACCACGCCGAGCTCGCCCGAGCGGGACACGGCGACCAGGTGACCCTTCTCGTGGCGCACCGTCTTGATGTTGTGCAGCCGGATCGTGCCCTTCGACTTGACCTCGACGCCGTTCGCCGCGGCTGCCCGCGACGCCGCGCCGCCGACGTGGAAGGTGCGCATCGTGAGCTGCGTGCCCGGTTCGCCGATCGACTGCGCCGCGATCACGCCGACCGCCTCGCCGATGTTGATCCGGTGGCCACGGCCGAGGTCGCGCCCGTAGCACTGCGAGCACACGCCGTAGCGCGTCTCGCAGGTGATCGGCGAGCGCACGGTGACCTGGTCGATACCCATCTTCTCGAGGAGCTTGACCAGCGTTTCGTCGATCAGCAGGCCGGCCTTCACGAGCACCTCGCCGGTGGACGGCATCACCACGTCCTCGGCGGCGACCCGCCCCAGCACGCGTTCGCCGAGCCCCTCGACGACGTCACCGCCCTCCACGATCGGCGTGATCGACAGGCCCCTGCCCGTGCCGCAGTCGATTTCGGTCACGACGAGATCCTGGGCCACGTCGACCAGACGGCGCGTGAGGTAGCCGGAGTTCGCGGTCTTCAACGCGGTGTCGGCGAGACCCTTGCGCGCGCCGTGGGTCGAGATGAAGTACTGCAGTACGTTCAGCCCTTCGCGGAAGTTCGCGGTGATCGGCGTCTCGATGATCGACCCGTCGGGCTTCGCCATCAGGCCACGCATCCCGGCGAGCTGCCGGATCTGCGCGGCGGAGCCGCGGGCGCCGGAATCGGCCATCATGAAGATCGAGTTGAACGACTTCTGCCGCACCTTGTGTCCGCTCGCGTCGGTGACCTCGTCGGTGCCGAGTTTTTCCATCATCGCCTTCGCGACCTGGTCGTTGGTTCGCGACCAGATGTCGACGACCTTGTTGTAGCGCTCGCCGTTCGTGACCAAGCCGGAGGCGAACTGCTCCTGGATCTCCTTGACCTCGTGCTCCGCGGTCGCGAGGATCTTGCTCTTTTGCAGCGGGACGACCATGTCGTCGACGCCGATCGACACGCCGGCGCGCGTCGCGTAGTGGAAGCCGGTGTACATCAACTGGTCCGCGAACACCACGGTCTCCTTCAGACCGACGGTGCGATAGCACATGTTGATCGTCGCCGAGATCGTCTTCTTCGTCATGTCCTGGTTGATCGCGTCGAAGGACAGCCCCTTCGGCAGGATCTCGGACAGGAGCGCGCGCCCGACCGTGGTGGCGACGGTCCGGCGACGCTCGATGTACTCGCCGCGTTCGTCGCGGACGAACTCGGGGATCCGGACCTTGACCTTCGCCTGCAGGTCGATGTTGCGGCTCTCGTAGGCACGATGCACTTCGGCGACGTCGCCGAAGTGCATGCCTTCGCCCTTCGCGCCGACCCGCTCGCGCGTCATGTAGTAGAGCCCCAGGACGACGTCCTGAGAGGGCACGATGATCGGATCGCCGTTCGCGGGCGACAGGATGTTGTTCGACGACATCATCAGCGCACGCGCCTCGAGCTGCGCCTCGATCGACAACGGCACGTGCACCGCCATCTGGTCGCCGTCGAAGTCGGCGTTGAACGCGGTGCACACGAGCGGGTGCAGCTGGATCGCCTTGCCCTCGATCAACACCGGCTCGAACGCCTGGATGCCCAGCCGGTGCAGCGTCGGCGCGCGATTCAGCAGCACCGGATGTTCACGGATGACTTCCTCGAGGATGTCCCAGACCTCCGGGCCTTCGCGTTCCACGAGCCGCTTCGCCGCCTTGATGGTCGACGCCTCGCCACGCAGCTGCAGCTTCGAGAAGATGAACGGCTTGAAGAGCTCGAGAGCCATCTTCTTCGGCAATCCGCATTGATGCAGCCGCAGCGTCGGACCGACGACGATCACGGAACGTCCGGAGTAGTCGACGCGCTTGCCGAGCAGGTTCTGCCGGAACCGGCCTTGCTTGCCCTTGATCATGTCCGCGAGCGACTTCAGCGGCCGCTTGTTCGTGCCGGTGATCGCCCGGCCGCGGCGACCGTTGTCGAGGAGCGCGTCGACCGCCTCCTGCAGCATGCGCTTCTCGTTGCGGACGATGATGTCCGGCGCGTTCAGCTCGAGGAGCCGGCGCAGCCGGTTGTTGCGGTTGATCACGCGCCGGTACAGGTCGTTGAGATCCGAGGTCGCGAACCGCCCGCCGTCGAGCGGGACCAGCGGACGCAGGTCCGGCGGCAGCACCGGCAGCACGGTCAGCACCATCCACTCCGGCTTGTTGCCGGACTCGATGAACGACTCGATCAACTTCAGTCGCTTCGACAGGCGCTTGATCTTGGTCTCGGAGCTGGTGCTCGCCATGTCCTCGCGCACCTTCACCACTTCGGCCGGAAGGTCCATCGACTTCAGCAGTTCGTGCACGGCTTCGGCGCCCATCCGCGCGTCGAACTCGTCGCCATGTTCCTCGATCGCCTCGAGGTACATCTCGTCGGTGAGCAACTGGCCGCGTTGCAGCGGAGTCATGCCGGGGTCCACGACGACGAACGCCTCGAAGTACAGCACCCGCTCGATCTCGCGCAGCGTCATGTCGAGCATCAGGCCGATCCGCGACGGCAGGGATTTCAGGAACCAGATGTGCGCGGTCGGGCTCGCGAGCTCGATGTGGCCCATCCGCTCGCGGCGCACCTTCGACTGCGTGACCTCGACGCCGCACTTCTCGCAGACCACGCCGCGGTGCTTCAGCCGCTTGTACTTGCCGCAGAGGCACTCGTAGTCCTTGACCGGTCCGAAGATCTTCGCGCAGAACAAGCCGTCGCGCTCCGGCTTGAACGTGCGGTAGTTGATCGTCTCCGGCTTCTTGACCTCGCCGTAGGACCAGGAGCGGATCATGTCGGGCGAAGCCAGACCGATCTTGATCGAGTCGAAATTCTCGACCGGGGCCTGTTGCTTGAACAACTTCAATAGGTCTTTCATGGCTTAAGCCTCGCTCTCGAGTTCGATGTTGATCGCCAGGGAGCGGATCTCCTTGACGAGCACGTTGAACGACTCCGGCATGCCGGCCTTCATTTCGTGGTTGCCATCGACTATCGCCTTGTACATCTGCGTCCGGCCGTTCACGTCGTCGGACTTGACCGTGAGCATCTCCTGCAGCGTGTAGGCCGCGCCGTAGGCCTCGAGCGCCCAGACCTCCATCTCGCCGAAGCGCTGGCCGCCGAACTGCGCCTTGCCGCCGAGCGGCTGCTGCGTGACCAGGCTGTAGGGCCCGGTCGATCTCGCGTGCATCTTGTCGTCGACCAGGTGGTTGAGCTTCAGCATGTACATGTAGCCGACGGTGACCGAACGCTCGAACTTCTCGCCGGTGCGTCCGTCGTACAGCGTCGTCTGGCCGGTCGCCGGCAGGTCCGCGAGCGTCAGGAGCTTCTTGATCTCCTGTTCGCTCGCGCCGTCGAACACCGGCGTCGCCATCGGCACTCCGCGGCGCAGGTTGGTCGCGAGGTCGACGACCTCGGCCTCGCTGAGCGATCCGAGATCCTCCTTCTGACCGCCGGTCTGGTTGTAGACCTCGTCGAGGAAGCCGCGCACCTGCGCGGTGGCGACCTGCGCATCGAGCATCCGGCCGATCTTCTCGCCGAGGCCTTTCGCCGCCCAGCCGAGGTGGGTCTCCAGGATTTGACCGATGTTCATCCGCGACGGCACGCCGAGCGGGTTCAGCACGATGTCGACCGGCGTGCCGTCCGCCATGTACGGCATGTCCTCGACCGGTACGATCGAGGAGATCACGCCCTTGTTGCCGTGGCGACCGGCCATCTTGTCGCCCGGTTGCACCCGGCGCTTCACCGCAAGATAGACCTTGACCATCTTCAGCACGCCGGGCGCGAGGTCGTCGCCCGCGGTGATCTTCGCCTTCTTTTCCTCGAAGCGCTTCTCGAACGCGTGCCGCTGGCTCTTCAGGCGCTCGGCGACCGTTTCGAGCTGCGCGTTGGCGTCTTCGTCGCTCAGCCGGATCTCGAACCACTGTTCCCGAGGCACCTCGCCGAGGTAGCCGACGTCGATCTTCGAGCCGCTCTTCAGCTTCTTCGGTCCGGCGACGGCGACCTTGCCCTCGAGCGTGCCGCGAACCCGCTGGAACAGATCGTCCTCGAGGATGCGCTGCTGGTCGGCGAGGTCCTTGCGGACCCGCTCGAGATCGGCCTTCTCGACCGCGAGCGCGCGCGAGTCCTTTTCCACGCCGTCGCGCGTGAACACGCGCACGTCGATCACGGTGCCGTCCATGCCCGGCGGCACGCGCAAGGACGTATCCTTCACGTCGGACGCCTTCTCGCCGAAGATCGCGCGCAGCAGCTTCTCTTCCGGCGTGAGCTGCGTCTCGCCCTTCGGCGTGACCTTGCCGACGAGGATGTCGCCCGCGCGAACCTCCGCGCCGATGAACGCGATGCCCGCTTCGTCCAGCTTCGCGAGCGCCGAGTCGCCGACGTTCGGGATGTCCGCGGTGATCTCCTCCGGACCGAGCTTGGTGTCGCGCGCGACGCAGGTGAGCTCTTCGATGTGGATCGTCGTGAACCGGTCCTCCTCGACGACGCGCTCGGAAATCAGGATCGAGTCCTCGAAGTTGTATCCGTTCCACGGCATGAACGCGACCAGCAGGTTCTGCCCCAGCGCGAGTTCGCCGAGATCGGTCGACGGACCGTCGGCGAGCACGTCGCCGCGACGGATCGCGTCGCCGGCGTGGACCAGCGGTCGCTGATTGATGCAGGTGTTCTGGTTCGAACGCGTGTACTTCGTCAACGAATAGATGTCGACGCCCGGTTCCCCGGCGGTCGTTTCCTCGTCGTTCACCCGGACGACGATACGCGACGCGTCGACCGAATCGACGATGCCGCCGCGGCGCGCGACCACGGTCACGCCGGAGTCGATCGCGACGGCCCGCTCCATTCCGGTGCCGACGAGCGGCGTGTCGGAGCGCAGCGTCGGCACCGCCTGCCGCTGCATGTTCGATCCCATCAACGCGCGGTTCGCGTCGTCGTGCTCGAGGAACGGTATCAGCGAAGCGGCCACGGAGACGATCTGCTTCGGCGACACGTCCATGAAGTCGATCTTGTCCGGGGGCGACAAGGTGAATTCGTTCTGCGTGCGGCAGGAGATCAGATCGTCGGTGAATTGACCGTGGTCGTTCAGCCTCGCGTTCGCCTGGGCGATCACGTACTGGCTCTCTTCGATCGCCGAGAGGTACTCGATCTGGTCGGTGACCTTGCCGGCGGTGACGCGCCGATACGGCGTCTCGAGGAAACCGTAATCGTTGGTGCGCGCGTAGACCGCGAGCGAGTTGATCAAACCGATGTTCGGACCTTCCGGCGTCTCGATCGGGCAGACCCGCCCGTAGTGGGTCGGGTGCACGTCGCGCACCTCGAAGCCGGCGCGCTCGCGCGTGAGGCCGCCGGGGCCGAGCGCCGAGACGCGGCGCTTGTGCGTGACCTCGGACAGCGGGTTGTTCTGGTCCATGAACTGCGACAGCTGCGAGGAGCCGAAGAATTCCTTCACCGCGGCCGCGACGGGCTTCGCGTTGATCATCTCCTGGGGCATGATCGGTTCGCTCTCGGCGATCGTCAGGCGCTCCTTGACGGCGCGCTCGACCCGCACCAGGCCGATGCGGAACGCGTTCTCCGCCATTTCGCCGACGCTGCGGACGCGTCGATTGCCCAGGTGGTCGATGTCATCGACCTGACCGTTGCCGTTGCGGATGTCGATCAAGGTCTTCAGGACCTCGATGATGTCCTCCTTGCTGAGGACCCCCGAACCGGTGATCTCTTCCCGGCCGACCCGGCGGTTGAACTTCATGCGTCCGACCGGCGACAGATCGTAGCGCTCCGTGTTGAAGAACAGGTTCTGGAACAGGTTCTCCGCCGCATCCTTCGTCGGCGGCTCGCCCGGGCGCATCATCCGGTAGATCTCGACCAGGGCCTCGAGCCGGGTCTTCGTCGGATCGATGCGCAGGGTGTCGGAGAGGTAGGGGCCGCGATCGAGGTCGTTCACGAACAAGGTGCGGATCTGGGTGACCCCGTTCTCGATCAGCTTGCCGACGGACGCGGCGTTCAGGATCTCGTTCGCCTTCGCGAGGATCTCGCCGGTCTCGGTGTTCACGATGTCGTGCGCAAGGATCTTCCCTTGCAGGTATTCGAGCGGCACGGGCATGCGCTTCACGCCGGCCTCTTCGAGCTCGCGGACGTGGCGCGCGGTGATCCGGCGCCCTTCCTCGACGATGACCTTCTTGCCGACGCGCAGTTCGAACGTCGCGGTCTCGCCGCGCAGGCGATGCGGAATGACCTCGAATTCGATCTCTTTCTTGGACAGATAGAACGTGTTCTTCTCGAAGAACATGTCGAGGATCTGCTCCTCGCTGTATCCGAGCGCCCGCAGGATGATGGTGACCGGGAGCTTGCGGCGCCGGTCGATGCGCGCGAACACGCAGTCCTTCGGGTCGAACTCGAAATCCAGCCAGGAGCCGCGGTACGGGATGATCCGGGCGGAGAACAGCAGCTTCCCCGAGGAATGGGTCTTGCCGCGGTCGTGGTCGAAGAAGACGCCGGGGCTGCGGTGCAGCTGCGAGACGATGACCCGCTCGGTGCCGTTGATGATGAACGTGCCGTTTTCCGTCATCAGCGGCAGTTCGCCGAGGTAGACCTCCTGCTCGCGGACGTCCTTGACCGGCTTCTTCGCGCCGCTGGCCTCCTTGTCGAGTACGATGAGACGCACCTTCACGCGCAGGGGCGCCGCGTAATTGAGGCCCCGGAGCTGGCACTCCTTCACGTCGAACACCGGATCGCCGAGCCGGTAGCTCACGTATTCCAGGGTCGCGTTGCCCGAATAGCTGGCGATCGGGAACACGCTGCCGAATGCCGCGTGCAGACCCACGTCGTCGCGTCGCGTTTCGGCGACGTCAGCCTGCAAGAATCGGCGGTACGAGTCCAATTGGATCGCCAACAGGTACGGCGTTCCCAGGATGCTCGGACGCTTGCCAAAGTTCTTGCGGATTCGCTTCTTTTCGGTGAACGAATAAGCCATGCGGGTCACCCTTGATTCCAGCTTGAAAACGAAAGTGGCGCGTGCCGGCGCCCGCCGCGGATTCCCGCGGCGAACACCGGCACGCACGCATCAGCGCGAATCACTATTTGATCGTGGCCTTCGCGCCCGCATCCTCGAGCTTCTTCTTGATCGCCTCGGCATCCGCCTTCGGGATCGCTTCCTTGACCGTCGAGGGCGCTCCCTCGACGAGGTCCTTCGCTTCCTTGAGGCCGAGTCCGGTGATCTCGCGGATCACCTTGATCACGCCGACCTTGTTCGCGCCGAACTCGGTCATCGTGACCGTGAACTCGGTCTTCTCCTCGGCGGCCGGAGCCGCCGCGGCGCCGCCGGCGGCGGCGACCATCGCGACCGGCGCGGCCGCGGTGACGTTGAACTTCTTCTCCATGTCCGCGATCAACTCGACCACTTCCATGACCGACATCTTGGAGATCGCGTCGAGGATTTCGTCTTTCGTTACAGCCATGATCTACTCCGAATGAAAATTGTGATAGAGGCCTTGCGGCCGAATCGGTTCTTCAAGCTGCCGCCGGCGCTTGCCCGGCCTTCTTCGCTTCCAGCACCGCGGCCAAGGTACGCGCCAACTTCACGTTGGGAGCGGCCAAGGTGCCGACGAGCTTCGCGATCGGCGCTTGCAGGACGCCCAGCAGTTGCGACAACGCCTGCGCGCGCGTCGGTAGCGACGCGACACGGTCCAGGTCCTCTTTCTTGAGCAGTTGCCCGCCCAAGGACACGAGCGTCGTCACCAGCTTGTCGTTGTCCTTCGCGAACGCCCGGACGATGCGGGCGGCGGCGCCCGGATCGTCTTTGGAGAACGCGAGGACGACCGGGCCTTTCAGCGCCGGGGCGATGCACTCGAAAGGCGTGCCGGCGACGGCCTTGCGCGCGAGCGTGTTCTTGACGACCCGCATGTAGACGCCTTCCTTGCGCGCCTTCGCGCGCAAGTCGGTCATCTGCGCCACCGTCAAGCCACGGTTCTCGGCGCCCACCACGGACAGCGCTTTCGCCGCCACCGCGTTGACCTCCGCCACCACGACTTTCTTGTCTTCCAGGTTCAGTGCCATCAAGGTCCCCCGTAAGGAAGAGTCACACACGAGCGTCCGGCGATCTCGCCGGCGCCCACCCTCGAGTGCGTCGCCGCACTCGCTCGGTGCGACCTCCACCAGGAAATTCCTGATTCGGGTCCCACCATCTGCGCAGGCCGACATTTAAGGGCTCTTCGCCCGCCTGCGGTCTTCGACGGTGGGTGCGCGCTCGCGGGTCGGCAAGACGCGCAGCCCTCCATCAATTCGTCGCTGCCACCGGACCCTCTAGAGTCCGAGGCTCGCCTGATCGACCGGGACGCCGGGTCCCATCGTCGAGGAAACGGTGATCCGCTTCAGGTACACGCCCTTCGACGTCGCCGGCTTCACCTTCTGCAGGTCCGCGAGCAACGCCATCAGGTTCTCCCTGAGGGCGACCGGCTCGAAGCTCGCGCGCCCGATCTGCGCATGCACGATCCCGGCCTTGTCGGTCCGATAACGCACCTGGCCGGACTTCGCGTTCTTCACCGCGCCGGCCACGTCCGGCGTGACCGTACCGACCTTCGGGTTCGGCATCAGCCCGCGCGGACCGAGGATCTGCCCGAGCTGACCGACGATGCGCATCGCATCGGGACTCGCGATCACGACGTCGAAATCCAGCTGCCCCGCCTTGACCTTCTCCGCGAGGTCCTCGAAGCCGACGATGTCGGCGCCCGCGGCCTTCGCCGCGTCGGCGTTCTTGCCCTGGGTGAACACCGCGACGCGCACCGTCTTGCCGGTGCCGTGCGGCATCACCGTGGAGCCGCGCACCTGCTGGTCCGACTTGCTCGCATCGATGCCGAGGTTCACGGCGACGTCGATCGATTCATCGAACTTCGCGGTCGCGAGCTCCTTGACGAGTTTCAGCGCGTCGTCGATCGCGAACGCCTTGCCCGGCTGGACGCGCTCCTTCCAATCCTTCATGCGCTTCGGTGTGGCGGCCATCTCAGACTCCCTCCACGTCGACGCCCATGCTGCGGGCGCTGCCGGCGATCGTGCGCACCGCGGCGTCGAGGTCGGCGGCGGTCAGATCGGGCGTCTTGAGCTTGGCGATATCCTCGAGCTGCTTGCGCGTGATCTTGCCGACCTTCGCGGTATTCGGCGTCGCGCTGCCCTTCGGGATGTTGATCGCCTTGGCGATCAGCACCGACGCCGGCGGCGTCTTCAGGACGAACGTGAAACTCCGGTCGCTGTAGACCGTGATCACGACCGGCGTCGGCAGTCCCTTTTCCAGCGACTGGGTCTGGGCGTTGAACGCCTTGCAGAACTCCATGATGTTGACGCCCTGCTGACCGAGCGCCGGACCGACCGGCGGGCTCGGATTCGCCTGTCCTGCGGGGATCTGCAGCTTGATGTAGCCAGTGACTTTCTTAGCCATCGATCGAAACTCCTGTGGGTGCGAACGCCCTCGGCGCCGAGAGCTCCCCGATTATCCGAACGATCAACCTTTCTCGACCTGCGAGAAATCCAATTCGACCGGCGTCGAGCGGCCGAGGATCTGAACCGCGACCTGCAGGCGGTTCTTCTCGTAATTCACCGATTCGACGACGCCGTTGAAGTCGTTGAACGGCCCGTCGGTCACGCGCACGACCTCGCCGGGCTCGAACAGCACCTTCGGTCTCGGCTTCTCGGCGCCCTCTTCGACGCGCCGCAGGATCGACATCGCTTCGCGATCCGTGATCGGCGCGGGCCGGTCGCTCGTTCCGCCGATGAATCCGAGGACCTTCGGCACGTCCTTGACCAGGTGCCAGGTGTCCTCGTCCATGTCCATCTGCACGAGCACGTAGCCGGGGAAGAACTTCCGCTCGGACTTGCGCTTTTGCCCGTCGCGCATCTCGACGACTTCCTCCGTCGGCACGAGGACTTCGCCGAATTTGTGTTCGAGGCCGGCGCGCTTCACGCGCTCCTGCAGCGACTCGGCGACCTTGTGCTCGAAATTCGAGTAGGCGTGAACGACATACCAACGCAGCGCCATAGATGCTCCGAGTCCGTCAGGTGGACTGCCCGGTCAGCAACCGGGTCAGCCAGGTGAGGATCCAATCGAGGGCCCAGAAGAACACGCCCATCAGCACCGTGAAGAAGAACACGACCACGGTCATGCGGATCGTCTCGTCCCGGCCCGGCCAGACCACTTTGCGCAACTCGATCCGCGAGCCGACCGCGAAGTGCCAGAAATGGTGCCCGTAGGAACTCATCCAGCCGCAGCCCAGGCCGGCGGCGAGCCCGCCGACGACGATCGCGATCCGCACGACCAACGGGCGGTCGTCGTACCAGTAGAACGCGAATACGCCGCCGAATATCGCGAGGAGGCCGACGATGATCAGCGCGGCGTCCTTCGCGGACGTGGCGGACGTTGTTTGCGGTTCTGCCATCTTGCCCTTCAACCGTTGCTATGCAGGCCTGCCGAAGTGGCAGGGCAGGAGGGAATCGAACCCCCAACCTGCGGTTTTGGAGACCGCCGCTCTGCCAATTGAGCTACTGCCCTGCAATTCCTTACGCGATCACCTTGCTGACGACGCCGGCGCCGACGGTCTTGCCGCCTTCGCGAATCGCGAAGCGCAGACCCTGCTCCATCGCAATCGGCGCGATCAGCTCCACCACGATCTTCACGTTGTCCCCG
>JAJYAM010000115.1 GCA_021779535.1 Pseudomonadota bacterium
TGACGCGCGGCGCCGATTGGTTTAGCCTTCGTCATCCGGCCTGGCCGGCCATCAACTCACGAGGCGCCGCGATGAAACGATGGATTGCCGTGCTGATCTGCGCGACCGCGTTCTGCCAGGGGATCTTCGCCGGCGGGCCCGCGGCCGCGGCCGCGAAGGACGCCAAGGACGCGAAGGAAAAGCCGGCCTCGAAGCCCGGGGCGTCGGAGGCGAAGGACCAGAAATCCGTCACCCACGGCAGTGTGACCATCGACGGCAAGCGGATCGCCTACACCGCGACCGCCGGCACGATCGTGCTGAAGAACGCGGACGGCAAGCCGACCGGGAGCCTGTTCTACGTCGCTTATGTCAAGGACGGCGTGCGCGACCCCTCGTCGCGGCCGATCACGTTCCTGTACAACGGCGGACCCGGTTCGTCCTCGGTGTGGTTGCTGATGGGCGGCTTCGGCCCCGAGCGGGTCGTCAGCGGCGATGCGCATCACACGCCGCCGGCGCCGTTCGACGTGGTCAACAACCAGTATTCGCTGCTCGACGTGAGCGACCTCGTGTTCGTCGACGCGATGGGCACCGGCTTCAGCCGGATCATCGACAAGGCGCACGGCGGGGTCGGCGTGCCGAAGGACTTCTACGGCGTCGATGCGGACGGCAAGGCGTTCGACCGGTTCATCTACGATTACCTGAGCCGCAACGACCGCTGGAACTCGCCGAAGTACCTGCTCGGCGAGAGCTATGGCACGACCCGCTCGGCGGTGCTCGCGAACGATCTCGAGAACGACGGGATCCAGCTGAACGGCGTGATGCTGCTGTCCTCGATCCTCACGTTCGAGACCGCGAGCTTCAACACCGGCAACGACCTGCCGTACGTGCTCTACCTGCCGAGCTACGCCGCGGTCGCGTGCTACCACAAGGTCGTGAAGTGCCCAACCGACCTCTCGGGCTATCTCGGCGAGGTCCAGTCGTTCGCGAGCGGCGAGTACGCGAGCGCGCTGATGGAAGGGGACCGGCTGCCGGCGGCGCGTCGCGCCGACGTGATCACGAAGCTCGCGCAGTACACCGGGCTCAAGCCGGGCTATCTCGACAAGGCGAACCTGCGCGTGAGCCTGCCGCAATTCATGGCGGAGCTGCAGCGCAATCGCGGTCTCGTGACCGGCCGGCTCGACGGCCGCTATTCGGGTGCGACCGCGGACGAGCTCGCGGAGTTCGCGATGAACGACCCGCAGAGCGATGCGATCACGGGCGCGTACACCGCCGCGTTCAACCGCTACGTGCGGCAGACGCTGAAGTTCGGCCGCGATCGCCACTACGTCATCCTGAGCTACGCGGTGAACCGGGGCTGGGACTGGAAGCACCGGCTCGGCCGCGGCTTCGGCTGGCCCGGCTCGACGAACGTCGCACCGGACCTCGCGAACGCGATGCGCACCGATCCGCACCTGCGGGTCGAGATCGAGAACGGCTACTACGACCTCGCGACGCCGTACTACGCGACCGAGTACACGGTCGATCACATGGGGCTGCCGCCGGACCTGCAGTCGCACATCAAGCTCGAGTTCTACCACTGCGGGCACATGCTCTACGAGCACATGCCCTCGCTCGCCGAGCTGCGCACCCACCTCGTGAACTTCTACGCACGCACCGACCGCGAGCACGCCGGCGGCTGACGGCTAGATCACGCCCTGCGCGGCGAGCGCGGCGATGCGCGCGGGCGGGTAGTCGAGCAAGCCGCGGTAGATCTCCTCGTTGTGCTGGCCGAGCTCGGGCGCCGGCGCGCGGATGCCGCCCGGCGTCGCCGACAGCTTCGGCACGACGTTCTGCATCTTGAGCTCACCGAATGCCGGATGTTTCACGGAGACGATCGCGTGGCGCGCGGCGAATTGCGGGTCCTTCAGCATGTCCGGCGGACGGTAGATCAGGCCGGCGGGCACCGCGTGCCGATCCATGAGTTCGAGCACGCGGTCGGTGGACAGGTCCGCGGTCCAGCGCGCGACCAACTCGTCGAGCTCGCGCTGATGCGCACCGCGCGCCAGGTGGTTCGCGTACTCCGGCCGCTGCGCGAGCTCGGGCTGGCCCATCGCCTCGCACAGGCGCCGGAACACCGTGTCCTGGTTCGCGGCGATCAGCACCCAGCCCTCGGTCGTCGGATACACGTTCGACGGCGCGATGTTCGGCAGGATCGCGCCCGTGCGCTCGCGCACGTAACCGGTCTGGTCGTACTCGGTGATCAGCGACTCCATCATCGCGAGCACCGCTTCGTAGATCGCCGAGTCGACCACCTGGCCGCGGCCGGTGCGCTCGCGGTAATGCAGCGCCGACAGCGCGCCGAGGCACGCGAACGTCGCCGCCAGCGAGTCGCCGATGCTGATCCCGACGCGGGACGGCGGCGTGGACGGGTCGCCGACCACGTAGCGCAATCCGCCCATCGCCTCGCCGATCGCCCCGAAGCCGGCGCGATGCGCGTACGGTCCGGTTTGACCATAGCCCGAGACGCGGATCATGATCAGCCGCGGGTTGATGCTCGCGAGCGTCGCGTAGTCGAGGCCCCATTTCTCCATCGTGCCGGGACGAAAATTCTCGAGCAGGAAGTCGGTCTTCGCGACCAGTTCCTTCAGGATCTCCTGGCCCGCGGCTTGCCGCAGGTCGAGCGTGACCGACTTCTTGTTGCGCGCGACGACCGGCCACCACAGCGACGGGTCGCCCTGCTTCTGGCGTCCCCAGACGCGCAGCGGATCGCCCTGGTTCGGCGCCTCGATCTTGATCACCTCGGCGCCCATGTCGCCGAGCAGCTGGCCGCAGAACGGGCCCGCCAGCAAGGTGCCGAGCTCGAGCACCCGCAGGTCCGACAGCGCGCCGTGCTGGAATTCGACCGCGTGCTCCATGGATCTTCCTTTGTATACACCATGACGTGCAGGCAGCGATCATCGCTGCTTCGCGGCGATAACACTTGAAAATTGTATACAAATAAGGGCCAAAATGGAATGATGCACGCGAAGCCGGATTTTCACGAACGATCGAGGCTGCCATGAAGATCGAACTGGTCGAGGTGGGTCCGCGCGACGGACTGCAGAGCGAGGGCGTGATCCTGCCGACCGCGACCAAGATCGCGCTGATCGAACGCCTGATCACCGCCGGGCTGCGCCGGCTCGAGGTCACGAGCTTCGTGAACCCGAAGCGCGTGCCGCAGATGGCGGACGCCGAGGCGGTGCTCGCCGGCTTGCCGCGCCATCCCGGCGTCTCGTTCATCGGCCTGGTGCTGAACCGCAAGGGCTTCGAGCGCGCGTGCGCCGCGGGCTGCGATGCGGTCGGGATGGCGGTCGCCGCGAGCGAGACCTTCAACCGGCGCAATCAAGGCGTCGGCACCGAGGAGTCGATCGCCGCGTGGCGCGAGATCGCGCCGGCGGCTCGCGCCGCCGGGATCGCGCCGAACGTGACGATCTCGACCGCGTTCGGCTGCCCGTTCGAAGGCGAGATCGATCCTGACCGCGTGATCGACGTCGCGTTGCGCTGCGCCGAGAGCGAGCCCGTCGAGATCGCGCTCGCCGACACGATCGGCGTCGCGGTGCCGACGCAGGTCGAGGATCTGTTCGGACGTCTGCGCGAGCGCCTGCCGCGGATGCCGCTGCGCGCGCACTTCCACAACACCCGCAATACCGGCCTCGCGAACGTGTACGCGGCGGTCGCCGCGGGCGTCGGCGCGATCGACGCGAGCGTCGGCGGGATCGGCGGCTGTCCGTTCGCGCCGGCCGCGACCGGCAACGTGCCGACCGAGGACGTGCTGTACCTGTTGCACCGGATGGGCATCGAGACCGGCGTGTCG
>JAJYAM010000116.1 GCA_021779535.1 Pseudomonadota bacterium
GCCGACGCGCACCGCAAGGGCCGGATCGACGCGGCCGCGGCCGCGGCGGCCACCGCGCGCGTCCGCGGCGCCACGACGCTCGCGGCGCTCGCCGCGGTGGACCTCGTGATCGAAGCGGTGTTCGAGAGCCTCGAGGTGAAGCGCGCGGTGTTCGTCGAGCTCGGCCGGCTGTGCCGGCGCGACGCGGTGCTCGCGACCAACACCTCGACGCTCGACGTGGATGCGATCGCCGCGGCGAGCGGCCGCGCCGGGGACGTCGTCGGCATGCACTTCTTCAGCCCGGCGCACGTGATGCGGCTGCTCGAGATCGTCCGCGGCCGCGACACCGCGCCCACGGTGCTCGCGACCGCGTTCGCGCTCGGCAAGCGCCTCGGCAAGCTCGGCGTCGTCGTCGGCAACGGCTTCGGGTTCGTCGGCAACCGGATGCTGTACGCGTACGGCCGGGAGAAGGAACTGATGATGCTGGAGGGCGCGACGCCGGCCGAGGTCGATCGCGCGCTCGAGGCGTTCGGCATGGCGATGGGCCCGAACGCGGTCGGCGACCTCGCCGGACTCGACGTCGGCTACGCGGTGCGCCGCGGCTGGCGGGACCGGCCGGACGATCCGCGCTTCTATCGGGTCTCGGACCTGCTGGTCGAGCACGGCCGGCTCGGCCAGAAGAACGGCCGCGGCTTCTATCGCTACGAGCCCGGCGCGCGCCGCGGCACGCCCGACCCGGAGGTCGACGCGTTGATCCGCGCCGAGGCCGCGCGCCTCGGGATCGCGCGCCGGACGGTCGGCGCGGACGAGATCGTCGAGCGCTGCACGCTCGCGCTGATCGACGAGGGATTCCGGCTGCTGGAGGAGGGCATCGCCGCCCGCGCGTCCGACATCGACCTCGTCTGGTGCCACGGCTACGGATTCCCGCGCGAACGCGGCGGCCCGATGTGCTATGCCGACACGCTCGGCCTCGAGCGCGTGCTGGAGCGGATCCGCTCCTACGCCGCGACCTGCGGCCCGCGGTACTGGACCCCCGCGGCGGGCCTCGAGCGGCTCGCCCACGACGGCGGCCGGCTCGCGGACCGGCCGTCGGCCGGCGCCACCTGATCGACCGGACGAGGGGCAACCGATGCGACTCGAAAGCTACGTGCTCGGAGAATGGCGCTTCGGCCGCGGCGAGGGCAGCGCGCTGCGCGACGCGACCACCGGCGAGGTCGTCGCCCGTGCGAGCACCGAGGGGTTCGAGCACGGCGCGATCCTCGATCACGCCCGCCGCGTCGGCGGGCCGGCCCTGCGCACGCTGACCTTCCACGAGCGCGCGGCGATGCTGCGCACGCTCGGCAAGCGGCTGCTCGAGATCAAGGAGGAATTCTACGAGCTCTCGTTCCGCACCGGCGCGACGCGCGCGGACTCCTGGGTCGACATCGACGGCGGCATCGGCACGATGCTGGTGTTCGCGTCGAAGGGCGCCCGGGAGTTGCCGAACGCGCGCGTCTATCTCGACGGCGACGTCGAGGCCCTGTCGAAACGCGGCACCTTCGCCGGCCAGCACCTGTGCGTGCCCCTCGAGGGAGCCGCGGTGCAGATCAACGCGTTCAATTTCCCGGTCTGGGGGATGCTCGAGAAACTCGCGCCGGCGATTCTCGCCGGCCTCCCGGTGATCGTGAAGCCGGCGACGGCGACCGCGTACCTCGCCCAGCGGGTCGTGCGGCGGATCGTCGAGCAGGGCGTGCTGCCGGCGGGCGCGCTGCAATTGCTGTGCGGTGGCGCCGGCGATCTCGTCGATCACCTCGGCTGCCAGGACGTCGTCTCGTTCACCGGTTCGGCGAGCACCGCCGCGACGCTGCGCACCGGGGCCGCGATCGTGCGCCATTCCGTGCGGTTCATCGCCGAGACCGACTCGCTGAACTCCTCGATCCTCGGCCCCGATGCGGCCCCCGGCACGCCGGAGTTCGATCTCTACGTCGCCGAGGTCGTGCGCGAGATGACCTCGAAGGCGGGCCAGAAGTGCACCGCGATCCGCAAGGCGATCGTGCCGGCGCCGTTCGCGGACGCCGCGGCCGCGGCGATCGCCGCGCGGCTCGACGCGATCGTGATCGGCGACCCGCGCCTCGCCGAAGTGCAGATGGGTCCGCTCGCGAGCCGCGAGCAACGCGCCGAGGTGCTCGGCCGGATCGAGGCGCTGCGCGCGGTCGCGGATCCCGTGCGCGAGATCGCCGGTGCGCCGCGCGTGCGGGGCGCCGATGCGCGCGAAGGCGCGTTCGTCGCGCCCGTGCTGCTGCGGTGCCGGGACGGCATCTCGAGCGACGTGATCCATTCGGTCGAAGCCTTCGGCCCGGTCGCGACGGTGATCCCGTACCGGGGCCTCGACCAGGCGATCGATCTCGCGCGGCGCGGCGAGGGCAGCCTCGTCGGCTCGGTGTTCACCTCGGACCCGGCGATCGCGACCGAACTCGTACTCGGCCTCGCGCCGTACCACGGCCGGGTGCTGGTGGTCGACCGGCACTGCGCGGCGGAGTCGACCGGCCACGGGTCACCGCTCGCGCCGCTCGTGCACGGCGGACCCGGTCGCGCGGGCGGTGGCGAGGAAATGGGCGGGCTCCGCGGCGTCCTGCACTACCTGCAACGCATCGCCGTGCAGGGCTCGCCGGACATGCTGACCGCGGTCGGTGGGCGCTGGGTCCGCGGTGCGCGCGAGCGCGATCCGGGCCGGCACCCGTTCCGCAAGCCCTTCGGCGAGCTCGCGATCGGCGACACGTTCCGCTCCGGCCCGCGCACCGTCACGCTCGCCGACATCGAGGCGTTCGCGGCGCTGAGCGGGGATCATTTCTACGCCCACATGAGCGACGCGGACGCGGCCCGCAACCCCCTGTTCGGCGGCCGGGTCGCGCACGGCTATTTCCTGATCTCGGCCGCCGCCGGTCTGTTCGTCGATCCGGACTACGGGCCGGTGCTCGGCAACTACGGCCTCGACGGCTTGCGCTTCGTGAAGCCGGTGAAGCCGGGCGATTCGATCCAGGTGCGGCTCACCTGCAAGCACAAATCGCTGCGTGCCGACAAGGGCTGGGGCGAGGTCCGCTGGGACACCGAGATCACCAACCAGCACGGCGAGCCCGTCGCGGTCTACGACGTGCTGACCATGGTCAGCGTGACCGCCGTCCCCGACCGCCGCGAGGAGAATCGAGAATGAGCGCGACCATCGACCCGTCGCATTACCGCGCGAGCTTCGCGAGCCTCGGCTTCGAGGCGCCATCCCCGGGCGTCCTCGAGATCGTGATCGCGGGTCCCGGGCGGCACAACGCCGCATCCGAGGCGATGCACGCCGACCTCGCGCACGTCTGGCGAGACATCGACGTCGACGACGCGGTGCGCGCGGTGCTGATCCGCGGCGCCGGCGAGCATTTCTCCGCGGGCGGGGACTTCGCGATGATCGAGCGCATGATCGAGGACGAGACGACGCTCGTGCGCGTGTGGAAGGAGGCGAGCGACCTGGTCTACAACCTCGTGAACTGCTCGAAGCCGGTCGTGTCGGCGATCCGCGGCTCCGCGGTCGGCGCGGGCCTCGCGGTCGCGCTGCTCGCGGACGTGGCGGTCGCCGGCCGCGGCGCGAAGATCCTCGACGGTCACACCCGGATCGGCGTCGCCGCGGGCGATCACTCGGTGATGATCTGGCCGCTGCTGTGCGGGCTCGCGAAAGCGCGTTACCACCTGCTGACGAACCGGCCGATCTCGGGCGAGGAAGCCGAGCGGATCGGACTGGTCGCGCTGTGCGTCGACGACGAGGCGGTGCG
>JAJYAM010000008.1 GCA_021779535.1 Pseudomonadota bacterium
GCCCGAGTTTGGCGCCGATCAGCAGCGCGCCGTTCACGAGCCGGCGCACGCTGCCGATCCGGTCGGTCGGCCAGGTCCAGCGCAGCGCGGCCGCGGCGGCGCTGCGCACCGGTGGCGCCGGCGCGGGCCGCGCGACCCGCGGCGGTGGCACCCCGCGCGGCGGCACCCGCGGCGCGCGGGTCGGCGTCACCCGGCGCGACGCGAGGCCCGCCGGCGGTCGCAGCCGCAGGCGCTCGCCGACGTAGATCCGGTAGCCGGGGCCGGCGTGGTTCCACGCCGCGAGCTCGCGATAGTCCAGGCGGTTGCGCCACGCGATGCTGTAGAGCGTGTCGCCCGGCTGCACGACGTAGACGCGTGGCGGGCGTACCGGCGCGCTCGCGCACCCGGCGAGCAGCGCGAGGGTGGCGAGCGCGGCGACGAGGGAGCGGCGCACGCGCGGACGCTATCGCTGCAGCCCCGACAGCAAGGGCACGAAGCTCACCGGCCCGAGCGATTCGCGTTCGATCCGCGTCTCGGTGCGGGTGTGGCGCACCAGCGTCTGTCGTCCTTCGGCGCCGACCGGTGCGACCAGCCGGCCGCCGACCGCCAGCTGGTCGAACAGCGTGGCCGGGACCGCGCGGGGCGCGGCGGTCAGCAGGATCGCGTCGAACGGCGCGCGCGCCCGCCAGCCGGCGCTGCCGTCCTCGAGGCGGAAACGCACGTTGCGGATCTTGAGCTCCCGCAAGCTGCGGCGCGCGCGGCCGAGCAGCGGCTCGATCCGCTCGATCGTGTACAGCTCGGCGGTGAACGTCGCGAGGATCGCGGTCTGGTAGCCGCAGCCGGTGCCGATCTCGAGCACCCGCCGCAGCGGGCCGCCCGCGAGCAGCGCCTCGGTCATCCGCGCGACGATGTACGGCTGCGAGATCGTCTGCCCGAAGCCGATCGGCAACGCGGTGTCCTCGTACGCACGGCTCGCGAGCGCTTCGTCGACGAACAGGTGCCGCGGCACGGCGCGGATCCGGTCGAGCACCCCCCGATCGCGGATTCCCTGGTCCTCGAGCCGCTGCACGAGCCGTTCGCGCGTACGCGCCGAGGTCATCCCGATCCCGGTGAGGCGCTGCTCCTCCATCGGCCTACTCGGCGCTCAACCAGTCCGCGGTGTCGGCGAGCGCCGCGTGCCGGGTCAAGTCGATCTGCAGCGGCGTGACCGACGCGTAGCCTTGCGCGACCGCGTCGAAGTCGGTGCCGGGACCCGCGTCCTGGCCCGCGCCCGCGCCGCCGACCCAGTAGACCTCGCGGCCGCGCGGATCGCGCGTCCGCACGCTCGGTTCGCTGCGATGACGGTTGCCGAGGCGCGTGACGCGCAGTCCCCGCAGCTCCCCGTCCGGCCGGTCGGGCACGTTCACGTTGAGGATCACCGAGCTCGACAGCGGCCGCTTCACGAGCCGGTCGACCAGGCTCGCGGCGATCCCGGCCGCCGCGCGATAGTTGCGCGGGCTGCCGGGTTCGACGCACAGCGACACCGCGATCGCCGACAGGCCGAGGAAGCGGCCCTCCATCGCCGCGGCGACGGTACCGGAATAGAGCACGTCGTCGCCGAGGTTCGCCCCCTCGTTCACGCCCGAGACCACGATGTCGTGCTCGAACGGGAACAGCCCGGAAATCGCCAGGTGCACGCAATCGGTCGGGGTCCCATTGACGTAATAGGTGTCGGCGCCGTGCCGCCACACGCGCAGCGGCACGTCCAGCGTGAGCGAGTTGCTCGCGCCGCTGCGATTACGGTCGGGCGCAACGACCGTGACCGATCCCAGCGGAGCGATCGCGGCGCGCAGCGCCGCGAGGCCGTCGGCGCGATAACCATCGTCGTTCGAAAGCAGTATTTTCACCGATGATTCAGGCAGCGCCAGCGGGTGGCGGTCCGCGCGGTCGAACTATACTGTAAGCTCCCCGCGGCCGATAGCCGAACGGATGCGCCGATGGCCCACGAAGAGCACGACGACGCCGCAATCTTCCGCGCAGCGATGCGCGACGTGCGCCCGCTCGAGGCGAGCGTCGACGCCCGCCTCGAGCTCGATCGGCCGAAACCGCCGCGCAAGCGCGCGCGACACCGTCGCGAGCCCGATCCGCCGACCGCGGGCGAACGGGTGCCGCCGCCGACGGCCGACGTCGCGAGCCCGCCGGAGCGCCTCGCGTTCCGCCACGCCGGGGTGCGCGACGGCGAGATGCGGCGGCTGCGGCGCGCGACCGGCGCGATCGAGGACGAGATCGACCTGCATGGCCTCACCCGGGCGCATGCGTACCGGCTGCTGTGCGGGTTCCTCGAGGACAGCCGGGCGCGTGGCCTGCGCCGCGTGCGCGTGATCCACGGCAAGGGGCTGCGCTCGGGCGCGCGCGGAGCGGTGCTGAAGGCCGCGGTCGATGCGTGGCTGCGCGAGCGGCCGGAGGTGCTCGCGTTTTCCTCCGCGCGGCCCGCCGACGGCGGCGGCGGCGCGCTCTACGTGCTGCTGCGGGCCTGAGCGCCGGCGCGGGTCGCTGAATCCAGCAGCACGCTCGCGAACGCGGCCAGCCCCTCGCCGCGGCCGATGAACCCGAGCCGTTCGGTCGTCGTCGCCTTCACGTTGATCGCATCCGGCGGGGCACCGAGATCGGCCGCGAGCCGCTCGGCCATCGTCGCGCGGTGCTTCGCGATCCGCGGCGCTTCGGCGAGCACGGTCACGTCGGCGTTCACGAGTCCGAAGCCGGCCGCGCGCATCCGCGCGGCGACCGCGCGCAGGAACGCGCGGCTGTCGGCGCCGCGGTAGCGCGGATCGGTGTCCGGGAAATGCTGGCCGATGTCGCCCGCCGCGAGCGCGCCGAGGATCGCGTCGCACAGCGCGTGGATGACCACGTCGCCGTCGGAGTGCGCGACCACCCCGCGCTCGTACTCGATCCGCACGCCGCCGAGCGTCACGTGATCGCCGTCGCCGAAACGGTGCACGTCGAACCCCTGACCGACTCGCATGTGCTTCGCCTCCGCATGAGCGAGAATCCGCGCGGCGGTGTCGAGGTCCTCCGCGCGCGTGACCTTGATGTTGAACGGCGAGCCCGGCACGAGCGCCGGTGCGACGCCGGCGCGCTCCATCGCCTGCGCCTCGTCGGTGACCACGACGCCCGCGGCCGCCGCGTCCGCGAGCGCATCGCGCAGCCGCCGGTACGGGAACACCTGCGGCGTGAGCGCGCGCCACAACCCGGTGCGATCGACGGTCTCGACCGCGCCGCCCGGGGACTGCCGCTTCACCGTGTCGACGAGCGCGCTCGCGAGCACCGCGCCGGTGGCGCCGCGCTCGAGCGCATCGAGCAGCGCGTCGACCTCGGCCGTACTCAAGCAGGGCCGCGCCGCATCGTGCACCAGCACCCAGTCCTCGTCGGCCGCGAGACCCTGCAGGCTCGCCAGGCCGTTCGCGACCGAGGCCTGCCGGGTCGGCCCGCCGACCGCGCGCCGCAGCCGCTCGCGGTCGGCGCGCGCACGGCCTTCGGCCGCAGCAGCGATCCGGTCCTCGATCCCCTGCCACCACCGGTCGTCCGCCGCGACGACGACGACCGTCGCGCTCACCCGCGGGTTCGCGAGGAGCGGCGCGATCGACCATTCGATCACGGTGCGACCGGCGAGCGGCGCGTACTGCTTCGGGGTGGCCGCGCCGGGCGCGAAGCGCTCGCCGCGTCCCGCGGCGGGCACGATCGCGAACACTCGCGGCGCGCGCTCGGCGCGGATCATTCGTTGCGCGCGGTCAACGGGCCGGTCGACCGGCCGCCGGGGGTGTTCGCGGGCACGAGCTCGTAGAAGGTCTCGTTCGCACCGATCATCCCGAGTTCGCTGCGCGCGCGCTCCTCGAGCGCCCCGGTGCCGACCTTCAAGTCGCGCACCTCGGCCGCGAGCCGGTCATTGCGCTGCTGCTGAGCATCGTTCGCGGAAGTTTGCGCGGTGATTTCGGACTGTAGACGCACGACTTCACGCACACCCTGATCGGAGAACCACAAACGGTACTGCAACAGCACCAATGCCAGGCCGAGAATTGCGGCAAAAACCCTCATAGGGACATGAGGTTAGCATAATTAGTTAAGAAACCGCCACCGATAATGCGCGCAACCCCGCATAAACGCATTTCGACCCGAGCTCCGCCTCGATCCGCAGCAGCCGGTTGTACTTCGCGACGCGGTCGGAGCGCGACATCGAGCCGGTCTTGATCTGCGTCGCCGTGGTCGCGACCGCGAGGTCCGCGATCGTCGTGTCCTCGGTCTCGCCGGAGCGGTGCGAGACCACCGCCGCATAGCGGGCGCGCGTGGTGAGCTCGATCGCCGCGAGCGTCTCGGTCAGCGTGCCGATCTGGTTCGGCTTGATCAGCACCGCGTTCGCGACGCCGCGGTCGATCCCCTCGCGGATGATCTTGGTGTTGGTCACGAACAGATCGTCCCCGACGAGCTGGGTCGTCGCGCCGAGCTTGGCGGTGAGCACCTGCCAGCCCGCCCAATCGTCCTCGCTCATCCCGTCCTCGACCGTGACGATCGGGTACTTCGCGACGAAGCCCGCGAGGTAGTCGGCGAACTCCTCGGAGCTGAACCGCCGGCCCTCGGAGGCGAGCTCGTACCGGCCGTTGCGCCGGAACTCGCTGCTCGCGACGTCGAGGCCGAGCCACAGGTCGCGCCCCGCGCGGTAGCCCGCGGCCTCGATCGCCTCGAGGATCGTGGTGATCGCCGCCTCGTTCGACGGCAGGTTCGGCGCGAACCCGCCTTCGTCGCCGACCGCGGTCGCGAGCCCCTTCGCGTGCAGCACCTTCTTCAGCGCGTGGAACACCTCGGCGCCGTAGCGCAGCGCCTCCGCGAGCGTCGGCGCGCCGAGCGGCAGGATCATGAATTCCTGGATGTCGACGTTGTTGTCCGCGTGCGCACCGCCGTTGATGATGTTCATCATCGGCACCGGCAGCGTGTACTCGCGGTCGCCGCCGAGCGAGCGGTACAGCGGCAGGCCGCGGTCGGCCGCGGTCGCGTGGGCGGCGGCGAGGGACACCGCGAGCAGCGCGTTCGCGCCGAGCCGCGACTTCGTCTCGGTTCCGTCGAGCGCGATCAGCCGCTCGTCGAGCCGGGCCTGCTCGGCGGCGTCCTGGCCGACGAGCGCGCTGCGGATCTCGCCGTTCACGTTCGCGACCGCGTTGCGCACGCCCTTGCCGCCGTAGCGGCGCGGGTCGCCGTCGCGCAACTCGACCGCCTCGCGCGTGCCGGTCGACGCGCCGGAGGGAACGGCCGCCCGGCCGACCGCGCCGGAGTCGAGCCGCACGTCGGCCTCGACGGTGGGGTTGCCGCGCGAATCGATGATCTCGCGGCCACGAATGTCGGCGATACGGCTCATCGGAGCGTCTCCTCGAAGGGTCGTTGTTTGACGGTCCGGTCGATCTCGACGAGCGTCGCGAGCAGCGACGCGACGCGCGCGAGCGGCCAGGCGTTCGGGCCGTCGGAGAGCGCCTCGTCCGGGTTCGGATGGGTCTCGATGAACAGCCCGGCGATGCCGGCCGCGACCGCGGCCCGCGCGAGCACCGGGACGAACTCGCGCTGCCCTCCGGAGGCGTCGCCACGGCCGCCGGGCAGCTGCACCGAGTGGGTCGCGTCGAACACGACCGGGCAGCCGGTCTCGCGCATCACCGCGAGCGAGCGCATGTCGACGACCAGGTTGTTGTAGCCGAACGAGAAGCCGCGCTCGCAGACCAGGATCTGCTCGTTGCCGGTCGAGCGCGCCTTGTCGACGACGTTGCGCATCTCCCACGGCGAGAGGAACTGGCCCTTCTTCACGTTCACCGGCCGGCCCTGCGAGGCGACCGCGACGATGAAGTTCGTCTGCCGGCACAGGAACGCCGGGGTCTGCAGCACGTCGACGACGCTCGCGACCTCCGCGAGCGGCGTGTCCTCGTGCACGTCGGTGAGCACCGGGACGCCGATCTCGCGGCGCACCCGCTCGAGCGCGCGCAGCCCGCGCTCGAGCCCCGGGCCGCGGAAGCTCGCGCGCGACGATCGGTTCGCCTTGTCGAACGAGGCCTTGAACACGAACGGCACGCCGAGCGCCGCGGTCGTCTCGCGCAAGCTGCCGGCGACGTCGATGACCAGCTGCTCGCTCTCGATCACGCACGGCCCGGCGATCAGGAACAGCGGCCGGTCGCCGCCGATCTCGTGGGACGCGAGCCTCATGCGGTCGCGCGGCCCGGGCGCAGGCTCGCCCGGTGCTCGCGCGCGGCGCGGATGAAGCCGCTGAACAGCGGATGCCCGTCGCGCGGCGTCGAGGTGAACTCGGGGTGGAACTGGCTCGCGACGAACCACGGGTGCCCCGGCAGCTCGATGAACTCGACCAGACCGTCGACCGAGAAGCCGGAGAATCGCAACCCGCCGGCGCTCATCGCGTCGAGGTAGTGGTTGTTGAACTCGTAGCGGTGGCGGTGCCGCTCGAAGATCGCGTCCTTCCCGTAGACCGTGTGCGCGAGCGATCCGGGCGCGAGCCGCGCCTGCTGCGCGCCGAGGCGCATGCTGCCGCCGAGGCTCGAGCGCTCGTCGCGCTGCTGCTGGCCGCGCGCGAGGTCCTGCCACTCGCTGATCAGCGCGATCACCGGGTGCTCGGTCGCGCGGTCGAACTCGGTGCTGTTCGCGCCCTTCAGGCCGAGCACGTCGCGCGCGTACTCGATGATCGCGAGCTGCATCCCGAGGCAGATCCCGAGGTACGGCACGTGCCGCTCGCGCGCGAAGCGGATCGCCTCGATCTTGCCCTCGATCCCGCGGTCGCCGAAGCCGCCGGGGACCAATATCGCGTCCATCGCCTCGAGCGCCGCGGTGCCCGAGCGCTCGATGTCCTGCGACTCGAAGTAGTGGATGTTCACCCGGGTGCGGGTCTTGAGGCCCGCATGCATCAGCGCTTCGTTCAGCGAAATGTACGAGTCGCGAATCTGCACGTACTTGCCGACCATGCCGACGTCGACGACCGCCTCGGGGTTTTGCTTCGCGGCGACCACCGCGCGCCAGTCGGCGAGGTCCGACGGCGGCGCGTCGAGCCCGAACTTGTCGACGACGATCTCGTCGAGGCGCTGCTCGTGCAGCAGCAGCGGGATCTTGTAGATGTCGTCGGCGTCGACCGCCGAGATCACCGCGCGCTCCTCGACGTTCGTGAACAGCGCGATCTTGCGGCGCTGCTCGTCCGGGAGCGAATGCGCGCAGCGGCACAGCAGCACGTCCGGCTGGATCCCGATCCCGCGCAACTCCTTCACCGAGTGCTGGGTCGGCTTCGTCTTGATCTCGCCCGAGCCGCCGACGATCGGCACCAGCGTGAGGTGCATGTAGATCACGCGGTTGCGGCCGAGCTCGACGCCCATCTGCCGGATCGCCTCGAGGAACGGCAGCGACTCGATGTCGCCGACGGTGCCGCCGATCTCGACCATGCACACGTCCGCGTCGCCCGCGCCCGTCCGGACCCGGTACTTGATCTCGTCGGTGATGTGCGGGATCACCTGCACGGTCGCGCCGAGATAATCGCCGCGCCGCTCCTTCGCGATCACCTGCTCGTAGATGCGCCCGGTGGTGAAGTTGCTGTTGCGGCCGGTCGTCGTGCGGACGAAGCGTTCGTAGTGGCCGAGATCGAGGTCGGTCTCGGTGCCGTCCGCGGTCACGAACACCTCGCCGTGCTGGAACGGGCTCATCGTGCCCGGATCGACGTTGATGTACGGGTCGAGCTTCACCATGCTCACCTTGAGCCCGCGCGCCTCGAGGATCGCACCGAGCGAGGCCGACGCGATGCCCTTGCCGAGCGATGAGACGACGCCGCCGGTGACGAATACGTATCTGGTCATTTTCGAGGCACCGCCGTCATGAGGTTTCCGGCTCCACCGATCGCGACACCTGGGCCGCTCGAGCCGGATCCTTCGAGTTGGGAACTTTAAGGAATTTCGACGGGAATTCAGGTTACCAGAAGGCCCGCGATGCGACAATCGTTCAGTCGATCGCGGGCGCGTCGTCCCACGCGAGCGCCGCGCCCGGCGCGCCGAGCGGCGCGCGCGCGAGCGCATCGCTCCAGCGGTCGCCGACCGCGATCAGCCGCCCGCCGGCGTACACGAACGGCAGCGCATCGCGCATCCACGGCAGCACGCCGTCGGTCTGGCACAGATGCTGCACGGTGTGCGTGGCCGCGCGCGGCCCGATCTTCAGGCGCTCGCCGCCCCGACGCCGCTCGACGCTGAGCGTCGGCGGCAGCCGGTCGAGCGCGAGCCCGCCCGGACGCTCCACCCAGCGCAGCCGGCCGAGCCCCGCGCCGAGCTCGAGCGTCGGCTGGACCGCCGGCGTCCACGCGAGCGGCGCGCCGAGCCGCGGCAGGTGCGCGGGCGTCAGGTAGATCCGGTCACGATAGCGCCGCAGCGCCTGCCCGCCCCAGAGCACCGCCGGCCGCTGATCGCCGCGCGCCTCGAGGCACTGGCGCAGCGCTTCGGCGAGACGCGCCGCGCTCGGCGGCATCGTACGCTCGGCGATCCAGCGGCGCAGCACATTCGCGCGCCGCGCCGGCGCGAGCGCGCGCAGCCGCGGAATCGACAGCGCGTCCCCGTCGCGCAAGCCGACGAGGTCGGCGTCCGCGATCTCCCCGAGCAGGTGCTGCGCATCGGCCGCGTGGCGCGCGACCCGGCCGAGCGCGCCCGCGGCGCCCGGCCAGCGCCGCTCGAGCGCCGGCCACACGCGGTGGCGCAGGTACGCGCGGTCGAAGCGCTCGTCGCGGTTCATCGGATCGGCGATCGTCTCGAGCCCGAGCGCGTCGGCGCAGCGCTCGAGCTCGCGCCGCGGCACCTCGAGGAACGGCCGCAGGTGCACGCCGGCGCCGAACGCGCGGCGCCGCGGCATCCCCGCGAGCCCCGCGGGCCCCGCGCCGCGCAGCGCCTGCAACAGTACGGTCTCGGCCTGATCCTCGGCCTGGTGCGCGGTCAGCAGGCACTCACCCGGGCGCAGCGCGCCCCGGAGCGCGGCGTAGCGTGCCGCGCGCGCGGCCGCCTCGACCGACACGCCGCGCCCGAGCTCGACCGGCACCGCGAGGATCGCGAGCGGCACGCCGAGCCGCGCGCACAGCGCCGCGCACACGCGCCGGAACTCGGCCGCCGCGCGCTGCAGCCCATGATCGACGTGGACCGCGCGCACCGGCGGCGCGCGGCGCTCGGCCGAGAGCCCGGCGACGAGCGCGAGCAGACACGCCGAATCCTTGCCGCCGCTCAAGCCGACGACCAGCCCGGCCGCGGTTCGCGGCAGCTCCCGTTCGAGCAGCACCGCGAGCCTCGCCGACGGCGGCACGTTCGGCTCCGTGACGGCCGTTCAGGCCGCGCGGAACGCGCCGAACGAGCGCCAGCGCGCCTGGCGGGCGTCGAGCAACTGCGGCACCGGCATGGCCTTGAGCTCCGCCAGGTGGCGCACGATGCTCGCCTTCAAGGTCTCGGCCATCGCCTGGGGCCCGCGGTGCGCGCCGCCGAAGGGCTCCTTCAGCACCTCGTCGACGAGGCCCAGCTTCTTCAGCCGTTCCGCGGTCCCGCCCATCGCGTCCGCCGCGATCTCGCGCTTCTCGGTGCTCTTCCACAGGATCGACGCGCAACTCTCCGGCGAGATCACCGAATACACCGCGTACTGCAGCATCACGAGCCGGTCGCACACGCCGATCGCGAGCGCGCCGCCCGAGCCGCCCTCGCCGATCACGACCGACAGCACCGGCGTCGCGAGCGCGGACATCTCGAACAGGTTCCGCGCGATCGCCTCGCTCTGGCCGCGCTCCTCGGAGCCGATCCCCGGGTACGCGCCCGGCGTATCGATCAGCGTCACGATCGGCAGGCGGAAGCGCTCCGCGAGCAACATCAGCCGCAGCGCCTTGCGATAGCCCTCCGGCTTCGGCATCCCGTAGTTGCGCCGGACCCGCTCCTTGGTGTCGCGGCCCTTTTGCTCGCCGATCAGCACCACCGGGGTCCCCTCGATGCGCGCGAGGCCGCCGACGATCGCGAGGTCGTCGCCGTACATCCGGTCGCCGTGCAGCTCCTGCCAGTCGGTGCAGATCATCGACACGTAGTCCAGCGTGTACGGCCGCTGCGGATGGCGCGCGAGCTGGGTGATCTGCCACGGGGTCAGGTTCTCGAAGATGTTCGTGGTC
The DNA here is from genome assembly GCA_021779535.1 of Pseudomonadota bacterium. Classification (GTDB taxonomy): domain Bacteria; phylum Pseudomonadota; class Gammaproteobacteria; order Steroidobacterales; family Steroidobacteraceae; genus Bog-1198. The sequence goes on from JAJYAM010000008.1 coordinate 10,154, forward strand.
ATCGCCCGGCTCTTCGCCTGGAGCCGCTTGATCTCCTCCGAGATGTTCACGTTCGAGTCCGCGCCGAGGAACTTCAGTTCCTCGATCTTCGCCTCGAGCTCGGCGATCGGTTGCTCGAATTCCAAGAAATTCATTGCCATGTAGAAGTTTCCTCATCCCGGATTTCAGTCTTGGAGCCGTAGGTCAACGCCCATCCATCCCGTCCGACGAGGGCGGTCAATCGATCCAGCAACTCGCGTGAGGGCCGCACCGCGCACGCGTCCGGCAGCAACACCCGGCCCGAGTAGCCACCGCGCTGGATCGCGAGCCCGACCGTGCAGCGGCCCGGGCGGAACGGCGCGAGGAGCGTGTCGAACCGCTCGAGGCCGCCCGGCCCGTCGAACTCGGCCGGCCAGCGCAGCCAGAGCTTGCGCGCGTGGCGCTCGCGCGCGCGGTCGATGTCGGTGAGCGAGCGCGCCTGCACGCGCCACGCCTCGATGAAGTCGTCGTAGCGCAGCGTCCCCTCGACGATCAGGATCGCGTCCTTCACGATCACGTCGCGGTGCTGCTGATAGACCTCCTCGAACAGGCTCACTTCCAGCCGGCCGGTGCGGTCGTCGAGGGTCAGCGTGACCCGATTGGCGCGCCGGCGGATGTCGAGCACGAGCCCGGCGACCGTGACCGGCTTCGCCGAGCCCCACGGGCGCCCGCCGTCCGCGGCGACGGGCTTCGGGCCGCCCACGTCGGCGAGTCGGGCGGCGACGAGAAACTTGAGGTCCGGCTCGTACGCGCCGATCGGGTGACCGGTCAGGAACAGCCCGAGCGTCTCGCGCTCGCCGGTGAGGCGCACCGCCTCGCTCCACTCGGGCAGCGTCGCGTCCTCGGCCGCGGCGAGTCCGAACAGGTCGACCTGTCCGGTCGACTGCGCGCGCGAATTCTGCTCGCCGAGGTGCACGGACTTGTCGAGCTGCGCGGCGAGCGTCGCACGGTTGGGCCCGAGCGCGTCGAGACACCCGGAGCGGATCAAGGCCTCGAGCACGCGCCGGTTCACGCGCTGCAGGTCGATGCGCCGGCACAAGTCCGGCAGGTCCCGGTACGGCCCGCCGCGCTCGCGCTCCTGGACGATCGCCTCGACCGCGGACGCGCCGGCGCCCTTGACCGCGCCGAGGCCGTAGCGAATGCTCGCCGGACCGGCGACCGTGAACTTGTACACCGATTGGTTCACGTCCGGCGGCAGCACGTCGAGCGCGAGGCTCGCGCACTCGTCGATCAGCGTGACGATCTTGTCGGTCCGGTCCATGTCGGCCGACAGCACCGCCGCCATGAACGCGGCCGGGTAATGCGCCTTCAGCCACGCGGTCTGGACCGAGAGCAGCGCGTACGCCGCCGAGTGCGACTTGTTGAATCCGTACCCGGCGAACTTCTCCATCAGGTCGAAGATGTGCGCCGCCTGCGCCTCCGGGACGCCGCGCGCGACCGCGCCGCTCACGAACACCGAGCGCTGCTTCGCCATCTCCTCGAGCTTCTTCTTGCCCATCGCCCGGCGCAGCAGGTCCGCGCCGCCGAGCGTGTAGCCGGCCAGGGTCTGCGCGATCTGCATCACCTGTTCCTGGTACAGGATCACCCCGTAGGTCGACGCGAGCGCGGGCTCGAGGTCGGGGTGCAGGTAATCGATCGTCGCGCCGGACTTGTCGTGCTTGCGCGCGATGAAGTCGTCGACCATCCCGGACTGCAGCGGCCCCGGGCGGAACAGCGCGACCAGCGCGACGATGTCGTCGAAGCAGTCCGGCTGCAGCCGCCGGATCAGGTCCTTCATCCCGCGCGACTCGAGCTGGAATATCGCGGTCGTGCGGCAGCTCTTCAGCAGCTGATAGGTCGCCGGATCGTCCATCGGGAGCAGCGCGACGTCGATCGGCGGCTCGCCGGCGCTGGCGCGCGCGCCGTTCACGTCGCGCACCGCCCAGTCGATGATCGTCAGGGTCCGCAGCCCGAGGAAGTCGAACTTCACCAGGCCCGCCGCCTCGACGTCGTCCTTGTCGAACTGCGTGACCGGCGCCGCGCCGCCCTCTTCGCAGTACAGCGGCGTGAAGTCGGTCAGCACCGACGGGGCGATCACGACGCCGCCCGCGTGGGTGCCGGCGTTGCGCACCAGGCCCTCGAGCGTGCGCGCGAGGTCGATCAGCTCGCGCACCTCGCCGTCGCCGGCATAAAGGCGCGCGAGCTCCTCTTCCTGCTCGAGCGCCTTGTCGAGCGTGATCCCGATCTCGAACGGGATCAGCTTCGCGATCCTGTCGACGTAACCGTAGTTGTGTCCGAGCACGCGGCCGACGTCGCGCACCACCGCCTTCGCCGCGAGCGTGCCGTAGGTGATGATCTGCGAGACCCGGTCGCGCCCGTACTTCTGCGCGACGTAGTCGATCACCCGGTCGCGGCCCTCCATGCAGAAGTCGACGTCGAAGTCCGGCATCGACACGCGCTCGGGGTTCAAGAAGCGCTCGAACAGCAGGTCGTGCCCGATCGGGTCGAGGTCGGTGATCCCGAGCGCGTACGCGACCAGCGAGCCCGCGCCGGAGCCGCGCCCGGGACCCACCGGGACGCCGTGGCCGCGCGCCCAGCGGATGAAGTCGGCGACGATCAAGAAGTAGCCGGCGAAGCCCATCTGGCAGATCACGTCGAGCTCGAGCGCGAGCCGCCGGTCGTACGCGGCCGGGTCGCGCGCGGGCGCGGCGGCCGCAACGGCCGCCCCGATCGCACTCGCGACCGCGGGCGCGGCGAGCCGCTCGCCGAGGCCGCGCGCGGCCTCGGCTCGCAGGAACTCCTCGGTCGTCTGGCCCGCCGGCACGGGGTACGCGGGCAGCATCGGCGTGCCGAGCTTGATCTCGAGCGAACAGCGCTTCGCGACCTCGACGGTGTTCTCGAGGAGCTCGGGCACGTCCGCGAACAGCACCGCCATCTCGGCCGGCGTCTTCAGGTACTGCTCCTCGGTGTAGCGGCGCGGCCGCCCCGGATCCCCGAGCTGCGCGCCGTCGTGGATGCACACCCGCGCCTCGTGCGCCTCGAAGTCCGCGCGCGCGAGGAAGCGCACGTCGTTGGTCGCGACCACCGGCACGCCGCGGTCGGCGGCGAGGTCGATGATCGCATCCGAGACCGCGCGCTCGCCGGTGCGGCGGGTGCGCTGCGCCTCGAGATAGAACCGGTCGCCGCAGCGGTCGAGCCACGCGTCGAGCGCGCGGCGCGCCTCGTCCTCCCGGCCGCGCGCGAGCGCGAGCCCGACGTCGCCCTGCATGCCCCCGCCGAGCACGATCAGGCCGCCGAGCCGTTCGGCGTCGAGCCAGTCGCGTTCGAGCATCGCGAGCGCGCCGCGCCGGCCCTCGAGGTAGGAGCGGGTCACGAGCTCGGTCAGGTGCCGGTAGCCCTCGCGGCTCTGGCACAGCAGCGTGACTCGCGACGGCGCGGCGCGCTCGCCGGGCTCGCGGATCCACGCGTCGACGCCGATCAGCGGTTTCACGCCGGCGCGCTGCGCTTCCTTGTAGAACTTCACCATCGCGAACAGGTTGCTCTGGTCGGTCAGCGCGACCGCGGGCATCCCCGCCGCGGCGACCGCGGCCATCAGCTCCGGTACGCGGACGATCCCGTCGACCAGCGAGTACTCGGTGTGCACCCGCAAATGCACGAAGCGGCTCATCGCGCGAGCTCCGCGGCGCGCGCGACCGGCGCGAACGAGCGACGGTGCAAGGGGCAAGGGCCGTGGCGCTCGAGCGCCTCGCGGTGCGCCGCGGTCGGATAGCCCTTGTGCTGCGCGAAGCCGTACGCCGGATACCACGCGTCGGCGCGCTCCATGTACGCGTCGCGCGCGGTCTTCGCGAGGATCGAGGCCGCGCCGATCGCCCGCTCGGTCGCGTCGCCGCGAACGATCGCGACCGCCTCGATCGGACCGCCGAGGCCGCCGAGCGCGGGCAGCCGATCGCCGTCGACGAGCAGCCGCCGCGGCGGCACCGCGAGCGCGAGCACCGCGCGGCGCATCGCCAGATGGGTCGCCTGGAGGATGTCGAGCGCGTCGATCTCGGCGGGGTCCGCCCAGCCGATCCCGTAGCACAGCGCGCCGCGGCGGATCGCGGCGGCGAGGCGCCGCCGCTCGGGCCCGGCGAGCGTCTTCGAATCGGCGATCCCGCGCGGCCCGCGCCCGCGCGGCAGGATCACCGCCGCGGCGACGACCGGCCCCGCGAGCGGCCCGCGGCCCGCTTCGTCGATCCCGGCGACGAGATCGCTCATCGCGGGCGCCCCCGGCCGACGAGATCCAGGATCGCGCGCGCCGCGCTCTCGCTCGCGTCGCGCCGCAGGCTCGCGTGAATGCTCGCGAACTGGTCGACCAGCTCCGCCCGCCGCGCCGCGTCGTCCAGCCACATCAAGAGCTCCGCTCCGATCGACTCCGGGACTATCTCGTCCTGGAAATACTCGCCGACGATGCGCCGGCCCGCAAGCAGATTCGGTTGGGCGAAAAACGGCGATTTGACCAGCCGCAGACGCCGGATCGCCCACGCGGTCGCCCGGCCGAGCCGGTACACCACGACCATCGGCCGGCGGCACAGCGCGGCCTCGAGGCTCGCGGTCCCGGAGGCGACCAGCGCGACGTCGGCCGCGATCAGCGCGGTCTGGGCCTGCCCGTCGATCAGCCGGACCTCGACCCCGGGTGCGCCGGCCGAGAGCGCCGCCGCGAACAGCTCCCGCGCCGCGGCAGTCGCCATCGGTGCGACGAACCGCAGCGCCGGTCGCTGCGCCGCGAGCACGCGCACCGTCGCCGCGAAGTCCGCGCCGAGGCGGCGCACCTCGCCGCGCCGGCTCCCGGGCAGCAACGCGACGATCGGCGCGGCCGGCGGCAGCGCGAGCCGCGCGCGCGCCGCGTCCCGATCGGTATGCAGCGGGATCTGATCGGCGAGCGGATGGCCGACGAAATCCGCGCGCAGTCCCTGCCCGTCGTAGAAGCGCTTCTCGAACGGCAGCAGGCACAGCACCCGGTCGACCGCCTCGCGCATCCGGCGCACCCGGTTCGGCCGCCACGCCCAGACCTGCGGGCTCACGTACTGCACCGTCTTGATCCCCGCGGCGCGCAGATCGCGCGCGAGACGCAGGTTGAACTCGGGGGAGTCGATGCCGACGAACACGTCCGGCCGCTCGGCGAGGAAGCGCCGCCGCACCCGCGCCCGCAGGCGCAACAGGCGCGGCAGCTCGCCGAGGATCTCGAACAGTCCCATCACCGCGAGCGACTCGGACGGCTCCCAGGCCTCGCAGCCCGCCGCGCGCATCTTCGGGCCGGCGACGCCGAAGCAGCGCACGTCCGGCGCGGCGCGCCGCAGCGCCTCGATCAGCCCGGCGCCGAGGGTATCCCCGGAGGCTTCGCCCGCGACCAACCCGACCCGCAATGGATCCGGCATGCGGCTACCGAACGATGCTGCGCGAACTTCGCCTGATGAAGGAGACGAACGGAGCGATTTCCGGCTGCTCGCGCGCGGCCGCGTCGAGCCGCTCGAGCGCTTCGTTGAGCTTCAAGCCCGAACGGTACAGGGTCCGGTACGCACGTCGGATGTTCAGGATCTGCGCCGGGGTGAAGCCGCGCCGCTTCAAGCCCTCGCTGTTCACGCTGTGCGGCACCGCCGGCTGGCCGATCGCCATCACGTACGGCGGGACGTCGCGGGTGACCGCGGCGTTGTTGCCGATGAAGCAGTGGGCCCCGATCTTGGTGAACTGGTGCACCGCGGACAGGCCGCCGAAGATCACCCAGTCGCCGACCTCGACGTGACCGCCGAGCGTCGCGCAGTTCGCCATCACGATCTGGTCGCCGAGCTGGCAGTCGTGCGCGACGTGCGAGTAGGACATCAGCAGGTTGTCGTTGCCGATCCGGGTCACGCCGCGGTCGTGGGTGGTTCCGCGATTCACGGTCACGAACTCGCGAAACACGTTGCGGTCGCCGATCTCGAGCCGGGTCGGCTCGCCGCGGTACTTCTTGTCCTGCGGCGCGTCGCCGATCGAGGCGAACTGGAAGATCTTGTTGTCGCGACCGATCCGGGTCGGTCCGTTGATCACCGCGTGCGGCCCGATCCACGTTCCCGGCCCGATCGACACGCCCGCGCCGATCACGGAGTACGGACCGATCTCGACGCCGGCGTCGATCTCGGCCTGCGCGGACACGATCGCGCGCGGGTCGATCACTGCGCCTCTCCGGGTTTCTCCGTCCCGCGGGTCTCCGGTGCGACCATGATCTCGGCCGCGGCGACCTCGGCGCCGTCGACCTCCGCGACGCACTGGAACTTCCAGATCCCCTTGAACGAGCGCAGCAGCGTCGCCTTCAGCACGACCTGGTCGCCGGGCTCGACCGGCTTGCGGAAGCGCGCCTTGTCGATCGCGACGAAATAGAAGCGCGTGTGGTCGTTCGGCACGACGCCGGCGGTCTTGAACGCGAGCAGCCCGCAGGTCTGCGCGAGCGCCTCGATCAGCATCACGCCCGGCATCACCGGCCGGCTCGGAAAGTGCCCGGTGAAGAACGGCTCGTCGTAGGTCACGTTCTTCAGCGCGACGATGCGCTCGCCCGGCACGCACTCGCGCACCCGGTCGACGAGCAGGAATGGATAGCGGTGCGGGAGCTGCCGCATGATCGCTTCGATATCCATGGCTATCGGTTCGCTCATCGATCGTCCCTCGTGTTGACGTCCTCGGCGGTCCCCGCCGCCGGCTCCGACCGGGCGGACCGGTCGAGGCGGCGCAGGCGCGCCACCGTCCGGCGCCACTCGCGCGACTCGACGATCGGGATCCCGGAAGAGTAGCTCCCGGGCGCGTGGACCGACGCGCTGACCAGCGAGAATCCCGTGATCGCGACGTCGTCGGCGATCGACAGATGCCCCGCGAATCCCACCATCCCGCCGATCATGCAGCGTTTGCCGATCGTCGTGCTGCCGGAAATCCCGGTGCACCCGGCGATCGCGGTGTGCGCGCCGATCCGCACGTTGTGGGCGACCTGGATATGGTTGTCGAGCTTCACGCCGTCCTCGATCACCGTGTCGTCGATCGCGCCGCGGTCGATCGTGGTGTTCGCGCCGATCTCGACGTCGTCGCCGATGCGCACCGTGCCGAGCTGCGGCACTTTCGTCCACGCGCCGCGGTCCTGCGCGAAACCGAACCCGTCGGCGCCGATCACCGCGCCGGGGTGGATCAGGCCGCGCGCACCGACGACCACGCCCGCACACACGACCGCGCGCGCGAGCAGCCGCGTGTCGTCGCCGAGCCGCGCGCCGCGCTCGACGACCGCGCCGGGACCGATGCTCACCCGCTCACCGAGCTGCGCGCCCGCCTCGATCAGCGCGAACGGCCCGACCGAGGCCGAGCGCGGTACCAGCGCGTCCGGCGCGACCACCGCGCTCGGGTGCACGCCCGGCGCGGCCGCCGGCGGCGGATGCAGGAGCATCGCGATCCGCGCGTACGCCAGGTACGGGTTCGGATCGATCAGCGCGGCCACCGGGCAGTCGGCCGCGTCCTCGGCGGCGAGCACGACCGCGGTCGCGCCGGTCAGCGCGAGCTGCCGCCGGTAGCGGCGGTTCGCGAGGAAGCTGACCGCGCCCGCGGTCGCGCCGGCGAGCGTCGCGACGTGCGAAACCGCCAGGTCCGGATCGCCGCGCAACCCGAGCCCGAACCGCACCGCGAGCTCACCTAGCGGGAAGTCGCCGGTCTGCACGCGCGTGCTCGATCCGCGGTCGAATCGGCCTCGGCGGCGGCTACTGCGGGCCGCCGGGCTGCTTCGCGGTTCCGGCCGGAACGGCCGCCGGCTTCGTCATCAGGAGTGCGAGCACGCCCGGGGTGATGTCGTAGCTCGGTTTGGCGAAGAACACGCCGTCGCCGAGCACCAGGTCGTAACCCTTCGAGCGCGCGTAGTCCTGGATCTCCTGGAGCAGGAAGCGCTGCACGCGGCCGAGCTCCTCGTTGCGCTGCGCGGAGACGTCGTCCTGGAACGCGCTCGCCTTCGCCTGGAAATCGCGCTGCTCGTCGCGCAGCGCGTCCTCGGTCTTCACGCGTTCCGCATCGGCCATCATCGGGCCGTTCTTCTGCAGATTCGCGTCCTTCGCCTTGAGGTCGTTCTGCATCTCGAGGAGCTTGCGGCGCCGCGCCGAGAACTCGTTCTGCAGCAACTGCATCGCGTGCTTGGTCTGCGGCGCTTGCTGCAGGAGTTGTTGGAAATTCACGACGGCGATTTTGGTCTCCGCGCTCGCGGCCTGGGCGACGGCGATCGCGCACAGGCACAGCGCGAGCAACGGAAGACGGCGGGTCAGGGTCGACATAATGACTTTAGAAACCTCGCAGGCTGATGGGGGTCAAAACGCTTGTCCAATGGAAAACTGAAACCGCTCCGTCTGGTCGCCGAACTGGACTGTATTCCCCTGGAACGGGTTCAACGGAATGGCGTACGAGAATCGAAACAATCCGAGCGGCGCGAGCCACTCCACCGCGACGCCGGTCGATCGTTTTAAGTTAGCATAACTGAAATGATAGTTCACCGGCGTCGTGTCGTCGACGCCGAGGAAGCGGATCTTGTTGCCGGTCTGGAACACGTTGCCGATGTCGTAGAACAGGCTTACCCGGGCCGCGCTCTCCCATTTCGCCGGGACCGGCAGCACGAGCTCCAGGCGGTTCACGGTCAACAGGTTGCCGCCGTAAGGGTTGCCGATCCCGATGTTGTCGCGCGGGCCGAGGGTCGCCTCGCGGAACCCGCGGACGCTGTCCGGGCCGCCGGCGTAGTAATTGAGGTACGGGGGCAGCCCCGTGGTGTGGCCGAGCGCGGACGCATAGTCGACCTGCAGGTTGTCGGTCAGCAGGAACCGGCCCCACAGCGGCTGGTACTTCTTGAACGCGTAGGAGAGCGCATAGTAGCGCACGCCGCTCGGCGGGATCGAGACCCGCGCGGTGAGTGCGTTGCGCATGCCCTTGGTCGCGAACAGCGCCCTGTTCCGCGAGTCCATCGACCAGCCCGCGGTGAGCTCGTAGGTGTAGAAGTCCGAGCCATACACCGTGTACGGGCTGTCGAGCGAGTTCACGACGCCGTCGCCGTTGGTGTCGGCGAGCACGCGCGAGAACGTGCTGCCGTTCGAGCGCACCCAGTCGACCGCCTGTTGCGCGCTGTAACCCTGCGAGGTCACGAGCGAGTTCTTGTTCGCCGACAAGCCGAGCTCGACGTACTGGAACTCGGAGATCGGATACGCGTAGGTGAGCGCCGCGGTCAGCTGCTTCGTGCCGAACACCGACGAGGAGGACACGAACTGCGTGACGTCCCGGTAGGTGAACGACGCGGTCCGCGACACCCCGTCGATCGTCGTGTAGGGGTTCGTCTCCGAGAACGTGTAGGTCTTCGCGTACTTGCCCGCATTCACGTCGACCGCGATCCGGTCGCCGGTGCCGAGGAAATTGCTGTGCGCGAAGTTCACGTTCAGGCTGACCCCGTACGCGCCGGAGTAGCCGATGCCGCCGCCGAACTGGCCCGGCAGGCCCTGCTTGATCTTGTAGTTCACGTCCACCATGTCGGCGCTGCCCGGCACGGGAACCATCTTGTAGCTCACCTTCTTCACGTACGGCAGGCGCTGGATGCGCTGCTTGGATCGCTGGAGCGCCGAGTTCGACACCCAGCCGCCCTCGAGCTGGCGCATCTCGCGACGCAGCACCTCGTCGTTGATCGAGGACTCGTTGGTGAAGTTGACGTGGCGGACGTAGACGCGGTTGCCGGGCTCGACGTAGAAGGTGAGCGACACGGTCTTGGTCTTCTCGTCGGCGGTCGGCACCGGCTCGACCTTCGAGAACGCGTAACCGTCCGCGCCGAGGCGGTAGCGGATCGCCTCCTGCGAGTTGCTGATCAGCTTGCGGTCGAACACGTCGCCCGGCTTGATCTGCAGGAGCTTCGCGAGTGTCGCCTGCGGCACGACCATCGTACCGGCGAGCTTGACCTTCGAGACCCGGAACACGTCACCCTGGTGAATGTTCACCGTGATGTACATGTTGTGCTTCGCCGGCGAGATCTGCACCTGGGTCGAGTCGATCTGGAAGTTCGCGTAGCCGCGGTCCATGTAGTACGAACGGATGCGCTCGAGGTCGCCCTGCAGCGTCTCACGCGAGTACCGGTCGTCCTGCTTGTACCAGGACAGCCAGTTCGGCGTCTTCAGGTGCAGCGTATCGAGGACCGTCTTGTCCTTGAACGCGGTGTTCCCGACGATGTTGATCTCGCGGATCACCGCGCGCTTGCCCTCGACGATGTGGATCGCGATGTCGACCTTGTTGCCGGGCCGCGGCGTCACCGTCGTCTGCAGCTGCACCGCGTACTTGCCGCGGCTGAAATACTGGTCGGTCAGGTACTGCTTGACCTCGTCGAGGACCGAGCGGTCGAAGATCTTGCCTTCCGCGAGGCCGACGTCGCGCAGGCTGCGCTTGAGCTGCGGCGTCTTGATGTCCTTGTTGCCCTTGATCGTGAATTTCTCGATCGACGGTCGCTCGATCACCACCACGAGGAGCGTGTTGCCCACGCGGCGCATCTGCACGTCGCGGAAGAAGCCGGTCGCGTACAGCGCCCGCATCGCTTCGCGGATCCGGTGCGGGTTCAGCCGGTCGCCGATGTTCACGGGCAGGTAGTTGAACACCGTGCCTTCGGAGATGCGCTGCAGACCGATCACGCGGATGTCGCCGACGACGAAATCGGCCGGATTCTCGGCGGTCGGAGCGGCCGCCTCGGCCGGTGCCGTGCCCGCCTCGGCCGGTGCCGCAGTCGCCTCGGCCGGTGCGGTCGGACCCGCCGTGGTCGGCGCCCGCGGCGCCGGGCCGCCGCTCGCCTGCGCGTGCACGACCGTGACCGGCTGGGCGGCAAGCGCCGCCGCTCCTAGGAGCGCGAGTTCAAGCCGCACGCGGGTCGAACCGGTCGCAACGGTGGAGAGCGGCGCGGCCGGCCGGCCGCGTCGAACGAGCCTCGATATCAGGATTTCGCATGGTTTCCCGTCAGTTCCAATGTCTCGATAGATCGTTGTAGAACGCGAGGCTCATCAACAGAACCAGCAACGCGATGCCGACCTGTTGACCCAGGATCTGCATTCTCTCCGAAAGCGGGCTCCCTTTGATCCCCTCGATCACTTGATAGAGCACCTGGCCGCCGTCGAGCAGCGGCACCGGTACGAGGTTCAGCACCCCGAGGCTCACGCTGATCACGGCGAGGAACGACAGGAACGCGCTGAACCCCAGGTACAGGCTGATCCCGGCGAACTCGGCGATGCTGATCGGCCCGCTGATGTTGCGCGCCGACACCTCGCCGGTGACGATCCGCCAGAGCATCTGCACCGTGACCGCGGACATCTCCCAGGTCCGCTGGACGCCGACCGCGAGCGCCGCGACGGGTCCGGAGCGGCGGCGCACGACCATTGCCGGCGGCCAGTGGAGCGGTCCCTCCGAGATCGTGATCCCGAGCCGTCCGATCGTCGCACCGTTCACGCGCACCGCCGGCACCGTGACCGCGAGCGACCGCAGCGTTCCGCCGCGCTCGACCTCGATCGTCGTCGGCCGGCCCGCGGCCGCGGCGATCGCCGCGACGAACTGGCTGCCGTTCGCGAGCGGGCGTCCGTCGACCGCGACCAGCCGATCGCCCGCCCGCAAGCCCGCGCGCGCCCCCGCGCTACCCGGCGGCACCGTGCGCACGACCGTCGTCGCGGTCCCGCTCGCGAGATCGAAGCCGAGCCCCGGCAGGAGCTTGCCCGGCACGGTCAGCGCGATCCGATCGCCGTGGTAGCGCAGCGTGACCCAGTGCGCGGCCCCGCCCGCCGGGCGCACCCGCAACGGCACCGCACCGCCGCCGGAGAACCGTTCGAGCAGCGCGATCTGCAACTCACCGGTATCGGGCGTGGGGTGATCGCCGACCTCGAGGATCTGATCGCCGGCCACGAGGCCAGCGCTCGCCGCGGGCGACCCCGGGCGCACCTCGCCGACGACCGGCTTGATCGCCTGGGTGCCGATCATCGCGATCACCGCGTACAGCAGCACCGCGAACAGCAGGTTCATCGTCGGGCCGGCGACGAGCACCGCGATCCGCTGCCAGATCGGCCGGCGGGTGAACGAACGCGGCAGCTCCTCGGTGGGGACCTCGCCCTCGCGCTCGTCGAGCAGCTTCACGTAACCGCCGAGCGGGATCGCCGCGATGCAGTATTCGGTGCGGTCCGGCCCTGCGCCGATCCGCTTGATGATCGGCTTGCCGAACCCGACGCTGAACCGCAGCACCTTGAAGCCGAGGCGCTTCGCGACCCAGTAGTGGCCGAACTCGTGCACCGTGACCAGGATGCCGATCGCGAACAGGAACGCGCCCAAAAACACCAAGTAAGTCATACGAGTGCCCCCCGCGCGGTCTCGATCGTCGCGGCGGCGAGCCGCCGCGCGGCCGCGTCGGCGTCCAACACGTCGTCGAGAGTGCGGACCGCGCGGGATTCGAGGCGCTGCAATACCTCGTCAATGACCGTCGTGATCGCGGTAAAGTTCAAGCCCCCGTCGAGGAATGCCTGCACCGCGACCTCGTTCGCGGCGTTCAGCACCGCGGGCGCGGTGCCGCCGGCGCGGGCCGCGGCCCGCGCGAGCCCGAGACTCGGGAAGCGGGCGTGGTCCGGCGCCTCGAAATCCAGCCGCGCGACCGCGGCGAGGTCGAGGGCGGCGACCCCCGACTCGATCCGTTCCGGCCATGCGAGCGCCTGCGCGATCGGGGTGCGCATGTCGGGCGCGCCGAGCTGCGCGAGCACCGAACCGTCGACGTAACGGACCAGCGAATGCACCACGCTCTGCGGATGCACGACGACCTCGACCTCGGCCTCCGGCAGGCCGAACAGCCAGGTCGCCTCGATCACCTCGAGCCCCTTGTTCATCAGCGTCGCCGAGTCCACCGAGATCTTGCGGCCCATCTTCCACTTCGGATGGGCGCAAGCCTCGTCCGGGGTCACCCGCGACAGCCGCGCGGGGTCGGTCGTGCGGAACGGGCCGCCGGAGGCGGTCAGGATCACGTGGGTCACGCCCGGCGCGGGCTCGCCCGGCAGGTAGCGCGCCGGCATGCACTGGAAGATCGCGTTGTGCTCGCTGTCGATCGGGATCAGCGCGGCACCGGCCGGGCGCACCTCGTCGATCAACAAGCGCCCCGCCATCACCAGCGCCTCCTTGTTCGCGAGCAGCACCCGCTTGCCGGCGCGCACCGCGGCGAGCGTCGGCATCAGTCCCGCGGCGCCGACGATCGCGGCCATCACCGTGTCGACGTCCGCGGCGGCGACCGCGGCCGCGACCGCCTCGGCGCCGCTCTCGACGCGCGCCGGCGAGCCGGCCGCGCGCAACGCCTCGCGGGCGTGCGCGGCCGCGACGGGCTCGGTCAGGATCACGACGTCCGGCCGGCAGGCGAGCGCCTGCTCGACGATCTTGCGCCAGCTCGCCCGGGCGACGAGCGCGCGCACGCGGTAACGGTCCGGATGGCGCGCGATCACGTCGAGCGTGCTCAGCCCGATGCTCCCGGTCGAGCCGAGGATCGCGACGCCGTGCACCGGGCTCACGCGAGCAGCCTCGCGCCGAACAGCCCGAGCGCGAACAGCGGAGCCGCCGCGGTCACGCTGTCGATGCGGTCGAGGATCCCGCCGTGGCCCGGCAGCAGCGCGCTGCTGTCCTTGAGGCCCGCGGCGCGCTTGAACATGCTCTCGGTGAGGTCGCCGACGATCGAGAACAATCCGACCGCGCAGCCGAAACCGACCGCGCCGACCACCGGACGGCGGAACACCACGGCCGCGCATCCCGCGATCGCCGCGACCACGACCATCCCGCCGATGAAGCCTTCCCAGGTCTTGCTCGGGCTCACTCGCGGCGCGAGCTTCAGCCGGCCGAAGCGCCGGCCCGCGAAGAACGCGCCGATGTCGGCGCCGAACACCAGGAACAGCAGCCACAGCACCGCGTCCGGACCCGACACCGCACCGCGCGACGCCGCGACCCGCGCGAGCGCGACGAACGCCGGCACCAGCACCGGAACGCCGCAGAGCAGCGCGAGCACCGGCTTCTGCCGGTCGGGCGCGAGCGACAACCAGAGGAACGCGACGACCCACCAGGCGCACGCGCCCAGCAGGAGCGTGCGCAGGTGCGCGGGCGAGGCGCTGTAGCGCCAGCCGAGCGCGAGCAGCGCGCCGATCGCGAGCGCGTAGGCCGCGCGCGCCGCGGGCGCACGCCAGCCGCCGAAGCCCGCCCACTCCCACGCGCCGCCGACGAACGCGAGGCCGAACGCCGCGCGCGTCGCGGCCGGCGGCAGCGCGAACAGCACGACGAGCAGTGCGCCGCCGAGGATCAGCGCGGTCAGGATGCGCACCTTAAGCATCGTCGTTCGCAGCGACCTGCGCGGAGGTGCGCCCGAAACGACGTTCGCGGCCCGCGTAGAACTCGAACGCGGCCGTGAGCTCCGCGGAAGAGAACTCCGGCCAGAGCACGTCGCTGAAGTAGAGCTCCGTATACGCGAGATTCCACAGCAGGAAATTGCTGATCCGGCGTTCGCCGCCGGTGCGGATCAACAGCTCCGGGTCCGGCACGCCCGCGAGCGCGAGATGCGCGCCGATCACCTGGTCGTCGATCTCGTCCGGGCGGCGGGTGCCCGCGGCGACCTCGGCCGCGATGCTGCGGCAGGCCTGCGCGAGGTCCCAGCGGCCGCCGTACGCGACCGCGACGATCAGGTCGAGCCCCGGGTTGGCCTCGGTGAGCGTCTCGCCCGCCCGCATCCGCGCGCGCAGCTCCGCGCCGAGCCGTTCGCGCTCGCCGATGAACCGCACCCGCACCCGGTTGCGATGCAGCGACTCGATCTCTTGATCCAGCGCGTCGAGGAACAGCTTCATCAGCATCCCGACCTCCTCGGGCGGGCGCCGCCAGTTCTCGCTGCTGAACGCGAACAGGGTCAGGTGCCGGACGCCGCGCGCGTCGCACTCCTCGACCACGCGGCGCACGATCTTGAGGCTCGCCCGATGGCCCGCGGGCCGCGGCAGCCCGCGCGCGCGCGCCCAGCGGCCGTTGCCGTCCATGATGATCGCGACGTGCTGCGGCGTGTCGGACATGGCGGATCGAGCGGTCGGGAGCCTTCGCAACGCGGGCTCAGACCTGCATCAGCTCCTTCTCTTTGTCGCTCATCGCCTGATCGATCTCGGCGACGAACTTGTCGGTGAGCTTCTGCACCTCGTCCTGCGCACGGCGCTCGTCGTCCTGCGCGATCAGCTTCTCCTTCAGCATCTCCTTGATCTCGGTGTTCACCTCGCGGCGCACGTTGCGAACCGCGACGCGCGCGTTCTCGGCCTCGGCGCGCACGACCTTGGTCACGTCACGACGCCGTTCCTCGGTGAGCGCCGGCATCGCGATCCGGATCGTCTGGCCGGCGGTGTTCGGCGTGAGCCCGAGATCGGCCTTGTAGATCGCCTTCTCGATCACCGACACCATCGCCTTCTCCCACGGCGTCACGGTCAGCGTGCGCGCATCCTCGGTCGCGACGTTCGCGACCTGGTTCAGCGGCATCTCCGAGCCGTAGTAGTCGACCTTGATGTGCTCGATCAGGCTCGTGTGGGCGCGGCCGGTCCGCAGTTTCTTCAACTGGTCCCGGAACGTGACGACGCACTTCTGCATCCGTTGCGTCGCGTCCTTCTTGACGTCATCCAGCATCGTTCTCTCCTCGAATTCTCGCGCACACGACCGTGCCGACGTCCTCGCCCTGCACGATGCGCACCAGGTCGCCGGGCTCGAACAGGTTGAAGATCCGCAGCGGCAGGTCGTTCTCCCGGCACATCACGATCGCGGTCGCGTCCATCACGTTCAGCCGGTCGGCGAGCACCTGGTCGTAGGTCAGGCACGCGTAGCGCCGCGCGTTCGGGTTCTGCATCGGATCGGAGTCGTAGACGCCGTTCACCTTGGTCGCCTTGAGCAGCACGTCCGCGTCGATCTCGATCGCGCGCAGGCTCGCCGCGGTATCGGTCGTGAAGAACGGGTTGCCGGTGCCGGCGGCGAAGATCACCACCCGCCCCTTCTCGAGGTGGCGCACCGCGCGCCGGCGGATGTAGTCCTCGCAGACCTCGTTGATCCGGATCGCCGACATCACCCGCGCGTACACGCCGAGGCTCTCGAGCGCGTCCTGCATCGCGAGCGCGTTGATCACGGTCGCGAGCATTCCCATGTGGTCGCCGGTCACCCGGTCCATCCCCGAGCGCGCGAGCCCGGCGCCGCGGAAGATGTTGCCGCCGCCGATCACGACCGCGACCTGGACGCCCATCTGCCCGAGGTCGCGGATCTCCCCGGCGATGCGCTTCAGTATCACCGGGTCGATACCGTAGTCCTCCCGGCCGAGCAACGCCTCGCCGGAGAGCTTCACGAGGATCCTGCGGTAACGCGCCGAAGCGGTCTGGGTAGTCATGTCAGGGCCCTACTATACCGAGAAGCGCGGCGCCGAACGCGGGCGCCGCTCCGTCGGGTCCAACCACGGGCCCGCCGCCCGTCCGGCGCGGCGAGCCCGGCCGCCCAGGGAGCTACTTCGACTGGGCCGCGACCTGCGCCATGACCTCGCCGACGAAATCGTCCTGCTTCTTCTCGATGCCCGCTCCGACCTCGAAGCGGCGGAACTCGATCACGGTCGCGCCGGCCTTCTTCAGCAGCGCCTCGACGGTCACGTCCGGATCCTTCACGAACGGCTGGCCGAGCAGCGTGATCTCGGCGAGGTACTTGCGCAGCCGGCCCTCGACCATCTTCGCGACGATCTCCGGCGGCTTCTTCTCGCCCTTGGTCTGCTCGACCAGGATCGCCCGTTCCCGCTCGAGCACGTCGGCCGGGACGCTCGCGGCATCGAGGTAGGCCGGGTTGATCGCCGCGACGTGCATCGCGAGATCCTTCGCGAGCTCCTCCGACCCGCCGCGCAGGCTCACGAGCGCGCCGATCCGCGTGCCGTGCAGGTACGCGCCGAGCGCGGTCGGCGCCGCGAGGCGCACGACGCGCCGCACGGTGAGGTTCTCGCCGATCTTCGCGACCAGCGCGCGCCGCCGCCCCTCGACGGTCGTGCCGTCGATCGGCAGCGCGAGCAGCGCCGCGAGATCCGCCGGCGCGTGCGCGAGCGCGAGCTGCGCGAGTTCGCGCGCGAACCCCTGGAACTCTTCGCCGCGGGCGACGAAGTCGGTCTCCGAATTCACCTCGAGGAGCACCGCGTCGAGACCCTGGCGCGCGATCGCGACGGTGCCCTCGGCGGCGACGCGTTGCGCCTTCTTGTCGGCCTTCGCGAGGCCGGACTTGCGCATCAGCTCCGCGGCCGCGTCGAGGTCGCCGCCGGTCTCGACGAGCGCCTTCTTGCACTCCATCATCCCGGCGCCGGTACGTTCACGCAGCTGCTTGACGGCTTCGGCTGTCACGTTCATCGATGAGCCTCCGAAGCCGGTTCAGGCGTTGCGCGCCGGCGGGCGGCGGGTCGGCGTACGGCGGCGCGGCGCGCTCGCCGGACGGCTCTCGGTGCTCGGTGCCGCACCGGCGACGGCCTCGACCTCGTCGGGCTCCACTTCCTCGTCCGCGACCACGACCGCCGTGGCGCTCGGGACGACCGTGACCGGCACCTTGCGCCGGGGCGGGGGCTTGCGGCCGCCGCGGCCGGCGCCGGGGCCACCGCGACCACCGCCGGCACCGGGGCCGCCGCGGCCACCGCCGGCTCCGCCGCGACGCGGCGCGCTGCGCTTCTTCGGGTTGCCTTCCTCGTCGAGTTCGACGAAATCGTCCTCGCCGACCGGCACTTCCGGCAGCGCGGCCTTGCCCTCGAGGACCGCGTCGGCGATCCCGGTGGTGTACAGCGTGATCGCCCGCATCGCATCGTCGTTGCCGGGGATCACGTAGTCGATCCCTTCGGGCGAGCAGTTCGTGTCGACGACCGCGACCACCGGAATCCCGAGCTTCTTCGCCTCGCTGACCGCGATCTCCTCGTGACCGACGTCGATCACGAACAGCGCGTCCGGGAGCGAGGTCATCTCGCGGATCCCGCCGAGGCTGCGCAGGAGCTTGTCCATCTCCCGGCGCAACATCTGCGCTTCCTTCTTGCCGCGCCGATCGAGCGCGCCGCTTTGCGCCATCTCGTCGAGCTCGTTCAGCCGCTTGATCGACTGGCGGATCGTCTTGAAGTTCGTCAGCATGCCGCCGAGCCAACGCTGGTTCACGTACGGCTGACCGCAGCGCACCGCCTCCTTCTGCATCGAATCGCGCGCCGAGCGCTTGGTGCCGACGAACAGCACCTTGCCGCCCTCGGAGGCGACGTTCTTGATGAACCCGGCCGCGGCGACGTAGAGCGGCTGGGTCTTCTCGAGGTTGATGATGTGGATCTTGTTCCGCTCGCCGAAGATGAAGGGAGCCATCTTCGGGTTCCAGAAGCGGGTTTGGTGCCCGAAATGCACCCCCGCCTCCAGCATCTGTCGCATGGACACGCTGGTCATCGTCATCGTCTCCTTGTCGGGTTTAGCCTCCGCGCATCCCCGTCGGCAACCCGGTGCGGCGCATCGAGGTCCGGCACCCTGGCGGGCGCTCGGCGACTGATGGGATCCGCCCCGGGCACCCGGCCGATGGTGTCGACGCGCGTGTGGGGTTGTTAAAAAAAGCCGCTCTTTATACCATGAACCCCGAAATAAACCCAAGCGTTGCGCGGCGAGCCATGAACGTGTCGATCAAGACCCCGGCGGAGCAGGCGAAGATGCGCGAGGCCGCGCGCCTCACCGCGCGCGTGCTCGACATGATCGAGCCGTACGTGCGCCCCGGGGTGACGACCGAGGAGCTCGACCGCCGTTGCCACGACTTCATCGTCGGGGAGCTCGGGTCGATCCCGGCGAACGTGAACTACCGCGGGTTCCCGAAGACGATCTGCGCGTCGGTGAACCACGTCGTGTGCCACGGGATCCCGGCCGAGAAGCCGCTGAAGAACGGCGACATCGTCAACATCGACGTCGCGGTGATCCACGACGGTTTCCACGGCGACACCAGCCGGATGTACTTCGCGGGCGAGCCCTCGGTGCTCGCGCGCCGCTTGACCGCGGTGTGCCACGAGGCGATGTGGCGCGGGATCCGCACGGTGCGCCCCGGCGCCCGGCTCGGCGACATCGGCCATGCGATCCAGGGTTACGTCGAAGCGAACCGCTTCTCGGTCGTTCGCGAGTACTGCGGGCACGGGATCGGCCGGGTATACCACGAGGATCCCCAGGTGTTGCACTACGGGCAGCCCGACACCGGGCTCACGCTCGAGCCCGGGATGATCTTCACGATCGAACCGATGATCAATGCGGGGCGGCGCGAGGTGCGCGTGCTGCCGGACGGCTGGACCGTGGTCACCAAGGACCGGTCGCTGTCGGCGCAATGGGAGCACACGGTCCTCGTGACCGAGACCGGCGTCGAAGTCCTCACGCTCGGCGCCGCGGCGCTCGCGACCGCCGCGGTGCGCGAGGCGGCGGCCACGGCGACGTGAGCGCACCCGACCGATCCGCCGCCAGCGCCGACTGGCCGTACCTGCGAATCGCCGCCGAGACCCTCGACCACGAACACTTCTCCGCCGCGGCGTTCCGCGAGGTCCTCGACCGCGGCGGCGAGCTGCTGCGCGAGCGGTTCGCGGCCGACGAGGACGTCGCCGAGCTCGTGCGCGATCGCGCGCAGCTGGTCGACATCGCGCTGCGCGCGGCCTGGGCACGCCACGCCGGAAGCTTCGGCGCCGAGCTCGGCCTGGTCGCGGTCGGCGGCTATGGCCGCGGCGAGCTGCACCCCTGCTCCGACATCGACGTGATGGTGCTGCTGCCGAAGGGCGGCTCGGGCGACTGGCAGCCGCGGATCGAGAGCTTCCTCGCCGCGCTCTGGGACATGGGGCTCGAGGTCGGGCACAGCGTGCGCACGATCGACGA
Source organism: Pseudomonadota bacterium (assembly GCA_021779535.1). Classification (GTDB taxonomy): domain Bacteria; phylum Pseudomonadota; class Gammaproteobacteria; order Steroidobacterales; family Steroidobacteraceae; genus Bog-1198. Next base: position 30,076 of record JAJYAM010000008.1, read on the forward strand.
CTGCCAGCGCGAGAGCCTCGCCGACATCAGCGTCGCGACGACGCTGTTCGAGGCGCGGCTGCTCGCGGGACCGGAACCGCTGTTCGCGGGGATGCGGCGCGCGCTCGCGCCGGATCGGCTCTGGTCGTCCGCGGAGTTCTTCGAGGCGAAGGTGCGCGAGCAGACCGAGCGCCACCACCGCTACTTCGACACCGCCTACAACCTCGAGCCGAACGTGAAGGCGAGCCCCGGGGGGCTGCGCGACGTACAGACGATCGGCTGGGTCGCGAAGCGGCACTTCGGCACCGACACGCTCTACGAGCTGGTCGCGCACGGCTTCCTGACCCGCGCCGAGCTCGACAAGCTCCTCGCCGGCCAGAGCTTCCTGTGGAAGGTGCGCTTCGGCCTGCACATGCTGACCGGCCGGCGCGAGGACCGGCTGCTGTTCGACTACCAGATTAAATTGGCGAAGCTGTTCGGCTACGAGGACGCGACGTTCACGCTCGCGGTCGAGCAGCTGATGCAGAAGTACTACCGCACGGTGATGGACCTCAGCCTGCTGAACGAGATGCTGCTGCAGCTGTTCCGCGAGGCGATCCTCACCCGCAGCGCCTCGCCGGTGCCGATCAACGCGCGCTTCCAGGTCCGCAACGACTACCTCGAGGTCACGCGGCCGGACGTGTTCACCCGCTACCCGTCCGCGCTGCTCGAGATGTTCGCGCTCCTCGAACGCAATCCGCAGGTGCGCGGCGTGCGCGCCGAGACGATCCGGCTCGTCGGGATGCACGCGAGCCTGATCGACGAGGAGTTCCGCCAGAACCCGCGCCACCACCGGCTGTTCATGGAGATCCTGAGCGCGCCGGCCGGCGTCACGCACGAGCTGCGGCGGATGAACCTGTACGGGGTCCTCGGCCGCTACATCCCCGCGTTCGGCCGCATCGTCGGGCGGATGCAGTACGACCTGTTCCACGCGTACACGGTCGACGCGCACACGCTGTTCGTGGTCAGCAATCTGCGCCGCCTCGCGATGCCGAAGTACAACCACGAATTCCCCGGCTTGAGCCAGCTCATGCAGTCGCTCCCGCGCGCGGAGCTCGCCTACCTCGCGGCGCTGTTCCACGACATCGCGAAGGGCCGCGGCGGCGACCACTCCGAGCTCGGCGCGGTCGACGCCGAGGCGTTCTGCCTCGAGCAGGGCCTCGGGCGCTACGAGGCCCGGCTGGTCGCATGGCTCGTGAAGCACCACCTGATGCTGTCGATCACCGCGCAGAAGAAGGACATCGGCGACCCCGAGGTGATCCGCGAGTTCGCGGGCCGGGTCGGCGACCAGACGCACCTCGACTACCTGTACGTGCTCACCGTCGCCGACGTGCGCGGGACCAACCCGAAGGCCTGGAATGCGTGGAAGGCGCGGCTGTTCGAGGAGATCTACGAACGCACCAAGGAGGCGCTGCGGCGCGGCCTCGAGAAGCCGATCGACCAGGAGGAGCTGATCCGCGAGATCCAGGCGTCGGCGCGCGCGCGGCTGCAGGCGCTCGACCCGGAACGGCTCGAGCGCGTCTGGTCGCAGTGGACCGATGCGTACTACCTGCGCTTCTCACCCGAGGAGATCGCGTGGCACACCGCGCTCCTCGCCGAGCGCCACCCGCAGGAGGACGCGCCGCTGGTCGCGATCCGCCAGCTCGCCGAGCGCGGCGGCGCCGCGGTGCTCACCTACGCGCCACGGCGCCTGTACAGCTTCGCGCGCACGACCGCGGTGCTCGACCAGTTGGGCCTGAACGTGGTCGACGCGCGGCTGATCCTGAGCGCGAACGGCTTCAGCCTCGAGACCTACGTCGTGCTGGAGGACAGCGGCGCGCTGATCACCGATCCGGAGCGGATCCGCGACATCGAGCGGGCGCTGTGGCGGAGCCTGCGCGACCCGCAGGACGCGGCGGTGACCGTGACCCGGCGCGCGCCGCGCCAGGTGCGCATGTTCAGCACGCCGACGCAGGTGAACTTCAGCCTCGACGAGCGCAACGGCCGCACGATCCTCGAGCTCGTCGCCGCCGACCGCCCGGGGCTGCTGTCCGACGTCGGCAAGGTGTTCAAGGCCGAAGGCATCGCGATCGACGGCGCGAGGATCATGACGGTCGGCGAGCGCGCCGAGGACGTGTTCTACATCAACGACGCCGACGGGCGGCCGCTCGCGGCCGCGACCAGCGAACGCGTCCGGGAGGCGCTGGTGAGCGCACTCGATCGTCGGGAGGGCGTCCGTGGCTGAGTCCGTGAATCCGCCGATCCCCCCCGATCCGCACGCCGCGCTGCGCACCGCGATCGAGCGCGCGTTCGACGCGCGCGCGACCTTGAGTGCCCGCGACGCGCCGGCCGAGGCGCGCGAGGCGGTTCGGACCGCGCTCGAGCTGCTCGACCGCGGCGCGCTGCGCGTCGCCGAGCCGGGCGCGGGCGGCTGGCGGGTCCACGAGTGGCTCAAGAAGGCGGTGCTGCTGTCGTTCCGGCTCGCGGACAACGCGCCGATCGAGGCCGGTGCGCTGCGCTTCTACGACAAGGTGCCGCTGAAGTTCGGCGGCTGGGACGAGGCGCGGTTCGCGGCCGCGGGCGTGCGCGTCGTGCCGCCGGCGACGGTGCGGCGCGGCGCCTACGTCGCGCCGAACGTCGTGCTGATGCCGAGCTACGTGAACATCGGCGCGTACGTCGACGCCGGCACGATGGTCGACACCTGGGCGACGGTCGGCTCCTGCGCGCAGATCGGGCGCAACGTGCACCTGTCCGGGGGCGTCGGCATCGGCGGGGTCCTCGAGCCGCTCCAGGCGAGCCCGACGATCGTCGAGGACGACTGCTTCATCGGCGCGCGCTCGGAGATCGTCGAGGGCGTCGTCGTCGAGGCCGGCTCGGTGATCTCGATGGGGGTGTACCTCGGCGCCAGTACCCGGATCTACGACCGCGAGACCGGCCGGATCCACGTCGGCCGCGTGCCCGCCGGATCGGTCGTCGTTCCCGGGTCACTGCCCTCGCCGGACGGCCGGTATGCGCTCTACTGCGCGGTGATCGTGAAGCGCGTCGACGCGCAGACCCGGGCCAAGACCTCGATCAACGAGCTGCTGCGCAACCTCGACTGACGCGCGCCGGCGGCGCCGCGCCGCCGGCGCTCAGGGCTCGCCGCGGTGCGCCGCGCCGAGCTCGCCACTCGCGACGAAGCGCGCTTCCTCGGCGACGTTGGTCGCGTGATCCGCGATCCGCTCCAGGCTCTTCGCGATGCTGATCAGCCGCACGCCGATGTCGACCCAGCCGGTCTCGCCGCGCATCCTCGCGAGCAGGTCCGACAGGAATTCCTTGTAGAAGCGGTCGAGCTCGGCGTCGTCCGCCCAGGCCTGCGGCGCCTGGGTCGCATCGGCGCGGGCGTACGCGTCGAGCGCGCGCTGCAGGATCCCGCGCGCCTGGTTGCCGATCCACGACAGGCGGCCGCGCACCTCGGTCGGCAGATCGCCCGGGATCCGGCCGAGCTCCTTCGCGATCCGCTTCACGTGATCGCCGCTGCGCTCCAGCTCCAGCGCGGCCAGCTGGCTCGCGAGCACCGTCCGCAGGTCCCGCGCCATCGGCTGCAGCCGCGCGAGCAGGCTCACGACCCGTTCCTCGATCCCCGCCTGGCTCGCGTCGACCTCGGCGTCGCGCGCGGCGATCGGCGCGAGCGCGGCCGCATCGCCCCGGCCGAGCGCCTCGAGCAGCCGGCCGAGCTGATCGACCACGAGACCGCCCATCGCCGCGACCGCGACCGCGAGCTCGGCGAGCTCCCGGTCCAGCGCACTCAAGGTGTGCGGCGTGCTCATCCGAAGCGCCCCGTGATGTAGTCCTCGGTGCGCGACTCGCGCGGCGCGGTGAAGATCCTGCGCGTCTGGTCGAACTCGATGAGCTCGCCGAGATACATGAACGCGGTGTAGTCGGACGCGCGCGCGGCCTGTTGCATGTTGTGGGTCACGATCACGACCGTGTACTCGGATTTCAGCTGGTAGATCAGCTCCTCGATCTTCGCGGTCGAGATCGGATCGAGCGCCGAGCACGGCTCGTCGAGCAGCAGCACCTCGGGCCGCACCGCGATCGTGCGCGCGATGCACAGGCGCTGCTGCTGGCCGCCGGAGAGCGAGGTGCCGAGCGCCGTCAGCTTGTCCTTGACCTCGTCCCAGAGCGCCGCCTGCCGCAGGCACCCCTCGACCCGCGCATCGAGCTCGGTGCGCGAGAGCTTCTCGTACAGGCGGATCCCGAAAGCGATGTTGTCGTAGATCGACATCGGGAACGGGGTCGGCTTCTGGAACACCATCCCGATCTTCGAGCGGATCCGCGCGACGTTGGTCTTCGAGTGCAGGATGTTCTCCCCGTCCAGCAGCACCTCGCCTTCGGCGCGCTGGTCGTGATAGAGCTCGAACATCCGGTTGAAGGTGCGCAGCAGCGTCGACTTGCCGCAGCCCGACGGACCGATGAACGCGGTCACGCGCCGCTCCGGGACCTCGAGCGAGATGTCCTTCAGCGCCCGGGACTTGCCGTAGTAGAAGTTCAGGTTCCGCACCGCGATCTTCGCGACGATCGGCTCGGGCGGGTCGGCCGCGATCGCAGCGCCGCCCCGCTTGGCCGGCGGATCGGCGGAACTCGCGCTGCCCGGGACGGGCGGCATCGCATCGGCTGGCATCATGATCGTTTCACTGTACCCTTCAGGATCAGTCGCGAACACACGTTCAGCACCAGGATGAAGGTGATCGCGATGAACGCGGCGGCCCAGGCCATCTGCTGCCAATTATCGTACGGGCTCATCGCGAACTGGAAGATCACGACCGGGAGGTTCGCGATCGGGTGGCGCAGGTCGGTGCTGTAGAACTGGTTGTTCAGCGCGGTGAACAGCAGCGGCGCGGTCTCGCCGCTGATCCGCGCGAGCGCGATCAGGATCCCGGTCAGGATGCCGGCGCGCGCCGCCTTCCAGGTGACCTGGGTCACGACCTGCCACATCGGCGCGCCGAGCGCGATCGCCGCCTCGCGCATCTCGCCGGCGACGAGCCGCAGCATCTCGTCGGTCGTGCGCACGATGATCGGAATCATCAGGATCGCGAGCGCGACGCCGCCGGACAACCCGGAGAAGTGCCCCATCGGCGCGACCAGGATCGCGTAGGTGAACAGGCCGATCTCGATCGACGGCGCGCTCAGCATGATGTCGTTCACGAACCGCACGACGTTGGCGCGGCGGCTGCGCCCGCCGTACTCGGCGAGCCACGTCCCGGCCATCAGCCCGACCGGCACGCCGATCGCGAGCGCGATCACCATCAGGATCAGGCTGCCGACGAACGCGTTGCGCAGCCCGTAGCCGTCGGTGCCCGGCGCCGGCGTGTCCTTCACGAACAGGTCCCAGTGCATCGCGTGCAGCCCGAGCTTCAGCGTCGTCCACAGGATCCACGCGAGGAAGAACAGGCCGATCGCGGTCGCGACGAACATCAGCGTCGATGCGACCAGGTTCACCGCGCGCCGGCGCGCGTACAGCGAGATCACGACCGCGCCCTCGCCCCGCGGCCGACGGTGCCGAGCAGCAGCACCGCGAGCGTCTGCACGACGAGCGTGATCCCGATCAGCACCAGTCCGAGGTAGATCAACGAGGACACGTACAGCTTCGAGGTCGCCTCGGTGAACTCGTTCGCGATCACCGAGGGGATCGACGCGCCCGGCATCAGCAGGCTCGCCGACAGGTTGTCGCTGTTGCCGATCACGAACGTGACCGCCATCGTCTCGCCGAGCGCCCGGCCCAGGCCGAGGAAGATCCCGCCGGTGACCGCGGTGCGGGTGTACGGCAACAGGATGTTGCGCGCGACCTCCCAGGTCGTCGCGCCCATCGCGTAGGCGGATTCCTTCAGCCGCGTCGGCGTCGCGACGAACACGTCGCGCATGATCGCGGTGATGTACGGCAGGATCATGATCGCGAGCACGATCCCGGCCGCGAGCATCCCGATGCCCATCGGCGGACCCCGGAACAGCACGCCGATCCCGGGGATCGCGCCGAGGTGATCGTTGATCCACGGCTCGACGTTCGCGAACTGCGGCGCGAACACCAGCAGGCCCCACAGGCCGTAGACGATGCTCGGCACCGACGCGAGCATCTCGATCGCGGAGGAGACCGGCTGGCGCATCCAGCTCGGCGCGAGCTCGGAGATGAACACCGCGATTCCGAAGCTCAGGGGCACCGCGAGCACCATCGCGATCGTCGAGCTCACGAGCGTGCCGACGATGAACGGGAACGCGCCGAAGTGCTCCGAGACCGGATCCCAGGTGCGGCCCTTCAGGAAGCCCCAGACGCCGAACACCTTGATCGCGGGCCAGCTGTCGTAGGCGATCGCGGCCACGACCGCGACCAGCGTCGCGCCGACCAGCAGCGCCATCGCGAGCGCGACGTACCGGAACAAAAAATCCGCCGACAGGGCTCGCGCCCCGCCGGCGGATCGGTTTTCCTCGGCCGCTGGCTTCAAATCACGGTCAGCCGCCGCCCGGGTTCGCTCCATCGCGATATTCTCGCCCAGGAGCGGCGGTTCATCAAATCCCGAGGTTCTTCTTCCAGTACACCTTGATCGCATTCACCGTGCTCGGCGGCAACGGGCCGAACGCGATCGAGCGGGCGACGGACTGGCCGTGCTCGAAGCCCCAGTCGAAGAACCGGATCACCGCCGCATTGGTCGCACGCGGCGCGCTCTTGCGCAGGATCTGCCAGGTGCAGCCCGAAATCGGCCACGACGCGGCGCCCGGCTGGTCCGTGAGGATCACGTAGAAGTCCCGCGCCTTGGTGAAGTCGACGTTCGCGGCCGCGGCCTGGAAGCCCTGCAGGCTCGGGCTCAGCACCTTGCCGGCGCTGTTGATCATCCGGGCGTAGGCCATGTGGTTCTCGAGGATGTACGCGTACTCGACGTAGCCGATCGCGCCCTTGATGCGCTGCACATACGACGCGACGCCCGCGTTGCCCTTGCCGCCGACGCCGACCGGCCACGCGATCGAGGTGTCCGCGCCGATCTTCGCCTTCCACACCGGGCTCACCTTCGACAGGTAGTTCGCGAACGTGAAGGTCGTGCCCGATCCGTCCGAGCGGTGCACCACGGTGATCGCCATGTTCGGCAGCTTCACGCCGGGGTTCAGCCGCGCGATCTCGGCGTCGTTCCACTTCGCGACCTTGCCCATGAAGATGTCGGCGATGACCGGCCCGCTCAGGATGAGCTCGCCGGGCCGCAGGCCGGGCACGTTGTACACGATGTCCTCGCCCGCGATCGCGGTCGGGAACTGGATCAAGCCGTGCTTCGCGAGATCCGCCGGCAGGAGCGGCTTGTCGCTCGCGCCGAACGCGACCGTACCGGCCTGAATCTGGGCGATTCCGCCGCCGGAGCCGATCGCCTGATAGTTCACCTGGATGCCGGTCTGCTTCGCATAGATCGTCGCCCACTTGGCGACGAGCGGATACACCCAGGTGCTGCCCGCACCGGTGATCGACTGCGCGGCCTGAGCGCTCATCCCGATCGTCGCGGCGACGGCCACGGCCGCCAATCGCATTTTCATCGTCGTAACCACGGTATCTCCTCGCTGGTCGTTGCGGGTGTCGAGAAAGGGTCGTCGCGGGCCGAGCCTCTCGGCGCCCGCTACGGTTCGGGCGGTATTTAACGGCCTGATTGTGACAGGCTGATGACAACCCCGGGTCGCGGCCCCGACGGTCGCGGCCGCGCGAGTCGCGCCGCTACGCCGCGAGCAACCGCTCGAGCGTGCGCCGGTAGAGCGCGTGCAGCCGGTCGACGTCGGCGACGCGCACGCATTCGTCGACCTTGTGGATCGTCGCGTTCACGACGCCGAGCTCGATCACCTGCGCGCCGAGCGGCGCGATGAAGCGTCCGTCCGAGGTCCCGCCGCCGGTGGTCATCTGTGGCCTGATCCCGAGCTCGTCGTGGATCGCGCCGGCCACGGCGTCCGCCAGCACCCCGGGCGGCGTCAGGAACGGCAGCCCCGAGATGAACCAGTCCAGCGAATAGCGCAGTCCGTGACGGCGCAGGATCTCCTCGACCGCCGCCTGCAGCCGGGCGACCGTCTGCTCGGTCGAGAAGCGCAGGTTGAACCGGGCCTTGAGCTCGCCGGGGATCACGTTCGGCGCGCCGGTCCCGGCCGTGAGGTTCGACACCTGGAAGGTCGTCGGCTGGAAGTGCGCGTTGCCCGAGTCCCAGCGGCGCGCGACGAGCTCCGCGAGCGCCGGCGCGAACCGGTGCACCGGGTTGTCGGCGCGTTCGGGATACGCGACGTGCCCCTGCACCCCGTGCACGGTCAGCCGGCCGCTCAGGCTCCCGCGGCGGCCGATCTTCACCACGTCGCCGAGCACGGTCTCGCTCGAGGGTTCACCGACGAGGCACCAGTCGATCCGCCGGCCGTGCGCGGCCAGCCACTCGACGACGCGACGGGTCCCGTCGACCGACGGACCCTCCTCGTCGCTCGTGATCAGGAACGCGATCGTGCCGCGGTGGTCGGGATGCGCCCGCACGAACGCCTCGCACGCGGTCACCATCGCCGCGAGCCCGCTCTTCATGTCGGCGGCGCCGCGGCCGTAGAGCATCCCGTCCTCGATCACCGGACGAAACGGGTCGCGGCGCCAGCCCTCGAGCGGTCCCGGCGGCACGACGTCGGTGTGCCCGGCGAAGCAGAATACCGGCGCGTCCCGGCCGCGCGTCGCCCAGAAGTTCTCGACCGCGCCGAACGGCAGGCGCTCCACGTGGAAGCCGATCTCCACCAGCCGTTCGATCATCAGCGCCTGGCAGCCGCGGTCCTCGGGGCTCACCGACGGGCGTTCGATCAGCGCCTCGGTGAGAGCGAGCGTCGGCGAGCGCGGGTCGGGTCCGGTCACGCGCGCCCGGCCGGCGGCCGGCGCAGGTTCGCCCAGAGGCCGAACACGCCGAGCGCGACCGCGGCGATCAGCACCCACGCGGGCATCGCGAGACCGAGGAAGCGCCAGTCGATCTTCGCGCACTCGCCGGAGCCCGACAGCACCTTCACCAGCACGTCCTTCAGCGGCAGCACCTTCAGCATGAAGTGCAGCGAAGCGCCGCAGGTCGGGACCGCGTCGGGCGGGAGGCTCTGGATGTACAGCTGCCGGACCGCGACGCCGATCGTCGCGGCGGACGCGAGCGCGATCAGCGCCGCATACACGCGGCGCCCCCAGCCCTTCGGGCCCTGCGCCGCGGCGAGCAGGAACACGACGCCGGTCGCGAACACGCCGACGCGCTGGAAGATGCACAGCGGGCACGGATCGAGGTGCATCACGAACTGCGCGAAGTACGCGTACCCCAACAGCGCCGCGCACGCGAGGAAGCCGAGGAAATTCGCGGTGCGCGCGCTCACGGACGCGCTCCCGGGCCCGCGTCGATGTGCCGCGCGACGTCTTCCAGCGCGGTGTGGCGGATGTCCTTGCCGTGCACCATGTAGATCACGTACTCCCCGATGTTCTTCGCGTGGTCGCCGATGCGCTCGAGCGCCCGCACGACCCACATCAGCTCGAGCGCCCGGCGGATCGACCGCGGGTCCTCCATCATGAACGTCATGCACTGGCGCTGGATCGCCTCGTACTCCTCGTCGACCATCCGGTCCTCCTGCGCGGTCAGCAAGGCGGCGCGCGAATCCATCCGCGCGAACGCGTCGAGCGCGTCGTGGACCATCTGCTCGACGTGCCGGCCGAGGTGCTTGACCTCGCGGTACTTGTCCGCCGGACGCTCCATCGTCGCGAGCCGCGAACCGATGTAGGCGATCTTCTCGACCTCGTCGCCGATCCGCTCGAGATCGGTGATCGTCTTGATGATCGCGACGATCACCCGCAGGTCGCCGGCCGCCGGCGCCCGCAGCGCGAGGATGCGGCTGCACTCCTCGTCGATCGCGACCTCCATCGCGTTCACGCGGTAGTCCTCGGTCGCGACCGCCTCGCCCAGGCGGCTGTCGCCCTCGACCAGCGCGCCGATCGCCCGGTGCAGCTGCTGCTCGACGAACCCGCCCATCTGCAGGACCTGGTTGCGTACCTTCTCGAGGTCCTCGTTGAAGCGGCGCGAGGTGTGATGCATCAGATCGGCGGTTTCCATCGGTGGTCTCGTTCCTGGCAAGGTGCGTGGCGTTGGTTCCCCGGCGTCCATTTACCGCCGATCCCCGCCGCCGTCAACCGTCGGCTCACGCACGACGCGCGCCGGCGGGAAGTGCGCGGTGAAAGTGCTGCCCGTGCCCTCGACGCTCTCGACGGTGAGCCGGCCGCCGTGACGCTGCAGCGCGTGCTTCACGATCGCGAGCCCCAGACCCGAGCCGCCCTGGCTGCGCGAGCGCCCCGCGTCGACGCGGTAGAAGCGTTCGGTGAGCCGCGGCAGGTGCTGCGACGGGATCCCGATCCCCGTGTCCACGACCGCGAAGTGCGCGCCGGCGTCGTCGACCCGCCAGCGCAGCTCGATCCGGCCGGTCGGCGGGGTGTACTTGATCGCGTTGTCGACGAGGTTCGTGAACGCGGACTCGATCTCCCGCGCATCGCCGAGCAGCCCCGCGCGCGCCTCCAGCTCGAGGCGCACCTCGCCCGGCCGCTCGGCGCGCGCGAGCGCATCGCGCGCGAGCCGCTCGAGCAGCGCCGGCACGTCGATCGGCGCCTGCGGCGCCTCGGCGTCGTTCGCCTCGAGGCGCGAGAGCTCGAGCAGGTCCGCGATGATCGCGTTCATGCGCTGCGCCTGCGCGCGCATGTCGCGGATCGGCGAGCGCCACACCGGGTCGATCGCGGGGTCCTCGGCGAGCGTGTCGAGGTAGCCGGCGATCACCGTCAGCGGCGTGCGCAGCTCGTGCGAGGCGTTCGCGACGAAATCCTTGCGCATCGCCTCGAGGCGGCGCTGCTCGGTCACGTCGCGCGCGAGCAGCAGCGACTGGCCGGCGCCGTACGGGACGATCTGCAGCGCGAGATAGGCCTCGGTGTCGGTCGGCGGGCGCATCACGAGCGGCGCGGCATAGTCGTTCGAGTGCAGGTAGCGGATGAACTCCGGCGCGCGGATCAGGTTGTCGATCCGCAGGCCGACGTCGACCGGGCGCTTCAGCCCGAGCAGGCTCGCCGCCCGGCGGTTGAACCAGACGATCTCGTGCTGCCCGCCGAGCACGATCACCCCGTCCGGCAGCGCCGCGGTCGAGCGGCGCAGCTCCCGGAACAGCTGCGCGAGGCGTTGCTTGTGGTATTGCTTGCGCCGGTACAGGCGCACGATCTGGGTCACGACGTCGCCCCAGATCCCGCCGATCGCCGGTGGATCGAGCTGCGAGCGCAGCCGCAGCCACCGCTCGAGGAGGTACAGATTGCGCAGCTGCCACCCGAGGTACAGCCCGAACGCGATCACGACGCCGAGCCACGGCGGCCCGACGAACAGCCCGAGGATCAACCCCAGCCCGACGACGAGCGCGAGGCGGGCGAGCGCGAACGTCCAGACGGCCTTCATCCGCTAGGCTTTTATCAAATTTTCGCGCGGCGTGCGCCGATCCGGGCGCGCGCCTCAGCCCTCGCGCGCGGAGAACCGGTACCCGGAGCCGCGCACCGTCTGGACCAGCCGATCGAGCGCGAACGGCTCGAGCGCCCGGCGCAGCCGCCGGATGTGCACGTCGACGGTGCGCTCCTCGACGTAGGTGCTGCCGCCCCAGACCCGGTCGAGCAGCTGGCCGCGGCCGAACACGCGCTCCGGATGGGTCATGAAGAAATGCAGCAGGCGGTACTCGGTCGGGCCGAGCGCGACCTCGGCGTCGCCGGCGCTCACCCGGTGGCTCGAGTCGTCGAGCCGCAGGCCTTCGAACTCCAGCACGTCCTCACCGCCCGCGGGCGATGCGCGGCGCATCACCGCCTGGATCCGCGCGAGCAGCTCGCGCGGCGAGAACGGCTTCGTCACGTAGTCGTCGGCGCCGCCCTCGAGGCCGCCGACCTTGTCCTGCTCCTCGGCGCGCGCGGTCAGCATGATCACCGGAATGTCCTCGGTCTCCTTGTCGCGCTTCAGCGACCGGGTGAGCTCGAGGCCGCTCATGTCGGGCAGCATCCAGTCGACCAGCATCAGGTCGGGGCGCTGGTCGACGAGGCTCGCGCGGGCCGAGCGGCAGTCCTCGGCCTCGCTGACCTCGTAGCCGGCGCGGCGCAGTCCGAACGCGACCAGGTCGCGGATCGGTTTTTCGTCCTCGACGATCAGGATGCGCTTCGCGGTCATCATCGGTTCCCGTATGGCGGATTTCTTACACGCGCATTACAGCGCCCGGATGTGACAGAACGGTGACGGACCCTGCCCCGGACAGCCTGCCACCCGGTCTCAAACGCCCCGCTCCGCCTCGGTCGCGGCGACCTTGTCGCGCACGTACAGCGGCGCGAGCGCCGCCGGATCGATCGCCTCGCCCGCGGCGACGCGCAGTGCGCCGAGGCGCGCGAGATCGCGCGCATCCGGAAGCGCGCGCGCATCGGACCCGGTCACCTCGACGCCGGCGAGCGCCGCGAGGCCCGGATAGGCCGAGAAGCCGCGCCCGATCCCGCGGCGCGGCGCGGGCGCCTCCGGGCGCACCGATCCGACCGGACCGACGCGCGGCGCGATCAGCGACGCGACGCCGCGTCGCGGATCGGGGCGGTAGCACCCCCAGTACACCTCCGCCATCCGCGCATCGAGACACGCGAGCACCGGGCCGGTCGCGATCGCGCGCCACGCGAGCGCCTCGAGGGTCGCGATCGGCACGACCGGGAGCGTCGCGCCGAACGCGAGGCCCTGCGCGACCGCGACGCCGAGCCGCACGCCGGTGAACGCGCCGGGCCCGACGCCCGCGGCGATCGCATCGAGCGCCGCGGGCCGCAGGCCCGCCTCGGCGAGCACCGCGTCGATGAGCTCGAGGAGCCGTTCGGCCTGGCCGCCGGCGGGCTCCTCGTAGCGGTGGATCAAGTGGTCATCGACCAGCAGCGCCGCGGAGCACGCTTCGGTCGAGGCATCGAGCGCGAGCAGGCGCATCGGCTCAGTGCGCCCGCGCCGCGGCCGAGCCCGGCGCGGCCGCCCCGTGCAGGCGCTCGACGAGGAAGCGCGCCGCATCCGCCGCCGCGGTGACCACCGGGATCGGCGGCAGCGCTTCGAGGAACGCCCGGCCGTAGGACTTGCGCGTGATCCGCGGATCGCCGATCACGATCACGCCGAAGTCCTCGACGTCGCGGATCAGGCGGCCGACGCCCTGCTTCAGCGCGAGCACCGCCTGCGGCAGCTGGTGCTCGGTGAACGGGTTCCCGCCGCGCCGGCGGATGCCCTCGAGCCGCGCGGCGAGCAGCGGGTCGTCCGGCGCGGCGAACGGCAGCTTGTCGATCGCGACGATCGCGAGCGCCTCGCCCTTCACGTCGACGCCTTCCCAGAAGCTCCCGGTCGCGAGCAGCACCGCGTTGCCGAGCTCCCGAAAGCGCGCGAGCAGCGCCTCGCGCGGCGCCTCGCCCTGCACGAGCAGCGGGAACGGCGGCGCCGGGAAGCGCCGCTTGAGACACAGGATCCCCTCGGCGAGCGCGCGATGGCTGGTGTACAGCAGGAACGCGCGGCCGCCGCTCGCCTCGAGCAGGGGCGCGCAGGCGTCGATGAACGCGGCCGGATAGCCCGGCGAGGCGGGTTCGGGCATCCCGGGCGGCAGGAACAGCCGGGCCTGCTCGCGAAAGTCGAACGGGCTCGCGATCGCGAGCGTGCGGGCGTCCTCGAACCCGATCCGCGCCGCGAAATGCGAGAAGTCGCCCGCGATCGCGAGCGTCGCCGAGGTGAAGATCCAGGTCGCGCCGCCATCATCGACCGCCGCGCGCAACCGCGCAGCGACCTCGAACGGCGTGAACTGCAGCGCGAAGCCGCCGTGGGCCGCCTCGGCCCAGCGCACCCCGTTCGCGTCCTCGGTCGCGACCAGCTCCGCGAGCGCCGCCGCGCTCGCCCGCGCGCGGCGCACGCAGTTCGCGACGCCGGCGCCGGCGCCGAGCGCTTCGAGTTCGGTCGCGAGCGCGCCGAGGTCCGCGCCGAGATCCTCGATCCCGTCGAGGAACCCCGCCGGGAGCTGCGACCAGTCGACCCGCGGCGCGCGCCCGGCGAGATCGCGGCCCAGCTCCGCGGCGCGCGCCTCCAGCCGGTCGAACTCCTGGATGAGCGGCGCCGCGTCCGCGCCGGCCGCGCCCAACTCGGCGAGCGCGTCGCGGCGGATCGCGTCGAGCTGCCGGGCGTGCCACGCGCGGCCGAAGAACTGCGTCGCGATCTCCGGCACTTGATGGGCCTCGTCGAGGATCACCGCGTCGGCGCCGGGCAAGAGGTCGCCGAAACCCTCCTCCTTCAACGCCAGATCCGCGAGCAACAGGTGATGGTTCACGACGACGACGTCGGCGGCCTGGGCCGCGCGGCGCGCCTCGAGCACGTGGCAGTGGTGCGCGTGCGCGCACTCCGCGCCGAGACAGTTGTCGCGCGTCGAGGTGATCCGCGGCCACAGCGGCGAGCGCTCCGGCAAATCCGCGAGCTCGGCGAGATCGCCGGTCTTCGTCGACGCCGCCCAGCGCTCGACGCGCACGAGCGCGCGCGCGGTCGCACGCTCGAAGCCCGGCAGCGCGCGCTCGCGGGTCGCGAGCTCCAGCCGGTGGCGGCACAGGTAGTTCGAACGGCCTTTCAGCAGCGCGACCTGCGCCGGGCTGCCGAGCGCGCGCGCGAGCAGCGGCAGGTCGCGGTGATAGAGCTGGTCCTGGAGCGTGCGCGTCCCGGTCGACAGGATCACCCGCCGCCCGGACAGCAGCGCCGGGACGAGGTACGCGAAGGTCTTGCCGGTCCCGGTGCCCGCCTCGACGATCAAGGGCTCGGCGAGCGCGAGCGCGCGCGCGACCGCCGCCGCCATGGCGGACTGCTCCGGCCGGACCCGATAGCCCGGCCACGCGTGCGCGAGCGGGCCGGACGGGGCGAAGCACTCCGCGACGTCGTTCAGCATCGGCGCGGCCTCAGCGCAGCACCGCGGTGTAGCGCAGGTACGCGACCGATCCGGACTGCAGCGGATCCTCGAGCACCCAGCACAGGTTGGTGTAATCGGCCGCCGTCGCCGGTCGCGGCCGGCCGTCCGCCCCGGCCACGCGCAAGCGGCCCGGCGCGGCGTACGTGCGCCCGCCGTCGACCGAGAAAGTGATCCTCGCGCCGGGGCCGACCGCGCTGTCCACGACGTAGCGCATCCGGTCCGGGATCGGCGCGGTCACCACGACCCCGGTCACCGGCAACTGACCGAGATTGGTCACGCGCAAGGTATAGATCACCGGATCGCCCGCGACGACGCGGTTCGCCGGAACGAGTTGGATCCGGGCGTGACCGTCGACGACGACGTGGCGCTCGACCGCGGCGGTGGTCGCAACCCCGATCGTGCCGCTCGGGATCGTCGTCGGTGCGGGCCCCGGCGGGGGCGAGGCCTGCGCGAGCGCCGCGCGGGCGAGCACGCAGGCCCCCGCCGCCGCGAGCGCGAGCGCCGGTCGTCGAGCCGATTTTCGGTGTAAATCCATGATCTAAGAGGATTTTATACGTATGTTAGTATAATTGCTTTACCGTCGGCGCTGAAGGACACCCATGGCGATCGCTCCGCATTCGCTCGAGCACCTGTCATCGATCAGCCACGAAGTCGCCGCCTGGGTCGCCGAGGTCGCGCAGCTGACCGTGCCGTCGGCCGTGCACTGGTGCGACGGGAGCGATGCCGAGTTCCGGATGCTGCAGCGTGGGCTCGTGTCGTCGGGCGAGCTCATCCCGCTCAACGAGAGCGCTTTTCCGGGCTGTTTCCTGTATCGCTCCGACCCGACCGACGTCGCGCGCGTCGAACACCTGACCTTCGTGTGCACCCGCAGCCGCGACGACGCGGGTCCGAACAACCTGTGGATGGCGCCCGCCGAGGCGCACCGCAAGCTCGACGACCTGTTCCGCGGCTGCATGCGCGGGCGCACGATGTACGTGATCGCGTACTGCATGGGCCCGCTCGACTCGCCGCTCGCCCGCTGCGGCGTGGAGATCACCGACAGCCCCTACGTCGTGCTCAACATGCACTTGATGACCCGGATGGGGCGCGCGGCGCTCGAGCGCATCGGCCGCGAGGGCTCGTTCGTCAAAGGGCTGCACTCGACCGGCGAGCTGGATCCGGCGCGGCGCTTCATCATGCACTTTCCCGAGGAGTCGACGATCAAGAGCTTCGGGTCGGGCTACGGCGGCAACGCGCTGCTCGGCAAGAAGTGCCACGCGCTGCGGATCGCGAGCTGGCAGGCGCGCCGCGAGGGTTGGCTCGCCGAGCACATGCTGATCGCCGGGATCGAGAGCCCGGACGGACGGACCCGCTACGTCGCCTGCGCGTTCCCGTCGGCCTGCGGCAAGACGAACCTCGCGATGCTGATCCCGCCGGCGAGCTACCCGGGCTGGAAGATCTGGACCGTCGGCGACGACATCGCGTGGCTGCACCCGGGGCGCGACGGGCGGCTCTACGCGATCAACCCGGAATCCGGCTACTTCGGCGTCGTGCCGGGCACGAACCCGAAGACCAACCGCAATGCGTACGAGACGATCCGCCGCGACACGATCTTCACGAACGTCGCGCTGACCGCGGGCGGGGAGCCGTGGTGGGAGGGCCTGCACGAGGGCCAGCCCGCGTTCGACTGGCGCGGGCAGCCGTACGACCCGGCAAACGGTCCGGCCGCGCACCCGAACTCGCGCTTCACGGTCGCCGCGAAACGCAATCCGAGCTACACGCGCACGGCCGAGGACCCGGACGGCGTGCCGATCTCGGCGATCGTGTTCGGCGGCCGGCGCCGCACGCTCGCGCCGCTCGTCTATCAGGCGCGCAGCTGGAACCACGGCGTGCTGGTCGGCGCCTCGGTCGCCTCCGAGACCACCGCCGCCGCGACCGGCGAAGTCGGCGTGGTGCGCCGCGACCCGATGGCGATGAAGCCGTTCGCCGGCTACAACTTCGGCGACTACTGGGATCATTGGATCAAGGTCGGTGCGCGCCTCGAGCACCCGCCGCAGATCTTCCACGTGAACTGGTTCCGCCAGGGCGCGGACGGGAAGTACCTGTGGCCGGGGTTCGGCGAGAACCTGCGCGTGCTGCGCTGGATGCTCGATCGCTGCGACGGCAGCGCGGGCGCGGTCGACACGCCGATCGGGCACCTGCCCGGGCCGACCGACCTCGACGTGCACGGGCTCGACCTGCATGAATCGACGATCGAGGAGCTACTCGCGGTGGACCGGGACGCGTGGCGCGGCGAGTTCGACGCGATCGGCGCCTACCTCGGCGAGTACGGCGAGCGGCTCCCGCAAGCGCTCGCCAGAGAGCTGCACGAATCGATGCAACGCCTGCACGCGCGCTGAGCGCGCGGTCCGCTCACTCCTCGCAACGATAGCGGATCACCTGCGAGGAGTTGCTGTCCGGCGCGCGGCCGAGGCCGATCAGTCCCTCGCCGCGGATCTGCATCGAGTCGCGCCGCAGGAACGCCTCCTCGCCGTCGTTGCCGACGACGAACGTGCCGTTCGTGCTCTGATCGACGAGCAGGAACTTGTTGCGGCTGATCTCGACGCGCGCGTGCAGCCGCGAGATCAGGTTGCCCTTCACGACGAGGTCGTTCTCCTCGGCGCGGCCGATGCTCACGTTCGCGCGCGCCTCGTCGACCACGACCTCCTGGCCCTGGTAGCGCAGCCGCAGCCGCAGCGGCCGCGGCGCGTGCTCGCGCGCGGCGATCTGGGGCACCATGCTGGTCACGTCCTCCGGCTGCCAGAGCACCTCGTAGAGCGCGACCTCGCTGCTGCGGCCCTTCAGCGTCGCGACGTCGATCTGGCGCACCGCCGCACGCCATTCCGAGGCGAGGTGCTCGACGGTCGTCGCCGTCGTCATGATCTGGCCGGCCTTCGCCTGGCTCGTCATCCGGTTCGCGGTGTGGACCGCCGCGCCGAAGATGTCGCGCTGCTCGGCGACGACCGGGCCGTAGTTGCAGCCGATCCGGATCGCGACCGCGTGCTCGCCGATTTTCAGGCCCGGGTGCGTGGTGATCTCCCGCTGCATCTGGGCCGCGGCGTTCAACGCGTCGTCCGCGGTCGGGAAGGTCGCCATCACCTCGTCGCCCATCGTCTTGATCACGGTACCGTGGTGCTGCTCGGTCGCCCCGCGCATCACGTCGATGCAGATCCCGACCATGTCGCGCGCGCGCAAGTCGCCGAGCTGTTCGTAGAGCTTGGTGCTGCCGACGACGTCGGCGAACAGGATCGCAACTTCGACTTCGTTTCCCATGGTCGAGGCCCGATTATACTTAATCCGTCCCTGAAAGCTCCGCACTGCCGCGACGAGCGCCCCGCCGGCGCCCGCGATCAGGCCGCGATCCGGCCGCGAATCAGCGGCAGCGCCGCGCTGAGCGTGTCGGCATCGGCGTCGGGGCGTTGCGCGAGCCCCCCGAGGAAGCGCCGCCACGCGCGCGCCCCCCCGGTGCCGGCGACCAGGCCGTGAAGGTGGCGGGTGATCGAGTGCAGCCGCGTCCCGGCGGCGGTCTCCCGCCGCGCGTACACGACGATCGCCGCGAGGATCTCATCCGCAGCGGGCGCCCGGAAGCCGGCGTCGAGGATCGCGGTTTCCAGCTCCGCGAGCAGCGCCGGGCGGTGATACGCCGCCCGCCCGAGCATCACCCCGTCGATCCCGTGCCGCAGGTGCTCGCGCACCGCCGCGATCGTGCCGATCCCGCCGTTCAACACCACCACGAGCGACGGGCGCTCGCGCTTCAGCCGGTACGCGACCTCGTAGCGCAGCGGCGGGACCTCCCGGTTCTCCTTCGGGGAGAGCCCGCCGAGGATCGCCGAGCGCGCGTGCACGATCAGCGCGGCGACGCCCGCGTCGGCCTGCGCGGCGGCGAAGGTCTCGAAGAACCGGTAGTCGTCGTGCCGATCGACGCCGATCCGGCACTTCACCGTGACCGGGACGCGCACCGCCGCGCGCATCCGCTCGACGCACGCGGCGACGGTCGCCGGCTCGAGCATCAGGCATGCGCCGAATGCGCCCTCGCGCACCCGGTCGCTCGGGCAGCCGCAGTTCAAGTTGATCTCGGCATAGCCCGCGGCCGCGCCGATCGCGGCCGCCTCGGCGAGCTCGCCCGGATCGCTCCCGCCGAGCTGCAGCGCGACCGGGTGCTCGGCCGGGTCGTGCGCGAGCAGCCGCGCGCGGTCGCCGCGCAGGATCGCCTTCGCGTTGATCATCTCGGTGTAGAGCAGCGCGTGCGGCGAGAACAGCCGGTGCACGTACCGGCAGTGCCGGTCGGTCCAGTCCATCATCGGGGCGACCGAGAGCCGGCGGTCTAGCGGACCGCGGCTTTTCCCGGCGGAAATGCTGGTTTTTATGGCGTCGTCCACTGGCGGTGCGGCTGCGGGGTTCCTGGGCATCGCGGGTAGTCTATCGTTTGCCGGGGAGACATACCGGACTCACGGCCGTCCGTGAGCGCCGGCGGCTCAGCCGGCGGGCGTTGCGGCGATGGTGCGCGTTCCGCCGGTCCCGGTCGCCGCGCTCACCGCCCGCCGGGGTAGGGAAACTCCGCGATCGGGCGCGGAACGGCGATGTGGAAGCCCTGCGCGAAACCGATCCCGAGGCGCGCGAGCTCCGCGAACACCTCGGCCGACTCGACCCGCTCGGCGATCGTGCGGATCCCCATCGCGCGGCCGACCTGGCTGATCGCCTCGACCATGCTGCGATCGACCGGATCCCGGGTGACGTTCTCGATGAACTGCCCGTCGATCTTCAGGTAGTCGACCGGCAGCGTCTTCAGGTACAGGAACGAGGACAAGCCGCTGCCGAAGTCGTCGAGCGCGAAGTGGCAGCCGCGCGCCTTCAGCTCGCGCATGAAATGCACGACGTTGCCGAGGTTCGCGATCGCCGCGGTCTCGGTGATCTCGAAGCACAGCGAGCCGGGCGCGAGGTGCGTCGCGCCGAGGAGCCCGATCAGGTCCTCGAGGAAGCGCTCGTCGTTCAGCGAGCTCCCCGAGAGGTTCACCGCGATCGTGTACGGCTCGACGCCGGGCGCGCCACGGTACGCGACCCGCTCGAGCGCCGTCTTCACGACCCAGCGGTCGATCGACGGCATCAGGCTGTAGCGCTCGGCCGCCGGGATGAACTCGGCCGGGGACACGAGCCGGCCCGGCTCGTCGCGCAGCCGCAGGAGCAGCTCGAAGTGCGCGCGCGCGGCGACGCCCGGGCTCGTCGGCACGATCGGCTGGAACGCGAGCTCGAAGCGGCTCTCCTCGCAGGCGCGGGCGAGCCGCGACACCCAGTGCATCTCGCGGTGCCGCTCCGGGACGTTGTCCGCGGTGTAGATCTCGACGCGGTTGCGGCCCGACTCCTTCGCCGAGTAGCACGCAACGTCCGCGGCGCTCAGCACGCTCGCGATCGTCGGCATCTCCTCGGTGATCTCGACGATCCCGATGCTCACGCCGATCGTGAACGTGCCGTCCTGCCACACGAAGCGAAAATCGCGGATCGCCTGGCGCAGCGTCTCGGCGACGCGGACCGCCTGGTCGAGCGCGCAATCCTGCAGCAGGATCCCGAACTCGTCGCCGCCGAGGCGCGCCAGCGTATCGCCGGTGCGCACCCGGGTCTGCAGCACGCCGGTGATCTGCTTCAGGAGCTGATCCCCCGCCGGGTGCCCGCAGGTGTCGTTGACCAGCTTGAACTGATCGAGATCGAGGTACAGGAGCGCGCGCCGCAGGCTCGGCTCCCGGCGCACCCCCTCGACCGCGGCCGCCAGCCGGTTCTCGAACTCACGGCGGTTGATGAGCCCGGTGAGCGCGTCGTGGCTCGCCTGGTAGCGCAGCGCGCGGTGGAGCCGTCGTTCCTTGCTGGCGTCGTGGAACACCAGGACCGCGCCGACCGTCTCGCCATTGCGGTTGCGGATCGGCGCCGCCGAGTCCTGGATCGCGATCTCGCGGTTCAACCGGGTCACGAGCACGGTGTGATCGGCGAGCCCGAGCACGCGCCCCTCGCGCAGGCAGCACATCACCGGGCACTCGGTCGCCGCGTGCGTCGCTTCGTCGACGACGGTGAGCACCTCGCCGATCAGCCGGCCTTGCGCCTCGCGGCTCTCCCAGCCGGTCAGGCTCTCCGCCATCGGGTTCATGTAGTCGATCCGGCCGGTCGAGTCGGTCGTGATCACCGCATCGCCGATCGACTGCAGCGTGACCTGTGCCCGCTCCTTCGCCTGGAACACCGCGGTCTCGGCCCGCTTGCGCTCGGTGATGTCGGTGAGCGTGCCCTCGTAGCCGATCACAAGGCCCTGCGCGTCGCGCATCGCGCGGGCGTTGTCCGCGACGATCAGCATGCGCCCGTCCTTGCGGCGCAGCGTGAACTCGACGTTGCGCAGTTCGCCGTCGTTCTCCATCTGCCGGACCCAGGTATCACGGTCGTCCGGGTGCCAGTAGAGCCCCGACACCGGCAGCGCGCAGAGTTCCTCGGCGGTCTCGTAGCCCAGCATCTTCGCGAGCGCCCGGTTCGCCGCGAGGATCCGGCCGTCCGGGGTCGACCGGTACACGCCCTCGATCACGTTGTCGAAGAGCCCCCGGAACTTCGCCTCGCTTTCCCGCAGCGCCTCCTCCGCGGCGCGCCGCTCGATGGCGATTCCGGCGATCTGCGCGATCCGCGCGAGGAGTTCCACGTCGCGCGGGGACGGCGCGCCGGCCTCGCCCTGGTACACCGCGCAGGTGCCGACCACGCGATCGTCGGACGCGAGGATCGGCATCGACCAGCACGCGCGCAAGCCGCCCTGCGCGGCGATCTCGCGACAGCGCTCCCAGACCGGATCCGTGGCGATGTCGGCCGCGATCACCGCCTCGCCGCGCGCCGCCGCGGCCGCGCAGCTCCCGTAGCCCGGGATCGTCGGCACGCAGTCCATCGCGACCACGAACTCCCGCGGCAGACGCGGCACGACCGCGAAGCGCAGCACCCCGGCCGCCGCATCGAGGCGATTCAGCGCGCAGCGGCTCGCCGGCAGCGCATTTTCGAGCAGATCGCCGATCGCCTCGAACACCGCGTCCAGCGGCGCGTTCGCCGCGATCTTCTCGAACACCCGGCGCTCGCCCGCGGCGATCGCCTCGGCGCGCTTGCGCTCGGTGATGTCGGTGATGCTCGCGCGCAACAGCCGCCGCCGCGAGTTCGGCAGCCGCACGAAGCGCACCTCGCACGGGATCGTGCGGCCTTCGGCGTCGCAATGCGTCCATTCGAACACCGGCGTGCCACCCGCGAGCGCCGCGTCGACGTGACCGCGCACGATGCCGAACGACGGCGTTCCGTCCATCTGCACCGGCGGACTGATCCGCGCAGGACCGCAGGCGAGGAGCTCGACGCGGGTCATCTTGAAGAAGCGGCACGCGTTGTCGTTCACGTCGACGAAGTGATCCGCGTCGACGTCGAACAGGACGATCGCCTCCGGGGCATGCTCGACCAGCACGCGGTAACGCGCCTCGCTGTCGCGGATCATCTGCTCGGCCGCCTGCCGCTCGCTGATGTCGCGGATGCACACGATGTAGCCGTCGCGGCGCGCGAGCGCCGCCTTGCTGACCGCGACCTCGACCGCGACCGTCGCGCCGTCCTTGGCGTGGCCCCAGACCGATTGCGCCGCCAGGTCGATGTGCGTGTCGTCGATCCGGGTCGCCCAGGCCTCGAGGCAGGCGCGCGCGCCGCGGGTCGCGAGGTCGGGCAGCAGGAAGTCGAGCGAGCGACCGAGGATCTCGGCCGGCGAGTACCCGAAGATCCGCTCGCCGGTCGGGTTGCAGCTTTCGATGTGACCGTCGGCGTCGACGGTGAGGATCGCATCCTTGACGTTGTCGAGGATCGCCTGCAGGTGGGAGGCGGTCTCCTCGCGGATCTCCCGCGTGAGCGCTTGCGCCTCGTCCGACAGGATCTGCATCGAACGGACGATCCCGCGCCGCTCCTCCTCGATCCGGTCGTACTGCTGGCTCACGCTGCGAAGCAGCGCCATGAGATCGAGCTCGCCGCCGCGCGCGCGCGCGTCGCTCAGCTGTCGTTCGAGCAGACGGTTGAAATCCGTCGCCGGCGGCAGCGTTCCTTGCAGGCGCAGGACTGTGGCGGTGTCACGTGCCAACTCGTTCGAACTCCCGGACAAATCGACGGCGTCCCGGCCGTCTCCGTTATCCGGAAATCTGCGACATCTCGCCGTAGACCGGCGTGACCTGATTCTCGTTTCGGGTACGGCGGCGGTCGACTTCGCGCAAATACCGCTTCCGCAGCCGGATCGTGCGCGGCGTGATCTCGATCAGCTCGTCGTCGTCGATGAATTCCATCGCCTGTTCGAGCGTGAACCGGATCGGCGGCGTGAGCACCACGTTCTCGTCCTTGCCCGCGGCGCGGATGTTGGTGAGCTTCTTGCCCTTCAGCGGGTTCACGACGAGGTCGTTCTCGCGGCTGTGGATCCCGATGATCATGCCCTCGTAGACTTCCTCGCCCGGGCCGATGCACAGCCGTCCCCGCTCCTGCAGCGCAAACAGCGAGTACGCGAGCGCGGTCCCCTGGCCGTTCGCGACCAGCACGCCCTGCGGGCGCTGGCCGAGCGCGCGCTGCACCAGCGGCCCGTAGCGTTCGAACACGTGATACAGGAGCCCGGTGCCGCGGGTCATGGTGCGAAATTCCGTCTGGAAGCCGATCAGCCCCCGGGACGGGACCCGATAGTCGAGCCGCACGCGGCCGCGCCCGTCCGATTGCATGTCGAGCAGCGCGCCACCGCGGCCGCCGAGCGCGGTCATCACGTCGCCCTGGACGCTCGCCTCGACGTCGACCGCGACCTGCTCGTAGGGCTCGTGCGCGACCCCGTCGATCTCGCGCACGACGACGCGCGGCCGGGACACCGCGAGTTCGTAACCCTCGCGGCGCATGTTCTCGATCAGCACCCCGAGATGCAGCTCGCCGCGGCCGTACACGATGAACTTGTCCGGGTCCGCGGTCGGCTCGACCCGCAGCGCGACGTTGTGGATCGCCTCTCGATCCAGCCGCTCGCGGATCTGGCGGCTGGTCACGAACTTGCCCTCGCGGCCGAGGAACGGCGAGGTGTTGACCTCGAAGGTCATGCTGATCGTCGGCTCATCCACCGTGAGCGGCGGCAGCGCCTCGACGCACGCCGGATCGCAGATCGTCTCGGAGACCTTCGGTTCCGGGATCCCGGCGAACGCGACGATGTCGCCCGCGGTCGCGCTGTCGATCTCGACCCGGGTGAGCCCGTGGAAGCCCTGGATCTGCGTGATCCGCTCGCCGCGCACCCGGCCGTCGCGGCCGACGACCGTGACCGCCATCCCGCGCCGCAGCGTCCCCCGCTGGATCCGGCCGATCCCGATCGCGCCGACGTAGCTCGAGTAATCCAGCAGCGCGACCTGCAGCTGCAACGACCCCGCCGCATCGACCGCCGGCGGCGGACAGTGCGTGACGATCGTCTCGAACAACGCGCGCATGTCGCCGCCGCGGACCTGCGGGTCGAGCCCCGCGAAACCGCGCAGCGCCGAGGCGTACACGACCGGGAAGTCGAGTTGCGCGTCGGTTGCGCCGAGTCGATCGAACAAGTCGAAGGTCTGGTCGAGCACCCAGCCGGGGCGTGCCTCCTCGCGGTCGATCTTGTTGATCACGACGATCGGGCGCAGCCCGTGCGCGAACGCCTTCTGGGTCACGAACCGCGTCTGCGGCATCGGCCCGTCGACCGCATCGACCAGCAGCAGCACGCCGTCGACCATCGCCAGCACCCGCTCGACCTCGCCGCCGAAGTCCGCGTGGCCCGGCGTGTCGACGATGTTGATCCGGTAGTCGTTCCAGACGATCGCGGTGTTCTTCGCGAGGATCGTGATCCCCCGTTCCTTCTCGATCGCGTTCGAGTCCATCATGCGCTCCTCGACGTCCTTGCGCGCATCCAGCGTTCCGGATTGGCGCAGCAATTGATCGACGAGCGTGGTCTTGCCGTGGTCGACGTGGGCGATGATCGCGATGTTGCGGAGGCGTTCGGTCACGGCGGGCTCGGGGAGGTGCGGGGGTAGCCGAATATTATAACCGAAAATGCGCCCCGCCGGGGAATCGATGGACCTCCTCGCCGGGCCGTCGGACCGCGGGGCCGATCAGCGGCCCGCGGTCGAGGCGGGCGCGCCCGCCGCCGCCGCGCCGACGATCAGCGGGAGCGCGTAGCGACCCTGCGTGCTGCCCAGGGCGTCGCTCAGCGTCAGATCGAGATCGAGGGTCTGCACGCCCGGCGCGGTCGGGATCACGATCACGCGGGTGCGATAGGCCACCCTGCCGTCGAGCGCGGGCAGCGCTCGCGAGCGCTCCGCGGCGGCGACCGAGAACGCCGGGTCGTCGACGATCGTGAGCGTGCCGGTATTCGCCGAGTTCGTCGGAATCAGCGCCAGATCGATCGCGACGGGCGCGCCCGCGACCGGGCGGGTCTCGGGCGCGAACTTCAGTTTCAGCGCCAGCGTGCCCTTGCCGATGCGCGGCGCCTCGACGAGCCCCGCGGTGTCGTTCGCGGCCGCCCGGCGCCGGGCCTTGGCCTGTTCGGCGGACCGCGTGGCGCGCGCAACGGACTGCGCCTGCGGCCCGCGGTGACAGGCCGCGAGCATCGTGACTGCCACGCCGAGCGCGAGCGACCGAAGGCTTCGCATGGCCCCAAGAATACCGAAACCCGGGGCGATCACAACTCGAGCGGCGGGGCCTCGACCGCGGCGAGCTGCTCCTCGAGCGCCCGGTAGTGCTCCTCCCAGTAGCGCGGCTCCGCGAACCACGGGAACGCCCGCGGGAATGCCGGATCCGCCCAGCGCCGCGCGATCCAGGCCCCGTAGTGGATCATCCGCAACGCGCGCAACGGCTCGATCAGCGCGATCTCGCGCCGGTCGAACGGCAGGAATTGCTCGTAGCCCTCGAGCAGGTCCGTGAGCGCGACCCGCATCTCGCCCGCATCCCCCGCGAGCAGCATCCACAGGTCCTGCACCGCCGGGCCGGTCGTGCAATCGTCGAGGTCGACGAAGTGCGGACCGGCCTCGGTCCACAGCACGTTGCCGCGGTGGCAATCGCCGTGGATCCGCAGCACCCGGGCGCCACGCCAGCCGCTCGCACACGCTTCGACCGCCTCGAGCAGCGTCTCGGTCAGCTGCTCGTACTTCGGTGCCAGATAATCAGGAACCCAGCGGCCGCGCAGCAGGAAGTCGCGCGACTGCCGCCCGAGCACCCCGACGTCGAGCCGCGTCCGGTGCGCGAACGCCGCCGCGCGGCCCGCTTGATGGATCCGGCCGAGGAACCGTCCGATCCACTGCCGGTCGTCCGCGGTGCCGAGCTCCGGCCAGCGGCCGCCGCGGCGGGGAAACAGCGCGTACCGATATCCCTCGTGCGCGTGCAGCGTCACCCCGCCGGTCGCGAGCGGCGCGATCACCGGGATCTCGAGCGCCGCGAGCTCCAGCGCGAACGCATGCTCCTCGAGGATCGCCGCGTCGCTCCAGCGTCCCGGGCGATAGAACTTCGCGACCACGGGCGTGGCATCCTCGATCCCGATCTGGTACACGCGGTTCTCGTAGCTGTTGAGGGCGAGCACCCGGCCGTCGGCGGGGAAGCCGGCCGCCTCGACCGCCGCGAGCACGAGGTCGGGCGAGAGGTTCGCGTAGGGCGTGTCGGTGCGCATCCGCCGATTCTACGCGGCGCCGGGCGCGCTGCTAGAATGCACCGATGCGCGTGCCCTGGCCCAAGTCCTTGAGCGGGTTGATGTTCGTCGGCTTCACGATCGTCGCCGCGCCGCTCCTGGTCGCGATCGTGAACGCCGCCGTGCAGATGAACCGGCTCGCGAACCGCAGCGAGCAGCTGGTGATCCACGGAATGCAGGGCACCCGCAACATCCAGCTGCTGCTCGAGGACATCGGCACGCTCGAGCGCGGCGCGCGGCTCTACCAGATCCTCGGCAGCGCGGACCTCCTCGACGGCTACGCACAGACCACCGCACGCCTCGACCGCGCGGCGAACGCGCTCGAGCGCCTCCCGCTCGATCGGCAGTCGGCGGCGGACCTCGCGGCGCTGCGCGGCCAGGCGGATACGCTCCTCGCGCAGCTGCGCACGACGGCGCCGAACGACCCGCAGCTGAATACGCTGATCGGCACTTATCCGCACCTCGCGAACCTCGCGTCGCGGATCTCGGACCGCACCACCGCGTCGATCGGCCATGAGCTCACCGCGCTGCAGCTCGCGGCGGCGCGCACCCAGCGTACGCTCCTGTGGCAGTCGCTCCTGCTCGTCCCGCTCACGCTCGCGGTCGTCGGCGTGTTCACGTTCCTGATGGGACGGCCGCTGCGCGCGATCGACCGCGCGATCGCCGAGCTCGGCCGCGGCGCGTTCTCCCGCCCGATCGCGATCGGGGGACCCAAGGACCTCGAACGGCTCGCCTCGCAGCTCGAATGGCTGCGCTCGCGGCTGCTGGAGCTCGCGCAGGAGAAGAACCGGTTCCTGCGCCACATGTCGCACGAGCTCAAGACGCCGCTCGCGAACATCCGCGAAGGCACCGAGCTGCTGATGGACGGCGCGGTCGGGGAATTGAAGAGCGCGCAGCGCGAGGTCACCGCGATCCTGCGCGAGAACAGCATGAAGCTGCAGCGCCTGATCGAGAACCTGCTGAGCTTCAGCGCGTGGCAGGCGAACAGCCTCGGGCTCGACGTCTCGGAGTTCAAGCTCCGTCCGCTCGTGAAGACCGTGCTCGAGAACCAGCAGCTCACGCTGGTCGCGCAGCGCGTGCGCCTCGACGTGCAGATCGAGGATCTCGCGCCCTGCGCGGACCGCGCGAAGCTGCGGCTGATCCTCGACAACCTGCTGTCGAACGCGGTCAAGTTCACCCCGCGCGGCGGCACGATCGGGATGCACGCGCGCGCCGAGGGCGAGGACCTCGTGATCGACGTGAGCGACAGCGGTCCCGGCGTCCCGGCCGAGGAGCGGCAGCGCATCTTCGAAGCGTTCTACCAGGGCAAGGCCCAGCAGGGCGGCCACGTGAAGGGGACCGGAATCGGGCTCTCGGTCGTGACCGAGTTCGTGAGCGCCCATCGCGGATCGATCCAGATCCTCGATGCCCCGGCGGGCGGCGCGCTGTTCCGGGTGCGACTGCCGCTGCGCCAGACGATCGTCGCCCCACCGGAGAAGGCCTATGCGGCTTGAGTTCCGCGCGCTCGTCGCGTGCGCCCCGCTCGTGCTCGCCTTGAGCGGCTGCACGCTGGTCGACGAGTGGCGGCACCGCCCGCCCCCGCCGCCGCCGCCGCCGCCGAGCGCGGCGCGCGTCGACCTCGAGCTGTTGAGCCGCCTGCCGACGGACGCCCCGGCGCGGCAGGCCGCGGAGCTCGCGCAAGCCCGGCACGCGGCCGACGCTGCGCCGACCGCGACCCACCGGTTGCGCTACGCGCTGCTGCTCGCGACGCCCGGGCACGCGGGCGCCGATCCCGTCGCCGCGCAGCGACAACTTTCCGAAATCCTCGCGAGCCCCGACACTCTGACCGCGGAGGAGCGGATGCTCGCGACGATCGAGCTCGGCCAGGTCGAGCGGCAGCTCACGCTCCTCGCGACGAATCGTCGCCTGCGCGAACGCACCACCGCGCAAACGCAGGCGACCGCCGTCGATGCGCGGCGCCGGCTCATTGCTGAGCAGGCCGAGAACGCGAAGCTTCGCAAGGCGCTCGCGGACGCCCAGGCGAAGATCGACGCGGTCACGCACATCGAGCGCTCGATCGGCGAGCGCGCAAGCGGAGGGTCTCCGCCGCGATGACGAAGAGTACGGAGGATGAGCCTTTGAACGCCTATTCCAGCGCCGTCACGACCCCGCTCGGCTTCGGCCTCGGCCCACGCGCGCCGCGCGCGGAGTCGCCCGCGCCGCGCCGCAAGGCGCGCCTCCTCGTCGTCGACGACGACCCGGGGCTGCTGCGATTGCTCACGATCCGCCTGCGCGCCGAGAACTACGAGGTCGAGGCCGTCGAGAGCGGCGCCGCGGCGCTCGCCGCGTGCGTGCGCTTCCGCCCCGACCTCGTGATCACCGACCTGCGGATGGACCAGATGGACGGGATCGGGCTGCTGAAGGAGCTGCAGAGCCGCTGGCCGGGCCTGCGCGTGATCATCCTGACCGCACACGGAACGATCCCCGACGCGGTGCGCGCGACCCAGAGCGGCGCGTTCGGCTTCCTCACGAAGCCGGTCGAGAAGCAAGAGCTCCTCGACCAGGTGCAAAAAGCGCTCAAGGTGTCCGGCTTCGCGCAGGTCGACGAAACCTGGCGCGCCGGCATCGTGACCCGCAGCGAGCTGCTCGAGGACAAGCTCGCGCAGGCCAACATGGTCGCGGGCACCGACGCGCGCGTGCTGCTGACCGGCGAGAGCGGCACGGGCAAGGAGCTGTTCGCGCGCGCGATCCACGAAGCAAGCCCGCGGCGCCGCGAGCCGTTCGTGGTCGTGAACTGCGCGGCGCCGGACGAGACGCCGCTCGAGATAGAGCTGTTCGGCTACGAGGCCGGCGCGTTCCCGGGCGCGCAGAAGGCCCAGCGCGGCCAGCTCGCCGCCGCGAGCGGCGGCACGCTGCTGATCGACGACGTCGACGGCCTGCCCGCGCGGCTGCAGGCGAAGCTCCTCGCGGTGCTCCAGGACGGCGTGGTCCGCCCGCTCGGCGGCGAACCCACCGCGGTCGACGTGCGCGTGATCTCGGCGACCCGCACGGACCTGCGCCGCGAGATGGAGGCGGGCCGGTTCCGCGAGGACCTGTATTACCGGCTGAACGTGGTGCAGATCGACCTGCCGCCGCTCGCGCGGCACCGCGAGGACGTTCCGTTGCTGGTCGCGCATTTCCTCGACCAGATCGCCAGGCAGACCGGCGAACGCAAGATCTACGCACCCGAGGCGGTCGAGCTGCTCGCGACCGCGGACTGGCCGGGAAACGTCCGCCAGCTCGCGAACGTCGTGCGCCAGAACGTCGCGCTGACCCACGGCGCGATCATCACCGCCGAGGTCGTGCAGCAGTCGCTCGGCAGCGGATCGACGCGGCTGCCGTCGTTCGACGAGGCGCGCGACGAGTTCACGCGCAGCTACCTGTCGCAGATCCTGCAGATCACCGGCGGGAACGTGAGCCAGGCCGCGCGGCTCGCGAAGCGCAATCGCACCGACTTCTACAAGCTCCTCTCCCGGCACCAGCTGCAGCCGGACGACTTCAAACGCAGCTGAGCGCCGTTCACGCGGTCGCGGAATAGAACGCGGCGATCGACTCGACCACGTAGTCCAGCTGCGCGCGCTCGAGCTCCGGGTAGATCGGCAGCGCGAGGCACTCGGCCGCCGCCCGCTCGGCCTCGGGGAAGTCGCCGCGCCGGTGGCCGAGGTACGCGAAGCACTCCTGCAGGTGCAGCGGCACCGGATAGTAGATCTCGGTTCCGACGCCGCGATCGGCCAGATGCGCGCGCAGCGCGTCCCGATCCGGTGCGCGCACGACGTACTGGTTGTAGATGTGGCGAACCCCGGGGAGCGCGCGCGGCGTCGCGATCCGGCCGGCGATCTTCGAGGCCGCGAACGCCCCGTCGTAGTGGGCCGCGTTGCGCTGCCGGCCTTCCGTCCAGCCGTCGAGGTACTTGAGTTTCACCCGCAGCACCGCCGACTGCAGCTCGTCGATCCGGAAGTTCCCGCCGACGTAGCGGTGGTAGTACTTCGGATGCCCGCCATGCACGCGCAGGATCGTCAACCGCTCCGCGAGCGCCGCGTCGTTGGTCGTGCACAAGCCCGCATCGCCGAACGCGCCGAGGTTCTTGGTCGGGAAGAACGAGAAGCAGCCGACGTCGCCGATCGAACCGGCGCGCGCGCCGCCCGCGGATTCGCTGCCGATCGCCTGCGCCGCATCCTCGATCACCCGCAGGCCGTGCGCGCGCGCGAGCGCGCCGAGCCGCTCGAGATCCGCGCACTGCCCGTACAGGTGCACCGGCAGGAGCGCGGCGATCCGCCCGCCGGTCACGCGATTGCGCAGGATCCCGTCACGGCGCTCGCAGCCGTGCTCGAGGAACGCGGCGACCGCCTCCGTCGAGAGGTTGAAGGTGACCGGGTCGATGTCGCAGAACACCGGGCGTGCGCCCAGTCGCGCGATCGTGCCCGCGGTCGCGAAGAACGTGAACGGCGAGGTGATCACCTCGTCGCCCGCGCCGATCCCGAGACCCATCGCCGCGAGGAGCAGCGCGTCCGTGCCCGAGGACACGCCGATCCCGAAGCGCGCGCCGCAGTACGCGGCGGTCTCGCTCTCCAGCGCGCGGGTGTGCGCACCGAGGATGAACTGTTGACTGGCGCAGACCGCCTCGATCAGAGGCATGACCTCGTCGCGAAACGTCGCGAACTGCGCCTTGAGGTCGAGGAGCGGAACTTTGAGCATCGTGCGCGAAGGATACCATCCCGGCCGCGCAGGCGCCGCGCA
>JAJYAM010000009.1 GCA_021779535.1 Pseudomonadota bacterium
ACGCCGCACGCGGAGGCGTTGATCACCGCCGACACGCCGCCGGATTGTGCGTAGAACGCGTTCCTTGGGCTGGAGCGCCCGGTCTTTGCCGCCGCCATCGTTGCCTTTTCCGGTCGAGCCGTTAAAAGGCGAAGAATAGCCGATTGCGGTCGTCGCGGCACCGGTCGGGCCGCGGTGGCCATGAAGATCCCTCCGGCGACGCGGATCGCGATGCCGGAGGGCGGCATTCGGCGCGGCCCCGCGGTTGCAGCGCATCCCCGCCGACGCGGCGGATTACCGGCGCGTCGGCGGGGGGGGGGCGGGGGGGCGGAAGCTCAGCCGCCTTGGCGTCGCCCGCGGCGGGCGGCGGCGAAGGTCAGCAAGCCGATACCGACCCCGAGCAGCGCGATCGGGCTCGGCTCGGGCACGCCCGGTGGCGGGCGAACCGATCCGTTGCGCACCTCGAACAGGAACTGCCCGGGCGTCCCGTCATTGGTCGCGTTCTGCAACGCATGCGAACCGCCGTCGATCAACGACCCGCAGACCGCGGAGCCCGGCAGTTGATAATACGTGCCGGTGTGCCCCGAGCCGTTGGAATAGCCCGCGACCGCGCAGGATCCACCGAGCCCGTCGGTGCCACCGCTCGCGTCACCGGTCTCCCACTGCATCGACCCATAGTTGAAATAGATGTCGAAGTTGCCGGTGCCGGTATCGCTGCGATTCACCAGCAGCAGCTGGAAGTTGTTGAGCTTGTCGGTCCCGTAACTGTAGTAACCGACGTTCGGCCAGTTCACGCCGAACGCGCTCATTCCGTCGAAGGTGCCGGTGCCGTAGCTCACCAGCCCGCTCCCGGTCCCGCGCGTGTCGACGTCGCCGAAGAACGGCGCGATGATCGGATTGTTGAGCGCGCTCGTCAGGCCGAACGGCGTGTAGGTATACATCGCACCATCGAAGGTCACGTTGCCGTTGTTGTTCACCCACAATCCGTTGTAGCTGGTGCCGAAGAAATTCATCGCGAATCCCGTCGACACCTGACCCGTCGAACCATCGTCGTTCGCGGGCAGCGTGCTCCCGTTGAAGCCCGACACGATCGGGCTCGATGCGATCGCGGGTGCGAATGTCGTCAAGCCGAGCAGCAGCCCGGCGGCGGTCAGCGCCAGGCCCCGGTGTCTTGATAGGTCATCCATAACATAGCTCCTGCCAGTTGAATCGACGCGCGAGATCATCGCGCGGCATTTCTTGTGATAAAGACCCTTCCTCTTGCTCTTGTCATAAAACCCTTCGTACGGATCGATGCATACGCGGTGCCAACTATCCATGCCATTGAATTACATGGATATTGCGTCGCATCGCAGTCGCTGCCCGGCACGTTCTGTAAAAAAAATCGACAGGCACGGCTCGAGCCCGCGACGCAACGTTGCGATACCGTGAAGGGGAGCCGAGCGCGGGCGTGGAGGGTGGGATGCCCGCCGCCGGGCCCGGGAGGGCGCGCGGACCACGGCCGGTTTGACGCTCGGGTTCCGCAACGGTAGGTTAGCGCGCTTTGAATTCGCTGAACTAGAAAAAACCATGCGTATCGTCTTGCTCGGCGCGCCGGGATCGGGGAAAGGCACGCAGTCGCAACTTCTGGTCGAAGCCTACCGGGTGCCGCAGATCTCGACGGGAGACCTGCTGCGCGAGGCCGTGGCCCGGCAGACGGATCTCGGCGTGCGCGCGAAGGCGGCGATGGACCAGGGCCGCCTGGTCGACGATGCGATCGTGCTCGAGATGATCCGCGAGCGGCTTGCGCGGCCCGACACCGCCGCGGGATTCATTCTCGACGGGTTCCCGCGCAACATCCCGCAGGCCGTCGCGCTCGAGACGCTGCTCGCCGACCTGGGCCAGCCGCTCGACGCGGTCGTGCTGATGAACCTGGACTTGGGCGTGCTGTTCAAGCGGCTCACCGGCCGGCGCACCTGCGCCGACTGCGGCCGGGTGTTCAACATCCTGACCTCCCCCCCGGGGACGCCGCCGCACTGCACGCGGTGCGACGACCATCCGCGGCTCGTGCAGCGTCCGGACGACAGCGAGAACGTGATCGGCAAGCGGCTCGAGGTCTACGAAGCGCAAACGAAGCCGTTGATCCAGCACTATTCCGACAACGGCTTGCTGCGCGTGGTCGAGGCGGACGCGGAAATCGCGAGCGTGTTCCGGGAGCTGCGCCGCGTGATCGACGCGGCCGTCGCGCGGCACCGGGGCGCGCAGGTCGGTTGAGTCCGGGGCGCGCGCGCTCTATTCGAGCACCGCGAGCAGGCGCTCGCCGATCACCGCGCGGCGCCAGCCGGCAAGCGCGCCGATCGCTTGCGTGCCGGTCGCGAGCGCCTTGATCTGGCCGCGGGTCGCGAGCACTTCGGCGCTCACGCCGAGCTCGGCCGCACGCGAGTCGAGCACCCTCGCCATGCGCTCGATCGCGGCACGCTCCGCGTCGGTCGGCCGCGCGAGCCGCGCGGGCTCGAGGTCGGCGACGCCGGCCGCCGCGGCGTCGCGCAGCGCCGCGAGCAAGCCTTCGGCGAACTTCGCCGAGTACGGGGCCGGCATCGACCGCAGCCGCGCCAGCTCGCCCGCGTCGACCGGCGCGGCCTCGGCGACCTCGTAGATCGCCGCGTCCGGCAGGATCCACGCGCGCGGGAGATTGCGCTGCTGCGCGGTCCGTTCGCGCCAGGCGGCGATCGCCTTCGCGCGGACGCGCGCGCCCGGTTCGAGGCGAGCGATCGCGCCGAGCCGCTCCCAGGCCGAGTCGGGATCGGATTCGTAGAGTCGCGGATCCGCGAGCGCCGCGCAGTCCTCGCGCACCCAGTCCTCCCGTCCGAGCGCGCGCACGCGTTCCTCGAGCATCGCGGCGACCTCCTCGAGGTAGCGGACGTCGTCCGCGGCGTAGGAGAGCTGCTCGCGCGACAGCGGCCGCTTCGACCAATCGGTGCGCGTGTGCGCCTTGTCGAGACTCACGCCGAGGAGCGTCCGCACGAGATCGGCATAGCCGATCTGCGGCTTCAACCCGGCGCACGCGGCGGCGACCTGGGTGTCGAACACCGGGGCGGCGATGCGACCGGCCGCGTAGCGCAGCGCCTCGAGGTCCTGTCTCGCGGCGTGCGCGAGCTTGCTCACCGAGGCGGCCTCGAGCAGCGGCCCGAGCGGCTCGAGGCGCAACGCGAGCGTGTCGACGCACCAGATCTCGCGATCGGCCGCGACCTGCAACAGGCACAGGCGCGGGAAGAAGGTCCGCTCGCGCAGGAACTCGGTGTCGATGCCGATACGGCCGGCCGTCTGCAGACGCCGCGCGA
Organism: Pseudomonadota bacterium; assembly: GCA_021779535.1. Lineage (GTDB taxonomy): Bacteria > Pseudomonadota > Gammaproteobacteria > Steroidobacterales > Steroidobacteraceae > Bog-1198. The sequence goes on from JAJYAM010000009.1 coordinate 3,300, forward strand.
GTTCCACGAGGCTGGGTTCGTCGTCGATCCAAATGGGGTCGGGCACTGTCGGGTTCCGCGTGTACAATCCTGCCGGCGCTGTCGAAGCGAAATTATGACCGAATCGGCCGGGAAAAACTGACGATGCACGTGCACATCCTGGGCATCGGCGGGACGTTCATGGGCGGCATCGCCGCGATCGCTCGTGAAGCGGGGTTCCGCGTGACCGGCTCGGACCGCAACCTGTATCCGCCGATGAGCACGCAGCTCGCGGCCCTCGGCATCGAGGTGATCGACGGCTACGAGGCGGCGCAGCTCGACCTGAATCCGGACGTCGTGGTCGTCGGCAACGCGCTCAGCCGGGGCATGCCGGTCGTGGAGGCGATGCTCGATCGCGGACTCGCGTACGCGTCCGGTCCCGAATGGCTGGCCGAGCACGTGCTGCGGTCACGGCACGTGATCGCGGTCGCCGGCACGCACGGCAAGACGACGACGACCGGCATGCTGAGCTGGATCCTCGAGTCCGCGGGCCTCGCGCCCGGCTTCCTGATCGGCGGCGTGCCCGAGAATTTCACCACGACCGCGCGGCTCGGCTCGGCGCCGTATTTCGTGATCGAGGCCGACGAGTACGACACCGCGTTCTTCGACAAACGCGCCAAATTCGTGCATTACCGCCCCCGGACCGCGGTGCTGAACAACCTCGAGTTCGACCATGCCGACATCTACCCGGACCTCGCCGCGATCGAGCGGCAGTTCAATCAGCTGTTGCGCACGGTTCCGCACGCGGGTCGGCTGATCGTCAATGGCGAGGATCCGGCGCTCGCCGACGTGCTCGCGGACGGTTGCTGGACGCCTCGGGAGACCTTCGCGATCGACGCCCCGGGGAGCGACTGGACGGCACGCGTCGATCGCGGCGCGTGCGACCGCTTCGAGGTCCTGCGCGGCGGCGCGGCGGTCGGACGCGTCGAGTGGCCGCTGATCGGCCGCCACAACGTGCTGAATGCACTGGCCGCGGTCGCGGCGGCGGAACACGCCGGCGTCGCGCCGGCGCGCGCGGTCGAAGCGCTGTGCACCTTCCGGGGCATCCGGCGCCGGATGCAACTGCGCGGCACCGCGGGCGGGGTCACCGTCTACGACGACTTCGCGCATCATCCGACCGCGATCGCGACGACGCTCGCGGGGTTGCGCGCCCGCGTCGGCGGCGCCCGGATCGTGGCGGTGCTGGAGCCCCGGTCGAACACGATGAAACTCGGGACGCATCGCGACGCGCTCGCCGCGGCCGTCGCGGCGGCCGACTCCGCGTGGTTCCTGATGCCGCCGAACCTGGGTTGGGATCTGCGCGACGCGGTCGCTTCACTGGGGGACCGGGCCCATTTCGCCGCGACCGTCGACGAACTCGCCGACCGCCTGGTCCGCGGCGCGCGCCCGGGCGATCACTGGCTGATCATGAGTAACGGCGGCTTCGGCGGGCTGCACGAACGGGTGCTGCGGCTGCTCGACTCGACGCCGGCGGCACCCAGAACGCGCGGGTGAGCCACAGCGCGACCGCGATCGCGAAGCCCCAGGGCAGCACCCAGTAGCCGAGGATTCCGTCGAATCGTCCGACCCAGATCGACGACAGCGTCGCCGAGTCGCGCACGGTCGCCAGTTGCAGCATCCGCAGCACCACGACCCAGCCTCCGTGCAGGCCGATGCCGACCGCGTTGTTGCCGGTCAGGATCCGCGTCATGCTGAGGATCAAGCCGACCGTGAGCCACGACAGGAACGCATCGAGCACGGCCGACGGGTGGGACAGCGGCACGAACGAGCGCGACAGGAGCACGAAACCGCTGCGCCACGCGATCTCGTCGGGCGGGATGCTCGCCTTCGCGAAGAAGTGCAGCACCGCGAACACCGGCGCGGTCAGCAGCGCGCCGGCCCAGGCGCCGGACTCGCGTTCGATCGCCGTCTGCATCGCGCCACGCATCACGGTTTCCTCGATCAGCGCGACCGCGATCCCGGAGGCCACGCCGGCGAGGAAGATCCGCGCGACGCTGCCCGCGGACGGCGTGAACCCGGGCGCGATCGCGCGCAGGTGAGCGCCGATCAGGAACGCCGCGCCGAGCGCCGCGGTCGCGATCCCGACCGCGCCCCAGATCAGCGACTGCGCGACGAATCGCCGCCGCGGCAAGCCGAAGCCGAAGTCGGCGCGCGTGCGCAGATCGAGCCGACGGCACAGCCAGACGAGCTCGCCCGCGAGAATCAACATCGCGACGCGCTCGGCGACCCGGTGGAACGCCCAGTGGCCGATCCCGCCGACGAGCCAGTACGCCGGATAGGCGAGGCCGGCGCCGATCAGCAGCGCGAGCGTGATCACCGCGACGAAGGCTGCGAACGCGCGCATCGCTAACCGACCGATCCGGCAACGGGCGACGTCGCCGCGCCGACCGCCGCGAGCGCGCGCTCCGCGGCGGCGATCGTCGCGTCGACGTCCGCGGGCGTGTGGGCGGCGCTGACGAAGCCCGCCTCGAAGGCCGACGGCGCGAGATACACCCCGCCCGCGAGCATCTGGTGGAAGAAACGCGCGTACCGTCGGGTGTCGCAGGCGGCGACCTTCGCGTACGAATCGACCCGGGACTCCTGCGTGAAGAACAGCCCGAACATCCCGCAGACGTGATTGGTCGCGAGCGGCACGCCGGCGCGCCGCGCCGCGGCCTCGAGCCGCTCGACGAGCGCCGCGGTCGTCGCCGCGAGGCGCGCGTGGAAGCCCGGCACCGAGATCGCCTCGAGCGTCGCGATACCCGCGGTCATCGAGACCGGGTTGCCGGACAGCGTTCCGGCCTGATAGACGGGCCCGAGCGGCGCGAGCCGGCGCATCACGTCGCGCCGGCCGCCGAACGCGCCGACCGGCATCCCGCCGCCGATGATCTTGCCCAGGGTGGTCAGGTCCGGCCGGATCCCGTACACGGCTTGAGCGCCGCCGAGCGCGACGCGGAAGCCGGTCATCACCTCGTCGAAGATCAGCAATGCGCCGCTTCGATCGCATTCGGCGCGCAGCGTCTCGAGAAAGCCGGCGACCGGCGGGACGCAGCTCATGTTGCCCGCGACCGGCTCGACGATCACGCACGCGATCGAGTCGCCGATCGCCCGGAACGCGTCGCGCACCGCCTGCGGATCGTTGTACGCGAGCGTGACCGTGTGCTTCGCGAGGTCCGCCGGCACACCCGGCGAGGACGGCACGCCGAGCGTGAGCGCACCGGAGCCCGCCTTGATCAACAGAGAGTCGGAGTGCCCGTGATAGCAGCCCTCGAATTTCACGATCGTATCGCGCCCGGTAAACCCGCGCGCGAGGCGGATCGCGCTCATCGTCGCCTCGGTGCCGGAACTGACGAACCGCAGCAGCTCGATCGCGGGCATCGTCTCGACGACCTTGCGCGCGAGCCGCGTCTCGAGTTCCGTCGGCGCACCGAAGCTCAAACCGTCCGCGGCCGCCCGCTGCACGGCGGCGACGACCTGGGGGTCGGCGTGCCCGAGGATCGCCGGACCCCAGGAGCCGACGTAGTCGATGAACTCGCGACCGTCCGCGGCGAACGCGCGCGAGCCGGCGGCGCGGCGGAAGAACACCGGGTCGCCGCCGACGCCGCGGAACGCGCGCACCGGCGAGTTCACGCCACCCGGGATGTATTCGCAGGCTTCTTCGTACAAGCTCACCGAGCGCCTCCTCGCGGTCGATCGACCGCGACGGATTCTAGATCGACTACCCGACCCGCGTCTCGCCCGCGAGCGGCGGCCGCGTCGGGAGCTCGAGCACCACCTCGAGACCGCCGCCGGGCCGGTTGCCCGCGCGCGCGCCGCCGCCGTGCGCGCGCAGCACCTGCGCGGTGATCGCGAGGCCGATGCCTTCGCCGCCGCTGTCGCGGTCGCGCGACTCCGCGACCCGGTAGAAAGGTTCGAAGATGCGCGCCAGGTCCGCGGGCGGGACGCCGGGGCCGCGATCGCGGATCGAGATCCGCGCCGCGCCCTCGAGCACGCGCAGGTCGACCTCGACCGCCGCCCCCTCCGGGCCGTAGCGGACCGCGTTGCGCAGCACGTTCTCGATCGCGCTGCGCACGAGCTCGCGGTTCGCGGCCACCTCCACCGGGGCGCCCGCCGCGAACCGGACCGAGCCGCGCTTCGCCGCCGCCTCGAAATTCGCGTCGCTCACGATTTCCGTGAGCAACTCGCCGAGCTCGACCGGCTCCAGATCGAGGCGCGGCGAGTCGCCCTGCAAGCGCGCGAGCTTCAGCACCTGGCCGATCAAGGCGTCGAGCCGCTCGATCTCGCGCTCCATCCGGTCGGTCTGGCGCGCCGAGTCGGACGGCGAGCGGCGCGCGAGCGCGACCGCGACCCGCATCCGCGCGAGCGGCGACCGCAGTTCGTGCGAGATGTCGCGCAGCAGCCGGGTCCGTGCCGCCCGTGTCGCGCGCAGCTGATCGGCCATCGCGTCGAACTCGCGGGCGAGGACCGCGAGCTCGTCGCGCCGGCCGTCGAGACCGACGCTCACCCGCACCGCGAGGTTGTCCGACGCGAGTGCGCGCGCGCCCGCCTGCATTCGCCGGATCGGCGCGGACAGGTGGCGCGCGAGCCACCCGCTGGCGAGCGCGCTCACGATCAACGCGATCGCGAGCACCGCCGGCGGAATGCCGGGGAGCGCGAATGCGCCGAACAGCATCGAGCGCCGCGGGACCACGAGGATCGTGTACGCGGCGCCGCCCGCGGCGACCAGCCGGGGCCAGGGACGCATCGGTTGCAGCTGGACCCCTCGCGTGCGGTCGTGCTTGGCGAGCTGCGCGGAGCGGCGGCCGAGTCGCAGGCGCTGCACCGCGGGCGGCGACAGCGGACGGCCGAGGATGTCCGCGCCGTTGGGACCGACGATGAACAGATCGTGACCGGGCACTCGATGCTCGTTCGACGCGGCCCATGCGCGCAGCCGCGCGGGTCCGCCGGTGGCGAGCGCTTCGGCCGCGGCCAGCGCGACCGGCGCATGCCGTTGCCACTCGTGCGACTCGAATTCCCGGGTCGCGATCGCATCGGTCACCGCGATGCTGCCGCCGGCGATGACCGCCATCGACAGCCAGAACAGCACGAAGATCCGGACGAACATCCTAGCCTTCGGCGATCGTCAGCATGTAGCCGGAGCCGCGGACGTTGCGGATCCCGGGGTTCGTGCTCTTCTCGAGATCCAGCTTGCGGCGCAAGTTGCTGATGTGCGTGTCGATGCTGCGATCGTACGGCACCAGCTTGCGGCCGAGCGCCTGCTCGGTCAGCGCTTCGCGCGAGATCACCTGCCCCGGCGAGCGCATCAGCAGCTCGAGCACACGGAACTCCGCGCCGGTCAGCGGTACCGGCTTGCCGGCGACGCGCACCTGATGCATTCCCGCGTGCAGCACGATCGGGCCCACCTCGAGCGTCTCGGGGGCGTCGGAGCGCGGCGCGCGCAGCGGCGAACGGCGCAGGATCGCGCGGAGCCGGGCGACGAGCTCGCGCGGATTGAACGGCTTGCCGAGATAATCGTCGGCGCCGAGCTCGAGGCCGACGATGCGGTCGACGTCGTCTCCCCGCGCGGTCAGCATCAGGATCGGAGTCGGGTGCGCGGCGCCGAGCTCGCGCAGCACGTCGAAGCCGCTGATGCTCGGCAGCATCACGTCGAGGATCACGATGTCGAAGTCGCGGCCGCCGAGCGCGCGCAAGGCCTCGCCGCCGTCGTGCACGCTGGTCACGTCGAATCGCTCGCCGCTCAGGTACTCGGTGAGCATCTGACACAGCTCGCGATCGTCGTCGACGAGCAGCACGCGAGCGATGCCGCTCTCGCCCGCAATCGCGCCGTTCGCATTCATCTCGCGTGCCGCCCTCCGGTGTCGCCCGGCCTCTAACCCATACTCTGGCACAGCCCGGGGCGCCGGGGTCCGGGTGTTCGGTGCGGATTCACAAATCTTTGCACTGCCGCGCGCCGGCGGGAGCCGCAATTCACAGAACTTTGCCGATCCTTGCGCTGCCGACGACACTCGTTCACACGCCCCGTGCCTACACTGCCTGCCGGACACCCGATCGAACGAGACTCAGGAGGACCGTGGTATGCAGAACCCGAAGCGAATGGCGAGGGCGGCCGGCGTGATCGCGGTCGCGGCGATCGCGCTCGGCATCGCCGCGCCGCGCGCGGCGCGGGCGGCCGTGGACGGCGCGGCGCCGCCGCCGTCGGCGAGCGACGTCGCACCGCAGTCCGGAGGGACTGCGGCCGGTCCCGGACCGTGGATGCCCGGCCCGTGGATGCATGGGCCGGGGATGCATGGACCGCGGGACGATCGTGGCGCGACCGAATGGATCGTCATTCGGCGCCCGCTCGGCCCGGCGGCGGGCCGCTGGCATCGGCCGCCTCCGTGGCGCTGGATCGCGCGCAAGCTGCGGTTGACCGCCGCGCAGCGCGGGTCCGCGCAGGCGATCCGGCGTGCCGGGCACGAGTCGCTGCGCCGGTTGCACGAGCAAATGCGCGCGAATGAGGCGCAACTGCGCGCGACGAACCCCGACGCGCCGAATTACGCGAGTGTGCTCGCGCACGTGAGCCAGGCGAACGGCGCGCTGTTCGCGCAACGGGTGATGCGCCGCGGCGAGATGCGCGAGAAATTCTTCCGTTTGCTCACGCCCGAACAGAAGGCGATGCTCGCGCGCTGGAAGGCGCGACGTGCCGAGGCGGGTCGCTGCGATGGCGCTGGCCGCGGCGGGCGCCCGCCGATGGTGCGCTGAGCGTCGCGCGGGCGCGCCGCTCGCTAGCCGGCGGCGGCGGCCGCCGCGCCGGCGGGCGCCTCGACCCAATGCACGCGGGACAGGATGCGCCCGTCGGGGTCGAGCTCGAAGTGGCGGAACGCCGGCGGGCGATCGTCGATTGCGAAGCGATCGCTCGCCGGCACGAACTGTGCGCCGGTCGACGGGGTTGCGAACAAGCGCACCGATCCCCGCCGCCCGTCGAAGGACTGATGGACGTGTCCCCAGGCGACGCCGCGCACGTTCGGGTGCGCGTCGACGACCCGCCAGAATTCCGCGGCATCCCGCAAACCGATGTCGTCCAGCCAGCGGCTGCCCATCGGGATCGGCTGGTGGTGCAGACACAGGAGCGCGTGACCGGTCGTCCGCGCGAGTTCCTCGTCCAATCTCGCGAGTTCCGCGTCGCCGAGCCGGCCGCCGACGTCGCCGGCGGCGAAGCTGTCGAGCATCACGATCCGCCACGCGCCGATCGAGTGCGTGCCGCAGTGCTGGAACGGGGCGGCGGCGAGTTCGCGCGCCATCGCCGCGGGGTCGTCGTGGTTGCCGGGTATGCACAGCACGGGCTTCTCGAGGCCTCGGCAGGCGTTGCGAAAGCGTGCGTACCCCGACGGGTCGTCCTGGACGAGATCGCCGGTGACCAGCAGCGCGCCGTAATCCGGATACCGCGCGAGGGCGGCGTCGAGCACCGCGCGCAGACTCGCGTCGGTCGCGACGCCGCGTAATTTCCGGTCCGCGCGGCCGTACAGGTGCGGATCGGTGATCTGTAGCACGAACATGGCGGAATGCTAACAAGCGGCGGTTCCGCCGACGGTGAACTGGATCATAGGCGCGCACGAATCCCGTGCCCGTCCGGCGGCGCGCAGGCACGATCGAGCGCCCGGGCCGGCCCGGCGTTGCTGGCGGGGGCCGCATCGGGGACAATGGCGCCCCCGGTCACGTCACAAAGCCCAACGCCGCATGCCCAGTCGCCGACAGCTTGCCAATGCAATCCGAGTCTTGGCGATGGACGCCGTGCAGCGGGCGAAGTCCGGTCATCCGGGCGCGCCGATGGGCATGGCGGATATCGCCGAGGTCCTGTGGCGGCGCGTATTGCGGTACAACCCCGCGAACCCGGGCTGGTGGAACCGCGACCGGTTCGTCCTGTCGAACGGGCACGCGTCGATGCTGCTGTACTCGGTGCTGCACCTGACCGGGTACCCGCTCACGATCGACGATTTACGCCAGTTCCGCCAGTACGGCTCCAAGACCCCGGGGCATCCCGAGCGGGATCCCGCGCTCGGCATCGAGACGACCACCGGGCCGCTCGGACAGGGGTTCGCGAACGCGGTCGGCATGGCGCTCGCCGAGCGGTCGCTCGCCGCCCGGTTCAATCGCCCGGATCACGCGATCATCGATCACCACACCTACGTGTTCTGCGGCGACGGCTGCATGATGGAGGGCGTCTCGCACGAAGCGGCTTCGTTCGCCGGCACGCAACGGCTCGGCAAGCTGACCGCCGTCTACGACGACAACGGGATCTCGATCGACGGGAAGGTGCGCGGCTGGTTCGCGGACGACACCGCCGCGCGGTTCGAGGCCTATGGCTGGCACGTGCTGCGAGGCATCGACGGGCAGGACGCCGAGTCGGTGGAAGCGGCGTTCGCGGCGGCACGGGCGATCACCGACCGTCCGTCGTTCCTGTGCTGCCGCACCGTGATCGGATGGGGCGCGCCGCACAAACAGGGCAGCGCGGCGATGCACGGCGAGCCGGTCGGCACCGAGGAGATCGCCGCCGCGCGCGAGTATCTCGGATGGCCCGAGCCGCCGTTCGAGATTCCCGCGGCGATTCGCGCCGCCTGGGACATGCGCGAGCCGGGCGCGCGCGCCGAAGCCGAGTGGCGCGAGCGATTCGGTGCGTACCGGGCGGCCTACCCGGACCTCGGCGCGGAACTCGCGCGCCGCCTCGAAGGGGCTTTGCCGGCCGAATTCGCGGCCTGCGCAGCGGAGCACGTCGCGCGCGCGCAGGCCGAATCGGCCGCGGCCGCGACCCGGCAGTCGTCCCAGGCGGCGTTGAACGCGCTCGGGCCCGTGCTACCGGAGCTGATCGGCGGCTCGGCGGATCTCACGCCATCGAACGGCACGCTGCGCCGGAACTCGGTCGCGCTCGGACCCGACCGGCCGGATGGCGATTATGTCCACTTCGGTGTCCGCGAATTCGGAATGTCCGCGATCATGAACGGCATCGCCGCGCACGGCGGCTGCATTCCGTACGGCGGCACGTTCCTCGTATTCTCCGACTACGCCCGCAATGCGGTGCGCATGGCGGCGCTGATGCGCCTCGGCGTCGTGTTCGTGTACACGCACGACTCGATCGGGCTCGGCGAGGACGGCCCGACCCACCAGCCGATCGAGCAACTCGCGAGCTTGCGGATCATCCCGCAACTCGAGACGTGGCGACCCTGCGATGCGGCGGAGACCGCGATCGCGTGGCGCGCCGCGATCGAGGGCCGCGCGGCCCCGACCTGCCTCGTACTGACCCGTCAGGCGGTGCCGCCGCAATCGCGCGACGCCGCCCAGCTCGCCGCGGTCGCACGCGGCGGGTACGTGCTGATCGATTCGGCCGGTCCGCCGGAGGCGATCGTGATCGCGACCGGCTCCGAGGTCGCGATCGCCGCCGACGCGGTGCGCGCGGCCGCCGCGAGCGGCCGCCGCGTGCGGCTGGTGTCGATGCCCTGCCTCGGCGCGTTCGAGCGCCAGGACGAGGCGTATCGACGCGCGGTCCTGCCGGACGAGGTGCGCGCGCGGGTCGCGGTCGAGGCCGGCGTGCGCGAGCCCTGGTGGCGCTACGTCGGATCCGCGGGGCTGATCCTCGGGATCGATCGCTTCGGCGAATCGGCGCCCGCGAAGGAGCTTTTCCAGCACTTCGGCTTCACGGCCGAGACCGTGCGCAGCGCGATCGACGCCGTGCTCGCGGCTTCGGATCGCGATTCGGCTCGACACAAGACCAACTGAGGACGGGAATACGATGGCAATCAAAGTGGCGATCAACGGCTACGGACGCATCGGTCGGAACACCCTGCGCGCGCTCTACGAGGCGAAGCGCACCGCCGAGCTGCGCATCGTCGCGATCAACGACCTCGGCGACGCGAAGACCAACGCCCACTTGACCCAGTACGACACCGCGCACGGCCGTTTTCCGGGCGAAGTGCGCGTCGACGGGGATTCGATGGTCGTCGACGGCGACCGTATCCGCGTCGTCGCCGAGCGGGATCCGACGAAGCTGCCGTGGCGCGACCTCGGAGTCGACGTCGTGCTCGAGTGCACGGGCTTGTTCACCAGCAAGGCGAAAGCCTCGGCGCACATCGCCGCGGGCGCGCGCAAGGTCGTGATCTCGGCGCCGGGCGGCGACGACGTCGACGCGACCATCGTCTACGGCGTGAACCACGGGGTGCTGAAGTCGACGCACACGGTGATCTCGAACGCGTCCTGCACCACCAACTGTCTCGCCCCGCTCGCGAAGGTGCTGAACGACAGGATCGGGATCGTTTCCGGGGTCATGACCACGGTGCACTCGTACACGAACGACCAGGTCCTCACGGACGTCTATCACACCGACCTGCGGCGCGCCCGTTCCGCGACGATGTCGATGATCCCGACGAAGACCGGCGCGGCCGCGGCCGTCGGCCTGGTGCTGCCGGAACTCAAAGGCAAGCTCGACGGATTTGCGATCCGCGTGCCGACGATCAACGTCTCGATCGTCGACCTGTCGTTCGTCGCGGCGCGCCCGACGAGCGTCGAGGAGATCCACGGGATCGTGCGCGAGGCGGCCGCCGGCCCGCTGAAGGGCGTGCTCGCGTACAACGACAAGCCGTTGGTGTCGATCGACTTCAATCACGACCCGGCGTCCTCGACCTATGACTCGACCTTGACCAAGGTGATGCAGGGCACGCTGGTCAAGGTGTGCGCGTGGTACGACAACGAATGGGGGTTCTCGAACCGCATGCTCGATACCACGGTCGCCTGGTCGCAGGCGAAGTGATCGCGCCCGCGGCCGGCGGCGGAGTGCTTCCGTGAACCTCAAGAAGATGACGAGCTGCGAGCTCACCGGAAAGCGCGTGCTGATCCGCGAGGACCTGAACGTGCCGATCCAGGACGGTGTCGTCACCAGCGACGCGAGGATCCGGGCCGCGCTGCCGACGATCCGGCTCGCGCTCGGGAAGCGCGCGCGCGTGATGATCATGTCGCACCTCGGCCGTCCGAAGGAGGGCGAGTTCAGCGAGGAGGCCTCGCTCGCGCCGGTCGCGAAGCGGCTGGGAGAGCTGCTCGGCGTGCCGGTTCCGCTGAAGCGCGACTGGCTCGACGGCGTCGAGGTCGCCGAAGGGCACGCGGTGCTGCTCGAGAACGTGCGGTTCAACAAGGGCGAGAAGAAGGACTCGGACGAGCTCGCCAGGAAGATGGCCGCGCTCTGCGACGTCTACGTGATGGACGCGTTCGGCACCGCGCACCGGGCCGAGGCGAGCACGCACGGAGTCGCGAAATTCGCGCCGATCGCCTGCGCGGGGCCGCTGCTCGTCAATGAGCTCGTCGCGCTCGAGACCGCGCTCGAGAAGCCGGCGCGGCCGATGATCGCGATCGTCGCCGGCTCCAAGGTGTCGACCAAGCTCACCGTGCTCGAAGCCTTGCTCGCGAAGGTGGACGGCCTGGTCGTCGGCGGCGGCATCGCGAACACGTTCCTGGCGGCCCAGGGCCGCAAGGTCGGCAAGTCGCTCTACGAGCCGGAGATGCTCGACATCTGCAACCGGCTGATCGAACAGGCGGGCAAGCGCGGCATCGAGATCCCGATGCCGAGCGACGTCGTCGTCGCGAAGGAGTTCTCGGCGACCGCCGAGGCCGACGTCAAGCCGGTCGACGCGGTCGCGGCCGACGAGATGATCCTCGACATCGGCCCGGACACCGCCGAGCGCCTCGCGAAGATCCTCGCGGCGGCCGGCACGATCATCTGGAACGGGCCGGTCGGCGTCTTCGAGTTCGAGCAGTTCGGCGAGGGCACGCGCGCGCTGGCGAACGCGATCGCGCGCAGCAAGGCGTTCTCGCTCGCCGGCGGCGGCGACACGCTCGCCGCGATCGAGAAGTACCACGTCGAGGAGAGCATCTCCTACATCTCGACCGGCGGCGGCGCGTTCCTCGAGTTCGTCGAGGGCAAGAAATTGCCCGCGGTCGAGATCCTGGAGCAGCGGGCCGGATGAGCACGCTGCTGCGCCGGGCGAAGATCGTCGCGACGCTGGGTCCGGCGACGGACGATCCCGCGGTGCTCGCCGGCATCGTCGCCGCCGGGGTCGACGTGGCGCGCTTGAATTTCTCGCACGGCTCGAGCGCGGATCACTCGCGCCGCGCCCAGCAGGCGAGGGATGCGGGCGCCGCGGCCGGCCGCTACGTCGGCATCCTCGGCGACCTGCAGGGTCCGAAGATCCGCATCGAGCGCTTCGCCGCCGGCCCGGTGACGCTCGCCGACGGCGGGGAGTTCGTGCTCGACGCGTCGCTCGGCGCGGACGCGGGCACCGTTCACGCGGTCGGGATCGCGTACAAGAAGCTGCCGACCGACGTGTTCGTCGGCGACGTCCTGCTGCTCAACGACGGCCAGATCAGCCTGCAGGTGGAGCGGATCGACGGCCCGCGGATCCACACGCGGGTCCTCGTCGGCGGCGAGCTCGGCAACAACAAGGGCATCAACCGCCAGGGCGGCGGGCTGTCCGCGGGCGCGCTCACCGACAAGGATCGGCAGGACATCCGCGCCGCGGCCGCGATGGGCGTCGATTACCTCGCGGTCTCGTTCGCGCGCGATGCGGCCGACATCAACGAGGCGCGCACGCTGCTTCGCGAAGCGGGCGGTCACGGCCTGCTGGTCGCGAAGATCGAGCGGGCCGAGGCGATCGAGAACCTCGCGACCCTCGTTCGCGCGAGCGACGCGGTGATGGTCGCGCGCGGCGACCTCGGCGTCGAGATGGGCTACGCGGAGCTCGCCGGCCTCCAGAAGCAGATCATCCAGGAGGCCCGGCATCAGAACCGCGTCGTGATCACCGCGACCCAGATGATGGAATCGATGATCGTGAGCCCGATTCCGACCCGCGCCGAGGTCTCCGACGTCGCCAACGCGGTGATGGAAGGGAGCGACGCGGTGATGCTGTCCGCGGAGACGGCGTCCGGCAAGCATCCGGTCAAGGTCGTGGAGGCGATGTCGCGGATCGTGCTCGGCGCGGAGAAGTACCAGGATACGCACGTGCGGGTCCGCTTGCGCGACAGCGGGCATTTCGAGCGCACCGACGAGGCGATCGCCGCGGCGGTGATGTACACCGCGAACCACCTGAACGTGAAGGCGATCGTCGCGTTGACCGAGTCGGGCTCGACGACGCTGTGGATGTCGCGGGTGCGGTCCGATATCCCGATCTACGCGTTCACCCGCCAGATCGAGACCTTGCGCCGGGTCACGCTCTACCGCGGCGTCTATCCGGTCGCGTACGACGTCACGCTCGCGGAGCCGGAACGGCCGTACCGTTCGATCTTCCGGCAGCTGCTCGATCTGCGCCTGGTCAGCATCGGCGACCTCGTGATCGTCACGAAGGGCGAACGCAGCGGCGTGTCCGGCGGGACCAACTCGATGCAGATCCTGCGCGTCGCGGCGGAATGAGGCGATGAGCCGCTCGTTCGAGGGCACCGACCGTTACATCGCGACGCCGGAGCTCGCGACCGCGGTCAACGCCGCGGTCGTGCTCGGCCGCCCATTGCTGATCAAGGGCGAGCCCGGGACCGGCAAGACCCTGCTCGCCGCGGAGATCGCCCGCTCGCTCGACAAGCCGCTGTTCGAGTGGCACGTGAAGTCGACGACGAAGGCGCAGCAGGGCCTGTACGAGTACGACGCGGTCTCGCGCCTGCGCGACTCGCAGCTCGGCGACGCCCGGGTGAAGGACATCCGCAACTACATCGTCAAGGGCGATCTGTGGGAGGCCTTCGAGAGCGACGTGCAGCCCGTGCTGCTGATCGACGAGATCGACAAGGCCGACATCGAGTTCCCGAACGACCTGCTCCGGGAGCTGGACCGGATGGAGTTCTACGTCTACGAGACGCGGGAGACCGTCCGTGCGAAGCATCGGCCGGTGATCGTGATCACCAGCAACAACGAGAAGGAGCTGCCCGACGCGTTCCTGCGGCGTTGTTTCTTCCACTACATCCGCTTCCCCGACGAGCCGACGATGACGAGGATCGTCGACGTGCACTTCCCGGGACTGAAGCGCGATCTCGTCGCCGAGGCGCTGCGCACGTTCTTCCGGCTGCGCGAGGCGCCGGGTTTGAAGAAGAAGCCGACGACCTCGGAGCTGCTCGACTGGATCAAGCTGCTCGTCGCCGAGGACGTCGCGCCGGAGGCGTTGCGCGGCGACGACGCCCGTTCGCTGCTACCGCCGTTGTACGGCGCGCTGCTGAAGAACGAGCAGGACGTGCACCTGCTCGAGCAGCTCATGTTCCTCAACCGCCGGAATGCTCGTTAAGTTCTTCTTCCTGCTGCGCGAGGCCGGCGTTCCGGCGACGATCCCCGAATTCCTGGCGCTCCTCGAGGCGCTGCGCGCCGGACTCGCGGACGCGAGCGCCGAGCGCTTCTATTTCCTCGCGCGTGCGTGCCTGGTGAAGGACGAGCGCCATTACGACCGGTTCGATCGGGCGTTCGCCGCGCACTTCCGCGGGATCGAGGGCGCGCTCGAGACGCTCGCGCGCGAGCTGCCCGCGGACTGGATCGCGCGGCTCGAGGAGGCGCGCCTCAGCGACGAGGAGAAGGCACGGGTGCGCGCGCTCGGCGGCTGGGAGGCACTGATGCGCGCGTTGCGCGAGCGGCTCGAGGAGCAGAAGTCGCGTCACCAGGGCGGCAGCAAGTGGATCGGGACCGCGGGCACGTCGCCGTTCGGTGCGTACGGGTACAACCCGGAGGGCGTGCGCATCGGTCAGGACGCGTCCCGGCAGCGCCGCGCGACCAAGGTCTGGGACCGCCGGGAGTTCGCGAACCTCGACGGCGACGTGGAACTCGGGACGCGGAACATGAAGCTCGCATTGCGCCGGCTGCGCCGCTTTGCGCGCCACGGCGCGGCGGACGAGCTCGCGCTCGGCGCGACGATCGACGCGACCGCCCGCTCCGGCGGCTGGCTCGACGTGAAGATGGTCCCGCAGCGGCGCAACGTCGTGAAGGTGCTGCTGCTGCTCGACGTCGGCGGTTCGATGGACGATCACGTGCGGATCTCCGCGGAGCTCTTCTCCGCGGCGCGCGCCGAGTTCAAGCACCTCGAGCAATACTACTTCCATAATTATCCGTACGAGCGGCTGTGGCGCGACAATCGCCGCCGGTCCGACCGCGGCATCGACACCTTCGAGCTGCTGCGCACCTATGCGCGCGACTACCGCCTGGTGATCGTCGGGGACGCGACGATGAGCCCGTACGAGATCACCGAGACCGGCGGCAGCGTCGAACACTGGAACGCCGAGCCCGGGGAGACCTGGTTGCGGCGATTGCTGCAAGCCTATCCGCGCCACGCCTGGATCAACCCGCAGCCCGAGGAGTTCTGGGCCGGCAACCGGTCGATCGGCATGACCCGGGACCTGCTCGAGGGACGCATGTATCCGTTGACCCTGTCGGGTCTGGACCGGGCGATTGGCGAACTCGGCTGAACCGCGCTCCCCGCTCTGCGGGCTCGTGCTGCTCGGTGGCGGGGCGCGCGCCGCGTACCAGGTCGGCGTGCTCAAGGGGATCGCGCAGATCCTGCCGCGGCGGGCGCCGAATCCGTTTCCGGTGGTCACGGGCGTATCGGCCGGCGCGGTCAGCGCGCTCGCGCTCGCCGCCGATTCGGCGCATTACCGGCGCGCGGTGCACTCGCTCGAGCGGGTCTGGCGCGAATTCCGGGTCGCGCAGGTGTTCCGCGCCGACGCCGCGAGCATGGTCCAAGCCGGCATGCACTGGCTCGCGGCGCTCGCGAGCGGCGGCCTCGTCGCGCAGGCGCCGCATGCGCTGTTCGACAACGCACCGCTGTGGCGGCTGCTCGGCGAGCGCCTGGAATTCGACCGCATTCCGCGCGGGCTCGCGCACGGGTCGCTGCGGGCGGTCGGAATCGCCGCGACGTCCTACGAGGACGGCGAGTCGGTCACGTACTACGATACCGTGGCCGGCATCGAGCCCTGGCGGCGGGCCTACCGCCGCGGCGTGCGCACGCCGATCGCGCTGGATCACGTGATGGCGAGCCTGGCGATTCCCTTCCTGTTCCGCCCGGTCCGCCTCGCGGACGGCTATTACGGCGACGGCGCGATGCGCCAGACCTCGCCGCTCGGCTCCGCGGTACATCTCGGCGCCGAACGCCTGCTCGTCATCGGGGTCGCGGAGCGCCACCGGGAGGCGGTCGCGGCGCAGGCGTCCCCGCCCGAGCCGAGCTACGGCCGGATGTTCGGCTTCATGCTCGACTCGTTGTTCTCCGATCACGTCGATGCCGATGTCGAGCGGATCGCGCTGCATAACCGCACGCCGGGCGTCCGGCCGATCGCGTTGATGATCATCCGCCCGTCGCGCCCGCTGATGCCGATCGCGCGCCGGCACATCGCCCGGTTGCCGCGGAGCCTGCGGATCCTGCTGCGCACGATCGGAGCGGGTGGCACGGCCGGCACGCAGTTGATGAGCTACCTGATGTTCGAGAGCGCCTTCACGCGCGATCTGATCGCGCTGGGGGTCGCGGACGCGCTCGCCTGCGCCGACGAACTGTCGCGCTTTCTCGGTTTCGACGCCGCGCGACCCTAGCCCTCGCGACCCTGATTCTCATGCAGCGCGTCGTGGCGGGTCATCACCGCCGGATGGGTGCTGCGGAAGTGCGCCGCGAGTCTCTCGACCAGGTAGACGGAGCGGTGCTGGCCGCCGGTGCAGCCGACCGCGACCGTGAGATAGCGGCGGTTCGCGGCGACGGCCTCGGCGACGCGCCGCTCGACGAAGGCGGTCAGGTCCTCGAGCAGGCGGCCGACCTCGGCGTGATCCTCGAGGTAGCGCACGACCGCGGCGTCGTGGCCGGTCAGCGCGCGCAAATCGTACTCCCAGTACGGGTTCGGCAGGCTGCGCACGTCGAACACGAAATCGGCGTCCCCGGGTATCCCATGCTTGTAGCCGAACGATTCGAACAGCAGCGACATCTGGTTCGTGCGCCGCGGGTCGATGCGCGCGCGCATGCGGTCGCGCAACGCGTGCACGCTCATTCCCGAGGTGTCGACGATCAGGTCCGCGGCACGGATGATCGGCTCGAGCAAGGCCCGTTCCTCGGCGATCGCCTCGCGCAGGCTCACGCCGTCGACGACCAGCGGATGCTTGCGCCGGGTCTCGGAAAAGCGCTTCAGCAGCACCTCGTCGTCCGCGTGCAGGTAGATGATGTCGCAGGAAATCCCGCTGCGGCGCAGCTCGGTGACCAGCGCGGGGACGCGTTCGATCTCCTTCGGCCGGTTGCGCGCGTCGAGGCCGACCGCGGTCCGCGGATAGATCTCCTCGGTGCCGCGGACGACGTGCGCGATCAAGGGTTTCAGCAGTGCCGCGGGGATGTTGTCGACGCAGTAATAATCGAGGTCCTCGAGCATGTGCAGGGCCACGCTCTTGCCCGAGCCCGAGAGCCCGCTGACGACGATCAGCCGCATCGGCAGCCGCCCACGCGTTTCATCCCGAGCGCGCCTTCAGCACTTCCTCGGGATGGTGGTCGGCCGACTTCTCCTTGTGCTTCTTCACCGCGCGGTCGAGCTTGTCGGCGAGCGCGTCGATCGACGCGTACATGTGGTCCTCGATCGCCTCCGCGTGGATCTTGTTGCCGCGCACCGTCAACGTCGCCTCGGCCTTGTGACGCAGCTTCTCGACGGTGAGCACGCAATGAACGTCGAGCACCGACTCGAAGTGGCGGGAGATGCGCTCGAATTTCTTCGAGGCGTAGCTGCGCAGCGCCGGGGTGATTTCGAGATGATGGCCAGTGAGATCGAGCTGCATGGGTCTTCCTCCGTTCATCCGAGGTCGGTCAGGGGGCGCGCGGCGCGGCGCGCTTGCGTTCGTTCGACGGCGCGATTCGCATGGCTTCCCGGTATTTCGCGACGGTACGCCGGGCGACCGGGATGCCTTCGCCCGACAGGATCTGCGCGAGCTTGGAGTCGCTCAGCGGGTCGTCCGGGTCTTCCTGACCGATCAGCTTGCGCAGTTTCGCGCGGATCGCGGTCGAGGAAGTCTCGGTGCCGTCCGCGGCGGCGACGTGGCTCGAGAAGAAGTAGCGGAACTCGAACACGCCGCGCGGCGTGTGCATGTATTTCGCGGTCGTCACGCGCGAGATCGTCGATTCGTGCATCTCGACCTCGTCGGCGACGTCCTTCAGGATCAGCGGCACCATCGCCTCCTCGCCGCGATCCAGGAAGCGGATCTGGCGCCGCACGATGCAGCGCGCGACCTTGATCAGCGTCTCGTTGCGGATCTCGAGGCTGCGCATCAGCCAGCGCGCTTCCTGCAGCTGCGCGCGCAGCATGGCGTGGTCCGGCACGCGCGAGATGGCGTTCGCGTAGCCCTGGTTCACCCGGACCCGCGGCACGGTCGCCGGGTTGATCTCGACCACCCAGCCATGATCGCTGCGCCGCACGAACACGTCCGGTATCACGTACTCGGCTTGGCCGCCGCTCGCGACCGCGCCCGGGCGCGGATGGCATGCCCGCACCAGCGCAAGCGCCGCATCGAGCTCGGCGTCCGCGCAGCGCAGGTGACGACGCAGCAAGCCCAGCTGCTGCGACGCGACCCAATCCAGGTGCTCGAGCGCGATCCGCAGCGCGAGATCGCGGCCCGGCGTCGCCGGATCGAGCTGACGGAGCTGCAAAACCAGGCATTCCGCGAGACTGCGCGCACCGATGCCCGCGGGCTCGAGCGCCTGCACCGTCGCGAGCATCCGCTCCACGTCGGCGACCGTGACCGGGACTTCCGGCAGCAGGCTGGCGCGGATCGTGTCCAGGTCGTCCTGCAAGTAGCCGTCGTCGCCGATCGCGTCGACGACCATCCGCGCGATCGCGCGATCGCGCGGATCGAGCCGCATCAGGTCGAGCTGCTCCAGGAGCTGTTCCTGCAGCGTCGATTCGTGCGGGTCGCCGAACTCCGCGTCCCGATCGTCGCCGCCGGACCACGGCGACTCCGAGGGGCCGGCCGTCCGTTCCGGCCAGCCGTCCTCGGCGATCTCCATCGACTGGTCGGCCGGTTCGGCGGGTCGATCCTCGGACGCGGTCGGGCCGTCGTCGCGCGGCGCCTCGTAGGGCTCCTGTGACGCCGCGCCGATCGCGTGCACGGCGGTGGGTTCCGTGGCGGGCTCGTCCTCCGACTCCAGCATCACGTTGGTTTCCAGCGCCTCGCGCACGTGCGCTTGCAGGTCGAGGGCGGGAAGCTGCAGCAAACGGATCGCCTGTTGCAGCTGCGGCGTCATCGTCAGCTGCTGACCGATCCTGAGCTGCAGACTGGGCTTCAACATGGGCGGACCGAATTCAACGTGATCTAGAGCCTGAAGTCCTGCCCCAAGTACACCTCACGAACCTGGGCATTGGCAAGGATCTGGTCGGCGGAGCCCGAGGCGATCACGCTGCCCTGGCTCACGATGTACGCCCGCTCGCAGATGCCGAGCGTTTCGCGGACGTTGTGGTCGGTGATCAGCACGCCGATCCCCTTGCCCGACAAGTGCTTGATTATTCTTTGAATGTCGGCGACCGACAGCGGGTCGACCCCGGCGAACGGCTCGTCGAGCAGCATGAAGCGCGGTTCGGCCGCGAGCGCGCGCGCGATCTCGACGCGGCGCCGCTCGCCGCCGGACAGCGAGATCCCGAGACTGTCCTGGACGTGATCGACGTGCAGTTCGCCGAGCAGCTCTTCCAGACGCGCCTGGCGCGTGTCCCGATCGAGGTTGGGACGGGTCTCGAGGATCGCCATGACGTTCTGTGCGACCGTGAGCTTGCGGAACACCGACGGCTCCTGCGGCAGGTAACCGAGCCCGAGCTGCGCGCGGCGGTGCATCGGCAGGCGCGTGATGTCGCGGCCGTCGAGCGAGATCCGGCCGTGCTCGCAGGGCGTCAACCCGACCATCATGTAAAACGCGGTCGTCTTGCCGGCGCCGTTGGGACCGAGGAGACCGACGACCTCGCCGGAGCCGACCTCGAGCGACAGGTCGCGCAGCACTTCGCGCGACTTGTACCGTTTCGCGAGGTTGTCCGCCCGCAGGACGCTCACGGCGCGTGCTTCGCCGGTGGCGTGATCGTGATGCGCACCCGGTGGGAATTCTGGTCCGCGGCGGTCGCGATCACGGTGCGCGCGGCGATGTCGTACTTCAGGATCTGACCGCTGATCTCGTTGTGCCCGTCGGTCAGCCAGGCGTCGTTCGACAGCGTCACGATGCCCTTCGCGACCTCGTAATCGATCGTCTGCGCATGGCCTTGCACGAGCCGTCCGGATTTGGGGTCGACCTGGGTGAAGCGCGCCGGCGTGCCGGTCACGGTCGCGTTCGCGAGCCGCTTGCGCGCGAACGTGATGTCGGCGGCGTTCGAGCGCAGGTCGCCCCGGTTCACGACGATGTGCACGTCGCCGCGGAACGCCCAGTGGCTGTCGTCGAAGTCGAGCCCGGTCGCATGCGCGAGCGTGGCGGAGATCGACATCGTGCCTTGCCGGATCGTGACCTGATGGAACACCAGTTGATGGGTCCGATAGTCGATCTGCGACGATTGCGCCTCCAGCGAGATCGATTGGCGCAGCGTCGCGCGCGTCACGCCCGGGACCGCGCTGTCGCGCGGCGCAACGGGCTTCGCCGCGGCCGGCGGTCGCGATGCCGCGGCGCGGGGCGCGGCCGGCGCGGCGACGGCGCGGGGCGCGCTCGGCAGGAGCGCCGCGGCGAGCACGAACGGCGCGGCGTGTGCGTGCGCGCTACGGGAGGAAACGGCCATTGACGTTCGATTCCAGCCGCACGGTGCGGCGCTTCAAGTCGGCGACGAGCCCGCGTGCGCTCAGCGTTTCCGCGCCGAACTCGATTCGCACGTCGTCCGGCGTGCTCGCGATCGCGTCGGCGACGTCGTAGCGCATCCGGTCGCTGCGGATGATCGCGGTGCCCGGCCGGTTCGGGTCCACCCCGCGCAGCTGCACGTCGCCCCGCACGTCGACCGCTTTGCCGCCGGGCTCGATTTGCGCCTGCTGGCCGGTCAGCACCCAGGACTCGCCCGCGGGTGCCGCGTAGGTCACGTGGACGTCGTGCAGCGCGACCTGGTCGCCGCGGCCGACCTGGTCGATTCGGGCGGCCTGGATCCGCACGCTCGGCGCGCCGTCGGGCCCGTAGTCGGTGAGCACCGCGTCGTTCAGGTAATAGGCCGGACGCGGTCCCCGGAGCGTGCCGGGTGCGCTCGGGCGCAGCCGCTCCGGCGTGCTCAGGATCCAGGTGCTGATCGCGAGCGCGACCACCGCGAGCACCGTGAACACCCGGAACATCATCGGCGCGTCTCCGCGCGCGCGCGCAGGATCGCGTCGCACAGCTCGCGCACCGCGCCGCGCCCGCCCGGCCGCTCGGCGACCCAGTGCGCGGCCGCCAGGACCAGCGGATGCGCGTCGGCGACCGCGCCCGCGTGACCGACCGCGGCCATCAGCGGCAGGTCCGGCGTATCGTCGACGAGGCAGGCGATCGCGGTCGGCCGGATCCGTCGTTTCGCGCACAGCCGATCGAGCACCGCGACCTTGTCCGCGGCGCCCTGCACGACGTCATCGACGCCGAGTTCGCGCATCCGCCGGGTGACCGCGCCGCTGCGCCGCCCGCTGATCACCGCGACGTCGACGCCGCTTGCGCGCAGGAGCTTCATGCCATGCCCGTCGCGAACGTGAAAGACCTTCAGCGCCTCGCCGCGCGCGCCGAAGTACAGCCGGCCGTCGGTGAGCACGCCGTCCACGTCGAGCACCAGCAGCTCGATCTTCGCGAGCGGTGTCGGCCGGCGGGCGCTCAAACGACCCCCGCCCGCATCAGATCGTGGACGTTGAGCGCGCCGATGACCCGGTCGTCCGCGTCGACGACGAGGAGCGCGGTGATCCGATGGCGCTCCATCGACAACAGCGCCTCGGCCGCCAGGGTGTCGGCACGCACCGACTTCGCATGGTGGGTCATCACCGCCGCGATCGGCGTCGCGCGCAGGTCGATCGCGCGGTCGATCGCGCGGCGCAAGTCGCCGTCGGTGAACACGCCGATCGCGCGATCCGCACGGTCGACGATCGCGGTCATCCCGAGACCCTTGCGCGACATCTCGAGCAAGCCGTCGGCGAGCGAGGTCTCGGGCGCGACGCGCG
The DNA here is from genome assembly GCA_021779535.1 of Pseudomonadota bacterium. Lineage (GTDB taxonomy): Bacteria > Pseudomonadota > Gammaproteobacteria > Steroidobacterales > Steroidobacteraceae > Bog-1198. Next base: position 25,408 of record JAJYAM010000009.1, read on the forward strand.
GCACGTCCGCACCGGTCCGCATCACGTCCGCGACCCGCAGCAGCAGCCGCCGGCCGAGATTGCCGGCCGGATGCGATCTCGCGAAGTCCTCCTCGGTGAATCCGCGGGCCTTCAACAACGCGACCGCGAGCGCATCGCCGACCGCGAGCGCGGCGGTCGTGCTCGCGGTCGGCGCGAGATTCAAGGGGCAGGCTTCCGCCGGCACACCGATCTCGAGGTGCACCGTCGCGGCGCGCGCCAGCGTCGAATGCGCGCTGCCGGTCAACGCGACGAGCGGCACGCCGAGACGCTTGATCACGGGAACGATCGTGAGCACCTCGTCGGTCTCGCCGGAGTTCGACAACGCCAGCAACACGTCGTCGCGGATGACCATCCCGACGTCGCCGTGACTCGCTTCCGCCGGGTGCACGAAGAACGCGGGTGTGCCGGTGCTCGCGAGGGTCGCGGCGATCTTCCCGGCGACGTGCCCGGACTTGCCCATCCCGGTGACGACCACGCGGCCACGGCAATCGAGGCAGACCCGGCACGCCTGCGCGAACGCGGCGCCGATCCGCGGCAGCTGGGCGCGCAAGCCGTCGATTTCGATCGAAATCGCCCGTCGCGCGGCCTCGATCAGCTGCTCGTCGGTGAAGGCTGGATGCATGCCGCGCATGATAGCGCGTTCCCGGCCGGTCGCGGCTGCACCCGGCCGCCGCTTCTCTTGTAAACTGCGCGGATTCGTCACGAATCCCGGGAGGCGACGATGAACCCGCAACAGATTGCCGAGCTGATCCGAACCGGCCTCACCGGCAGCCGTGCGGCCGTGGTCAGCGACGACAACGTCCACTTCGAGGCGACCGTCGTCGCCGACGCGTTCGCCGGCAAGCGCCCGCTGCAGCGCCACCAGATGGTGTACGCGACGCTCGGCGCCGCGATGGGCAACGAGATCCACGCGCTCACGCTGCAGGCCTATACCAGCGCCGAGTACGAGGCGCTCGGGCGCCGCTGATCCCGCCGCCGGCCCGGCCGGCGTCTCCACCCACGGAAGCATCGACCCTTGGACAAACTGCAGATACACGGAGGCGTCCCGCTGGAGGGTGAAGTCCGCATCTCCGGCGCGAAGAACGCGACCTTGCCGATCCTCGCGGCCTGCCTGCTCGCGGACGGCCCGGTGATCGTTTCGAACGTCCCGCACCTGCAGGACGTGACCACGATGATCGAGCTCCTCGGGCGGATGGGCGTGTCGGTGACGATCGACGAGAAGATGCGCGTCGAAGTCGACGCGTCGACGATCCGGGAACGGGTCGCGCCGTACCAGCTGGTGAAGACGATGCGCGCGTCGATCCTCGTGCTCGGGCCGCTGCTCGCGCGCTTCGGCGAGGCCGACGTGTCCTTGCCGGGCGGCTGCGCGATCGGCGCGCGCCCGGTCAACATCCACGTCGCGGGCCTGCAGGCGATGGGCGCGGACATCCACATCGAGAACGGCTACATCAAGGCGCGCGCGAGCCGCTTGCGCGGGGCGCGGTTCGTGCTGGAGACGGTCACCGTGACCGGCACCGAGAACTTGATGATGGCCGCGGCGCTCGCCGAAGGACGCACCGAGCTCGAGAACGCGGCGCGCGAGCCCGAGGTCGTCGATCTCGCGAATTTCCTGAACGCGATGGGCGCGAAGATCCAGGGCGCGGGCAGCGACAAGATCGTGATCGACGGCGTCGAGCGCCTGCACGGGACCGCGTACGAGGTGCTCCCGGACCGCATCGAGACCGGCACCTACCTGGTCGCCGGTGCGATCACCGGCGGCCGGATCCGCGTCAAGCATACCCGGCCCGATCATCTCGACGCGGTGATCGGCAAGCTCCAGGAGGCGGGGGCGCAGGTGGACGTCGGCGACAACTGGATCGAGATCGACATGCGGGGTCGCCGGCCGCGCGCGATCGACATCCGCACCGCGCCGTACCCGGCGTTCCCGACCGACATGCAAGCGCAGTTCGCGGCGCTGAACGCGGTCGCGACCGGCGTCGGGACGATCATCGAGACGATCTTCGAGAACCGCTTCATGCACATGCTCGAGATGCGGCGCATGGGCGCGGAGATCCGCCTCGAAGGCAACACCGCGATCATCAAGGGCGTGGAGCGATTGACCGCCGCGCCGGTGATGGCGACCGATCTGCGCGCGTCGGCGAGCCTGATCCTCGCCGGCCTCGTCGCCGAAGGACGCACCGAGATCGAGCGGATCTATCACATCGATCGCGGCTACGAGGCGATCGAGGAGAAATTCCAGGCGCTCGGCGCACGGATCCGCCGCACGCCGGGCTGACGCGGGCGCGGCGCCGGGGTCAGCGCGCGGTACCACCGTCGGGCCGCTCGATCACCTTGAATCGAACCGTGAACGGCCGCTTGCCGTGCAGGCCGGAGAGCGTCACCAGCGTGCCCGGCGTGAGCTCCGCGACCCGGCTGACGAGTTCCTGCGCGCTCGTGATCGGTTGGCCGTCGAGCGCCGTGATCAGGTCGCCGGGGCGCACGCCCGCCGCGTAGGCCGGGCTCTTCACGAGGATGTTCACGACCGTGATTCCGCCGTGCGGCATGCCGAGCTCGGCGGCCTGCGCGTTGCCGATCTCCTGCGGCGACAAGCCGAGCCAGCCGCGGATCACGTGCCCGTACTTCAGGATCTGCTTCACGACGCCGCGGACCAGGTTCACCGGGATCGCGAAGCCGATGCCCTCGGGACCGCCGTACGCGCGATTCAGCACCGCGGTGTTGATCCCGATCAGCTCGCCCCGCGCGTTGATCAGCGCGCCGCCGGAATTTCCCGGATTGATCGCCGCATCGGTCTGGATGAAGTTCTCGAAGGTCGCGAGCCCGAGCTGGCCGCGGCCGGTCGCGCTGACGATGCCCTGGGTCACGGTCTGGCTGAGGCCGTACGGATCGCCGATCGCGAGCGCGATGTCGCCGGGCCGCAGCGTGTCCGAGCGGCCGAGGATCATCACCGGGAGCTTGCCGAGCGACACCCGCAGCACCGCGAGATCCGTGTCGGGATCCTCACCGACGATCTTCGCCTCGGCGGCGCGGCCGTCGGCGAGCTGCACCCGGATCGACTCGGCGCCCGCTATTACATGCTGATTCGTCACGATCGTGCCGTTCGCGTCGACGATCACGCCGGAGCCGAGGCTGCGCTCGACGCGCTGGCGGTAGGTCGGCCAGAAGTCCCCGAACAGCTGCGCGAGCGGCGGCGCCGCGGTGCGCTCCGTGACCACCCGCGCGGTGTAGATGTTGACGACCGCCGGCGCCGCGCGTGCGACCGCGTCGGCGAAGCTTGCGATGACGATGCGTCGCGCCGGTGCGGTATCCACGGACTCGCCGATCGCCGATGGCATCCGGTCCGCGGCCGGCGCCGTGGCGGGCGCTTCGCCAGGCGTCTCGGGACGCGTGACTGCGCTCGAGGGCCGTTCGAGCAACGACGGCTTCCACCAGACGATCACGAAGCCCGCCGCGAGGCCGAGGATGATCGCCCGAATAAGTACTTTTACTAGGGTGTGCGCTGTCTTCACCAGGGATTTCCGCAATGATGCCCGCGGCGAGGCGAGGCCGGACCCAGCACGAGCCGCACGGTATGTATAATGCGCCGTCGGTTCGCATTGTTAAATACCGCCACGCCATCCGAGGCGAGCGCTCGATCGAAAGGCTCGTGCGCGGAAGCGGCGCAGGTTGTCGAGGGGAAATCGCAATGGCAGAGAAGATCGATCATGGTCGGCGCCGATTGTTGACGGCGGCAACCGTCGGAACGGGGGCGATCGGCGTCGTGTTCGCCGCGGTCCCGTTCCTCGCCTCTTGGAGCCCGAGCGCCCGGGCGCGCGCGCTCGGCGCACCGGTCGAGCTCGATGCCTCGAAGCTCGAGCCGGGCCAGATGGTCGTGGTCGCGTGGCGCGGCCAGCCGATCTACGTCGTGCGCCGGACCAAGGACGTCATCGCCCATCTCGGCGACCACAACGAATTGCTCGCGGACCCGAACTCGGACAACTCGGTGCAGCCCGACTACATCAAGGCGACCGGTGCCGCGCGGGCGCGCAATCCCGAATACTGGGTGGGCCTCGGGGTCTGCACCCACCTCGGCTGCGCGCCGACCAGCGCGCCGGTGCGGCGCGGCGAGTTCCAGGTCGCCGGCGTCGATCTCGGCAAGGACTGGCCGGGCGGATTCTACTGCGCCTGCCATGGTTCGAAGTACGACGCGTCGGGGCGGGTCTTCAAGAACGTTCCGGCGCCGAAGAACCTCACGATTCCGCCGTATGCGCTCGGCAAGGACTTGCGAATCGTGGTCGGCGTCGACGACGCTTCGCAGAACGCTTAAATCCGCAGGAGAGCCTGACCGATGTCCGCATCATCCGATTCCGCCGGCGCCGGCAACAGCCGGGGCTTGATCGCCTGGATCGACGCGCGCTTTCCGATGACGAAGCTCTGGAAGGAGCAAGTCGCGGAGTACTACGCGCCGAAGAACTTCAATTTCTGGTACTTCTTCGGTTCGCTCGCGATGCTCGTGCTCGTGAACCAGATCATCACCGGCATCTTCCTGACGATGGACTACAAGCCGAACGCCGCAGAAGCATTCGGCTCCGTCCAGTACATCATGAACGACGTCGAGTGGGGCTGGCTGATCCGCTACATGCACACGACCGGCGCGTCGGCGTTCTTCATCGTCGTGTACCTGCACATGTTCCGCGGGCTGATGTACGGATCGGCGCGCAAGCCGCGCGAGCTGATCTGGATCTTCGGCTGCCTGATCTTCGTGCTGCTGATGGCCGAAGCATTCATGGGCTACGTCCTGCCGTGGGGCAACATGAGCTTCTGGGGCGCCCAGGTGATCACCTCGCTGTTCGGGAGCCTCCCGGTGATCGGCGGGAGCCTCCTCGAGTGGATCCGCGGCGACTACGTGATCGCGGACGCGACCTTGAACCGCTTCTTCGCGCTGCACGTCGCGGCGTTGCCGCTCGCGCTGATCTTCCTCGTGATCGCGCACCTGATGGCGCTGCACGAGGTCGGCTCGAACAATCCCGACGGGATCGAGATCAAGAAGCTCAAAGGCCCGGACGGCCATCCGCTCGACGGGATCCCGTTCCATCCGTATTACACGGTCAAGGACATGGTCGGCGTCGCCGGCTTCCTGTTGATCTTCTGCGCGGTGATCTTCTTCGCGCCGACGCTCGGCGGGTTCTTCCTCGAACGGGCGAACTTCACGCCGGCGAATCCGCTGCTGACCCCGCCGGACATCACGCCGGTGTGGTACTTCACGCCGTTCTACGCGATGTTGCGCGCGGTGCCGTCGTTCGCCGGCACGCAGGTCTGGGGCGTGCTGGTGATGGGATCGGCGATCGTCGTGCTGTTCTTCGTGCCCTGGCTCGACCGCTCGCCGGTCAAGTCGATCCGCTACAAGGGGCCGATCTACAAGATCATGCTCACGCTGTTCGTGCTGTCGTTCATCACGCTGGGCGACGTCGGGATGCATCCACCCGCCGGAATCTACCCGCTGCTGGCACGGATCGGTACGGCGGTGTACTTCGCGTTCTTCTTGCTGATGCCCTGGTACACGAAGATCGATCGGGTGAAACCGGTGCCGGAGAGGGTTACGGGTCATGTTTAAGCGACTCTGGTTGATTGCGGCGATTCTCCTTCCGTTCGGCGCGGCGGTCGCGCAGGAAGTGCCGCTCCAGCACGTGCACACGAACATCAACGACGTCCAGTCGTTGCAGCGTGGGGCGCGCGACTTCATGAACTACTGCTCGGGCTGCCACTCGTTGCGCTATCTGCGCTATGAGCGGATGGGGAAGGACCTGCAGATCCCGCTGCCGCTGCTCAAGAAGAACCTGATGCTGACCTCGAAGAAGCCGCTCGACCACATCCTGTCGGCGATGCCGGAGGCGGACGGGGTCAAGTGGTTCGGCGTCGCGCCCCCGGACCTCACGCTGATGTCCCGGTACATGGGCAACGACTACATCTACTCGTTCCTGAAGGGCTTCTACGCGGACAAGACGCGGCTGTGGGGGGTGAACAACCTCTACAAGCCGAACGTCGCGATGCCGTTCGTGCTCGCGACGCTCCAGGGCGTGCAAAAGCCCGTCTACAAGAGCGTGACCGACCCCTCCGGGCACACCCGGATGGAGCTGGTGGGCGTGACCCCCGGCACGGGCGGTTCGATGACGCCCGCGCAGTACGACGAGTTCGTCACCGACATCACCAACTTCCTGAACTACACGGCGGAACCGATCAAGGCGGAGCGCCGATCGCTCGGCGTGTACGTGATGCTGTTCCTCGCGCTGTTCTTCGTGCTCACCTATCTGCTGAAGAAGGAATACTGGAAGGACGTTCATTGAAGGCGCGGCCGCGGCGGCTGGCCGCGGCCGGCGCGATCAGGAGACGGCGGTCGTGACTCGCCGCACCGTAATGACGTTGTTTTCCGGGCCCACCGATCCGTGGAGCCATCGGGTCCGGCTGGTGCTCGCCGAGAAGGGCATCGCGATCGACGTCGTCAACGCCGAGGTCGGCAAGTTGCCGGAGGACTTGCTGGAGTTGAACCCGTATCACAGCCTGCCGACCCTGGTCGACCGCGACCTGGTGCTCTACGATTCGCGAGTCATCATCGACTACCTGGACGAGCGCTTTCCCCATCCGCCGCTGATGCCGATCGATCCCGTGACCCGGGCGCAGTTCCGGATCGCCCTGTACCGGGTCGAGCGCGACTGGTACGGGATGGCGGGCGACATCCAGGGCGACCCGCAGGGCAAGGCCGCGGCACAGGCGCGCAAGGTCCTCGGCGAGGCGATCAGCGCGAGCGCCGAGGTGTTCCGCGCGAAGCCGTTCTTCCTCAGCGACGAGTTCTCGCTCGTCGATGCGACCATTGCGCCGATCCTGTGGCGCCTGCCGTTCCTCGGCGTCGAGCTCTCCGCTCAGGCGCAGGCGATCGCGAAATACATGCACGGGATCTTCGCGCGCCCGGCGTTTCGGGCTTCGCTGACCGAGCCCGAGCGGAGCATGCGCGCGTGAAGCCGCGCCGGCCGTACCTGCTGCGGGCGCTGCACGAGTGGATCAGCGACAGCGGCGAGACGCCGCACGTCGTGGTCGACGCGAGCGTCGACGGGGTGGTCGTGCCCCGGCCCTACGTGAAAGACGGCAAGATCGTGCTGAACGTGAGCCTCGGCGCGACGCGCGGGCTGCAGCTCGGCAACGACGCGCTGTCGTTCGATGCGCGGTTCGGGGGCGCGAGCTTCTCGGTGTACGTGCCGGTGCGCGCGGTGCTCGGGGTCTACTCGCGCGAGTCGGGGCAGGGGATGATCTTCTCCGAGGGCGACGCCGACCCGGATCCCGGCGATTCGCCGAGTCCGCCGAAACCGCCGGCGGCGGGCGCGGCAGAGGGCGCGGCGCCGGGCGGCAAGGGCGGCAAGTCGGGCAAGCGGCCGAAGCTCCAGGTGGTGAAGTAGTCGGGCGCACGGCCGGAGCGAACGCGCCCGCGCGCGCATCGACCGCCCTTCAGCCGCAGCGGAACGCGTCCCGGACCCAGGTGAGACGGGCGCGGTCGTCCGGCGGCCCGTCGATCCCGATCACGTCGAAGCGGACTCGCGCGTCGCGCCAGCGACGCGACAACAACAGGAATCGCGCGGTCGTGCGCGCGATGCGCCGCCGCTTCGCCGCCGTCACCGAGTGCAACGCGCCCCCGAAATCCGCGCGACCGCGCTGGCGGACTTCGACGATCACGAGCGTCCCGCGGTCATCGCAGATCAGATCGATTTCGCCGATCCGGCACCGGAAGTTGCGGACGACCACGGTCAGTCCCTGCGACGCGAGGAATCGCGCCGCGAGCCGCTCCGCGGCCGCACCGTTCGCCGCGCGCGGCGAGGGGTGGTCGGCCGTCCCGTGCATGCGCGCAGTATCGCGCGCGCCCGTCGTCCCGGTCCTCGCGGCTTTCTGGCGGGATTCGCCGGAAAGGCGCGGCGCGGACCGCCGCCGTCAGAGGGGGTTCGGAACCCCGTCGCGGATCACCGCCCAGTCGAGCCCGCGGCGGATCCGGCCGAGGTCGTCGAGCCGCAGCTGCCCGGTCATGCCCGCGAGTTCCGTGCCGCCCGCGAGGTAACCCGAGCGCAATGCCGGGACCAGGCGGTAGGCGTCGAAGCCGAACGCGTACAAGCGGCCCCAGCGCGCGCTTCGGTTCGGCCACGCGGCGTCGACCGACGCGCGGACCTTCGCGGTCACGGGGTCCGCGGAGATCATCCACGGCATGTCCGGAAAGCGCATGCCGTCGATGTCGGCGTTCGCGACCGGGCCCGGCGCGTAGCCGTCGGGCATCGAATACACCGGGATGTCGCCCGCATAATTGAACTTGAGCTGCGGCATCACCAGCCGGGTGATGCCCGGTGGCCCCGCGACGAACACGAACGTGGCGTCGGCGCGGTGGGCCGAGGGTTCGCCCGGCGTCGCGCCGATCTCGAGCGTCGCGCGGATGATGTCGGAGAAATTGATCTGTCCCGGCGCGTAGCGGCCCACCGCGAGCACGCTGCCGCCGTGCCGATCGAGCGCGGAGCGGAACGCGTCGGTGACGCGCTCACCCCACTCGCCCTGCGGGACGATCGCGACGCCGTGCAGACGGCCGTCCGCGACCAGGCGCTGCGCGACGATTCGCGCCTCGTCCTCCGGGCGCAGCGCGAACTGGTAGAAATCGCGTGGTGCCGCGACCGAGTTCGCGAGGAAGTTCAGCGCGAGGATCGGAACGCGCCCGGTCGACAGCGGCGCGATCGCGGCCACGTCCTGCTTGGTCAGCGGGCCGACGATGAAGTCGGCCCCGTCGGCGAGCGCCTGCGAATACACCGTCGCGATCGGCTGCGACGCGACGTTGTAGATGCGCACCCGCGGCCGCGACGCGGCGGCCTGCTGGAAGTAGGCCGCGAGGAAGCCGTCCCGCACCGCGACGCCGGCGTCGCCCGCCGGACCCGATAACGGCAGCAGCAGCGCGATCCGACGCGGGAACCGCGTGACCGCGCGCAACTCCTGCTGCTCGGCCGCGGTCACGGTCGCGTCGGCCGGATGATCCGGGAAATGCGCGCGCCACGCGGCGAGCGCGGCCGTGACGCTCATCGGATTGCGATCGAAGTCGCGCGCGACGGGGGCGAGGGCGAGCCATCCGGCGACGACCGGGCCGGTACCGGGTGGGCTCGCGAACGAGGCGCCGCGGGCGGCCGCGGCGCGGATCTGCGCGAACAGCTGGTCGCGGTTCGCGCGGACCGCCGCGGGATCGGGGAGCCAGCGCTCGCGCTCGACGTACGCGCGCACGCCGGCGGTCACGTCACCGACCAGGAAATCGGCTTGGCCCCGCAACCCCCAGTACTCGGCGGCGTCGCCGGGCGCGCCCGGCGGCCGGATCCGGGCGAGATCGCGCAGCGCCGACTCGCCGTTGCGGTTCGCGACGCCGACCGAGGCGCCGACGAGGGCGCGCAGCATCGGGAACCGCACGTTCGCCGCGGGCGATACGCCCGCGAGCGCCTGCTGCGCGGCGCCCGCGTTGCCCGACGCAAGCCACTGCTGCGCGCTCTTCAGCTCGTAGTAGTCGCGCTCCCCGGGATGGCTCGACGCGAGCGTCGCGTACGCCTCGGCGGCTTGCGCGTGGCGGCCGCGCTGCGCGAGCGCGGCCGCGTCGACGTTGCCGCCGGTGCCCGGCAGCTCGACCGGCCGGACGAGGCTGCAGCCGGCGAGCGCCGCGCTCGCGATCGCGAGCGCCCAGATCGATCTCGATGGACGTCGTCGGAACGCTGCCATACGCTGTGTACCCTTTTGCCGCAACCGGATTCGAGGCGCGAATTATAGTGGCAAACGTCGTTCCCGGCAGGTTGCACGTGGTCGCGACGCCGATCGGCAACCTCGGCGACTTCAGTCCGCGGGCGCGCGAGACGCTCGCGGCCTGCGCGCTGATCGCCGCCGAGGATACCCGTCACAGCACGGTGCTGTTGCGCCACTTCGGGATCAAGACCCCGTTGGTGTCGCTGCACGGACACAACGAGCGCGAGCGCACGCCGGCGCTGATCGCGCGGATCGCGGCCGGAGAGGACGTCGCGCTGATCAGCGACGCCGGCACCCCGGCGATCAGCGATCCGGGACAGGCGCTGGTGCGGGCGGCCGCGGCGGCGGGGCTCGAGGTCGTCGCGGTGCCCGGTCCGTGCGCGGCGATCGCCGCGCTGTCGGTCGCCGGCCTGCCGACCGCCGCGTTCGCGTTCGAAGGCTTTCTGCCGCCCCGCGGCGGCGCGCGGCGGCGGCGCCTCGGCGATCTCGCGGCGGAGCGCCGGACACTCGTGTTCTACGAGGCGCCGCACCGCCTGCGAGAGATGCTCGAGGACGGTGCGGCGACGCTCGGCCGGGAGCGCCGGGCCGTGGTCGCCCGGGAACTGACCAAGCTGCACGAGCAGGTCCATCGCGGCGACCTCGGCGACCTCGCCGCGCGCGCGGCGCTCGAGCCGTCGCTCGCCCGCGGCGAGATCGTCGTGGTGATCGAGGGGGCCGCCGAAGCCGAAACGGCCGACTCGGCCGCGGCCGATCTCGATCGTGTGCTGCGCGTGCTGCTCGCGGAGTTGCCGCTCGCCCAGGCGGCGCGCCTCGCGGCGCGGCTCGTCGGCGCACGCGACAACGAGGCGTACCGCCGCGCGCTCGCGCTGCGCGAATCGGACCGCTCGTCCGACGACCCGGCCACCTGACGCGCGCGGCGCGCCACGCTCGCCGACGCGAAGTGCGCGGGCTTTTGTTACTCTACGCGCCAGAGAGTCGGCCAGACAGTCGCTGTGCGCGCGATGCGCATGGAGGAAAGTCCGGGCTCCGACGGGCAAGGTGCCAGGTAACGCCTGGGGGGCGTGAGCCCACGGAAAGTGCAACAGAAAGATACCGCCGAAGCGCCGCGAGGCGCTGGTAAGGGTGAAATGGTGCGGTAAGAGCGCACCGCGCCGTCGGTAACGACGGTGGCACGGCAAACCCCACCTGGAGCAAGGCCAAATAGGGAAGCTAGCGGTGCTCATGGCCGCGACCTGTGGCCCACAGGCGCTTCCGGGTAGGCTGCTCGAGGTGCGCGGCGACGCGCATCCCAGAGGAATGACTGTCCACGACAGAACCCGGCTTAACGGCCGACTCTCTGATCCCTTCCGGGCGACCGCGGCACCTGCGGTCGATTCCAAAAAAATCAGCTAACGATTTGAATTAATTCAAGGCTTCGCCCTCGGCGTCGCGCGCGGCCAGGAACGGCGCCTAAGTGACTGTCGTTACGGGATTTTTTTTATTCCAAAGCGTTGACAGTCCGCTCCACCGATCCCTATAGTGGCAGCAGGTGGGAAAAAGTGGGGAATAATGGGTCATCAGACCCATTCACCGATGTTTCGCGGCGCCAACAAATTGACTCTCGACGCCAAAGGTCGGGTCGTGATGCCCACCCGCTATCGGGAGCGGCTGCAAGAAATCTGTGGCGGCCGCCTGGTGATCACGGTCGACAAGGATCGGTGCCTGCTGATCTACCCGCTGCCCGACTGGGAAACGATCGAAATCAAGCTCATGCAACTGCCGACTTTGCATCCCCAGGCGCGGCGCTTGCAGCGCTTGATGGTCGGCCATGCGACCGAGGTCGAGCTCGACGGCCATGGGCGGCTGCTGCTGCCGCCGAAGCTGCGCGAGTTCGGGCTGTTGACCCGAGACGCGGTGTTGATCGGGCAGGGGACGCGGTTCGAGTTGTGGGATGAAGCGCATTGGGAGGCGCGACGCGAGGAATGGCTGGCAGGCGAGGACTCGGCGAGCGATCTGCCGGCAGAACTCGAAACGTTGACGCTCTGATCGGTCGCGGGCGACGCGAGAGCGTGGGGCTTCGATGAGCGGTGAAGAATACCCGAACGGAACGCATTGGCCGGTGCTGCGGCTGGAAGCCGTCGCCGCGTTGAACGTGAAGCCGGACGGGGTCTATCTGGACGCGACCGTCGGCCGCGGCGGCCATGCGGCGGCGATCCTCGAACACGTCGGTCCCGGCGGCCGGCTGCTCTGCCTCGACCGCGATCCGGATGCGGTCGCCGCGGTGCGCGCGCGCTGCGGGGCCGACCCGCGGGTCGCGATCTTCCTCGCGCGATTCTCCGAGCTCGCGGCGTGCGCGGACCGGGTCCGGCCGGGCCTGCGATTCGACGGGATCCTGTTCGATCTCGGCGTGTCCTCGCCGCAGCTCGACGATCCGGCGCGCGGATTCAGCTTCCTGCAGGACGGCCCGCTCGACATGCGCATGGACCGCGACGCCGGGCCGAGCGCCGCCGACGTCGTGAACGGCGCGGCCGCGGACGAGCTCGCGCGGATATTCCGCGAGTTCGGCGAGGAGCGGTTCGCGATGCGCATCGCGCGCGCGATCGTCGCCGACCGCAAGAGCGCCCCGTTCCAGCGCACGTTGCAGCTCGCCGAGATGATCGCGCGCGTGAGCCCGACCCGCGAGCGCCACAAGCACCCGGCGACGCGGGTGTTCCAGGCGCTGCGGATCCACGTGAACAACGAGCTCGGCGAGATCGAGTCCGGGCTCGCCGCGGCGCTCGAACGGCTCGAGCCGGGCGGCCGCCTCGCCGTGATCAGTTTCCACTCGCTCGAGGACCGGATCGTGAAGCGGTTCCTGCGCCGGCATGCGTCGCCCGATCCGCTGTACGCGGGCCTGCCGCAGATCCCCGCGCACGCGCGCCCGCGGCTGCGCCTGGTCGGCAAGCCGGCCGTGCCGGGCGATGCGGAGATCGCCCGCAACCCGCGCGCGCGCAGCGCGCGCTTGCGCGTCGCCGAGCGGCTGCCGCCGGAGGTCGCGGCATGAACGCCCGGCGCATCCTCGCCATACTGCTGCCGGCGTTCTGGTTCGCGGTGCTCGCGAGCGCGACCGCGGTCGTGTACGAGCGCTACGAGGCGCGCGTGCTGTTCGCGCGTCTCGAGAAACTGAACGCGCAGCGCGACGCGCTGGACACCGAGCTCGGCCGCCTCGAGCTCGAGCAGAGCACCTGGTCCTCGAACGCGCTGGTCGAGAAGGCCGCGAGCGCGAAGCTGCACATGGTGATGCCGCCGCCCGCCGACGTGCGGATCGTACGTCCGTGAAGCCGCGCTCGGCAGACCACGACGCGCGCTACGGCAGGTACCGGTGGCGGTCCGCGCTGGTGCTCGCGCTCGTGGTCGCGGGCGCGGCCTTGCTCGCCGCGCGCGCGGTGGAACTGCAGCTCGTCGACCACCGCTTCCTGCTGAAGCAGGGCGACGAGCGGGCGCTGCGGGTGATCACGATCCCGGCGCATCGCGGCGAGATCCTCGACCGCAACGGCGAGCCGCTCGCGATCAGCACGCCGGTCGACAGCGTGTGGGTGAACCCGCAGGTCGTCGATCGCAACCTCGACGAACTGCCGCGGCTCGCGCGGGCGCTCAAGGAGCGGGGCCGCGTGCTCGCGCGCCAGATCACCGGGCACCTCGACCGCCAGTTCCTGTACGTGGCCCGGCACCTGCCGCCGGATCAGTCGGCGCGGGTCAAGGCGCTCGACATTCCCGGCGTGTACCTGATGCGCGAGTACCAGCGCTTCTACCCCGCCGGCGAGGTCACCGGGCACGTCGTCGGGTTCACGACGATCGACGACCGCGGCCAGGACGGGCTCGAGCTCAGCTACGACCCCGTGCTCACCGGCGTCGACGGCGCCGAGCGCGTGCTGCAGGACATGTACGGCGACTACGTGCAGGACGTCGACAACATCCGGCCGCCGCGCCCGGGCCGCGACCTCGTGACCAGCATCGACCTGAGGATCCAGTACCTCGCCTACCGCGCGCTGAAGGCGGCGGTGCAGCGCTATCACGCGCAGGCGGGCTCGGTGACCGTGATCGACTGCCGCACCGGCGAAGTGCTCGCGATGGCCGATCAGCCCTCGTTCAATCCGAACGACCGCAGCCAGTACCAACCGAACCTGTATCGCAACCGCGCCGCGACCGACATGTTCGAGCCCGGCTCGAGCATGAAGCCGTTCATCATCGCGGCCGCGCTCACCTCCGGCGAGTACCGCCCGGGCAGCATCATCGACACGTCCCCGGGATACTTGAAGGTCGACGACAAGGTGTTCCGGGACGAGCAGGACTACGGTCCGATCAACCTGTCGACGCTGCTCGCGAAATCCAGCAACGTCGGGGCCGCGAAGGTCGCGTTGTCGCTGCCGCCGGAGCTCATCTGGAAGACCTTGACGAACCTCGGGTTCGGCCAGGTCACCGGGAGCGAGTTTCCCGGCGAATCCTCCGGCATGCTGACGAACTACACGCAGTGGCGCCCGATCCGGATCGCGACGCTGTCGCACGGCTATGGCATCTCGGTGACCGCGCTGCAGCTCGCGCACGCCTATGCGACGATCGGCGCGTTCGGGCTCGAGCGGCCGATCAGCTTCGTGCGCGTCCACGGACCGGTGCCGGGCGTGCGCGTGCTGCGAGCGGGCGTCGCGCGCTCGCTGATCGGCCTGATGCAAGAGGTCGTGTCCGCCGAAGGCACCGCGCCCGCGGCCGCGGTCGTCGGCTACAAGGTCGCCGGCAAGACCGGCACGGCGTGGATCTCGGACGACGGCGGCTACTCGACCCACCAGTACCGCGCGGTGTTCGCGGGCCTCGTGCCCGCGTCCGATCCCCGCCTCGCGACCGTCGTCGTGATCGACAAGCCGAGCGGGCCGCTCTACTACGGCGGGGAAGTCGCCGCGCCGGTGTTCTCGAGCGTGATGACCGGCGCGATGCGCCTGCTCGACGTGCCGCCGGACAATCTGCAGGCGATGCCGGCGACGACGCTGGTGCGCCTCGACGAGGCGCCATGAGCGTCGCGAACGGCACCGCACGCGTCGTCCGACTCGCCGATCTGCTCGACGGGATCGCCGCGATTCCGGCCGCCGCGGCCGCGGCGGTCGAGATCCGCGACCTGACGGCCGACAGCCGCGAAGTGCGGCCCGGCGCGCTGTTTCTCGCGCTGCGCGGCCGCGGCACCCACGGTCTCGCGTACGCCGACGAGGCGGTGCGCCGCGGCGCCGTTGCGGTGCTCTGGGAGGGCGCGGGGAGCGACCGACCCGCCGCGCTTGCGCCGTCCGTGCTCCCGCGGTCCGCGTTCGCGGCGCCGGTCGAGGCGCTCGCGCGGCACGCGGGCGCGATCGCGGATCGCTTCTTCGGCCGTCCGTCGGCCGCGCTCGCGGTCCACGGGATCACCGGCACGAACGGCAAGACCACCAGCGCGTACCTGCTCGCGCAGACGTTCACGCGCCTCGGCTCGCGCGCCGGCTACCTCGGCACGCTCGGCTGGGGCGGGATCGGCGCGCTGCAGCCGCAGAGCCACACGACGCCGGACGTCGTCACGGTTCACCGGCGGCTCGCCGCGATGCGCGACGCCGGGGTGCGCGAAGTCGCGGTCGAGGTGTCCTCGCACGCGCTCGCGCAGGGCCGCGTCGACGGCGTGCGCTTCGCGAGCGCGGCGTTCACGAACCTGAGCCGCGACCACCTCGACTATCACGGCACGATGCAGGCGTACGGCGACGCGAAATCGACGCTGTTCGAGACCCGCGGGCTGCAGCGGATCGTGATCAACGCGGGCGACGAGTTCGGGCGCGAGTTGCTGCGCCGGCACGCGGGTCGTGCGCCGCGGACCGCGGTGTGGGTCGGCGCCACCGACGCCGGCGCGCCGTCGGAGCAGCGCTTGCAGGCCCGCCGCGTCACGGCGGAGCCGCGCGGCTTGCGGCTCGATCTCGACGGCTCGTTCGGCGCGACGACCCTGCGCGCGCCGTTGATCGGGCGGTTCAACGCCGAGAACGCCGTGCTGGTGCTCGGGATCGCGGCGGCGGCGGGGGCGCCGCTCGCCGAGGCCGCGGCCGCGCTCGCGGCGGCCGAGCCGCCGCCGGGACGCATGCAGGTGGTCGCGACCGGCCGCGCCGACCGCCCGCTCGCGGTGATCGACTACGCGCACACGCCGGATGCGCTCGCGAAGGCGCTCGGCGCGCTGCGCGAGCACTGCCGCGGCGCGCTGTGGTGCGTGTTCGGCTGCGGCGGCGACCGCGACGCCGGCAAGCGGGCGCTGATGGGCGCGGCCGCCGACGACCTCGCGGATCACCTGATCGTCACCGACGACAACCCGCGTTCGGAGGACCCGGCCGCGATCACCGCCGCGATCCTCACCGGGATCGAGACCCACCCGGCGCGGGTGATCCACGACCGCGCGCACGCGATCGCGGCGGCGCTCGCCGGCGCCGCCGCCGGCGACGTCGTGCTGATCGCGGGCAAGGGGCACGAGGACTACCAGATCTACGGCGACCGGCGGCGCGCGTTCAGCGACCTCGTCGAGGCGCGGCGCGCGCTCGGGGAGGCGGCATGAGGCGCTCCCTCGGCGAGGCGGCCGCCGCGGCCGGCGGGCGGTTGACCGGCCCCGATCGCCCCTATGCGTCGGTGTCGACCGACACCCGCACGCTCGAGGCGGGCGCGCTGTTCGTCGCGCTGCGCGGCCCGAACTTCGACGGCGCCGATTTCGTCGAGGCCGCCGCCGCCGCGGGCGCGGCCGGCGCGATCGTCGAGCGCCTCGCGCCGGGCGCGTTGCCGCAGATCCTCGTCGGCGACGCGCTGCAGGCATTGCAGCGGCTCGCGAAGGCCTGGCGCGACTCGTTCCGGCTGCCGATCGTCGTGGTCGCCGGCAGCAACGGCAAGACCACCACGAAAGAGATGATCGCGGCGATCCTCGCGCGGCGCGGCCCGTGCCTCGCGACCCGGGGAAACTTCAACAATCACATCGGCGTGCCGCTCACGCTGCTGCGGCTCGAGCCCGAGCACCAGGCGGCGGTCGTCGAGATCGGCGCGAACCGGATCGGCGAGGTCGCCGCGTTGATGGCGATCGTCCGACCGACCGTCGGCCTGGTCACGAACGCGGGCGCGGAACACCTGGAGGGGTTCGGCGACCTCGACGGCGTCGCGCGCGGCGAGGGCGAGGCGATCGAATGCCTCGAGCCGGACGCGACCGCGGTGATCAACGCGGACGACAGTTACGCGGACTTCTGGCGCGGCCTCGCCGGCGCGCGCCGCGTGCTGCGGTTCGGCCTCGACGCGCCCGCCGAATTCCGCGCGCGCGATCCGGCGCTCGCGATCGAGGGCGGCGAGTTCGCGACGCGCTTCGATCTCGACTGCCCCCTCGGCCGCGAGCCGATGCTGGTGCACGCCGGCGGAACGCACAACGTGCGCAACGCGGCCGCGGCCGCGGCCGCGGCCCACGCGGTCGGCGCGTCGATCGACGCGATCGGCGCGGGGCTCGCCGACTTCAGGCCGGTCGCGGGACGGCTGCAGCTCAAGCCCGGCGCGCGCGGGAGCTGGATCATCGACGATTCGTACAACGCCAACCCAAGCTCGGTGCGCGCCGGAATCGACGTGCTCGGCGCGCTCCCGGGCGCGAAGTGGCTGGTGCTCGGCGACATGGCCGAGCTCGGTCCCGGCGGCCCGGACCGGCATGCGGAGATCGGCGCGTACGCGCGGGCCGGCGGCGTCGAACGCTTGTTCGCGATCGGCCCGCTGTCGGCGCGCGCGGTCGACGCGTTCGGCGCGGGCGGCGAGTGGTTCGAGGATGCCGACGCGCTGGTGCGCCGCCTGCGGGCGCTGCTCGGACCGGCCGTCACGGTGCTGATCAAGGGGTCGCGCGTGAACCGCCTGGAGCGCGTGGTCGCGGCGCTCGCGGCCGCCTCCGTGGGCGCGATCGAGCGGGAGGGCTGACGCGAGATGCTGCTGTATCTCACCGAATACCTGATGCGCACGCACTCGGCGTTCCGCGTATTCCAGTACCTGACGCTGCGGGCGATCCTCGCGGCGATCACCGGGCTCGCGATCGCGCTGTTCGTCGGCCCGCGGATGATCTCGGCCTTGTCGCGCTACCAGATCGGCCAGCGCGTGCGCAGCGACGGGCCGAAGTCGCACCTGCCGAAGGCCGGGACGCCGACGATGGGCGGCGGGCTGATCCTGGTCGCGATCGCGCTCGGCACCCTGCTGTGGTCGGACCTCGAGAACCGCTTCGTCTGGGTGCTGCTCGTGACGACGCTGGTGTTCGGCTCGATCGGCTTCTACGACGACTATCTGAAGCTCGTCGTCGGCGACTCCCGGGGCCTCGCGGCGCGCTACAAGTACCTCGCGCAGTCGGTCGCGGGCATCGGCGCGGCGGTCGCGCTGTACCACTTCCATCAATCGCCGGACGAGACCTCGCTGTACGTGCCGTTCTTCAAGACGGTCGCGGTGCCGATGAGCGCGTTCGGGTTCGTCGCGCTCTCCTATTTCGTGATCGTCGGCAGCAGCAACGCGGTGAACCTGACCGACGGCCTCGACGGGCTCGCGATCATGCCGGCGGTGATGGTCGCGGCGGCGCTCGGCGTGTTCGCGTACGCGACCGGCAACTTCAAGTTCGCGAACTACCTGCACATCCCGTACATCCCCGGCGTCGGCGAGGTGCTGGTGTTCAGCGCGACGCTGGTCGGCGCCGGGCTCGGCTTCCTGTGGTTCAACGCCTACCCCGCGCAGGTGTTCATGGGCGACGTCGGCGCGCTCGCGATCGGCGCGAGCCTCGGCACCATCGCGGTGATCGTGCGGCAGGAAATCGTGCTGTTCGTGATGGGCGGGGTGTTCGTGCTGGAGACCGTCTCGGTGATGCTGCAGGTCGCGTCGTTCAAGCTGACCGGCAAGCGGCTGTTCCGGATGGCCCCGATCCATCACCACTTCGAGTTGAAAGGGTGGGCGGAGCCCAAGGTGATCGTGCGCTTCTGGATCATCAGCTTCGTCCTGGTGCTGGCGGGATTGGCCACGTTGAAAATCCGATGAGCACCGTCGTGATCGGTCTCGGCAGCACCGGCGCCGCCTGCGTGCGCCATCTGGCGCGGCACGGCGTCGCGGTGCGCGTGACCGATTCGCGACCCCTGCCGCCGGGGCTCGCCGCGCTCGGCGATCTGGCCGCACGCGTGGACCTGCGCCTCGGCGGCTTCGACGAGTCGGTCCTCGACGGCGCGGGCCAGGTGCTGCTCTCGCCGGGCGTGTCGCCGGAGGAGCCGATCGTGCGCGCCGCGCGCCGCCGCGGGATCGAGGTCATCGGCGACGTGGAGCTGTTCGCGCGCGAGGCGCGCGCGCCGATCATCGGCATCACCGGCACCAACGGCAAGAGCACCGTCACGAGCCTGGTCGCGCACATGGCCGAGGTCGCGGGCCGGCGCGTGCTCGCCGGCGGCAATCTCGGCGAGCCGGCGCTCGACCTGCTCGCGCGACCGGTGCCCGAGCTGTACGTGCTGGAACTGTCGAGCTTCCAGCTCGAGACGACCGGGTCGCTCGCGTTGTGCGCGGCGACGGTGCTCAATCTGAGCCCCGACCACCTCGACCGCTACGCGTCGATCGAGGCGTACGCGGCCGCGAAGGCGCGGATCTTCCGGCACGCGGCCGCGGCGGTGCTGAACGCCGACGATCCGCGCGTGCTCGCGATGCGGCCCGAGGGCGCGGCGGTCACGACGTTCTCGGTGCGGCGCGCCGACGCGGATTTCGCGCTCGCCGGCGACGTGCTCGTCCGCCGCGGCGTGCCGGTGCTCGCGCAATCGCGGCTGAAGATCACGGGCCGTCACAACGCGGCGAACGCGCTCGCCGCGCTCGCGCTCGGCGAGGCGGCCGGCCTCGAGCTCGACGCGATGACGCGCGCGCTCGAGAGCTTTCCGGGGCTGCCGCACCGCTCCGAGTGGGTCGCGGACATCGGCGGGGTGCGCTACCTCGACGACTCCAAGGGCACCAACGTCGGGGCGACCCTCGCCGCGGTCGAGGGAAGCGACCGACCGCTGGTGATGATCCTCGGCGGCGACGGCAAGGGGCAGCCGTTCGCGCCGCTCGCGGCCGCGTTCCGCGGGCGGGTGCGGGCGGCGGTGCTGATCGGCCGCGATGCGCCGGCGATCGCCGCGGCGATCGGCTGCCTGTGTCCGATGGAGCGCGCCGCGTCGATGCCCGAGGCGGTCGCCGCGGCCGCACGGCTCGCCCGGCCCGGCGATGCGGTGCTGCTGTCGCCGGCGTGCGCGAGTCTCGACATGTTCCGCGACTACGCGGCGCGCGGCGCCGCGTTCGCCGCCGCGGTCCGCGCGCTCCCGCGGGAGCACGCATGAGCGCCACGACCCTGACCCAGGGGCTGCGGATCCGCGACCGGATGCCCTACGCGTGGGACCCGGTCACGCTCGGCATCGCCGCCGCGCTGTTCCTGGTCGGCTTGATCATGGTCACGTCGGCGTCGATGTCGATCGCCGGCCGCGACTACGGCAATCCGTTCTACTTCCTCGAGCGGCAATTCGTCTACGGCTTCCTCGGGATCGGCTTCGCGTGGGTCGTCTCGCAGCTGCCGACCCGGCTGTGGGAGCGCTACAGCAGCGTGCTGCTGCTCGCCGGCCTCGCCGTGCTGTTGCTGGTGCTGATCCCGGGGATCGGCGCGAAGATCAACGGCTCGCGGCGCTGGCTGCGGCTCGGCCCCGGCAGTTTCCAGGTCTCCGAGCTCGCGCGGGTGCTGATCGTGAACTGGGTCTGCGGGTACTGCGTGCGCAAGCGCGCCGAGCTCGAGGAGACGCTGCGCGGGATCGCGAAGCCGATCGCGGTGATCGGCGTGGCCTCGATACTGCTGCTCGCGGAGCCGGACTTCGGCGCGACCACGGTGTTGTTCGTGACCGGGCTCGCGGTGCTGTTCGTCGCCGGCGCGCGGCTGCGCTACGTGCTGTTGCTGCTCGCCGTCGGAACGGCCGCGCTCGCGGTGCTGGCGCTGACCTCGGCCTACCGCGTGAAGCGGCTCACCGTGTTCCTCCACCCGTGGAACGATCCGTTCAACAGCGGCTTCCAGCTCACCCAGTCGCTGATCGCGTTCGGACGCGGCTCGCTGTTCGGGGTCGGTCTCGGCAACAGCGTGCAGAAGCTGTTCTATCTGCCCGAGGCGCATACCGACTTCGTGTTCGCGGTGCTCGCCGAGGAGCTCGGCCTCGTCGGCGTGTTCGGCGTGATCGCGCTGTTCGTCGCGCTCGTGTGGCGGGCGGTCGTGATCTCGCGGATGGCCGCGCGCGCCGGCCTGCCGTTCCAGGCGTATCTCGCGCTGTCCTTCGGCGTCTGGGTCGGCCTGCAGGCGGCGATCAACATGGGCGTCGACATGGGCGTGCTGCCGACCAAGGGGCTCACGCTGCCGCTGATCAGCTACGGCCGCAGCAGCCTCCTGGTCACGCTCGCGTGGATCGGGGTGCTGTTGCGGATCCATCACGAGGTCAAGTGCGCGTCGCGCGCGGCCGTGCTGCGCCCGGCCGGAGGCGAGCGATGATCGGCGGGCCGGTGCTGATCGCGGCCGGGGGCACCGGCGGGCACGTGTTCCCGGCGCTCGCGGTCGCGCGGGCGCTGCGCGAACGGGGGGTTGCGGTCGTGTGGCTCGGCACCGCCGGCGGCATGGAGGCGCGGCTCGTGCCCGCGAACGGGTTCGCGATCGAGTGGGTGCGCGTCGCCGGGATCCGCGGCAAGGGCGCGGGCGCGTGGCTGCTCGCGCCGTTTCGGCTCGCGCGGGCCGTCGCCGACGCGATCGGCGTGCTGCGCCGCCGCCGTCCGGGCGTGGTCCTCGGCGCCGGCGGTTTCGTCAGCGGCCCGGGCGGGATCGCCGCGTGGCTGCTGCGGATCCCGCTGTTGATCCACGAGCAGAACGCGGTCGCCGGTCTCACCAACCGCTGGCTCGCGCGGCTCGCACGCGAGGTGCTCGAGGCGTTCCCGGGCAGCTTCGGTCCCGGCGTGCACGCCCGCTGCATCGGCAATCCGGTGCGCGCCGACATCGCGGCGATCGCGCCGCCCGGCGAGCGTCTCGCCGGCCGCACCGGACGGGCCCGATTGCTCGTGATCGGCGGCAGCCAGGGGGCGCGGCGCCTGAACGAGATCGTTCCGGCCGCGGTCGCCCGGCTCGCGCCCGCCGCGCGGCCCGAGATCCTGCATCAAACGGGCGCGCGTCACCTCGAGACGACCCGGGCCGCCTATGCGCGCGAGGGCGTCGACGCCGTGACCCGCGCGTTCATCGACGACATGGCCGAGGCCTATGCCTGGGCGGACTTCGCGATCTGCCGCGCCGGCGCGCTCACGATCGCGGAGCTGCAGGCGGCCGGCCTCGGCGCGATCCTCGTGCCGTTCCCGGCGGCGGTGGACGACCATCAGACGCGCAATGCCGGGTTCCTGGCGCGCGCCGGCGCCGCGGTGCTCGTCCCGGAGGCGGATCTCGACGCGGCGCGGCTGTCGCGCTCGATCGCGGCGTTTGCGACCGATCGCGCGCGATGCCAGGCGATGGCCGAAGCCGCGCGCGCGGGCCGCGTCACGGACGCGGCGGCGACGCTCGCGGACCTGTGCATCGCCGCGGGGAGGGCGCGATGAGCGACCGCATGCGGCGCATCCGGCGGATCCACTTCGTCGGCATCGGCGGCAGCGGGATGGGCGGCATCGCCGAGGTGCTGCTCAATCTGGGTTACGCGATCCAGGGCTCGGACGCGCGCGCGAACGCGGTCACGCAACGGCTCGCGCGGCTCGGCGCGACCGTGTTCGTCGGACACGCGGCGGCGCACCTCGGCGACGCGGACGTCGTCGTCGTCTCGAGCGCCGTGCAGCGCGACAACCCCGAGGTCGCCGCGGCGATCGCGCACCGCATCCCGGTCGTCCCGCGCGCGGAGATGCTCGGTGAACTGATGCGATTCCGCTACTCGATCGCGGTCGCGGGAACGCACGGCAAGACCACGACGACGAGCCTCGTCGCGAGCGTGCTCGCCGAGGCCGGGCTCGATCCCACCTTCGTGATCGGCGGACGCCTGAAGAGCGCCGACAGCAACGCGCGGCTCGGTGCGGGCGACTATCTGGTCGCCGAGGCGGACGAGAGCGATGCCTCGTTCATGCACCTGCAGCCGATGATCGCGATCGTCACGAACATCGACAACGACCACCTCGCGACCCACGAAGGCGACTTCGCGCGGCTGCGGCAGAGCTTCGTCGACTTCCTGCACAACCTGCCGTTCTACGGACTCGCGGTCCTGTGTCTCGACGATCCCGAGGTCCGCGCGATCCGCGACTCGGTCGCGCGCCCCGCGCTCACCTACGGGTTCGACGCGACCGCCGACGTGCGCGCGGTCGGCGTGCACCGCGATCGGCTGCAGTCGCGCTTCGAGGCGCTGCGGGCGGGCCGCGCGCCGCTGCCGATCCGGCTGAACCTGCCGGGGCGGCACAACGTGCAGAACGCGCTCGCCGCGATCGCGGTCGCGACCGATCTGGAGATCCCGGACGCGGCGATCCAGCGCGCGCTCGAGAACTTCCAGGGCATCGACCGCAGGCTCCAGGCGCTCGGCGAGCTGCGCTGGGCGGGCGGCCACGCGCTGCTGGTCGACGACTACGGGCATCATCCGACCGAGATCGCCGCGACGCTCGAGGCGGCGCGCCAGGGCTGGCCCGAACGGCGGCTGGTGCTCGCGTTCCAGCCGCACCGCTACACCCGGACGCGGGACCTGCTCGACGACTTCGCGCGCGTGCTCGGCGAGGCGGACGTGCTGCTCGTGACCGAAGTGTACGCGGCGGGCGAGCCACCGATCGCGGGCGCCGACGGGCGGGCGATCTGCCGCGCGATCCGCAGCCGCGGGGTCGTCGAGCCGGTGTTCGTCGAACGCGTCGAGGATCTCGCCGACGCGCTGCGCGGCGTGCTGCGCGACGGCGACCTGGTGCTCACGATGGGCGCGGGCAACATCGGTGCGGTTGCGCACGACTTGCGGCAGCGGCTCGCCGCGGGAGGCGGCGCATGACGGGCGGCGTCGCGGCGGGCGCGCTCGCGCCGGAGTTCGAATCCCGCGTGCTGCGCGACGCGCCGCTCGCCGCACACACCTCGTGGCGGGTCGGCGGCCCGGCGGACCTGTACTTCGTGCCGCGCGACGTGCGCGACCTCGGCGCGTTCCTGCGCCAGCTGCCGCCGCAACTGCCGGTGTTGTGGATCGGCCTCGGCAGCAACCTGCTGGTCCGGGACGGCGGCTTTCGCGGCGCGGTGATCGGCCTCCACGGCGCGCTCGGGACGATCGCGCGGGTCAACGAGTCGACCGTGCACGCCGAGGCCGGCGTGCCCTGCGCGCGCATCGCGCGCCAGTGCGCCCAGTGGAACCTCGGGCCGGCCGAGTTCTTCGCCGGGATCCCGGGCACGCTCGGCGGCGCGCTCGCGATGAACGCGGGCGCCTGGGGCGGGGAGACCTGGCGGCAGGTGCTCGAGGTCGACACGATCGATCGGCGCGGCACCGTGCGCACCCGCAGTCCCGGCGAGTATCGGATCGGCTATCGCCGCGTCGAGGGGCCCGAGGGCGAGTGGTTCGTCGCGGCGCGCCTGCAGTTCACGCCGGGCCACCCTGGCGGAAGCGATGCGATCCGCGAGCTGCTCGAGCGGCGCAAGCGCACCCAGCCGATCGGCGAACGCAGCTGCGGCTCGGTGTTCACCAATCCGCCGGGCGATCACGCGGCGCGGCTGATCGAGGCGGCCGGCCTGAAGTCGGCTTGCATCGGCGACGCCTGCGTGTCGGAGAAGCACGCGAACTTCATCGTGAACCGCGGCAGCGCGAGTGCCGCGGACATCGAGGCGCTGATCCGCCACGTGCGCGACACCGTCGCGGCGAAGTTCGGCGTCGCGTTGACGCCGGAAGTGCGCATCGTCGGAGAACCCGCATGAGCCGCCTGCGAGTCCGCGAGATGCACCGCCGGATCGAGGATCCGCGCGATTTTGGGCAGGTCGCCGTGCTGATGGGCGGCGATTCCTCGGAGCGCGAGATCTCGCTGCGGTCCGGCAACGCGGTGCTCGACGCGCTGCGCCGCCGCGGCGTCGACGCGCACGCGTTCGATCCGAGCGAGCGGCCGGTCGCCGAGATCGCCGCGGAGTTCGAGCGCGCCTGGATCATCCTGCACGGTCCGGGCGGCGAGGATGGCCTGATCCAGGGTGCGCTCGAGTGGCTCGGCGTCCCGTATACCGGCAGCGGGGTGCTCGCGTCCGCGCTGACGATGGACAAGCTGAAGACCAAGCTCGTCGTCGCCGGCGCCGGCCTCGAGGTGCCGGCGTTCGTGCGCCTGGACGGCGAGGCGGATCTGGCGCGCGCGATCGCCGCGCTCGGCCTGCCGATGATGGTGAAGCCCGCCTCGCAGGGCTCGAGCGTCGGGATCAGCAAGGTCAAGACCGCCGCGGACCTGCCGCGGGCGTTCGCGGCGGCCCGCGCGGTCGAGCCGCTGGTGTTCGCCGAAGCGTTCATCGGCGGCGGGGAGTACACGGTCGGGATCCTCGAGGACCAGGCCCTGCCGTCGATCCGCATCGAGCCCGCGACCGAGTTCTACGACTACGAGGCGAAGTACTTCCGCGACGACACCGTCTATCGGTGCCCGAGCGGGCTCGACGAGCGCGAGGAGGCGGCGCTCGGCACCGCCGCGCTCGCCGCGTTCGCGGCGACCGACTGTCAGGGCTGGGGCCGCGTCGACTTCGTGCGCGACGCGCGCGACGGCCGGTTCCAGTTCATCGAGATCAACACGACGCCCGGGATGACCGATCACAGCCTGGTGCCGAAGGCGGCGCGGCGCGCCGGGATCGAGTTCGAGGAGCTGGTCTGGCGGGTGCTGGAAACGAGCTTTGCGCGGGAGGCGCGATGATCGCGAACGTGCTGCAGCGTCGCAACCGATACCGGCGGCCGCACGGCGCCCGGTGGTCGTGGCGCCGCTTGCGCGCGGAGGTCGACTGGCGCTCGGTCGCGCACTTCGTCGGACCGCTCGCGCTGGTCGTCGCCGGGCTCGGCGCGCTCGGCTGGGGGCTGAACCGGCCGCTGCACGCGGTCTCGATCGACGGCAGCTTCCAGCGGGTCTCGCCGACCGAGATCGAGGCGGCGGTCGCCCCGTACCTGCCGGCGGGTTTCATGTCGGTGAACATCGACGCGATCCGGCGCGCGGTCCAGGCGATTCCGTGGGTCGACCGCGTGCGCGTGCAGCGTCGCTGGCCGCTGGGCCTCGAGGTCACGGTCGTCGAGCAGACCGCGGCGGCCCGCTGGAACGGGACCGGCTTGATCAACCCGCGCGGGGAGCTGTTCGTGCGCGATGCGAACGATCCGCCCGCGGCGCTGCCGCTGCTCAGCGGTCCCGACGGGACCGAGGGCGAGGTCGCGGCGCGCTACTTCGCGGCCGTGCCGCTGGTCGGCGCGGCGGGCCTGCGGATCGCCGCGCTCACGCTCGACGCCCGCGGCGCCTGGAAGATCGATTTCACCAACGGCCTGTCGGTCCGTCTCGGCCGCCACCACGTCGCGCAGCGCATCCGGCGCTTCGTCGACACGGCCGCGCGTATCGTGATCCCGCGCTTGAGCGACGTCGAATACGTCGACATGCGTTACGCGAACGGCTTCGCGGTCGGCTGGCGTGCCGGGGCGGGCGCCACCGCGCCGGCCGGCGCGACCCGATCGTCCGCGCCGCCGACGGGCGCCGCGAGTCTGCGCACCGGCGCCGGCGCGCGCGCAACGGCAACGGCAACGGCACCGGCACCGACACCGACACCTGCACCGACACCGGCGCCGGCGACGCTCCCCACCTCAATCCCCAAGGCAGCTTGAAGGGTCGCAACATTCATGGCCAAGCGTTCAGATCGTCAACTTCTCGTCGGACTCGACATCGGCACCAGCAAGGTCGTCGCGATCGTCGGCGAACTCCAAGCGGACGGCACGATCGAGGTGATCGGCATCGGCAGCCACCCCTCGCGCGGACTGAAGAAAGGCGTCGTCGTGAACATCGAATCGACGGTGCAGTCGATCCAGCGCGCGGTCGAGGAGGCGGAGCTGATGGCCGGGTGCGAGATCCACTCGGTCTACGCGGGCATCGCCGGCAGCCACGTGCGCAGCCTCAATTCCCACGGGATCGTCGCGATCAAGGACAAGGAGGTCGTCCAGGGCGACGTCGACCGGGTGATCGACGCGGCGAAGGCCGTCGCGATCCCGGCCGACCAGAAGATCCTGCACGTGCTCCCGCAGGAATACATCATCGATTCGCAGGAAGGCATCCGCGACCCGATCGGCATGTCCGGCGTCCGCCTCGAAGCGAAGGTGCACATCGTGACCGGCGCCGACAGCGCCGCGCAGAACATCGTGAAGTGCGTGCAGCGCTGCGGGCTCGCGGTCGACGACATCGTGCTCGAGCAGCTCGCGTCGAGCTACGCGGTGCTGACCGAGGACGAGAAGGACCTCGGGGTCTGCCTCGTCGACATCGGCGGCGGCACGACCGACATCGCGGTGTTCGGCGGCGGCGCGATCCGCCACACCGCGGTGATCCCGATCGCCGGCGACCAGGTCACGAACGACATCGCGGTGTCGATGCGCACGCCGACCCAGTACGCCGAGGACATCAAGCTGAAGTACGCGTGCGCGCTGTCGCAGCTCGCGAACCCGGACGAGACGATCGAGGTGCCGAGCGTCGGCGACCGGCCGCCGCGGCGGCTCGCGCGGCAGACCCTCGCCGAGATCGTCGAGCCCCGCTACGAGGAGCTGTTCGTGCTGATCCGCGACGAGCTGCGCCGCTGCGGCCTCGAGGAGACGGTCGCGACCGGGGTCGTGCTCACCGGCGGCACCGCGAAGATGGAGGGCGCGATCGAGCTCGCCGAGGAGGTGTTCCACATGCCGGTGCGGCTCGGCGTTCCGCAATACGTGACCGGCCTCACCGACGTCGTCGGCAATCCGATCCACGCGACCGGCGTCGGCTTGCTGCTGTACGCGAAGACCATGGCGGATCCGCAGCGGGCCGAGGGACCGCTGCTCGGGAGCGGCGTGAAGAATCTGATGGAACGCATGAAGAACTGGTTTCAGGGGAATTTTTGATTCGACGGGAATTTTCGATCCAACCAAGAATGTAGAAGGAGAACCGGAATGTTCGAACTGATGGATACTTTCAGCCAAAGTGCCGTGATCAAGGTGCTCGGCGTCGGCGGCGGCGGCGGCAACGCCGTCTCCCACATGGTCCAGGCGGGACTCGAGGGCGTCGACTTCATCTGCATCAACACCGACGCGCAGGCGCTCAAGCACTCGAAGGTGCGCACCGCGCTGCAGATCGGCTGCAACATCACCAAGGGCCTCGGCGCCGGCGCCGACCCGGAGGTCGGCCGGCAGGCCGCGATGGAGGACCGGGACCGGATCATCGAGCTGATCGACGGCTGCGACATGCTGTTCATCACGGCGGGGATGGGCGGCGGGACCGGCACCGGCGCCGCGCCGGTCGTCGCGCAGGTCGCGAAGGAGCTCGGGATCCTCACCGTCGCGGTGGTCACCAAGCCGTTCGAGATGGAGGGCAACAAGCGCTCGCGCATCGCCGACAACGGGATGCTCGAGCTCGGCAAGTACGTCGATTCGCTGATCACGATCCCGAATCAGAAGCTGCTGTCGGTGCTCGGCAGCGAGACGACCTTGCTCGACGCGTTCAAGGCGGCGAACACCGTGCTGCAGGGCGCGGTGCAGGGCATCGCCGAGCTGATCACGCGGCCGGGCTTGATCAACGTCGACTTCGCGGACGTGCGCACCGTGATGTCCGAGACCGGGATGGCGATGATGGGCTCGGGCAGCGCCTCCGGGGAGGACCGGGCGCGCGAGGCGGCCGAATCGGCGATCTCGAGCCCGTTGCTCGAGGACATCAACCTCGCCGGTGCGCAGGGCATCCTCGTGAACGTGACCGCGGGCATGGACCTCTCGATCGGCGAGTTCCAGGAGGTCGGCAACGTGATCAAGCAGTTCGCGTCGGACGAGGCGACCGTCGTCGTCGGCACCGTGATCGATCCGGAGATGACGAACGAGATCCGCGTGACCGTCGTCGCGACCGGTCTCGGCCGGCCGACCGTGAAGCCGGCGCGCGAGGCGCCGCCGGCCGCCGCGGTACCGCCGGCGCCGACGATCCGCATGGTCCGGCCGTCGGCTGCGACCCGCCCCGGGCCGGTGGACTACGCGAAGCTCGACATCCCGACCGCGGCGCGCAAGCAGGCGGTCGGCGACGACAGCCACGGATCGGCCATGACCGAGGATTTCCTGGACATCCCGGCGTTCTTGCGCCGCCAGGCGGACTGACGCGCGAGGCTCCCGAAGAGAACATTCCGAACCCATTTGGCGCCCGTCGAGCCGCCCCAGCCGGGGCGGTGGCCGAGGGCGCCGGTCTTTCCCGCCCGAGAGGCGCGGCGCGCGCTGTGGTACCTTTGGCGGATTATTTTTGCAGCCGCTACTTGCATGCTCCATCAAAGAACACTGAAAAATTCGATTCGCGCCTCCGGGATCGGATTGCACACGGGCCAGAAAGTGCTGATGACGCTGCGGCCGGCGCCGCCGGACACCGGCATCGTGTTCCGCCGCACCGATCTGCCGGAACCCGTCGACATCAAGGCCCGGGCGGAAAACGTCGGCGATACGATGCTCGGCACGACCTTGCACCGGGGCGACGCCAGGGTCGCCACCGTGGAGCACCTGTTGTCGGCGCTCGCGGGCCTCGGGATCGACAACGCGCTCGTCGAAGTGAGCGCCGCGGAGGTCCCGATCATGGACGGCAGCGCGGGCCCGTTCGTGTTCCTGTTGCAGTCCGCGGGCATCGAGGAACAGAAGGCGCCGAAGCGCTTCGTGCGCATCCGCGAGAGCGTGCGCGTCGAGGACGGCGACAAGTGGGCGCGCTTCGATCCGTACGACGGTTTCAAGGTGAACTTCGAGATCGAGTTCGATCATCCGACGTTCAAGAAGCACTCCCAGGTCGCCTCGATGGACTTCTCGACGACCTCGTTCCTGCGCGAGGTGAGCCGTGCGCGCACGTTCGGCTTCATGCGCGATCTGGAGAGCCTGCGGGCGCGCAATCTGGCGCTCGGCGGCAACATGGACAACGCGATCGTGCTCGACGACTACCGCGTGCTCAACGAGGACGGGCTGCGCTACGAGGACGAGTTCGTGAAGCACAAGATCCTCGACGCGATCGGGGATCTGTACCTGCTCGGGCACAGCCTGATCGGCGAGTTCAGCGGCTACAAGTCCGGCCACGCGCTGAACAACCGCTTGCTGCGCACCTTGGTCGGCAGAAAAAGCGCCTGGGAGGAGGTCACGTTCGACAGCCTCGCCGAGGCGCCGATCTCCTACGTGCCGGCGGCCGCGACCGGTTGAGCGGGGCGTCGAACGGCTGAGCCGGGCGTCGACCCGCTGAGCGCGCCGGTCAGGGGCCGATCGGTCGCGCGACGCGCACCCGCACGGCCGTGACCTCGGCGCCGAGTGCCGCGCCGAGCTGTTCGCGCACCGCGGCGGCCGCATAGCGCGCCCGGCTCGCCCAGGCCGCGCTCGAGATCCCCAACGACAACCGTCCGTCCGCATAGCTCGCGGTGAGCACCTGCGCGGCGATCGGCGCGGGCAAGGTCGCACGGACGCCCGCGAGCACCCGATCGCGCGCCTCGAGGCCCGTGGCCAAGTCATCAAGTCGCTTGTGACCTAAACGCAATAACTCGCTGATCGTTTTGGGGTATTGCACTGCGGCGCTCCGGGCGGTATCGCCGCCGACACCCGTCAGTGTGCGGAAATCCTTGTTTTCAGTCACCTTTTTCTGCATAGTGCACCACACTGTTCCATCGCAAACCCGCCGCGAGGCGGGGACGCAAAGCTTCCGGTCTTGAGCGCCCCCAGGGGCCTGCGAGACAGCGGGGTTGCCAGTGACCAAGTACTCATCGACGCCAACGACAGTTTAACTCCCGATGAACGTGATCCTCGTCGGCCGCCAGTCGGGCCGCGTCAAACAATTCGATTTGCGCCATCCGCTCACCATCGCGGCGGCGGTGGCGATCGTCGGCCTGATCGTCGGGGGGGCGTTTTCGCTCGGGATGCGCCTCGGCGCGCGCCGCAGCGCCTCGGTGCCGCTGCATGAGCTCGGCGGCTGGTCGGCCGAGATCGGCCAGCAACAGGCGCAACTGCAGCAACTGCGCAGCAACTTCCAGGACAAGATCGACGCGCTCGCGTTGCGGGTCGGCCAGATGGATGCGAGCGTGATCCGCCTGGATGCGCTCGGCACCCGCCTCGTGCACATGGCGAACCTGGACGGCCGGGAATTCGACTTCGGCCAACCGCCCCCGCAGGGTGGGAGCGGCGACTCGCCGGGCGTGCCGGCGCAAGTGCCGAGCCTGGACACCATGATCGATCGTGTGCAGGGGGAACTCGCGAGCCGCGAACAGCAACTCGGCGTGCTGGAGAACCTGATACTGACCCGACAGCTGACGAAGCAGGTCGTGCCCGAGGGCAGCCCGGTGCAGGACGGCTGGATTTCCTCCTATTACGGCGACCGGCCGGATCCGTTCACCGGATTCACCGAGTTCCACAAGGGGCTCGACATCGCGGCGCCGGCGGGTACCCGCGTCGAGGCGGTCGCGGCGGGCCTGGTGACCTGGGCGGGACCGAGTTCGGGCTACGGCAACATGGTGCAGATCGATCACGGCAATGGGCTCGCGACCCGCTACTGTCACAACGAGAAGCTGCTCGTCACGGTCGGGGATCTGGTCCACAAGGGGCAGGTGATCGCGCTGGTGGGCTCGACCGGGCGCTCGACCGGCCCCCACCTGCATTTCGAGGTGCTGAAGAACGGCACCGAGGTCAACCCGCTGCCCTACGTCGGCGCGGAGCGCTGACCGTCCGATCGCGAGCGTGGTGGCGGCCGCGCGCCGCCCGAAACGTTTTCGCGCCCCACCGGTCTTATCCCGTACAATGACGGTCTTTTTTCGAGGGATTTCAGCGCGTGTTGAAGTTTCTGACGCAGATTTTCGGCAGCCGTAACCAGCGGCTCATCAAAGAACTCGGTCGCACGGTCGTCGCGGTGAATGCACTGGAGGCCGAAGTGCGGGAGCTGCGCGACGAGCAGTTTCCCGAGAAGACCCGCGAACTGAAGGCGCGCTACGCGAGCGGCGCGAAGCTCGACGAACTCGTGCCGGAGGCGTTCGCGCTGGTGCGCGAGGCGTCGCGCCGCAAGCTCGGGCTGCGGCATTTCGACGTGCAGCTGATCGGCGGCCTGATCCTGAACGCCGGCAAGATCGCGGAAATGCGCACCGGCGAGGGCAAGACGCTGATGGCGACGCTGCCGGCGGTCCTGAACGCGCTCACCGGCGAAGGCGTGCACGTCGTCACGGTCAACGAATATCTGGCGCAGCGCGACTCGGACTGGATGGCGCCGGTGTACCGGTTCCTCGGTCTCGAGGTCGGCGTGATCAAGAACGCGCAGAGCCAGGAGGAGAAGCGCGCCGCCTACGCCTGCGACATCACCTACGGCACCAACAACGAATTCGGCTTCGACTACCTGCGCGACAACCTCGCGTTCCGGCTCGACGAGCGGGTGCAGCGCAAGCTGAACTTCGCGATCGTCGACGAGGTCGACTCGATCCTGATCGACGAGGCGCGCACGCCGCTGATCATCTCCGGGCCCGCGGAGGAGAGCACCGAGCTCTACCTGAAGATCAACGCGCTGGTGCCGAAGCTGTGCGCGTCGCCGCTCGAGGAGGCGGTCGAGCGCGGCCTGCTCGTCGAGAGCGTCGATGCGAAGCGCTTGCGGGGCGACGTGCGCCCGGGCGACGTGATCCTCGCGGTGAACGGCGGGAACGTCGCGAGCCTCGATGAGCTCGGCGCGGCGCTGCGTGGCGGGAAAGCCGGGCAGAAGTTCGCGGTCGAGGTCTGGCGCGAGCGCCGCGTGCGCGAGGCCAAGGTGGAATTCGCCGGCGACGGCGCGAGCGGGACCGGGATCGTCGCGCGACCGCCGAGCGCGGAGGAGCGCTACGCGCTCGCGATCGACGGCGACTTCTGGGTCGACGAGAAGCAGAAACAGGCGACCCTGACCGAGATGGGCCACCAGCGCATCGAGGAGCTGTTCGCCGCGAGCGGGCTGCTGCGCGAGGGCGAGAGCCTGTACGACGCGACCAACATCCGCTTGATGCACCACTTGAACGCCGCGCTGCGCGCGCACGCGATCTACAAGCGCGACGTGGACTACATCGTGCGCGGCGGCGAGGTCATCATCGTCGACGAGTTCACCGGCCGCACGATGCCGGGGCGGCGCTGGTCCGACGGCCTGCACCAGGCGGTCGAGGCGAAGGAAGACGTGCAGGTGCGCGAGGAGAACCAGACGGTCGCCTCGATCACGTTCCAGAACTACTTCCGCCTGTACTCGAAGCTCTCCGGGATGACCGGCACCGCGGACACCGAGGCCTACGAATTCCAGGAGATCTACGGCCTCGAGGTCACGGTGATCCCGACCCACAAGCCGATGATCCGCAAGGACCGGTCCGATCTCGTGTTCCTCAGCGAGCACGACAAGTTCAACGCGATCTTCGAGGACATCCAGGACTGCGTGAAGCGCGGCCAGCCGGTGCTCGTCGGCACGACCTCGATCGAGGCCTCGGAACGGCTGTCGAAGCTGCTGGTCACGCAGAAGATCCCGCATCAGGTGCTGAACGCCAAGCAGCACGAGCGCGAGGCGCACATCGTCGCCGAGGCGGGCCGGCCCGGCTCGATCACGATCGCGACGAACATGGCGGGCCGCGGCACCGACATCGTGCTCGGCGGCAGCATGCAAATGGAGCTCGACGCGATCAAGGACGCGGCCGAGTCGGAGCGGCAGCGGATCCACGATGAATGGCGGCAGCGCCACGAACAGGTGCTCGGCGCGGGCGGCCTGCACATCGTCGGTACGGAGCGGCACGAGTCGCGGCGCATCGACAACCAGCTGCGCGGCCGATCGGGGCGCCAGGGCGACCCGGGCTCGAGCCGCTTCTATCTGTCGCTCGAAGACAACCTGATGCGGATCTTCGGCGATCCGACGCGGATGAAGGCGCTGATGACGCGGGTCGGCATGAAGCCCGGCGAGGCGATCGAGAGCGGGATGCTCACGCGCCAGATCGAGAAGGCGCAACGGCGGGTCGAGCAGCACAACTTCGACGCCCGCAAGCAGCTGCTGGAGTACGACGACGTCGCGAACGACCAGCGCCGCGTGATCTACCAGCGGCGCACCGAGCTCATGGCCGCGGAGAACGTCGCCGAGGCGATCGTCGGCTTGCGCGAGGAGGTCGTCGACAAGCTGGTCGACGAATACGTGCCGCCGGCCGCGCCCGAGGATCAGTGGGACGTCGCCGGGTTGACCGCGGCGATCGAGCGCGACTTCGGGCCGCGCTTGCCGATCGGCGAATGGCTCGCGGCGGAGGCGTCCGGCGACGGCGCGTCGCTGAAGAAGAAGATCGTGGACGCGCTCTCCAGCGCCTACCAGGAGAAGGTCGACAACGTCGGCGTCGAGGTGATGCGCTACATCGAGAAGGAGATGATGCTGCGCACGCTCGATCAGCACTGGCGTGAGCACCTCGCGGCGATGGACTACATGCGCCAGGGCATCTATCTGCGCGGCTACGCGCAGAAGGATCCGAAACAGGAGTACAAGCGCGAGGCGTTCGACCTGTTCTCCGGGATGCTCGACCGCATCAAGAGCGATACGGTCACCGCCGTCTCGAAGATCCAGGTGCGCAGCCAGGAAGAGATCGAACGCGAGGAAACGGAACGGCAGCGGCGGCTCGCGCGCGCGTTGCAGCTGCAGCATGCCGAGGCGGTCTCGCCGATCCAGGGCGGCATCGGCGTCGATCCGGGCGCCGGCGCGGAGTTCGGTGGTGGCGACCCGGGACCCGGCGGCGCGCCGGCGGTCCCGTTCGTGCGCGCGATGCCGAAGGTCGGACGCAACGATCCCTGCCCGTGCGGGTCGGGACGCAAATACAAACATTGCCACGGCGCCTTGCAACAGGCGAACGGCTGAACCGAGCAACGCCAGCCGGCTTCCTGCACGTCGTTGCGGGCGTGCTGCGGGATCGACGCGGGCGGGTGCTGCTCGCGGAACGACCGGCGGGGAAGCACCTCGCGGGCGGCTGGGAATTCCCGGGCGGCAAGCTGCAGGTGGGCGAGGGCCGCCTCGCGGGGCTGCGCCGTGAGCTCGACGAGGAGCTCGGGATCGACGGCGTCGCCGCCCATCCGCTGATCCGGATCGCGCATCGCTATCCCGACCGCGACGTGCTGCTCGACGTGTGGGCGGTCACGCGCTACCGCGGCGAGCCCGAGGGCCGCGACGGCCAGGCGCTGCGCTGGTGCGCGGTCGGCGCGCTCGGGACCGCGGGGCTGTTGCCGGCGGACCGACCGGTCGTCACGGCGCTGCGCCTGCCACCGCGGATCGCGGCGACGCGGACCGCGCGCTACCGGATCGATCGGTGGCCGGGCCCGCGCGGCGCGGGCCTGCGCGGAGCGGCCTGTCCAGATGCGCGCGCGGCGCGGCAGGCGGCGGCCGGCGGCGCGGATTTCATCGTGCTCGACACCCCGCTGGCGCCGCGCCGCCTGCGCGCGCTCTGCGATGCGGTCGCGATCCCGGTCTATGCGCGCGGCCTCGCGCTCGCGCGGGCGCGGGTGCTCGGTGCGAGCGGGGTGAACGCGCTCGCGCGCGGGCGGGACTGACGGGTCGGCGCGCGCGGGCGCGAGTGCGGTGTTCGCGCGGTCAGCGCTCGGGCGGTGCCGCGTCGTCCTCGGGGTGGGTGAGCTCGGGCGTGGACTCGTCGGGGATCGCGCGCGCGCCGCTGAACCACGCGCCGAGATCGACGAGCCGGCAGCGTTCGCTGCAGAACGGGCGGAACGGATTCGCCGCCGACCACTCGGCCTTGCGATGGCA
>JAJYAM010000117.1 GCA_021779535.1 Pseudomonadota bacterium
TCGTGCACGCGGGCACCTGCGCGCGTGCGCCGCGGCAGGAGCGCGGGGAAATAGCTGCCGAGGTAGGCGATGCACGCGCGCTTCGCCTCGGCGGCCATCGCGGGCGTGATCACGCCGTCGTCGACGATCGACAGGCTCAGCATCAGGTCGGCGATCTCGAGCGCGCGGAAGAAGACCGCCGAGCGCTCCTCGGACCGC
Source organism: Pseudomonadota bacterium (assembly GCA_021779535.1). Taxonomy (GTDB): domain Bacteria; phylum Pseudomonadota; class Gammaproteobacteria; order Steroidobacterales; family Steroidobacteraceae; genus Bog-1198. The sequence continues at coordinate 199 of JAJYAM010000117.1, forward strand.
GGCAGCGCGAAGCGCGCGTCGACCTGCGACTCGAACACCTGGGCGAGCACCCGATCGCGTTCGCGGTCGCGGAACTTGAGCTGCGGCGGCGTCTGCGGGCCGATCAGCAGGCGCGCGGCCGCGGGGTGCGCGTTGAAATACCCGACGCCGCGATCGATCAACTCCTCGATCACCTGCGCCCAGCGGCGCGGCCGCCGTCGCAGCGGCGCCGAGTGCCGCTCGAGCAGCTGCGCCGCGACCCGCGCGGCGAGCGCCTCGTAGACCTCGCGGACGTCGTGGTAGTAGTGGTATGCGGACCCGACCGGGACGCCGGCCTGCGCGGCGACGTCGGCCAGGCTCACCGCGCCGAGGTCGCGGTCCGCGAGCAGGCTCCACGCCGCGTCGAGCAGCCGTTCGCGGCGGGCGAGCCCGCGCGCGCGCGGCGCCTTGCGACGGGTCGCGAGGAACGGCGAGCGCGCGGGGGTCGCACGGGGCGGCATCGAACTCCTTGACGCGGGCGGACCAGATCATATACTCGAATTAGTTCGAGTCTATCACGGCGGCCGGCGAGGCCGCGAGGAAGCCCGCGATGACCGTCGTCGAAACCGGATCCCCCGCCGAAGAGAGCTATTTCTGGCACCCGATGCTGCACCCGGCCGAGATGCGCCGGCGCAAGCCGATCCGCATCGTCCGCGGCGACGGCTGCCACGTGATCGACGAAGCGGGACATCGCCTGGTCGACGGCGTCGCCGGGCTGTGGAACGTGAACGTCGGCCACAACCGCCGCGAGGTGAAGGCGGCGATCGTCGCGCAGCTCGAGGAGCTCGAGTACTTCCAGCTCTTCGACGGGATCAGCCACCCGCGCGCCGAGGAGCTCTCGCGGGTGCTGCACGAAATGATGGCGCCCGAGGGGATCGTGCGGTTCGTGTACAACTCGGGCGGGTCGGATGCGATCGAGACCGCGCTGAAGCTCGCGCGGCAGTACTGGAAGCTCGTCGGGCAGGCCGACCGGGTGAAGTTCATCAGCCTGAAGCAGGGGTACCACGGCACCCACTTCGGCGGCGCGTCGGTGAACGGCAACACCGTGTTCCGGCGCAACTACGAACCGCTCCTGCCGGGCTGCTTCCACGTCGAGACGCCGTGGACCTACCGCAATCCCTTCACCGAGGACCCCGAGGCGCTCGGGCGGATCTGCGCGGAGCTCCTCGAGCGCGAGATCGTGTTCCAGGGGCCGGACACGGTCGCGGCGTTCGTCGCCGAGCCGATCCAGGGCGCCGGCGGGGTGATCGTGCCGCCGGCGAACTACTGGCCGCTGGTGCGCGAGGTCTGCGACCGCCACGGGGTGCTGTTGATCGCCGACGAGGTCGTGACCGGCTTCGGCCGCAGCGGTTCGATGTTCGGCTGCCGCGGCTGGGGCGTGAAGCCCGACATCGCGTGCCTCGCGAAGGGCATCTCCTCGGGCTACGTGCCGCTCGGCGCGACCGGGGTGAACGAGCGGGTCGCCGCCGCGTTCTACGACAACCAGAACTTCACCGGCGCGATGATGCACGGCTACACCTACGCGGGCCATCCGGTCGCGTGCGCCGCCGCGCTCGCGAGCCTCGCGATCGTGCGCGACGAGGACCTGCCGGGCAATGCCGCGCGCCAGGGCGCGTACCTGATGGAGCGGGTCAAGCCGCTCGAGCGGTTCGCCGCGGTCGGCGAGGTGCGCGGCAAGGGGCTGATGATCGCGCTCGATCTGGTGAAGGACAAGAAGACCCGCGAGCCGATCGATCCGACGGCGGGCTACGCCGACCGCGTCGCCGCGGCGGCGCGCGCCGCCGGCGCGCTGGTGCGCCCGGTCGGCACCAAGATCATCCTGTCGCCGCCGCTGGTGATCCAGCGCGCCGAGATCGACGTGCTCGCCGACGCGCTGCACCGCGCGTTCGAGCACGCCGCTTGACGAGCGCGGCGAACCAGCTGCGCCGCAATGCGGTCGGGGTCGGCGCCGTCACGTTCTTCGTGGTCTCGGCGGCCGGTCCCCTGGTCGCGATCGCCGGCGGCTTTCCCATCGGGATGATGTTCGGCGACGGGGCCGGGATGCCCGCGGCGCTCCTCGCGTGCGTCGCCGTGCTGCTGCTGTTCGCCGCGGGCTACACCGCGATGGCGCGGCACGTGGTCACCGCCGGCGGCTTCTACGCGTTCGCGGCGCGCGGGCTCGGCGGGATCGCGGGTGGCGCGGCCGCGCTGATCGCGGTGGTCGCGTACAACGCGATGCAGATCGGGATCTACGGGATGTTCGGCACCGCCGCGCGCGCGCTGATGCTGCAGACCGCACACCTCGACTGGCCCTGGTACGACTACTCGTTCGCGGCGCTCGCGGCGGTCGCGGTGCTCGGCTACCGCCAGGTGGACCTGTCGGCGCGGATCCTGTCGGTGCTCGTGACCGGCGAATACGTCGCGATGCTGATCCTCGACGTCGCGATCCTGCGCGCGGGCGGAGCGCAGGGGATCACGCTGACGTCGTTCACCCCCGCCGAGGCGCTGAGCGGCTCGCCCGCGATCGCGATCCTGTTCTGCTTCGCCGGCTTCATGGGCTTCGAGGCGACGACGATCTACGGCGAGGAGGCGCGCGATCCCGAGCGCACGATCCCGCGGGCGACCTACCTGTCGGTGCTGCTGATCGGCGGATTCTATGCGTTCTCGCTGTGGTGCCTCGTGATCGGCGTCGGCGCGACCGGTCTGGTCGCGCACCTGAAGGGGCTCGCCGATCCGACGCGGTTCGTGTTCGACATGGCGGTCCGCTACGTCGGCCCGTGGCTGTCGGCGACGATGAGCGTGCTGTTCGTGACCAGCGTGTTCGCGGGCCTGCTCGCGTTCCACAACGCCGCCGCGCGCTACTTCTATGCGCTCGGTCGCGACGGCCTGCTGCCGCGCGCCCTCGGTCGCACCCACGCGCGCCACGCGAGCCCGCACACCGGCTCGCTGACCCAGACGGTGCTCGCGGCCGCGGTGCTCGCGGTGTTCGCGCTGCTCGGGCTCGACCCGGTGCTGACGCTGTTCTCGTGGCTCACGAACGTCGGCACGCTCGGCGTGATCGCGCTGATGGCGCTCTCCTCGGCCGCGGTCCCGGTGTTCTTCGCCCGTCACCGCGCAGGATCCGGCGGCGCGTTCCGGACCCGTTTCGCGCCGATCGTCGCGAGCGTCGCGCTCGGCGTCGTGCTCGTGCTCGCGGTGATCCACTTCGACGTGCTCACCGGCTCGTTCGGCATGCTGCGGATCGTGCTGCCCGCGCTGGTGTTCGTCGCCGGCGCGCTCGGTGCGCTGCGGGCCTGGCGGATCCGCCGGACCGATCCGTCCGGCTACGCCCGGCTGGGGTTCGGCCGGCAATAG
>JAJYAM010000118.1 GCA_021779535.1 Pseudomonadota bacterium
TCTCGCGCCGGGCATGCGGTTCGCCGGGCCGGCGATCGTCGAGGAGCGCGAATCGACGCTGGTCGTCGGTGCGGGCGGGCAGGTCCGCGTCGACGACCATGGTTTCTTGTGGATCGACCTGTCCTAGGAGTGCCCGCCGTGTCGACTTTCGACCCCGTCACGCTCGAGATCCTCTGGCGCCGCCTCGTGTCGATCGTCGACGAGGCGGACGCGGCCGTCGCGCGAACCGCGTTCTCCAGCGTGCTGCGGGACTCGCACGACTACACCTGCATGTTCACCGACAGCCGCGGCCGCGAGCTCGCGCAAGGCACCCTCGCGAGCCCGGGCCAGTCGGGCGCGATGGCGCTCGGGATCAAGAAGCTCGTGCACAGCCGCCCGGCGGACTTCTTCCGGCCCGGCGACGTCTACATCACGAACGATCCGTGGGCGCTCGCGGGCCACCTGAACGACGTCTGCGTGCTCGCCCCGGTGTTCCACCGCGACCGCTTGATCGCGTTCACCGCGTGCATCCTGCACCACGCGGACGTCGGCGGGCGGGTCGCGTCGAACAACCACGACGTGTTCGAAGAGGGGCTGTTCCTGCCGTTGGTGCGGCTGTACCGCGACGGCGAACCGAACCCGGACGTGCTCGACATCATCCGCGCGAACGTGCGGACCCCCGAGCAGGTGCTCGGCGACATCCGCTCGCAAATCGCTGCGAACCACGTCTGCGCGCGGCACATCCGGCAACTGCTCGACGACCATCGGCTGGACGACCTCGATGCGCTCGGGGACGAGATCATCCGCCGCAGCGAACGGAGCCTGCGCGAGTCGATCGCGCGGGTTCCCGACGGCACCTACCGCGCGCGCGGGACGATCGAGCAGATCGAAGGCCATGCGCCGGTCGAGATCCACTGCGAGCTGCGGATCACCGGCAGCGACGTCGTCGTCGACCTGTCGGGCTCGGCGCCGCAGGTCGACTGGGGCGGCAACGTCGTGTTCAACTTCACGTACGCGTACGTGCACATGGCGATCAAGAGCATCTTCGATCCCGACCTGCCGAACAACGAGGGCACCGCCGCGCCGATCACCTTGATCGCTCCCGAGGGCTCGGTCGTCAATTGCCGGCATCCGGCGCCGGTGGTCGCGCGAATGCAGATCGGCCACTTCATGACCGAGATCATCTATCGTGCGCTGGCGCCGGTGCTGCCCGACCGGGTGATCGCCGGCAGCGGCGGGACGCCGGCGACGATGCAGGTGTTCTACGGCGCGCGCGCATCCGGCGAGCCGTTCCACACCGCGGTGATCCGCGGCGGCGGCATGGGTGCGGGCGCGGCCGGCGACGGATCGGGCAGCTTCGTGTTTCCCGCGAACGCGGCCAACACGCCGGTCGAGATCTTCGAGAGCGACACGCCGCTCGTGATCCGCTCGCGGGAATTGCTCGCCGACTCCGGCGGCGCCGGGAAGTTTCGCGGCGCGCAAGGCCGGCGCGAGGTGATCTGGGTGCCGGACGACGAGCACGGGCCCCGCGGGAGCGTCGGCATGGCGATTCAGTCCGGGCGTTTCCAGCGCGCGCCGGAGGGACTCTACGGGGGTCGCGCGGGCGGGCTCGCGCGCTTGACGGTCAACGGCCGGCCGGCGGATCCGTATGGATTGACGAGGCTCAAGCGCGGCGACGTGGTCGAGTTCGACACCGCCGGCGGGGGCGGCTTCGGCGATCCGGCGGAACGGGACGCGGCCGTGCTGGCCCGCGACCTCGCGAGCGGCCGCGTCACGCCCGGGCGCGCGGCGATCGACTATCGATTCACGCCGGACGAAGCGCCGCGTGCGGCCGCGGCAGGCTCGCGCGCAGGAGGAGCGGGGCGAACCTGAACGCGTAGATCGAGAACGCGAGCGCCCACAGGAACGCCGCGGCGCCCACGAGCCATTCGGGCCCGTGCGACAAGGCGAACCCGATCCTCGAGATCGCCGCGATCGGCATCAGCGCGTACGCGAACCGCATCGCGCGGTCCGCACGCACCGGCCGGCCCGTGTGCTTCAGCGCGACGCGCGTCATCAAGCCGAGCTTCAGCGTGCTGTACGCGCCGATCGTGAACGCGTGGATCGCGGCGTCCTGCCACGCGATGCGCGTGCCGGCGCACGCGCGCAGCACGAACGACGCGATCAGCCACAGATAGCCGAGGTGCACGCACCGCAGGATCGGGTCGCGGAACGCGCGCCATCCGCGCCATCGGGCCCAGCGCCACGCGTGGATCAGCGCGGCCGCGCTCGCGGTCACGGTCACCCAGCGCGCGGGCGCGTGCAGCACGTCGGCGAGCGCAAACGCGAGCATCGCCGCCGCGGTCGCGGTTTCGATCGGCGGCGAGAGCGGTTTCGATTCGATCCCGCGGGACCGCAGCCAGCGGCGGGTGAACGCCGGGACGAACAGGCCGCCGTACAAGGTGAACAGGAACATCAGCGCATCGACCGCGAGCGCGAGCGCGCGCCCGATCTCGCCGATCGAGCCGCTGCGAACGCCGTCGTAGTAGAGGAAGTTCGCGGCGGCCAACGCGCACAGCGGCACCGTCGTCCATGCGAACAGGCGTTTGCGCGCGCCGCGCACGCTGATCAACAGCAGCAGGCCGAGCACCGGAAACAGCGCGCCGTCGCCGACCGCGACCAGCGGTTCCGGCAGTTCGCGCTGGAACCACACGCACACGCGGCCGAGCAGCCAGAGCGCCGCGAGCAGGCGCAGCGGCGCGCCGCGGATCTCCGCGGCGCCGGTCCAGCTCGGGATCGCCGTCAGCAGGATCCCGCAGACCAGCGCGCCCGCGAACCCGAAGAGCATCTCGTGCGCGTGCAGCGCCCACAGGGGCAGGCGCGGATCGGGCGGCGGCCACCACCCGAGGCGCGCTCCGTACCACAGCCCGAGCAGCGCCGGGCCGTACAACGACGCGGCGAGGAAGAACGGCCGGAAGCCGGCGGTCCACACGGCCGCACCGGAGCCGGCGGCACCCGCCGCGGCGGCGGCGCGCGTCAACGCGCGCTCGACGTGCTCGAGGCCTCCTCGAGCTCGCGCCACGGGTAGTCGATGACCTCCAGCAACACGCCGTTCATCTTGCGCGGGTGGACGAACGCGAACTCGCAATCCCGGAACCGGCGAATGCCGCCGACGATCGGGTAATCGTTCGCGGCGAGCTCGGTGACCGCCTGCCGCGTGTCGTCGACGTTCAGGCTGATCAGCATCACGCCCTCGCCGCGCCGCTCGATGAATTTGGCGACGTCACCGTCCGGTGTCAACGACTCCATCAGCTCGAATCCGATGCCGCCGACCCAGTAGCGCGCGACGCGGATCTTCTCGGGCTCGTCGACGTAACTATCGTCCGGCGCCTGCTTGCCGAGGACCGGTTCCCAGATCTTCTTCGCGGCCTCCAGGTCGCGCACCGCGATGCAAATGTGGTCGATCTTGTTCGTCTTCATCCGCTGAGGCTCCCGGACCGGTCGCTCGCGATCGCGATGCACCCGATCGAGTGTATACGGTATGCTTATTTGCGCCTAGGCCGGCC
>JAJYAM010000119.1 GCA_021779535.1 Pseudomonadota bacterium
AGCCGCCGCAGGGTGAGGTCGAGGAGGCGATCGCGCGGGTGTGGGGCGAGGTGCTCAAGGTCGAGTCCGTCGGCCGCAACGACAACTTCTTCCAGCTCGGCGGACACTCCTTGCTGGTCGTGCGGGTCATCAATCGCCTCCGACCGCGATGTCCCGCGATCACGCCGATGGACCTGTTCCGACATCAAACGGTGGTCGCGTTCGCGGCTCTCATCGAACGACTGCGGTGCGCGTCCGACGTCGAGCACGCGGTTGCGCTACGCGCCGGCTCCGACGACGCGGCGTTGTTCATGATCCATGACGGTGCGGGCGACTTGATGTATGCACCGGCGCTCGCCGACGCACTCGATCTCGACATGGCAATTTACGCGCTGCCGTCGCCCAACGATCCGCGTGAGATACCCGGCGACATTCCATCCATCGCGGCGCGGTTGCTCCGCATGATCCGGGCAGTGCGCCCGGCCGGTCCGTATCGCTTCGTCGGTCATTGTTTCGGAGGCGTGATCGCCTACGAGATTGCCCGTCAGCTGCTGGAAGCCGGTGAGTCCGTGCTGTTTCTCGGACTGCTCGATTCAGCGCATCGTTCGATGGTGTCAAAGGCGCCGTCGTCGCGCTCGCTGGACCGGATCGACGTCAAGGGGGTGTTGCGGCAGATCGAAGATCACTTTGGCGTGCACTCGACGCAGATGCGCGAAGCGCGGCGGCTCGCGGCCTCCGCCGGCACCTGGCGCGAGATGCTGGAGCGGGCGCGGCAGCGCGACTTGTTGCCGCCACGCTATCGTGACGCGGACTTCGCGGAGATCGAGCGTGACATCGCCGTTCGCAACGCGTACCTGAGCGCCTGGCTGCAATACCGACCGGAGCCCATCGGCTTGCCGGTCCATTTGTACATCGCAAGCGAAGAGACTCGTCATTCGGAAGAGAATCACCATGTGTCCGATCTGGGCTGGAGTGACGCCGTCGGGTTACGTCACTTGGCGATCGACCGGGTGGGCGGTGATCATTTCTCGATGTTGCAGCCGCCGCACCTGCATGGGCTCGCTCGGGAGCTGAGGGACGCGCTCGCCGGCCGCGATCGCCGCGCCGCCGCGGGTGATCCGTCGAGTCGTGCGTGAATGCGCGGGAAGCTCGGTCGCAGGGAAATTCACATCTGGGCCGTCGATCTCTTCGACGGCGGCTGGGATGCCGTCGCGAAGGAGTGCCATGAGCGGAACCCGCGCGGTGAGCCCGCCGCTCGCTCGATCGAGTCGCGACGCGCCCATGCGGCGCTCAGCCGTCTTCTCGCAGCCTATCCGGGATCCGGCGCACAGCCCCGCCCCGTGCGTCGCTCCGCCATGGGACGACCGGAGCTCGCCGACGCCGACCTTTCGTTCAATTTGAGTCATAGCCATGGTATCGCGCTGATTGGATTCTCCGTTGCGCCGATCGGCGTCGACGTCGAGTTCATCGATCGCCTCGGAGGCGACCCCGAAGAACTCGTCGATGCCGTGCTCCACCCGCGGGAGGTCGACGAATGGCGCGCCACGATCACGACCGACCGTTGGGATCGGCTCCATCGGATCTGGGTCCGCAAGGAAGCCTACGCGAAGGCACTGGGCGTCGGACTCGCTTGCGATTTCCGCGGTTTTCGAGTCGAACCGATCACGGCCGGGGTACTGCGGGTCGTCGACGAGGAGCGGCCGCGCTGCTCGCACATGTATGTGCACGAACTGGTCGCGCCGTCGGGGTTCGCGGCGGCGGTCTGCACGCCGATCGTCGAGCCCTGGATCAAGCGACGGACATTGTCGCCCCGCGGAACGCTCCGGTGGACGTGAAGCCCGCCGCATACCGCCGGATCGCGGCACTCGCGGGTCCGCTGGTCCTGAGCGGTGCGATCGAAGCGTCGTTCAGCCTGACCGATACCTGGTTCGTCGGGCGCTTGTCGACCACCGCGACCGCCGCGCTTGCATCGGTCGCGTGGCTCGATTATTGCGGGGTATTGTTCTTCGGCGGACTGGCGTTGGCCGTGCAGACGCGCGCGGCGCAGGCGCATGGCGCCGGTCGACGGGCTGCTGCATCGCGCGCCGCGTGGTCCGGCATCTTCGCCTGTTTGATCTCGATCCCGGCGTTCGTGTTGCTCGGCTTCCTCGCGAAGCCGGTGCTGATCGCCGCCGGCATCGATCCAGGAATTCGCGCGCTGGCGCTGCGCTACTGGTGGCCGCGATTCGCGGTCGCGGGTCCGATGACGGTGCTCGCGATGTCGGTGAGTGCGTTCTTCAACGCGATCGGCCAGACCCGGCGAACGCTCGTGATCGCGGTCGCGATGACGGCGAGCAACGCGCTGTTCAACCAGTTGTACATGTTCCATTGGCGACTCGGGATCGCCGGATCCGGCCTCGCGACGGCCTCGGCCGCCGGGGTGGGGCTGGTCGTCGGCGTGGGGTTCCTGTTATCGACGCCGATGCGCCGCGCGTTCCGTCCGCATCTGACCTGGCGGCGGCCGCAACTGCGGTTGCAGTTCGCGCTCGGCCTGCCGATCGGACTGGGACTCGCGGTGGACATGCTGGCTTTCGCCGCGATGCAGCTGATGGCGGTCCACCTCGGCGCGGCGGCGGGCGCTGCGATGCAGATCGTCACGGCGATGATCGCGGTGCCGTACGTGGTCGGGTCCGGAATTTCCCAGGCCGGAACGACCTTGGTCGCGCAGGCGTATGGCCGGGGGTGCCTGTCCGAGGCGCTCGCGATCGGCGGCGCGGTCGTTCGACTCGCGATCGCGGCGATGGCGATGCTCGGCTTGGCGGTATCGATCGCGATGCCGTGGATCGCACCCCGGTTCGTGAACGGGACGGATCGCGACTCGGCGGCGGTGTGCGCGCTGTGCGTGCAATTGGTCGGGCCCGCGATGCTGTTTCAAGTGTGCGATGGCTGGAAGCTCGCGTCGAACTGCTGCTTGATGGGCGTTGCGGACGTGAGGGTTCCCGCGATTCTCGCGACCTCGCTCGCGTGGCTGCTGTGGGTACCCGCGGCCGACATCCTGATCTTCGGCTCCCGCGACGGCTGGGTCCATGGACTGCCGCAATTCGGTCTGGGCGCGGTCGGTGGCTGGTGGGCGTCGTTGCTGTATTCGCTCGCGATGGGCGCCTTGCTCTACCGGCGGTGGCGACGCGCCGGCTGGCAGCACGGCGCCACCGCCTTGGCGCCTCAGTTCGCGGGCTCCGTGCCGGTGAAGTGACTGAGCACGTACGCCTTCAACGTTCCGTCGGCCTGCGGAACGCCATAGAGTCTCACCTTCGGCAGGGTCGCGATGGATTTCCGAGGCGCGCCTCGCTCATCGGTGATTCGCGCAAACCCGCGCCAGGCTCAGTCGAAAACCAACACGCGCCCGTGCCGCGGGTCGCACACGAACGCCCGTCCGGCCGGGTCGACGGCGACGCAATGCGCGCCGTGCGCGGTGCGATAGACCTTCTCGAGCGTCAGATGCCCGTGCGGATCGACGTGCAGC
>JAJYAM010000057.1 GCA_021779535.1 Pseudomonadota bacterium
AGCGCATCCAGCCGAAGGTCGCGCCCGCCGCGCGCCGCCCGGGCCGGTGCCGCGTCGCGCATCGCGCTAGCCGGTCGGACGGGCGTGACCGGCGGCCGGGTGGACGTGGCCGGCGGCCGGACGCGCATGACCGGCGAGCGGCCGGCCGGTCGCGGTCGCGTGCACGCGCGCTTCCGCGAGGTAGTCCGTGCCGGTCTCGAGGTGCGCGAGCCGCTCCTCGATCTCGATCTCGACGTGCGGATCGGCCGCGCCGGCCCGATCCGCGGCCACGAGCGCGAGCTTGGCCGCGGTCCGCCGCGCGTGCTCGAGCGCCGCCGCCGAGTCGCTGTAGTCCGCGTGGCCGGCCGGATCGTGCACCCGGAAATTGTTCAGGCTGGTCTGGTTCACGAGCACGTCGACCGACTGCGCGACGACCCCGGCGACCGCGCCGACCGCGTTGCAGACCGCCGCGTGGCGCGGGATCTCCAGCGCCGCGCCGAGCCGGCGCGCGACCTCCGGGTAATAGGCCCCGACGGGCGCGCCGATCGCGACGATCGGCCGCGCGAGCGCGAGCCGCGCATCGACCAGGCCGGAGAAGCGCTCGCCGGCGACGACGTCCTCCACCAGCCGCTCGCCGAGCAACCCCCAGCGCTCGCCGTGCGCCTCGAGCCCCGGATCGTTCGCGAGCGCGGCGGCGAGCAGCGCGCGACCGGTCGCGCGCACGACGTGATCGAACGTGCGCTCGCACAGGCCGGCGGCGGTGTCGGCGCCGCGCGCGGCGCGCGCGTTGCGCTCCTCGACCGCGAGGATCCGCGCGCCGCACTCGGCGGCCTCGCGGTTCCAGCCGGTCTGCCGCCCGAGCACGTGCATCGCGTCGGACGGGGTGAAGCCGGCGATCGTCGCGAGCCCGGCATCCGCGAGCCGGCGCAGCGCCTCGCGCCCGGCGGCGCCGCGCACGAGCGCCGACAAGCGCTGCGGCTCGGGCGTCAGCGCGTCCCAGGCGCTGCGCTCCAGGCGGGTCAGGTGCGCCGGCGCGTCGCGCTCGGGATTGCGCAGCGCGTACTGGGGCGCGAACGGCGGCAGGCGATCCTGCTCGGCGAGCGCGCGCAGGTCCACCAGCACGCCCGGGAACTGGTCCGCGAGCAGCGCGAGCGGCATCGTCTTGCGCGGCCCGACGCACAGCCGTCCGTGCCGGTCCACCACCACCTCGCTGTCGCCGCCGAGGCCGCAGGTGCGCACGTCGACCGCCTCGACCATCGTGCGCCAGCCGCCGATCAGCGCGCCGTCCGCGTTCACCACCGGGCGTCCGTTCGACACGATCGCGATGTCCGTGGTCGTGCCGCCCATGTCGGACACGACGAAGTCGTCGAGGCCGGTCAGGAAGCCGGCGCCGACCACGCTCGCCGCGGGTCCCGACAGGATCGTCTCGACCGGGCACTCGAGCGCGACGTCCGCGCGCATCAACGAGCCGTCGCCCTTCACGATCATCAACGGCGCATCGATCGACTCCTCCTCGAGCACCCGCGCGAGCGCGAGCGTGAGGTGGCGGATCTGCGGCGTGAGGCGCGCGTTCAGCGCGGCGGTCAGCGCGCGCCGCGGCGCGTCGAGCCTCGAGCTCAACTCGTGCGCGCAGGTGACCGGCTTGTCGCAGCGTTCGCGGATCAGCCGCCGCGCGGCGAGCTCGTGCTCGGGATTGCGGACCGAGAACCGCGCGGCGACCGCGAACGCACCGACGCGCGCCGCCAGCGCATCGACCGCCTGCAGGATCGCGGCCTCGTCGAGCGGTTCGCTCTGCGCGCCGGTGGCGTCGTGGCCGCCGGCGATCCGCTGGATCGCGCTCGCGCCGTCGCGCGCGAGCCCGGTACGCGCGGCCATCGCATCGTCGAACCCGATCAGCAGCACGCCGATCGGGCTGAAGCGGTTCTCGACGACCGCGTTGGTCGCGAGCGTCGTCGACACCGAGACGAGGCTGACCTCCTCGCGCCGCCGCCCCGGCGGCATCGCGCCGAGCACCGCGCGGATCGCGCCGCCGATCCCGATCGCGAGGTTCCAGTGCGTCGTCAGCGCCTTCGCGCTCGCGACGACGCGCGTCCCGCCCTCGAGCAGCACCGCGTCGGTGAAGGTCCCGCCGGTATCGAGGCCGAGCCACAGCTCCTCGCGCTTCATCGGGCGCCGCCCCCGCCGGCGCGCAGCGCCGCGGTGAACGCCTCGACGTCCTCGGCGAGCGTCGCGTACGAGGTCACGAGCCGGATCGCGACCGCGTCGTCGAGCTCCCGGTACGGCCATCGGTAGAACAGGAAGCCGTCGCGCTCGAGCCGCGCGACCGTCGCCTCCGGCAGCGCGACGAACAGCTCGTTCGCCTCGACCGGCTGCAGCAGCCGGGCGCCCGGCGCATCGCGCAGGCCGGCCGCGAGCGCGGCCGCCATCGCGTTCGCGTGGCGTGCGTTCGCGAGCCACAGGTCGTCCTCGAGATACGCCACCAGCTGCGCGCTCAGGAAGCGCATCTTCGACCACAGGTGCCCGGCGCGCTTGCGCCGCCGCGCGAACTCGGACGCCTGGGTCGCGTCGAAGAAAACCACCGCCTCGGCGCACAGCGCGCCGTTCTTCGTCGCGCCGAGCGACAGCACGTCGACGCCGGCCCGCCAGGTGACCTCGGCCGGCGAACAGCCGAGGTGCGCGACCGCGTTCGCGAACCGCGCGCCGTCCATGTGCACGCCGAGGCCATGCGCGTGCGCGAAAGCCGCGATCGCGGCGATTTCGTCCGGGCGGTAGACCGTGCCCCACTCGGTCGCCTGGGTGAGGCTGACCGCGGCCGGCTTCACGTGGTGCACCCCCATGTCGTCGGCGAGCGCGATCTCGGATCGCAGCCGCCGCAGGTCGATCTTGCCGTCCGGCGAGGGCAGCCCGATCAGCTTCGCGCCCGCGCAGAACATCTCGGGGGCGCCGCACTCGTCGGTCGCGACGTGGGCGGTCTCGTGGCAGTAGATCGCGCCGTACGGCGGCGCGAGCTGCGACAGCGCGAGCGCGTTCGCCGCGGTGCCGGTCGCGACCGGGAACACCTCGACCGGGCGCTCGAAGACCTCGCTCGCGATCGCCTGCAGGCGCGCGCTCCAGGGATCGGCCCCGTAGGAGGCGGCGTAGCCCTCATTGGCGGCGTGGACCGCGGCGAGGATCGCGGCCGCGGCGGGTGCGACGTTGTCGCTGGTGAAATGTCGGTTTGGCATCGGCGGCTTGGCGGGGGGCTCGGTGGCGAAAGGAGGCATTGTATGCGAACCGCGCGCGCGGTCCGAGGGGCGGCGGGACCGATGCGGGCGGCTCGCCGGCAGCGGCCGCTCCACCAAAGCGGCCGCTCCACGAAAGCGGCCGCTCCAAAAAAGAGCGCGGCGCTGCCGGAGGATCTCCCGCAGCGCCGCGCAGCGAACGTTCCGGCGCGAGCGCTAGTGCTCGCCGCCGAAATTCACGTGCAGCTCGAGCCCGTAGTACCGGTTCGCATCCCGCGGGATGTAGTACAGGATGCCGCCGCCCGGACCGCCGGTCTGCGCGAACGAGGCGTAGCTGGTGTCGGTGATGTTCTTCACCAGCGCGCTCACGGTCACCCGATGCTCGGGGTCGCTGAACGCGAGGCTCGCGTTCCACATCCCGTAGCCGTGCAACCGCAGGTACGGGTTCTCCCCGCCGTTCGGGCAGTACGAGGTGGTGCAGGTCGCGAAGTCCGCGTACTGCTGGCTCTGGTAGCTGTAGTTCGTCGACAGCGTCACGTAGAACGGCAACAGCTTGCGCCAGGTGTAGTCGGTCGCGATGTTGCCCTTGAACTTCGGCGCGAACGGCAGCGCCGACCCGCTCGGCGCGGTCGCGTGCGGGTTCGCCCCCGGGGGCGCGTTGAAGTTCGTGACGTGGGCGTCGGCGTAGGTGATGCCGGCGTTCATCGACCAGGCGTCGGTCAGGCGCGCGGCACCGGTCATCTCGAAGCCCTGGCTCACCACCGAGCCGGCGTTCGTCAGCTGCGTGATCACGACGCCGTTCAGCACCGTCGGGCTGTTCGCCTGGAAGTTGTTGAACTCCTCGCGGAACACGTCGGCGTTCAGGTACGCATCGCCGCCGAGCAGCGTCGACTTCAGGCCGAGTTCGTACGCGGTCGAGGTCTCCGGCGCGAGCGGCGGCGCCTGGCCGTTGTTCTGGTTGAAGTAGACGTTGTACGCCGGGCCCTTGTAGCCCTTGGCCCAGGTGAGATACGCCATCTCGTCGGACGTCATGTCCCACTGCACCCCGAGCTTGCCCGACAGATTCGAGTGCGACGTGCTGGCCCGGCCCTGGAACGGCAGGCACAGCGGCTGCGGCGTGCAGGTCGCCGAGATCACGCCACCGCCCGAGATCGGCGACACGTTGTAGTCGTGGTACATCGACAGTTCGTCGTGGGTCTCGCGCAGCCCGACGATCCCGCGGAACGTATGGGTGAAGTGCAGCGTGCCCTGCCCGTAGGCGGCGACGTTGATCGAGTTCGCCCCGAAGGTCGCGTTCGCGGTCGGCGTCGCGTAGGTCGACAGGCCCGGCATGCAGGGCGCGACCCCGGTCGAATCCGGCGCGAGCGTGCTCGAGGTGCAGACCACGTCGTCGCGCTCGAAATAGCGGTTCTGGACGTTGTGGTAGTAGAACAGGCCCGCGACGTACTCGAAGAACTGGTGCGCGGGCGACGTCAGGCGCAACTCCTCGGTGAAGGTCGAGGTCGTCTGCGGCCCGATGTCGTGGACCTGGGTGAAGGCCCCGCCGACGTACGGCGCGGTCACCGCGAGATTGTCGCCGTCGCGGATCTCGTTGAACCACCAGTAGCGGTAGGCCGCGATGTTCGTGACGGTGTAGTCGCGCACGCTCCAGTCGGTCTGCAGCGAGAGCCCGCGCTCGCGCTCGAGACTCCGGGTCACGAGATTGGTGTTCACGGTGCGCGTGCGGTCACCCTGATAGCCGATCGGGCCGAGCACGCCCGACAGCGCGGCGGCGACCGAGGGCGACGCGCCACCCGGCGGCGTGCCGGGCGGCGTGCCCGGGACGAACGCGCAGCAGTTGTCGTCGGCTTCGCGCCAGTCGCCGATCATCGTGAAGGTGAGGTCATCGGTCGGCATCCACTTCCAGATCGAGCGGATGCCGCGGTGGTCGTAGCCGTTCAGCTTGCTGGTGCCCGAATTGACCGACGGCTGGTACAGGTTCGTGATGTTGCCGTCGTAGCGGCCCGCGAACACGGTCGTGCGGGTCAGCAGGTCGTCGGTGATCGGCAGGTTGAGCGTGGCTTTGCTGCGGACCTCGTTGCCCTCGAAATACGCCAGGTCGAAGTTCGCGCCGAAGTGACGGCTCGGCATCACCGAGACGACGTTGACCACGCCGGCCGAGGAGTTCTTGCCGAACAGCGTGCCCTGCGGCCCGGGGATCACCTCGATGCGGGCGACGTCGATCAGGTCGCCGAACGCCTCGCCCGAGGTCCCCATCACGACGCCGTCGACCACGTAGCCGACGCTCGGCTCCGCGCCGAGCGCGAAGTTGATCGTGCCGACGCCGCGCAGGAACAGGGAGGTGTTGAACGGGATGTCGCCCTTGTGGAACGTGACTCCCGGCACCTGGTTGAGCAAGCCCTCGATGTTGACCGCCGCGGCCCGCCCGAGTTGCGCGCCGGTGATCACCGAGACCGCCGCGGGCACGTCCTGCAGTTTCTCCGAGCGCTTCTCGGCGGTGACGACGATCGCCGCGAGCGGCGACTGCATCACCGGTCCGGTGGCGGGCGGCGCCGTCGCGGCGCCGGCCGCACCCCATCCCGCGCCCGCGAGCGCGGTCGCCATGCAGATCCACGACCGTATTCCAGTTCTCATTACGACCCCCCTGACAGACCCCGATGGCACGCCCCGCCGCGGAGCACGCGTGTGTCGGAACCGCGCAACAAACGCGATCCGTTGATTTCCAGTTCGAGCCTAACACGTTTGTCCTATGTGATACAACTCTGTTATAAGAGTCTGCGCGACCCCCGGGGAGCCGGGTGGATCGGACCTGCTACAGTGACGCGAACGGCCCGCGCCGAGGGGGAACTGATGAGCGAACCGACGGTATCGGCGCCCGCAATGCCCGGATCGCAAGCCCTCCCGGGCACCGCGACCCAGACCCGCACGGCGATGCGCTTGCGCTGGGTGTTCCTCACCCTGGTCGTCGTCGGCAACATGGTCAACTACGTCGATCGCGAGATCATCGCGCTGCTGAAGCCGGTGCTCGAGACGCAGTTCCACTGGACCGACCTCGACTATGGGCACATCGTGTCCGCGTTCCAGTTCGCGTCGATCCTCGCCTACCTGGGCGCCGGCTGGTTCCTGGACAACGTCGGTCTGCGGATCGGCTATCCGATCGCGGTCGCGACCTGGAGCGCGTTCGCGATGCTGAACGCGGCGGTGCGCTCGGTCGCCGGATTCACCGGGATCCGGGTGCTGCTCGGCGTCGCCGAAGCGGGCCAGACCCCGGCCGCGGTCAAGACGATCGCCGCCTGGTTCTCGCAGCGCGAGCGCGCGCTCGCGCTCGGCTTCATGAACGTCGGCTCGAACCTCGGCACGATCATCACGCCGTTGCTCGTGCCGCCGCTCGCGCTCGCGTTCGGCTGGCGCGCCTCGTTCGTGATCACGGGTGCGCTCGGCTTCGTGTGGGTGATCGGCTGGCTCGCCGCGTACCGCGGATTGCCGGAGGAACTGCATCCGCACCGCCGGGTGTCGGCCGCGGCGTCGGCGGGCATCGCCCGCGCGCCGCGCTGGCGCGCGCTGCTGGTCGACCGCCGCGCGTGGGCGGTCGCGGGCGCGAAGTTCCTGAGCGACGCGGTCTGGTGGTTCCTGCTGTTCTGGCTCCCCGATTTCCTGCACCGCGAGTACGGGCTGAATCTCAGCACCTTCGGTCCGCCGCTCGCGGTGATCTATACGCTCGCGTCCGTCGGCGCGCTGTTCGGCGGCGTGCTGCCCGCCCGGATGCTGAGCCGCGGCGCGAGCCTGAATGCCGCGCGCAAGACGACGCTGCTGTTGTGCGCGGTCGCGGTCCTGCCGATCGTGTTCGTGCTGCAGATCCGCGACTACTGGTACGCGGTGCTCCTCGTCGGCCTCGTGCTCGCGGCCCATCAGGGCTTCTCGACCAACGTGTTCGCGCTGGCCGCGGACCTGTTCCCCGAAGAGGCGGTCGGCAGCGTGATCGGCCTCGGCGCGCTGCTCGGCAACCTGGGCGGACTCGCGATCCTCGAAGTGACGGCCGAGGTGCTGTCGCGCACCGGCAGCTACCTGCCGATGTTCATCTACTGCGCGTGCGCGTACCTGCTCGCGCTGCTGGTCGTGCAGCTGCTCGTGCCGCGGATCGAGTCGCTGCCGCAGCCGGTGGCGGTTTGACTCGGCTATAATCCGGCGCGATGCGCTTGATCAGCTTCCTCGCCGCCGGGCGTGCGGACTTCGGCGTCTGCGACGGCCACGACGTGTACGCGCTCGGCCCCCGGCTCGGGCCCGGGTACCCGGACCTGCGTGCGCTGCTCGCGCGCGACGGCGTCGCGCAGGCCGCGCGGGCGGTTCGAGGCGTGACCGCGGACTACCGTCTCGACGAGATC
Source organism: Pseudomonadota bacterium (assembly GCA_021779535.1). Classification (GTDB taxonomy): domain Bacteria; phylum Pseudomonadota; class Gammaproteobacteria; order Steroidobacterales; family Steroidobacteraceae; genus Bog-1198. The sequence goes on from JAJYAM010000057.1 coordinate 7,583, forward strand.
GAGCTGCTGGCGCCGATCCCGAATCCCGCGAAGATCCTGTGCATCGGGCTGAACTACGAGGAACACCGCGTCGAGACCGCGCGGCCCCGGTCGGCGCACCCGACCGTGTTCACCCGGTTCGCGGACACGCTGGTCGCATCGGGCCGGCCGCTCGTGAAGCCGCGGCACTCGGACAAGCTGGACTACGAAGGCGAGCTCGCGGTGGTGATCGGTCGCGGCGGGCGCGACATCGACGCGGCGCACGCGGACGCGCACGTCGCGGGCTACGCGTGCTTCCAGGACGCCTCGGTCCGCGACTTCCAGGGCCACACGACCCAGTTCACGCCGGGCAAGAACTTCCCCGCGACCGGCGGCTTCGGCCCGTGGCTCACGACCGCGGACGAAATCGGCCCGATCGGCGCGCAAACCTTGCGCACGACGCTGAACGGACGGGTGATGCAGGAGGCGCGACTCGGCGACCTGATCTTTCCCGTCGCGCAGCTCCTCGCGTACATCTCTTCGTGGACCGCGCTCGCCCCCGGCGACGTGATCGCGACCGGAACGCCGGGCGGGGTCGGGATGAAGCGGGTCCCGCCGGTGTGGCTGCGCGACGGCGACGAGGTGGTCGTCGACATCGAAGGCGTCGGCACGCTGCGCAACCCGGTCGTCGCCGAGGGCGTGCCGCCCTGAACCCCGCCGCGTCGACGCCGGCCGCGCTGTCGCACCTCACGGTCCTCGACCTGTCGCGGGTGCTGGCCGGCCCCTGGGCGAGCCAGATCCTCGGCGATCTCGGCGCGACGGTGTACAAGATCGAGCGTCCGGGCAGCGGCGACGACACCCGCGGCTGGGGTCCGCCGTTCCTGCAGGACCCGGCCGGCGGCTCGGGCGATGCCGCGTACTATCTGTGCACGAACCGCAACAAGCGCTCGATCACGGTCGACTTCACGACGCCGGCGGGGCGCGAGATCGTGCAGGCGCTCGCGGCGCGCGCGGACGTCGTGCTCGAGAACTTCAAGGTCGGCGGCCTGCGCGCCCACGGCCTGGACTACCCGACCCTGCGCGCGCTGAACCCGCGCCTGATCTATTGCTCGATCACCGGTTTCGGCCAGACCGGCCCGTACGCGGCGCGTCCGGGCTACGATTTCCTGATCCAGGCGATGGGCGGCTTGATGAGCATCACCGGCGCGAAGGACGGCGAACCCGGCGCCGGCCCGCAGAAGGCGGGCGTCGCGCTCACCGACATCCTCACCGGGCTGTACGCGACGATCGGGATCCTCGCCGCGCTCGCGCACCGCGAGCGCACCGGCGAAGGACAGTACGTCGACGTCGCGTTGCTCGACGTCCAGGTCGCCTGCCTCGCGAACCAGGCGATGAACTACCTGGTCGGCGGCAAGCCGCCGGTCCGCATGGGCAACGCCCACCCGAACATCGTCCCGTACCAGGATTTTCCGACCGCCGACGGCCACATGATCGTCGCGGTCGGCAACGATGCGCAGTTCGGGCGTCTCGCGGCGGAGCTCGGACGGCCCGGCTGGGCCGAGGATCCCCGGTTCGCGACGAACGCGGCGCGCGTCGCGAACCGCGAGGCCCTGATCGCGGCGATCCGCGAGGCGACCGTGACGCGGACGACCACCGACTGGGTGCGGCGGCTCGAGCGGGTGCAGGTGCCCTGCGGCCCGATCAATGCGCTGGACGCGGTGTTCGCCGACCCGCAGGTGCGCGCCCGCGAACTGCGGGTCGACCTGCCTCACCCGGTCGCGGGTCACGTGCCTCAGGTCGCGAGCCCGCTGCGGCTGTCGGCGACGCCGGTCGGGTATCGCAACGCCCCGCCGACGCTCGGCGCCGACACCCGCGCGGTGCTCGGCGAGGTCCTCGGGATGAGCGCGGCCGAGATCGACGCGCTCGCCGCGCGGCACATCGTGTAGCGACCCACGCCCGGCCCCGGGCGCCAGCGCGGCGAGGCTTGCGGCGCAACCGGCGTTGGATTGAAATGGCGCGATCGGTTGAACCTCGAGGAGTGAACCATGAAGATTCCAGCGATTGGCGCCGCGCTCGCGGCCTTGACGTTCGGCGTGGCCGCGGTCGCGGTCGCAGGCACCGCACCGGCGGCCGCGAGCCGGCCGGCCGCGCGGGCCGCGGCCGTGCTCGGCGAGCATTCGATGCCCGGCAAGGTCACCAAGATCGACCACCAGAGCGGCATGGTCGACGTGGACTCGTACGGGATGCACTTGGTGGTGCATTTCCCGCCCCGCTCGATCGCCGGGCTGAAGACGGGCGATCCGATCGTGCTGCACCTCGGCTATTCGAAGGCGCACTGATCGCGCACGTCGCCAGCGGCGCGCGGCCGAGGGCCACGCGCCACCGGCACCGGGTTCGCGGCCGGACCCTCGAGTGCCGCCACCTCGACGCCGGCGGATCGCCGGCGCCGACGCTCGTGTTCCTGCACGAGGGGCTCGGCTCCGTCGATCTGTGGCGGGATTTCCCGGACCGGCTCGCGGCCGCCTCGGGTCTCGACGCGATCGTGTACTCGCGCTACGGGAACGGGCGCTCGACGCCGCTGCGCGAGCGACGCGCCGTGTCGTACATGCATGACGAGGCGCTCGAAACCCTGCCGGCGATGCTCGCGCTCCACGGCATCGAGCACCCCGTGCTCGTCGGCCACAGCGACGGCGCCTCGATCGCGTTGATCCACGCCGGCGCGTTCCCCGATCGGCCGGCCGCGGTGATCGCGATCGCGCCGCACCTGTTCGTCGAGCCACCGGCCCTCGCGAGCATCGCGGCGATTCGCGCACGCTACGAGTCGGCCGCGCTGCGCGAGCGGATGGCGCGTCACCATGCCGATGTCGACCGGACTTTCTACGGCTGGAACGAGATCTGGCTGCATCCGCCCTTCGCCGACTGGAACATCGAGGACTATGCCGCGCGGGTCCGCTGTCCGACGCTCGCGGTCCAGGGCGTCGACGACGAATACGGGACCATGCGTCAGATCGAGCGATTGCAGACGCTCGCCGCCGACGTGCGGCTCGTGCGACTCGAGGCCTGCGGCCATTTCCCGCATCGCGACCAACCCGGGCGGCTCCTGGAGTCCTGCGCCGATTTCCTGCGGGTGAGCCCGGCGCGCACGCGCTGACCGCCCGCCCCGCCTTGCGCACGGGCGTTGCGCACGGGTTCCCGGCGGAACTGTGACCCGCGTCGCAAATCCCGCGTCTGCCCCCGACCACCACCCGACTCCGGGCGGGAAATGCCGATCCACTCGACGAGTCGCAGCACTCGTCCCGGTACAAGTCGCGCTGGATGAGCATCCGGATCAAGCTGCTGGCCTCGCTCGCGCTGCTGTTCGCGACCTTGATCGTGGCCGCGATCGTGATCCAGCTGCAGGTCGTGATGCCGAGTTTCGCGCGCCTCGACCGGGATCACGCGCGCATCGCGATGAAGCGCGTTCACCTCGCGATCCAGCGCGACCTGCAAACCCTCGAGGTCGACGCGACCGACTGGGCCAACTGGGGCGAGGTCTACGCGTTCGCGCAGGGTCGCAACCCCGCGTTCATCACGACGAATTTCACCCGCACCGCGCTCGATCAGATCCAGATCGACAGCGTGCTGATCGTCGACTTGCAGGGCCGCGTGCTCGCGTGGACCGGCGACGTGATCCCGACGAAGCTCTCCCTGCAAGGCAGCCTGGTGGACGGCGGCGCACTGCCCGCGAACTTCCCGTGGCGCAAGGATCTCGGCACCGACCACGCGGTCAACGGGCTCGTGAGGACCAATCTCGGGGTGATGATGATCGCCGGGTCGCCGATCCTGAACGGCACGGGACGCGGCCGGCCGCGCGGGATGGTGATCATCGGCCGCTTGTTGACGCCCCAACGCCTGCACGACCTGGGGTCGCGGACGCAATCGAACCTGCAGGCGGTGAATACCGCGTTCGCGCCGGCCACGGCGACACTCGTGGACAGCCCCCGCACGATGCACGTGTACCGCGCGTTCGACGACATCTATCACCGCCCGGTGATGACCTTGCGCGTCGACGTCCCGCGGCGCATCGAGGCGAGCGGACTCGCCGCGGTTCGATACGCGTCCGTGTCGATCATCGTGGTCGCGATCATCGTCCTCGCGCTGGTCGTCGTGCTGCTGAACAACCTGGTGCTGGCCCCGCTCACCCGGATGACGCGCCACGCGGTCGACGTCGGCGAGAGCGCCGACCTCTGCGCCCGCTTGAACAGCACCGATCCGGACGAGTTCGGGCAGCTCGGACGCGAATTCGACCGGATGGTCGGGAAATTGGCGGACGCACGCCGGCAGGTGGTCGATCACTCGTTCGAGGCCGGCATCGCCGAAATGGCGAAGGGCGTGCTGCACAACCTCGGCAATGCGCTGACGCCGCTCGGCGTGCGGGCCGGTGCGCTCACGAAGCGCTTCGACGCGGTGCCGCTCGGCGATCTCGAACGGGCGGCCACGGAACTCGTGCGCGGCGGCGCCGACGCGAGCCGGCAGTCGGAGCTCGCGCAGTTCCTCGAGCTCGGATGCGCTCACGTGGCCGCGATGCTGCGCGAGTCGCGCGTCGATCTCGACGTGATTCGCCGGCAGGCCGACAGCATGCATGCGGCGCTGTCCGAGCACTTGCGGACCGCCTCGCGCGCCGGCCCGGTGCTGGAGACCGTGAAGCTGTCGGACCTCGTCTCGCAATCGCTCGACATCGTGCCGGACTCGAGCCGGGCACGGCTGCGCATCGCGGCCGACGAGTCGCTGAACGCGCTCGGCCCGGTGCGGATCGCCCGGACGGCGCTGCGTCTCGTACTGCAGAACGTGATCATCAATGCGTCCGAGGCGGTCCGTGACGCCGGCCGGGCCTCGGGCACGCTGCGACTGTCGGCCGAGGTGCGCCGCGAATCCGATCACGATCAACTGCACGTGCAGGCGCAAGACGATGGCGTCGGCATCCGTCCCGAGCATCTCGATCGCATCTTCGAGAAGGGCTACACGACGAAGTCACCGAGCACGAACCACGGGATCGGCTTGCATTGGTGCGCGAACGCGATTCGGGCGCTCGGCGGGCGGATCTGGGCCACGAGCGACGGGCCGGGACGCGGCGCGGCGATCCACGTGATCCTGCCGCTCGGCGACGGCGTGCCGAGTACGGCGATATGACCATCCAGGAGACCTCCGATGATTGATCGCGCAAGGGCGCCCATACGGATCCTCGTGGCCGACGACGAAGCCGACGTGCGCGATGCGTACCGGCAGATCTTCCTCGGCGACGCCACCGACGGCGACATCGGGCGGTTGCGGGATCTGCAGGCCCGGCTGTTCCACGCCCCGCGGGGTTCCGCGCAAGCGCCTGCCGTCGCCGCGCCGCCGGCGCCGCCCGCGTTCGACGTGGTGTTCTGCCACGACGCCGAGTCGGCCGTCGCCGCGGTGCGCGACGCGCTCGCCGCGAACGAGCCGTTCACGGTCGCGTTCCTCGACATGCGCATGCCGCCCGGCCAGGACGGCGCCTGGGCGGCCGCCGGCATCCGGGCGCTGGACCCGGCGATCGAGATCGCGATCTGCACCGCGTACTCGGACACGGATCCGGCGCTGATCGGCCGCCTCGTCCCGCCGGAGGAGAAGTTGTCGTATCTACAGAAGCCGTTCCATCCGCACGAGGTCCGGCAGATGGCGATCTCGCTGGCGAGCAAGTGGCGCGCGGAGCACCGGATCGTCAAGCTCGCGTACTTCGATCCGCTGACCGGCCTCCCGAATCGCTCGCAGTGCACGAGCCGCCTGCAGTCGGCGGTGCTGGCGTCGAGCCGCGCCGAGCGGCCGATGGCGGTCCTGTTCCTCGACCTCGACAACTTCAAGCGCGTGAACGACACGCTCGGCCACGGCGTCGGCGACGAACTCCTGTGCCTGGTCGCCGCGCGGCTGCGACGGACGCTCCGTCAGGGCGATCCCGCCGAGCCGAACGGCGCGGCGTCGCTGGCGTCGGCCTATGTCGCGCGACTCGGCGGCGACGAGTTCGTCGTGGTGCTGCCCGAACTCGCGAGCAACGAGGAAGCCGGCGTGGTCGCCTCCCGGCTGATCGACGAGCTGCAGGAGCCGATGCAACTCGCGCATCACTCGCTGGTGATCACGCCGAGCATCGGGATCGCGATCCATCCGACCGACGGAGCCGACGCCGACACGTTGCTGCGCAACGCCGATCTCGCGATGTACTTCGCGAAGCGCCGCGGACCCGGCAGCTATGCGTACTTCGAAGCGCAGATGAACTCCGCGGTACGGCACCGCTTCGCGATCGAGGAGAAGATGCGCGGCGCGCTGCAGCGGGGCGAGTTCTCGGTGCATTATCAGCCGCAGTTCGACGTGGCGCGGGGAACGGTCGCCGGCGTCGAGGCCCTGCTGCGCTGGACGAATCCCGACCTCGGCGTGGTGTCGCCGGCCGATTTCATCCCGGTCGCGGAGGAAACCGGCTTGATCGCTGAATTGGGCGAATGGGTGATCCGTACCGCCTGCCGGCAGATCCAGGCCTGGCGCGACCAGGAGCTGCCCCCGATCCGGATGGCGGTGAACGTGTCCGGCCAGCAATTCGCGACGCGGGAGTTTCCGCAGCGGGTCGCCGCGATCGTCGCGGAGAGCGGCATCGATCCCGCGACGCTCGAACTCGAGATCACCGAATCGGTGATCATGAAGGACGAGGCCTGGGCGCAGAGCGCGCTCGCGCAGCTCAAGCAGATCGGCGTGTGCCTCGCGATCGACGACTTCGGCACGGGCTATTCGAGCCTCGGCCGGCTGCGCCACTTCGTCGTCGACCGGCTCAAGATCGACCGCTCGTTCGTGACCAATCTGATCGATTGCGCGGAGGATCGCGCGATCGTGATGGCGATCCTGTCGATGGCGAAGTCGCTGTCCATCGACGTGACCGCCGAAGGCGTCGAAAACTTCCCGCAGCTGATGTTCCTGCAGGAGAACGCGTG
>JAJYAM010000058.1 GCA_021779535.1 Pseudomonadota bacterium
GTTGGCTCCCCGGGTCTGATTCGAACAGACGACCAACGGATTAACAGTCCGACGCTCTACCGCTGAGCTACCGGGGAATATCGCGAGGCGCGGATTTTCAGGAACCGCGCTCCCTAAGTCAAGAAACGGATCTTCCGGGCCGGCGTGTCCCGGGAGTCGCGGCGCGGCGCCCGTGCCACGAATTTGAAACCCGGCGGTCATCAGACCGCAAAGCCCCGCCCTTAACGTGCGCCTCGCTGTCGCACACCAATGTGTTGCGCATTCGCAACATTCCAATACAGGGGCTCGAACGATGACACAACCGAACCATGGCACCCGATCCAACGGCACGCAGCTGGCGATGGCGATCGCCGCGATTCTTTCGGCGGCGAGCGCGTTCGCGCATGCGGCGGCGCCGGCCGATGGGGGCGCGCTGCAGGAAGTCGTCGTGACCGGCAAGAAGCTGCAGCTGAAGAGCCTGCGGCAGAAATCGATCTATCAGTCCGCGTATGCGGACAAGGCGCTCGACCGCCAGCAGCTGAAATCCGCGGGTGTGGTCGGTGGGGCGGCGCAGGCGCTGTCGTTCGCGCCCGGGATCAACGTCGAGGGCTACGGCCAGACCGGCGCCACCAAGGCGACGATCAGCATGAACGGGTTCAAGCAAGGCTGGGGCGGCTTCTCCGGGAATACGATCGACAACGGCAGCATCGCGGTGAGCTTCGACGGCATCCCGATGGTCAATGCCGCGACCGGCCTGTGGGAGACGCCGCAGATTCCGCAGACCGCGCTGCTCGAGGGGGCCCGGGTCACCTACGGTCCCGGTGACCCGGCGACTCGCTGGTACAACAACATCGGCGGTGGCGTGAACTTCGTCCCGGTGCAGCCGAGCCGCACCGCGGGCGGGCGGGTGCAGCTGACCGGCGGCAGTTTCAGCACCGAGAACGCGGATCTGATCCTGCAGACCGGCAAGGTCGGCGGCTGGGAAACGGTGATCGCCGGTGGGGCAGGCCGATCGAACAATTTCCGCACCTCGCCGGACGGCTACGCCTGGCCGTCGCGCAACTTCGCGGGGTTCGTCAAGACCCGCAAGGTGTTCAGCAACGGCGACGTGAGCTTCGGCGGCTACCTCGGCGACGGGCACGGCTGGCGGCCGACCCCGATCCCGGTGGTCCCGAATCCGCTGATCGGCGTCAACGGCCAGAACGCGAGCGGCGTCCCGAATCCGGGGCCGCTGTTCAGCCAGCCGACCACGGGCTTCTACAGCGCCGTGAACGAGAACGTGTGGCGCAAGAACGACTACAACCGGACCTGGCTCGTCTATGCGCGGCAGAACATCCGCCTCGACAGCCGCGTGACGCTGCACAACCAGCTCTGGTATCGCCGCGGCGACCGATTGCACGTGCACTACAACAACTACGTGCCCGGCGCCGGCAACGTCTACGAGCACAACAACCCGTACTCGCACATGTACGGCGACAAGCTCTGGAGCGACCTCTACCTGCCGTACAACACGATCGGCGTCGGCGGCTATTTCATCAACACGACCTACGATTCGCGCAACTCGTTCTGGAACCCGGCGGTGTGCGGCACCACCACCACGAACGTCGCCTACGGGGTCGGCAACGTCGTCCCCGCCGGCACGACGGTGTGCGGCTCCGTGTCGGTGCCGAACGCGAATCATCGCAGCGACCTGTGGTACATCACCAATCTCGCCGCGTACCTGCAGGATGCGATCACGCCGATTCCGAGCGTCACGGTCACGCCGGGAATCCGGGCGGTGAGCTATCGCACGGACTATTACCCGTACGGCGGCACGTATTTCGCCGAGGCGGATGCGCTCGATGCCGCCGGGGTCTTCTCGGGACACGATCAGGGCAGCCTGCCCGCGACCCATACGACCTACGACAAGACCGAGCCGTCGGTCAGCGCCCGCTGGGAACCGATGCGCTGGCTCGCCGTCTACGGCAACTGGGCGACCGCTTACCGGCTGCCGCAGGTGGGCGGCGGCGGCGGGCTCTACCAGAGCGTCCCGGTGATCGGCGACATCACCGAGAAGAGCGTCGAGTGGCAGGTCGGCTTCAAGACGTTCTGGCCGGAGGTCGGCGCGTTCTCGAAGGTCCTGCTGAACCTGAACTACTACCACACGCACTTCAGCAACCAGTTCATCGGCGCGACGCAGAGCTCGACCGGTGCGTTCCTCGGCGAGGGCACCGGCGACTCGCTCTACCACGGCGTGAATTTCTCGGCGGAAGCGAACCTCGACCAGCTGAAGCTGTTCGGCAACCTGAACGTGGAGAAGGCGTACTTCAACGACTACAGCTTCTATCCGGTCCAGGGTCAGGGAGCGGCGTTCGACTACAACGGCGCGCCGGTCTCGAACGTTCCCGATACCACGTTCAACATCGGCGCGTACTGGACCCACACGTTCTTCGGTGGCGTCGCGATCAAGCCGCGCGCGTGGTACCAGTACGTCGGCAAGCAATACCTCTGGTCGAACTTCCTGTCGGCGCCGACCTATTCGACCCAGCCGTCCTACGGGGTGCTGAACCTTGCGCTGGCGGCCACCTTGCCGAAGGCGTGGTTCGGCGATCTCGCGAAGTCCGTGAAGCTCAAGTTCGAGGTGATGAACGCGCTCGACCATCGATACAACGCGTTCGAGGAACTCTCCGGCGGCGGCATCTACAATACCGCCAACGGCACGGGTGTGCCGCCGTACGCGAGTTACGTGCTCGCGTACCCGGGCGCCCCGCGGGCGTTCTACGGAACGATCTCGGTCAAGTTCTGAGCGGTCGGGCGAGACCGGGGTGAACGCGGTCGGCGTCGGGACTCACCGGAGCCCCGACGCCGACCGGCCGCTCAGGCGCGCGGCGCGGCCTTCGCGCCGACCGCGCGCTCGATCCGGCGCATCGCTTCCTCGAGGGTCTGCAGGCTGCACGCGAACGAGATCCGCATGTGCCCGGGCGCGCCGAAGCCGCTGCCCGGCACCACGGCGACGCCGCCCTCGATGAGCAGGTACTCGGCGAACGCGTTGTCGTCGGCGATCCCGAGCGCGCGCATCGCGCCGGCGACGTTCGCGAACGCATAGAAGGTGCCCGCGCCGGGCCGGCAGGAGACGCCGGGCATCGCGTTCAGCGCGGCGACGACGTAGTCGTGGCGCTCCTTGAACGCGCGGTTCATCGTGGCGACGCAGGACTGATCGCCGTTCAGCGCGACGGTCGCGGCGCGTTGCGAGATGCTGGAGGCGTTCGAGGTGGACTGCCCCTGCACCGTGCTCATCGCGGCGGTGAGCTCGCGCGGCGCGCCGCAGTAGCCGATGCGCCAGCCGGTCATCGCGTACGCCTTCGACACGCCGTTGATCGTCACGGTGCGATCGTAGAGATGCGGATTCGCGGCTGCGAAGCTCGTGAACGGCTCGGGCGCCCAGTAGATGTGCTCGTACATCTCGTCGGAGGCGATCACGATCCGCGGATGCGCCGCGAGGACCGCGCCGAGCGCCTGGAGCTCCGCCTTCGTGTACGCCGCGCCGGTCGGGTTCGACGGGCTGTTCATGAACAGCAGCTTGCTGCGCGGCGTGATCGCGGCGGCGAGCTGCGCCGGGGTGATCTTGTAGCCTTGCTCGGGGCCGGCGTAGAGGCTGACCGGGACACCGTCCGCGAGCAGCGCCATGTCGGGGTAGGACACCCAGTACGGTGCCGGGATCAGGCACTCGTCGCCCGGATCGAGCACCGCGGCGCAGACGTTGAAGCAGGTCTGCTTCGCGCCGGACGACACGATGATCTGGCCGCGGTCGTACGTCAGGGCGTTCTCGCGCCGGAACTTCGCGACGATCGCATCCTTGAGCTCGACCGTGCCGTCGACCGCGGTGTAGCGGGTGATTCCCTTGCGGATCGCGTCGATCCCGGCTTCGGCGATGTGGGCGGGGGTGTCGAAATCCGGCTCGCCGGCGCCGAGACCGATGATGTCCTTGCCTTCGGCTTTGAGCTTGGCGGCCCTCGCGGTGACCGCGAGGGTCGGGGAGGGTTTGACCTTTTGGACGCGCTGCGACAAGGATACGGTCAAGGGAGTGCTTCCTGATTCGGGTTCAACGGGCGCCGGAGTTTACGAAAAACGGCCGACCCCCGCCAGCGCGTGCCGGCGCCGTCCGCAGCCCCCGATCAGCGCGCGTTCCGTGCGAACGGGCGTTCCGTGCGAAAATGCGCCGATGGAGCCCGTCTTCGAACTTCGCGCCGACTATCCGCCGGCCGGCGATCAGCCGCAGGCGATCGACGCACTCGTCGAGGGCCTGAGGGAGGGCCTCGCGCAGCAGACGCTGCTCGGTGTGACCGGCTCGGGCAAGACCTTCACGATCGCGAGCGTGATCCAGCGGGTGCAGCGGCCGACCCTGGTGCTCGCCCACAACAAGACGCTGGCCGCGCAGCTCTACGGGGAATTCAAGGGGTTCTTCCCGCGCAGCGCGGTCGAGTACTTCGTCTCCTATTACGATTACTACCAGCCGGAGGCGTACGTGCCGGCCTCGGACACGTTCATCGAGAAGGACGCCTCGGTGAACGAGCACATCGAGCAGATGCGCCTGTCGGCGACCAAGGCGCTGCTCGAACGGCCGGATTCGATCATCGTCGCGACCGTGTCCGCGATCTACGGGCTCGGCGACCCGCAGGCTTATCTCAGCATGGTGCTGCACCTGTCGCGCGGCGACCGGGTGGACCAGCGCAAGCTCCTGCACCGGCTCGCCGACATGCAGTACACGCGCAACGAACTGGATCTGCGGCAGGGGACCTACCGGGTCCGCGGCGACGTGATCGACGTGTTTCCCGCCGAATCGGAGCGCGAGGCGGTACGGATCGAGCTGTTCGACGACGAGGTCGAGAGCTTGAGCGCGTTCGATCCGCTCACCGGCGAGATGCTGCGGCGAATCCCGCGCTACACGATCTATCCGTCGACCCACTACGTGACGCCGAAGGAGCGGATCGAGGCGGCGGCCGAGGCGATTCGCGACGAACTGCGGGTTCGCCTCCAGGAGCTGCAATCGGCCGGCAAGCTCGTCGAAGCCCAGCGGCTCCAACAGCGCACGACCTTCGACATCGAGATGATGCGCGAGGTCGGTTACTGCGCGGGGATCGAGAACTACTCGCGGTACCTCTCCGGCCGCGCGGCCGGCGAGCCGCCGCCGTGCTTGTTCGATTATCTCCCCGAGAACGCGTTGCTGGTGATCGACGAGAGCCACCAGACCGTGCCGCAGCTCGGCGCGATGTACAAGGGCGACCGGTCCCGCAAGGAAACCCTGGTCGAGTATGGGTTCCGGTTGCCGTCGGCGCTCGACAACCGGCCGTTGCGATTCGACGAGTTCAGCGGGCTCGCGCCGCAGACGATCTACGTGTCCGCGACGCCGGGGCCGTACGAGCGCGCCCGCTCGGGACGCATCGTCGAGCAAGTGGTCCGCCCGACCGGGTTGGTCGATCCGGTGGTCGAGGTGCGTCCGGTGCGCACCCAGGTCGACGATCTGCTGTCGGAGATTCGCGAGCGGGTCGCACGCAACGAGCGGGTGCTCGTGACGACGCTGACCAAGCGGATGGCCGAGGACCTGACCGAGTACCTGGACGAGCACGGCGTCAAGGTCCGGTACCTGCACTCGGACATCGAGACGGTGGAGCGTTCCGAGATCATCCGCGACCTGCGTCTCGGCAAGTTCGACGTCGTCGTCGGGATCAACCTGCTGCGCGAAGGGCTCGACATGCCGGAGGTGTCGTTGGTCGCGATCCTCGACGCGGACAAGGAAGGCTTCCTGCGCTCCGAGGGTTCGTTGATCCAGACGATCGGGCGGGCCGCGCGCAACATCGCCGGCAAGGCGATCCTGTACGCGGACCGGCGCACCGGGTCGATCGAACGGGCGATCGCCGAGACCGATCGGCGCCGCGCACGGCAGCTGGAGTACAACCGGGTGCACGGGATCGTGCCCCGCGGGATCGTGAAGGCGGTCGGTGACGCGATCGAGGGCGCGCGCGGCGTGGAACTGCGTCCCGCGGATCCGCGCTACCCGAGCGGTCCCGCGCTGCCGCCGGAGCAGGCGGCGCGGCGCATCAAGAAACTGGAGGCCGAGATGCTGAAGCTCGCCCGCAACCTCGAGTTCGAACAGGCCGCGAGGATTCGCGACGAGATCCACGCGTTGCGGCAATCGGCGTTCGGCGTGCCCCGCGACCGGGCCGGTTGAGGCGGACGCGGGCGATGCGCGAACGAGACGTACCGATCGACGCGGCGCACGGGCCGGGACGCGACGACGGGATACCCGTATTGACCGACGTCGACGTGCGGCGGTCCGGCGACGCGCCGCCTCGCGCGGCCGCACGACCCGCGGACCCGGAGCCGACCGCGCGGATCAACGCGACCGAGGATCGGATCGCGGCGCTGATCGCGGAGGTTGCGACCTTGCGCGAGGCGACGCAGCGCCTGAGTGCGCGTCTCGCGGCGCTCGAGGGGCCTCGACGCGCGCAACCGGACCTTCCGGTCCTGGTCGCCCCGGTGTGGATGCTCGAGCGGCTGGACTGCGGGGAGCCACGATCGGTCGCGCTCGGGGCGCGGACGCGGATCGGCCGCGCGGCGGACTGCGATATCGTCGTCGACGAAGCCGCGGCGAGCCGGCACCATGCGCTGATCCACTTCGATCGCGGGGGTGCGGTGCTCGAGGACCTGAACAGCACGAACGGGACGTTCTTGAACGGCCGCCGCGTCGCGCGCGCGGAGCTGCGCGACGGCGACGTCGTCACGCTCGGCGAAGCGAAGTTCCGCGTCACGGGCCCGGACGCACCGTCCGTCCGCTGAACGAGTTGCGGTACGGGCCGCGAATCCGGTATCGTTCGCGCCCTCCGTGCGCGCTTAGCTCAGCGGTAGAGCATCACCTTGACATGGTGGGGGTCAGTGGTTCGATCCCACTAGCGCGCACCACCTCCACCCCGCGGCGGCGGCCGGCGCGGGTCCGCGAGCCGGTCGCGGCCCCGGCGATCGCGGCGCTTTTTGTTACACTGCAAGCTTATGCCCGTCATCACTCTCCCCGACGGTAGCCGTCGGACGTTCGACCATGCGCTCAGCGTCGCTGACATCGCGGCCGCGATCGGCCCGGGTCTCGCCAAAGCGGCGCTCGCCGGACGCGTCGACGATCGGCTCGTCGATCTGTCCTCGCTGGTCGACCGGGACGCACGCGTCGCGATCGTGACCGACAAGGACCCCGAGGGGCTCGAGGTCATCCGGCATTCGACCGCCCACTTGCTCGCGCATGCCGTGCAGGAGCTCTTTCCCGATGCGCAGGTCACGATCGGCCCGGTGATCGAGGATGGCTTCTTCTACGATTTCGCGTACAAACGCCCGTTCTCGACCGAGGATCTCGCGGCGATCGAGCGGCGGATGGCCGAGATCGCGGCGAAAGACCTGCCGATCCATCGCCGGGTGATGGAGCGCGATGCGGCCGTACGGCATTTCGAGGCGCTCGGCGAGCGCTACAAGGCCGAGATCATCGGGTCGATTCCCGCGGGCGAATCGATCAGCCTGTACGGACAGGGGCGCTGGGAGGACCTGTGCCGCGGCCCGCACGTGCCGTCGACGGGCAAGCTGAAGGCGTTCAAGTTGACGAAGGTCGCCGGCGCGTATTGGCGCGGGGATTCGCGCAATGAAATGCTGCAGCGAATCTACGGCACGGCCTGGGCGGACCCTGCGCAACTGAAGGAGTACTTGACGCGGCTCGAGGAGGCGGAGAAGCGCGATCACCGCCGGATCGGCAAGGAACTCGACCTGTTCCATCTGCAGGAGGAAGCGCCGGGGGCGGTGTTCTGGCATCCGAAGGGATGGGCGCTGTTCCAGTCCTTGATCGCCTATATGCGCGATCGGCAGACCGCCGCCGGCTACGTCGAGATCAACACGCCGGAGATCATGGATCGCGAGCTCTGGGTGCAATCGGGCCACATCGAGAAGTTCGGCGAGAACATGTTCATGACGAAGACGCCGGACGACCGGACCTTCGCGATCAAGCCGATGAACTGTCCCGGCCACGTGCAGGTGTTCAAGCAGGGGTTGCGCAGTTATCGCGAGTTGCCGCTGCGGCTGGCGGAGTTCGGCAAGGTGCACCGCTACGAGCCCTCCGGCGCGCTGCACGGCTTGATGCGGGTCCGGGCGTTCACGCAGGACGACGCGCACATCTTCTGCACCGCGGACCAGATCACCGCGGAATCGGTCGCGGTGACCGCGCTGATCCTCGGCATCTACCGCGATTTCGGCTTCGAGGACGTGCGCATCAAGTTCTCGGACCGGCCGGCGAAGCGCGTCGGCTCCGACGAGATCTGGGACAAGGCCGAGGCGGCGCTGCGCGAGGCGGCGCGCGCGGCCGGGATCGAGACGACGCTGAATCCGGGCGAGGGGGCGTTCTATGGCCCGAAACTCGAGTTCGTGTTGCGCGATGCGATTGGCCGGGACTGGCAATGCGGCACGCTGCAGGTGGATTTGAACCTGCCGCTGCGTCTCGGGGCATCGTTCGTCGGCGAGGACGGTCAGAAGCATACGCCGGTGATGTTGCACCGCGCCATGTTCGGTTCGCTCGAGCGATTCACGGGTATTCTGCTCGAGCATCACGCGGGGAAATTGCCGACCTGGCTCGCGCCGGTTCAGGCCGTCGTGCTCGCAATTACCGAGCGACAAGCGAATTATTGCCTCGAAATTGCGGAAAACCTGAAAAATCAGGGGCTTCGAGTCGAATTGGACTTGAGGAACGAAAAGGTAGGCTTTAAAATCCGCGAGCACACTTTACAGCGCGTTCCCTACCTCCTGGTCGCGGGTGACCGGGAAGTGGAGGCGCGTACTCTGGCCGTGCGCACGCGTGGCGGCAAGGACCTGGGGACCATGAGTGTCGATGCACTCGCCTCGGGGCTTGTCGAAGAAATCGCGAGCCGCGGCCGAATTGTTTTGGAGGATCGCGTATCGCAACGTCGAAGCGCATAAAGCGCAATGAGGAGATCTCGGCCCCATCGGTGCGGGTGATCGCAGCGGACGGGAGCCAAGCCGGGGTCATGTCGCGAGCGGAAGCTCTGCAGATGGCCACTTCCCAGGCCTTGGACCTCGTCGAGGTTTCGCCGATGGCGGACCCGCCGGTCGTTCGGGTGATGGACTTCGGGAAATTCTTGTTCGAGCAGAACAAGAAGGCGCATGCGGCGAAGCGCAAGCAGAAACAGATTCAGGTCAAGGAAGTCAAGTTTCGTCCCGGTACGGAAGAGGCTGATTACCAGGTCAAACTGCGTAACATCATCCGATTCCTGACCGAGGGTGATAAGGCCAAGGTGACGTTACGTTACCGAGGCCGCGAGCTCGTGCACCAGGACATCGGTCGCAAGCTCCTGTCACGGATCTCCGAGGATCTCGCACCGTATGCGGTCGTCGAGCAGAATCCGCTGATGGAAGGCAAGCAGATGATCATGGTGTTCGGGCCGAAAAAGAAGTGAGCGGCGGGTCCTGACCGATTCGCCGTCCCGCCCGTAGCGGTGCCGGCGCGCGCACGAACAGTGGCGCGCGCGGCGCTTGTGAACGGGGCCATAAAAATCGAGGAGTCGACGATGCCCAAGATGAAGACCAATCGGGCCGCGGCGAAGCGTTTCCGCAAGACCGCGGACGGCTTCAAGCGCGGTCAGTCCCACCGCCGCCACATCCTGACGAAGAAACCGAGCAAGCGTAAGCGACAGCTGCGCCGGGAGATGCAGGTCCACGAGACCGATCAAGGCCGGATCAAGCAGTTGCTGCCGTACGCCTGAACCGACCGATCTTCCGAAGGAGTGATATCACATGGCTAGAGTCAAACGTGGCGTGGTCGCCGGACGGCGGCACAAAAAGATCCTGAAGAAAGCGAAGGGCTATTTCAACGCCCGTCGCAAGGTATTCCGCGCAGCGAAGCAGGCGGTCATCAAGGCCGGGCAGTACGCCTACCGGGGCCGCCGCGAGAAGAAGCGCGAGTACCGGGCGCTGTGGATCGTGCGGATCAACGCGGCCGCGCACCTCAGCGGCCTGTCGTACAGCCGCTTGATCGACGGGATGAACAAGGCGGGTCTCGAGATCGACCGCAAGGTGCTCGCGGATCTCGCGGTTCACGATCTGCCGGCCTTCGCGGTGATCGCGGAGCGGGCCAAAGCCAGTCTCGCGGCCTGACGGCTGAACGGCCGTGCGGGGCGGGGGATCCGGATCGCCGGACTCCGCCGCGCCGCACGGCCCCACCACCGATGGCCGAACCCGAAACTCTCGCGGCGCTCGTGGCGCGCGCACTCGCGGACGTCGCGGCCAGCGCGAGCGTGGCCGCCCTCGAGGAGGTGCGCGTTCACCTGCTCGGCAAGAAAGGGCAGTTGACCGAGCGGCTGAAGGCGCTCGGCGCATTGCCGCCGTCCGAACGGCCGATCGCCGGCCAACGGATCAACGAAGCCAAGGGCGAAATCATCGCGGCGCTCGAGCAGCGCCGCGCGACGCTCGAGGCGGTGGCGCTCGACGCGGCGCTCGCGGCGGGCCGGATCGACGTGAGCTTGCCGGGACGAGGACAATCGTCCGGGACGATGCACCCGGTGACCCGGACGCGCCTGCGGATCGAGCGAATCTTCGCGCAGGCGGGCTTCGAGGTCGCCACGGGGCCCGAGGTCGAGGACGATTTCCACAATTTCGAGGCGCTGAACATCCCCCGCAATCATCCGGCGCGGGCGATGCACGACACCTTCTATTTCGCCGACGGGCGGCTGCTGCGAACCCATACCTCGCCGGTCCAGATCCGTGCGTTGAGCGTCCGATCGCCGCCGCTCGCGATCATCGCGCCGGGCCGGGTCTACCGGAACGACTCCGACATGACCCACACGCCGATGTTCCATCAGGTCGAGGGACTCGTCGTCGGCGAGCAGGTGAGCTTCGCGAACCTGAAGTCGATGCTGCATTCGTTCGTCGAGCGCTTCTTCGAGCGATCGCTCGGGATGCGCCTGCGACCCTCGTATTTCCCGTTCACCGAGCCGTCCGCCGAAGTCGACATCGAGTGCGTGTTCTGCCGCGGCGGCGGTTGCCGGGTGTGCAAGCAGACCGGTTGGCTCGAGATCCTCGGCTGCGGGATGGTGCATCCGAACGTGCTCGGCGCGGTCGGCATCGACGCCGAGCGCTGGCAGGGCTATGCGTTCGGCATGGGGATCGAGCGACTCGCGATGTTGCGCTACGGTGTCGACGACCTGCGCTTGTTCTTCGAAAACGACCTGCAATTCCTGAAGCAATTCCCGTGAAGATCACCCAGCACTGGCTCGAGGAATTCACGCCGGGCGCGGCGACGCCCGCCGAGCTCGCCGCGCAGCTGACGCTCGCCGGACTCGAGGTCGAGGCGCTCGACCCGGCGGCGCCGGCGTTCACCGGCGTCGTGGTCGGCGAGGTGCTCGCCTGCGCCCGGCATCCGAACGCCGAGCGCCTGTCGCTGTGCGAGGTCACGACCGACGGCGCCGACCGGCTGCAGATCGTGTGCGGCGCGCCGAACGTGCGCGCCGGACTGAAAGTCGCGGTCGCGAAGATCGGTGCGCGGCTGCCGGGCGAGATCGCGATCAAGCGCGCGAAGCTGCGCGGCATCGAGTCCCAGGGGATGATCTGCTCCGCGCGCGAGCTCGGGATCGGCAGCGAGCACGACGGCATCCTCGAATTGCCCCCGGACTTCGCGATCGGGCGCGATGTTCGCGCCGCACTCGATCTCGACGACACGGTGATCGAGGTCAACGCGACGCCGAACCGCGGCGATTGCATGAGCGTGTTCGGGATCGCGCGCGATCACGCGGCGGCGCGCCGGCGCCGGCTCCATTACGCCGCGAAACCGGTCCCGGCGGCGCACGCGGATGCGATCGGCGTCGAGCTCGCGGCGCCCGAGGCCTGTCCGGTGTTCGCCGGCCGGCTGATCCGGGGGCTTCGGGCCGGCGCGCCCACACCGCTGTGGCTGCGCGAGCGGTTGCGGCGCGTCGGGATCAACCCGATCTCGCCGATCGTCGACGTCACGAACTACGTGATGATCGAGAGCGGTCAGCCGATGCACGCGTACGACGCCGCGCGCGTCGCGGCACCGATCACGGTACGGTTCGCGACCGCGGGCGAACCGCTCGAGCTCTTGAACGGGACGACGCTCGCGCTCACCGCGGATTGTCTCGTGATCGCCGACGCGAACGGCCCGGTCGGACTCGCCGGGATCATGGGCGGAAGCGCCAGCGCGATCGGCGACGGCACGCTGGACGTGTTCCTCGAGGCCGCGCACTTTGCGCCGCAGGCGATCGCCGGGCGTGCACGCCGGCTCGGACTCCTGACCGACGCGGCGCAGCGCTTCGAGCGCGGCGTCGATCCGCAACTGCCGCGCCGGGCGATCGAGCGGGCGACCGCGCTGCTGATCGAGATCTGCGGCGGCCGCCCGGGGCCGCTCACCGAGGCGCGATCGGCGGCGTTCGCCGGCGCGCAACCGCGCGTGCGGCTGCGGCGGCGCCGGCTCGAGCGCCTGCTCGGCACGACGGTCCCGGACGAAGAGGTGCGTGAATTCCTCGGCGCGATCGGCGATCGGGTCGAGGAACTCGGCGAAGGCTGGGAGATCGGCGTGCCGTCACACCGTTTCGATCTCGCGATCGAGGCGGATCTCGTCGAGGAGGTCGCGCGCTTGCGCGGCTTCGACCGCATCCCCGAGCACCCGGCGATCGCGCCACAGCTCGCCGGCGACGCGAGCGAGCAACGCGCCCCGGCGGAGCGGGCGCTCGCGGTGCTGATCGATCGCGGCTATCACGAAGCGATCACCTACAGCTTCGTCGATCCCGCGATCCAACAGGCGCTGTTCCCCGCGCAAGCCGCGCTCGCGCTCGCCAACCCGATCTCGGCGGAGCTCGCCGAGATGCGGGTGTCGCTGTGGCCCGGCCTGCTACAGGCCGGACGCGAGAACGCGCGCCGACAACAGTCCCGGATGCGATTGGTCGAAATGGGGCGGAAGTTCCTCCTCGACGCGGGCGCGCTGCAGGAGATCGACACGATCGCCGGGCTCGCGAGCGGAGCCCGCTGGCCCGAGCAGTGGGGGATCGGGCGCGACCCGGTGGATTTCTACGACGTCAAGGGCGACGTGGATGCGGTGCTCGCGTTGACCGGCGATGCCGGGTCGATCCGCTATGAGCCCGCGGGGCTCGAGTGCCTGCACCCCGGACGAAGCGCGCGACTGTGGCGCGGGGAGCACGCGATCGGCTGGCTCGGCGAGCTGCATCCGCGACTCGCGAAGCAGTTCGGCTGGGTGTCGGCGCCGTGGCTCTTTGAGATAGAAACAGAATTAGGTTTGTTGTCTAAAATACCGCAATATAAAGCAATTTCTGTTTTTCCTAGACTGCGTCGAGATTTGGCCGTCGTGGTCGACGAGTCGGTCTCTGCCGCCCAGTTGCGGGAGGCCGTCGCGTCGAGCGCATCCGGACTGCTCACGGAATTCGTGGTCTTCGACGTGTATCGGGGTCCAGGTATAGATTCCGGTCGAAAAAGCATCGCTTTAGGGTTGATTTTACAGGACTCTTCGCGCACTCTTACCGACGTCGATGCCGACGCCGTCATCACTGCGGTGGTCGCGCGGCTCCGGGATGTTTTCAGCGCCACGATAAGAGACCAATAATTCATGGCAGCCCTGACGAAGGCGGAGATGGCCGAGGCCCTGTTCGATCAGCTGGGGTTGAACAAGCGCGAGGCCCGCGAGCTGGTCGACCTGTTCTTCGAGGAGATTCGCGCCGCGCTGTCGTCGGGGGAGCAGGTCAAGCTTTCCGGATTCGGGAATTTCGACCTGCGCGACAAGAACCGGCGGCCGGGCCGCAATCCGAAGACCGGCGAGGAGATTCCGATCAGCGCACGTCGCGTGGTCACGTTCCGTCCGGGACAGAAACTGAAGGCTCGCGTCGAGGCTTATGCTGGAACCAAGCAACAATAACGAGCTGCCGGCAATCCCCGGCAAGCGGTATTTCACGATCGGCGAGGTGAGCGACCTGTGCGGGGTGAAGCCGCACGTGTTGCGCTACTGGGAACAGGAGTTCCCGCAGCTCAAGCCGGTGAAACGGCGCGGCAACCGTCGCTACTACCAGCGCCAGGACGTGCTGGTGATCCGCCAGATCCGCAGCCTCCTGTACGAACAGGGGTTCACGATCGGCGGCGCGCGCAATCGGCTGATGGGCGACGACGCGCAGACCGACCTCAACCACAGCCAGCAACTCATCCATCAGATGCGGATCGAGCTCGAAGAGCTCGTGAAGATCCTGCGGCGTTGATCATCCGCGGACCCCGCGCGGCGACGTCGCCCGTGGGTGCCTGAATCGCGCGGGCTTTTCGGTTATCATTCCGCCCACGGTCGGGGCGTGGCGCAGTCTGGTAGCGCACTTGCATGGGGTGCAAGGGGTCGCAAGTTCGAATCTTGTCGCCCCGACCAGCTTTTTCTCGATGCTTCCTAG
>JAJYAM010000059.1 GCA_021779535.1 Pseudomonadota bacterium
GACCATCGTCGCCGCGTCGCCGACGGCCGGCCGCGCCAGAGGATCAGATCGGGCAGCTCCGGTGCCGAGCACTCGACGTCGTACCAGGCCTCGGCGTCGGCCGGCGCGGCGCCCTCCGGCATCGCGAACGACAAGGCATGTTCGATCACGAGTTTCCAGTTCGCCGCGACGATCGACTCATGGGGCGGTGCGATCGGGATCGGTTCGAGGTCGCCGAGGCGGCTCCACCACGGCGCGGGTCCCGGGCCCCCTCGGCCGGATCCCGCGCGCACGAACACCAAACCGACCCCGGTCGCGAGCTCCAGCGGGTAGAGCGCCGGTCCGCCGCCGATCTCCCGTCCGTGGAAGTCGAACGCGAGCCCGTGCGGCCGGCACTCGATGCGTTCGCCGGTGAGCACGCCGCCGCCGTTCGCGATCAGCGCGTGCGGTTCGACCGGGCAGCTGTTGCGGTGCGCGTGCAGCGTTCCGTGCGCATCGCGCACGACCAGCGCGCGCTCCGCGCCGGCGTCGGTCGCGACGTAGGCGCCGCCGCCGGCGAACCGCGACGCCTCCGCGACGAGTTGCCACCCGTCGCGGAACAACTCGCGGCGTTCGACGCGCAGCAGCGCCGCGTTCGAGTAACTCCAGGCCGGCAGCGGCCGCGTCGGGTCCGCGGCGCCCGCGGCGTCCGCGGCGCCGCGCCCGGGCGGAAAGCGGCCCGGGAACACCGACCGCAGATACGCCATGCAGCGATGCCGCGCGGCGGCTCGATCGATCGCCGTCTCGCTCTGGAACGCAAAGCCCTGCCAGAGCATCTCGAGCACCCCGATCAAGCCGAGCGCGATGCCGTCGGGGTCGAGCTGCGGCTGGCCGGTCTGCTCGATCAACCGTCCGATCAGCTCCCGCACCAGCGCCGCGAACCGCTCGTCCTTCTGGCCGCAGATGTCGTAGTATTCCTGCCGGGAGCTGGCCTCTCCCCAGAAGGAATACCATACGGACACCTTGCGCGCGCTCGCGACCTCGGGGTCGAGATACAGGTCGACGAGGCGCTCGAGCGCGGCGACCGGCGTATGGGTCAGTGCCGCGACCGGCACGAGCACCCGTTCCTCGAATTCCGTGGAGAGATATTGCAGCGACGCCACGAGCATCGCGGCTTTCGAGTCGAAGTAGAAACGGACGATGCCCGGCGACATGTCCGCGATCGCGACGACCTTCTCGACGGTGGTTTGCGACGGTCCGTGGATGTGCAGCGCCGAGATGCACGCGTCGATCAGGCGCTGGCGTTGCCGACCGTGGGTCGCGCGCGCGGGGCGCGCCGCGGGCTTCGTCGTCGCTTGCTTCTTTCGCATGTTCACCCGGCCTGGTAACCCATGACTGTCGCCGACTCGCGGCCCGCGCCGCCCCCCGCACCCTACCGGCGGCCGCGGTTCGCCCGCTGGATGGAGCGCCATGGCAAGTGGCTCATCATCGGTCCGCCGCTCGCCTACCTGCTCGTCTTCTTCCTGATCCCGTTCCTGTTCGCGCTGAAGATCAGCTTCGCGGATCTCGCGCTGCGCGTGCCGCCGTTCTCGGACATTCTAACCGTCGGTGCGAACGAGCACATCCGCGTCGCGCTGAATTTCGCGAACTACCGGTACCTGTTCACCGACGACATCTACGTGCTGTCGTACCTGTACTCCCTGCGCACCGCGTTCTTCTCGACGCTGATCTGCCTGCTGGTCGGCTACCCGATGGCCTACGCGATCGCACGCGCCTCGAAGAGCGCGCAGAACATCCTGCTGATGGTGATCATCGTGCCCTTCTGGACCTCGTTCCTGCTGCGAGTGTACGCCCTCGAGGGCATCATCCAGGAACACGGGATGCTCAACTGGGTGCTGCTGCACCTCGGTCTGATCCACCGGCCGCTGATGCTGATGCAGACGACGCCCGCGGTCTATCTCGGGATCGTCTACTCGTACCTGCCGTACATGGTGCTGCCGTTGTTCGCGACGCTCGAGAAGCTCGACGCGAGCCTGCTGGAAGCGGCGGCGGACCTCGGCAGCCCGCCCTGGCGCGCATTCCTCGACGTGACCCTGCCGCTGTCGATGCCGGGCGTGATCGCGGGCTCGATGCTGGTGTTCATCCCGGCGATCGGCGAGTTCGTGATCCCGTCGATCCTCGGCGGCCCGAACAATCTGATGATCGGGCGCGTGCTCTGGGACGAGTTCTTCAGCAATCGCGACTGGCCGGTCGCGGCCGCGGTCTCGATCGTGTTCCTGGTGTTCCTCGCGGGCCCGATCGCGATCTACCAGCACTACAACGTCAAGCAGCTGGAGTCTTGAGCATGGATCAGCGCGCATCGCCGTTGCTGATGACGATCCTGCTCGTCGGCGTGGCGTTCCTGTACCTGCCGATGCTGGTGCTGATCGGCTATTCGTTCAACCAGTCGGCGCTGGTGAGCGTCTGGGGCGGCTTCTCGACCGTGTGGTATGCACGGCTGCTGCACAGCCCGGAAATCCTCGATGCCGCGTGGCTTTCGCTGCGGATCGCGGTCACCGCGTCGACCGGGGCGGTGATCCTCGGTACGCTCGCCGCGGTCGCGCTGGTGCGGTTCCGGCGGTTTCGAGGCCGCTTCCTGCTCACCGGGATGGTCAACGCACCGCTGGTGATGCCCGAGATCATCACCGGGATCACGCAGCTGCTGCTGTTCATCTCGATGTTGAACACGATCGGCTGGCCGCACCGCGGCGCGCTCACGATCGTGATCGCGCACGTCGCCTTCTGCACGTCCTACGTCACGATCACGGTGCAGTCGCGCCTGCAGAGCGCCGACCGCGCGCTCGAGGAGGCGGCGATGGATCTCGGCGCCGGGCCGGTCGGCGCGTTCCTCGACACCACCCTGCCGATCATCGCACCCGCGCTGGTGTCGAGCTGGCTGCTGTGCCTCACGCTGTCGCTCGACGATCTCGTGATCTCGAGCCTGGTCTCGGGACCCGGCGCGAGCACGCTGCCGATGGTGATCTACTCGAAGGTCAAGCTCGGCGTGACTCCGGACATCAACGCGCTCGCGAGCCTGATCATCGGCGTGGTCGGCGCGTGCGTGCTGGTCGCGGGCGCGACCCTGCGCCGGGCCGAGCGCCTGCGGCTGCGCGAGCAGCAGTGCGCCGAGCGCGGCGAAGCCGCCTCGTGAACCGCGGCGCGCGCGCGATCACTTGCCGGTCTTGATCAAGGTCCAGGTCCGCGTCAGCAGCCGTTCGGTCGCGGTGTTGCCCTCCGGCGCGAGATAGAGGCGCTGCTCGATCTGCGGCGTCGGATACAGCGCCGGATCCGCGAGGATCCACGGCGTCACGTAGGGTCGCGCGGCGAGGTTGTCGTTGCCGTAGTAGATCGTGTTGGTCACGTCGGCGATCACGCGCGGGCGCAGCATGAAGTTCAGGAACCGGTAGGCGGCGTCGGTGTCGCGGGCGCCGACCGGGATCAGCAACGAGGAAAAGTCGAGATTCGCGCCTTCCTTCGGCACGGTGAACTTCAGGTTGAGCTTCACGCCGACCGCGGCCGCGCGCGCGCGCGCGACCGCGTAGTCGCTCGACCAGGACATCACGAGGCACAGATCCCGGTTCGCGAGCTCGTTCATGTAGGCGACCGAGTCGAAGGTCCGCACGTACGGCCGGACCTTGAGCAGGAGCCGCGCGGCGGCGGCGAAGTCCTGCGGCCGCGTGCTCGCCGGATCGAGGTGCAGGTAGCGCAGCGCCAGCTCGATCACGTCCTTCGGCGAGTCGAGAAAGGTCACGCCGCAGTCCGCGAAGCGCGAGACGACCTTCGGGTCGAACAGCATCCGCAGGCTGTTCACCGGCGCATTCGGCATCCGCTTCTCGATCATGTCGACGTTGTAGGCGAAGCCGTTCACGTAGTGCAGGTACGGCATCGCGTGGGCATTGCCGGGGTCGTACCGGGACTCGGTCGCGAGCACCCGGGGGTCGAGATATCGCCAGTTGGGCAGGCGCCGCTTGTCGAGCGTTTGATAGACCCCGGCGCGGATCTCGCGGCCGTAGAAATCGGCGTCCGCGCTCACGACGTCGTACCCGGACCGGCCGGCCATCAGCCGCGCATCCATGGTCTCGTCGGAATCGTAGGTGTCGTAGATCACCCGGATCCCGGTATCCCGCTGGAACTCATCGATCGTGTGCGGGCCGATGTAGTCCGCCCAGTTGTAGATGAACAACCGCCGATTGGGGGCGCCGTCGCCCGGCGACGCGAGCGGGCTCCACACGAGCACCACGAGCCCCACGACCCCGACCGCGATCAGCGCCAGGCGGATTCGGCCGTGCATCGAGCCCCCCGTGGCAAACGTTGCACGACCGCTCTACGCGCCGGTGGTCAGGGTGCGGCGCGCGCGGCGCTGGCGCGGGCCGCGGGCGACCCGCGCACCTGACGCTCGAAGCGCGCCCGTGACGCCAAGCCCCGGACCAGCGACCGCCGATCCGCGCCGCGCTCGATCAGCAGCAGGTGCGTCCGGCCGACCTGCCGCAGCGTCTCGAGCAACGTGCCCGCGCGCGCGTGGCGCACGGCGTCCCAGTCGAGCGCGAGCAACTCGTTCCACGGCGTCATGATGTGTCCGACGCGCACGTCCCGGTGGTGCTCGTAGGTCGAGTTCTGCAGGAACTGCAGCGGCCGCTCGCCCTGGATGTCGTAGGAGGTGATCAAGCCGGCGATCCGCCGGTCGCGCAGCACGAGCAGCGCGCGCACGCCGAACCGGACCATGTCCTCCAGCGCGGCGTCGATCGGCCGGTCCTCGTCGACCGTGATCGGCGTCTCGCGGGTGAAGTCGGTGATCGCGAGGATCGCCGGGTCCGCAGGATCGATCGGTGCCCCGTCGCCGGCGGTGCGCGGGGCCAGGAATCCCTCGCCGGAGACCTTCGAAGGGCTCAATACGCTCTCGTCCATCGTTCCCCCTCCTGCCAGCGCGGATGCCGGGTCGACCCGATCGACAACGCCGATGCGCCGGACGTTCCCTTGTTCGACCGCGTATTATATGGTTAGTTGCCTGATGGTTAGCCACCGATGACCACCCAGACCCCGATCGAAGAGCGTTTCGCGAGCGCACTGCACGCCGCCGCGCGTGCATGGCGGCAGGCGCTCGACCGGCGGTTGCGGCACCTCGGGATCAGCCAGGCCGGGTGGCTCGCGGTGACCGTGACCGCGAAATCGAAGAATCCGCAGTCGCAGACCGAGCTCGCCGACAAGCTCGGCGTCGAGGCCGCGACGATGGTCGCGATGATCGACCGACTGGTGAAGGCGCAGCTGGTGATCCGTGAGCCCTCGAAGACCGACCGGCGGGTGAAGTACGTCGCGTTGACCGAGGCCGGAAACCGCCTCTACACGAACGTGCGCGTGGAAGCCGAGGCGTTTCGCCGCGAGGTCCTCGCGAACGTCGATCGGACGCGTCTCGTCGCCGCGACGGAACTGCTCGAGGAATTGCTCAAGGTCGTCGAAGCGCAGCGTTGACCGCCGCCGCCGCTCAGAACACGTCCCAGGGATAGCGGCCTTCCTCGAGCGCGAACGCCGCGACGGCGCGGACCGCGTCGTCCTCGTTGCGCGTGATCCGCCGGATCGTCTCCGCCATCCGCCGTTTCGCCCGCTGGGCGAACAGCCGCGCGATCGAGGCCGCGGGCGAGGCGGTGCGCGGATCGGCCTGCAGCGCCGCGGCGCGCGACAGCACGCACGCGCCGACGAACAGGTCGATCGCCAGATCCGCGACCCGCTTCAGCTCGAACTGCCGCTCGACGACCGCCTTGCCGTGGCGGCGCAGCACGTAGTCGGCCGCCTTCGCGAGCTCCGGCGTGTACTTCTCGAGGATCTCGCTGGGTTCGCGCAAGCTGGCCGGCACCTCGGCCGAAATGCGGTCCCGGCCGATCCCGGTCGCCTGCGTGAGCCGCTTCTCGGCATAGTCGCCGAGCACGCCGAAACCCTTGATCGGATTGTTGAAGATGTCGTCGAGCGCCGAGCGCAGCTCCGCGTACGAGCGGCCGAGATCCTTGAGCCCCGACAGCGCGACGTACAGCCGCAGCACCTCGTTCGTCCCTTCGAAGATCGTCAGGATCCGGCTGTCGCGAACCGCCTGCTCGTACGGGTAGTCGCGCATGAAGCCGCTCCCGCCGGCGATCTGCAGCGCTTCGTAGGCCGTGCGTTGCATCGCCTCGCTCGCGTAGATCTTGCTGATCGCCGCTTCGGTCGAGTAGTCGTCCGAGCCCGAATCGATCGCGTGCGCGACCATCCACACCACGCTTTCGGCCGCGAAGCAGTCGACCATCATTTGCGCGATCTTTTCCCGCACGAGGTCGAACTCGGCGATCGGCCGCCCGAACTGCTGCCGCTCGTTCGCCTGGGCCGTCGCCAGTGCGATCAGGGCCTTCATCCCACCGACCGCGCCGCCACCCAGGCCGGTGCGGCCGTTGTTCAGGATCGCCATCGCGACCTTGAATCCCTTGCCCTCGGTATCCAGCACGTTTTCCGGCGGCACGCGCACGCGATCGAAGTTCACGGTCGTCGTCGAGGACGCCCGGATCCCCATCTTGTCCTCGTGCGGCCCATGGCTCACGCCGGTCCAGCCCGCCTCGACCAGGAACGCGGTGATCTTGCCGGCCTCGCCCGGCGTGCGCGCGAACACCGTGTACAGGTCCGCGATCCCGCCGTTCGTGATCCAGATCTTCTCGCCGGTCAGCGTCCAGCTGCCGTCCGGATTCTTCTCGGCGCGGGTGCGAATCGACGCCGCGTCCGAACCCGCGCCCGCCTCGGTGAGGCAGAACGCGGCGATCAGCTCGCCGCTCGCGAGCCGCGGCAGGTACTTCGTCTTCTGATCGGCGGTGCCGAACAGCAGCAGACCCTTCATGCCGATCGAACTGTGCGCGCCGATCGTGAGCGACACCGAGCTATCGTGACGGCTGGTCTGCGAGAGCACCCGCGCGTACGCGGCATTCGACAAGCCGAGCCCGCCGTACTCCTCGGGAATGATCAAGCCGAACAGCCCGAGGTCGCGCAGCCCCTGGATGAACTCCGCGGGTTGCGCCCCCTCCCGGTCCCAGCGCTTGAAATCGGCCTGCTTCGGCGCGAGGAACTGGTCGATCGCGTCCAGCATCGGGCCGAGCGATTCGCGATCCTGATCCCGCAGCGGCGGGTACGGCAACAGGCTCTCGGTCGGGATCCGGCCCGCGAACAGTGCCTTCACGATGCTCATCGGCCCCTCCTAAGGTTCGACCCGGTCGATCACCAGCTTGACCTTGCCATTGGGTTCGACCCGATAACTGCGCTCACCGACCAGGTCCCCCGCGACCGCGGTCGGTTGGCCGTCGAAACTCACCCGCGCGGTCAACACGACCCGCTGCCCGAGCGCGAACGACCGGCCGGGAACCATCGAATCCGCGCTCGACAGCTCGATCCGCGTGCCGATCGCCGCCGTGGTCAAGCGTTTCACCGCGAGCGGCGGACCGGCAACGCCGGGCTGGGCGGCGAACACGAACAGCGTCGCGGGACCGTGCAGGCGCGAGCGCAGGCTCGGCGCGATCGCCAGATCGATCGCGACCGTCGGCCCGCCCGTCCGGCCCGCAACCGCGGGCGATGCGGATCCTGGCGATGCCGGAGACGGCGGCCCCAGCTCCGCGATCTTCGCTTGCAGCAGCTGCACGACCGGCGCCGGGGGATGCATCGCGATCAACGCGTCCCAGCGGCTTCGCGCCAGGTCGCTGTCGCCGCGGACCGCGGCCGCGAAGCCTCCGTACAGCAACGCCTTCGGATCGGTCGGCGCCATCGTGACCGCCTGCTCGAAGAGCTGCGCGGCCTGCGGCGTGATCACGCCGCGGGCTTGCAGGCTGAGCGCCTCGCCGTAGCCGATCGTCGCTTCGAGACTCTTGCCGCGGCTCAACGTGAGCGCCCGGTCGAACGCCATGATCGCGTCGTCCAGGCGCCCGACCGCGATGTAGGACCGGCCGAGCATCAGCCACCCGGACAGATCGCCCGGGTCGTGCCGCAGATGGGCCTCCAGCTTCGCGATCATCGCGGCGACCTCGGGGCTCACCGGCACCTGTGCCTGGTGCGCGGGCGACCAGTTCCAGTTCGACCAGGTCGCGTAGAGCCCGCCGGCGCCGCCGACCATCAGGACCGCGACGACCGCCGCGATCACTCGATTGCGGCCGCCTTTCAACAGCGGCATCGCGACCAACGCGACCGCGACCGCGGTCATCACCGCGGCGATGATCAGGAAGGAAGTCATCAGGGTGTGGGTCCGGTTTCGGGTTCTTCGTCGAGCGGCATCTTCGAGCGGACGCGAACGATACGATAGACCACGATGCCTCCGATCAGCAGGAACGCGAACGGCGCGCCCCAGATGAATACCGTCTTCGCGTCGACCGGAGGATCGTAGAGCACGAACTCTCCATAGCGGTCCTTCATGAACCGATAGATCTGCGGGTTCGTCCTGCCCGCGAGCAGCATCTGCCGCACCTCGGACCGCAATTCGGCCGCGAGCTCGGCGTCGGAATCCGCGATCGTCTCGTTCTGGCAGACCAGGCATCGCAGCCGATGGGTGATGTGCTCGTAGCGGGCCTGGAGCGCGGGATTCGCGAGTTCGCCGTCGACGTAGGGCGCCGCGGCCCCGACGATCGGGGCGCCGAACATCAGTCCCGCGAGCGCCGCGCCGCCGACGACCGCCACGAGGCGCCGCACGGCCCTCATGCGCCGCCCCGGCGCGCGGCCGCGATGCGCGGCAGGAACTGCGTGTTCCAGACTTGCATCGTCATCGGCGCGATGTGCTTGAACACGATCCGGCCCTTGCGGTCGACGAGGTAGGTTTCCGGAGCGCCGTACACGCCCCAGTTGATCGCGACATGCCCGTTCTGGTCGAAGCCGACCCCGGAATACGGGTCGCCGAGTTCCCGGAGCCACTCCTGCGCGCGCGCGCGGTCGTCGTTCCAGTCGAGTCCGAGGATCGGTACCACGTGCTGCTGCGCGATCTCCAGGAGCGTGTGCTGCTCCTCCCGGCAGGCCTCGCACCACGTCGCCCAGACGTTGAACACATACACGTGCCCCGCGAGCGGCCGATTGCTCACGGTGCGGCTCGGATCGAGGACGTCGGTTAGGGTGAACTCCGGTGCCGGCTTGCCGATCAGCGGCGAAGGCAGATAGTGCAGGTCGCGCTTCGGATTCAAGCCGACCGCGAACAGCACGAGCAAGCCGGCGAACGCGCCCACCGGCAGGAGATACTTCCAATACTTCCACATCACGCGACCCCCGCGGAGGGCTTTGGATCGGGCCCCGGCGTCCGTGCCGCGCGCGCTTCCTCCGTCGCCGGCACCTTCACCCGGTAGCGTCGGTCGCTCGCGCACACCGCGCCGCCGAGCGCCATCAACAGCGCCCCGAGCCACACATACCGTATCAGCGGCTTGTACTGGATCCGCAAGCTCCACGCGCCCGCGCCGAGCGAGTTGCCCATCGCGACGAACAGATCACGCCCCCAGTTGAACGTGATCGCCGCATGGCTGTTGTCGATCTGCTGCACGACGAAGTGGCGTTTCTGCGGCGTCAGGGTCGCGACCCGATGGCCGTCGTGGGTGACGTCGAAGGTCCCCTGGACCGCTTCGTAGTTAGGGCCGAACACCGGCTGGGTCGACACGAACCTGAAGTCGTAGCCCGCGATCGAGAAGGTCTGGCCGGGCTTCAGCGCGACGTCCTTGTCGATCTTGAAGTTCGAGACCGTGCTCACCGCGATCGCGAACATCCCGACGCCGATGTGGGCGATCGTCATGCCGACCAACGCCGTCGTGAGCGTCTGGCGCTGCCGGATCCGGCGCAGCGGCTCGAGGAGCGAGGACAGGATGATCCAGATCCCGAACGTCATGCCGGCGTAGCCGGCCCATGGCAAGGAGCCGTAGCCGTAGCGCAGGATCAGGAACGCGAGCCCGAGACCCGCGACGAGCAGGATCCAGATCGGCTTCGCGGCGGCGGTGAGCTTTCCCCGCCGCCAGGCCGCGTGGGTCCCGACCGCGAGGAACCCGAGCATCGGCAGCATCGGCGTCAGGAACATCAGGTCGAACACCGGCGGGCCGACCGAGATCTTGCCGATCCCGAGCAACTCGTAGAACAGCGGCGCGAGCGTTCCCCAGAGCACGAGGCCGGCGGCCGCGACCAGCAGCACGTTGTTCACCAGCAGGAAGAACTCGCGCGAGAACAGCTCGAACCCTCCGGGCACGTAGAGTTTCGGGGCGCGCCACGCGTACAAGCCGAGCGAACCGCCGACCGTGACGGCGAGCCCCGCGAGGATGAACAGTCCGCGGCGCGGGTCGGTCGCGAACGAGTGCACCGACACGAGCACGCCGGAGCGCACCAGGAAGGTGCCGATCAACGAGAGCGAGAACGTGAAGATCGCCAGCAGCAACGTCCAGCTCTTGAAGATCCCGCGCTTCTCGGTGACGCTGAGGCTATGGATCAATGCGGTGCCGACCAGCCACGGCATGAACGACGCGTTCTCGACCGGATCCCAGAACCACCAGCCGCCCCAGCCGAGCTCGTAGTACGCCCACCAGCTGCCGAGCGTGATCCCGATCGTGAGACAGATCCACGCCGCGATCGTCCAGGGACGGGTCCACTTCGCCCAGGACTGGTCGAGCCGCCCCTCGATCATCGCGGCGACCGCGAACGCGAACGCGACGGAAAACCCGACGTACCCGGTGTAGAGCATCGGCGGGTGGATCGCGAGCGCGAAGTCCTGCAGGATCGGATTGAGGCTCGCGCCGTTCGGTGCCGCGGGGATCAGGCGCGTGAACGGATTCGAGGTCCACAGCGTGAACAGCAGGAAGCCCGTGCTCACCAATCCGAGCACGCCGAGCACGCGGGCCGCGAACGTCGGCGGCAGCCCGCGACTGAACGCCGCGACCGCGAGATTCCAGGCCGACAGGATCAGGATCCACAGCAGGAGCGATCCCTCGTGCGCACCCCAGACCGCGGTGACCCGGTAGAACAGCGGCAACTGCGTGTTGGAGTTGTTCGCGACGTACAGGACCGAGAAGTCGTTGACGACGAACGCATGAACCAGGCAGCCGAAGCTCATCGCGACGAACACGAATTGACCCGCGACCGCCGGCCGCGCGACCGCGCTCCATCCCGGCTTGCCGAGCCAGGGGCCCACGAGGCCGAAGAAGGCCTGCGCCGCGCTGAGCAGCAGCGCGAGCACCAGCGCGAACATGCCGAGCTCCGGAATCATCGGTCCTCCTACCCTCGCGGGCTCGGGGCCGCGGCTGCGCCGGCGATCCCCGCGTTCTTCTTCACCGCAGCCGCGATCTCCGGCGGCATGTACTTCGAGTCGTGCTTCGCGAGCACCTCATCGGCGACGAACACGCCGTTCGGGCCGAGCTGTCCGTGCGCGATGATCCCCTGCCCCTCGCGGAACAGGTCCGGCAGCACACCGGTATACACGACCGGCACCTGATGAGCGTAATCGGTCAGCACGAAATGCACCGTCATGTCGCCCGGCTTGCGCCGGACGCTGCCCTTCATCACCAGCCCGCCGATCCGGAAATCCTTGTCTCGGGGCGCCTTGCCGAGCGCGACCTGGGTCGGCACGTAGTAGAAGCTGATGTCCTGGCGGCCGGCCACGACCGCGAGCGCGACCGACGCGGAGACCCCCGCGAGGATACCGAGGACCACCCACAGGCGTTTGCGACGCGGCGTCATGACTCTTCGCTCCTCGCCATCTGGATCGCGCGACGAACGCGCACCAGGGCTCGCGCGTGATGGCGCCGCGCGGACCAGATGTTCCACAGAAGGACCGCGACCGCGAAGCCGATGCTCGGCCACACGAACCGCGCGTATCCTCCCATCGCCCAGAAGCCGCCGCGGATCATGCCGCGACCACCTCTCGCACCCAGGTCGACTGGCGCTCGCGGGTCAGGATCTCGGCACGCACCCGCACGCACAGGACCGCGCCGAAGAAGCACATGAAGCCCGCGAGCATCGCGAGCAGCGGCCAGAGCATGCTGCCGGGCATCTCCGGTTTCCCGAGCCGCATCACCGTGCCGCCCTGATGCAGTGAATTCCACCAGTAAACGGAGAAATGCACGATCGGGACGTTCACGACGCCGACGATCCCGAGCAACGCGGACGCCCGGTCGCCACGGCCCGGGTCCTCGAAGGCCTTGCGCAGCGAGATCACCCCGAAATAGAGGAACAGCAGGATCAGTTCCGAGGTGAGCCGCGGATCCCAGGCCCAGTACGTGCCCCACATCGGCCGCCCCCAGAGCGAGCCGGTCACGAGCGCGGACAGCGTGAACGACGCGCCGATCGGCGCCGCCGCCGCCGCGACCGCATAGCCGACCTTGATCCGCCAGATCAGCGCGATCGCGCCGGCCACCGCCATCGCGGTGTAGCCGAACAGCGACAGCCAGGCGCTCGGCGCATGCACGTAGATGATGCGGAACGCATCGCCCTGCTGGTAGTCCGGCGGCGCGAACGCGAGACCGTCGACGAGGCCGTAGCCGATCAGGATGGCGGCGGCGAACGCGAACCACGGCGTGAGCGCGCCCGCGGTGCGATATAGATGCGGTGGCGAAGCCAGCCGATGAAACCATCTCCACATGATCGCTTGTCAACCGCCCTTGGTCATTCCAGCGTGATCCGCAATGCAGCAGACGCTGCCAGCGGACCCAGGCTGGTCGTGAACACGCAAAGCGCCGCCAGAAAATACAGGGCGCCGGCCGGATTCTCGCCGCCGATCGCGCGGTCCGTCGCGCTCGCGCCGAAGATCAGCAACGGCATTGCGAGCGGCAGCACGATCAACGACAGCAGGACTCCGCCGCGGCGCAACCCGACCGTCAGCCCGGCGCCGATCGCACCGAGCCAGCTGAGCGTCAGTGTACCCAACGCGAGGCTCGCGAGCATCGTCGGCAACGCCTTCGGCGGCACCGCGAGCGCCGTCGCGACGAGCGGTGACATCGCGACCAGCGCCGCGCCGCTCACGAGCCAGTGCGCGACCGTCTTCGCGACCACGATCGCGCCCAACGGTTGGGATGACAGCGCGAGCTGCTCCAAGGTTCCGTCGTCCGCGTCCGCCTTGAACAGCGTTTCCATCGACAGGAGCGACGACAGCAGCGCGGCGACCCACAGCACACCGGGGGCCATCGCGCGCAACAGCGCGCTCAACGGACTCAGCGCGAGCGGAAACAGCGTCGTGACGATCAGGAAGAACATCAGCGGCTGCAGCAGCTGATCGGGTCGACGGAACCCGAGGCGCAGCTCCCGGCCGAGCACGAGCCAGATCCCGCGGGCGACGCCGACGCCCGATTCGCGGGCGTTCATGCCGAGAGCTCCAGCCGGGCGATCGCGCCGGTGAGCGGCAGCGCGTGATGCGCGACGACGAGTGCGATGCCGCCCGCGCCGACGTGCGCGTCGAGCAACGCGGTCAACAATTCCCCGCCTTTCGCGTCGAGGTTCGTGTAGGGCTCGTCGAGCAGCCAGAGCGTCGCCTGCATCGCGAGCACCCGCGCCATCGCGACGCGCCGGCGCTGCCCCGCCGAGAGCACCCGCGCGGGCAGGTCCGCACACGCCGCGACGCCGGTCCGCTCGAGCGTCGCGCGCAACTCCGTGTCCGTGACCCGCCGCTTCAGGCCGACCGCGTACCGTAGATTCTCGAGCGCGGTCAGATCGCCCTTCAGCGCCGCCTCGTGCGAGGCATAGGTCATCGTCCGCTGATAGTCGCTGCGGATCGTCTCGATCGCTTCGCCGCCCCAGCGCACCACCCCGCTCTCCGGGCGCAGCAATCCGCACAGCACCCGCAAGAGCGTGGTCTTGCCGGTGCCGTTCGGGCCGTGCACGTGCAACAGACAGCCCGGCCTCGCGGCGAAGCTCACGCCCCGCAGCACGTGCCGGTCTCCTCGCCAAACGTGGATCTTCTCGGCCGTCAATCCAACGGCCGGTTCATGCATCGCTGAGGACGCCATTCATGGGGCCGCGAGCTTAACCAAATCAAATGGTTGAAGCCACCACGGGATTCCACGGATGCGCGTTCGGTGCCGACCCCGCTAGGATGGCGGCCGCGGGGGCCGGTACACTGCGTCCACCAGTGCCCCGGTGGCGAAATTGGTAGACGCAACGGACTTAAAATCCGTTGGCCGCAAGGCTGTGCCGGTTCGAGTCCGGCCCGGGGCACCAACGGCGAGGCGTC
>JAJYAM010000010.1 GCA_021779535.1 Pseudomonadota bacterium
ACGCGGTTCGCCATCGCCATGCCGCCGAGCACCATCACGAGGATGATCGCGATCGGCGTGAGCCACGCGAGGATGTTCGCCTGCAAGGCGGTCGCCCCGGTCATGAACGGGGAAGCCTGCGCGAAGGCCGTCAGCGGCAGGGTGAGCAGCAGCGTCGCGGCGGCTTCACGCCGCGCTCGTCGCCGCAACGCCGCTTTCGTCCCGGCCGCGGCTCGGTTTGGATGTCTCATCGTGGGTGTCCTCCGGTGACGTACAGACGACGCAGTTGCGGCGCGAGCGCGACGCGATGCGCGCGGCTACGACTCGACCGCGGTGGCACGGCGCGCGGCCAGTTCCTCGCGCTTCGCCTTGCCGGGGGCGCCGAACCTGAAGCCCTGGACGACGAACGAATGGTCGTACTGCTTCTCGCCGTCGCGGTCCGTCCAGTTGCTCGCGCGGACCTGCGCCTGCACGATCAACTGGTCGCCCTTGCGCGCGTTCTTCGCGATCGCCTCCCCGAGTGACTCGAACGCGGTGAACCAGAGGCTCGTGACCGCTTCGCGCGCGTTGCCGGCCTCGTCCTTGCCGATGTAGTCGTTGCCGACGAGGCAAAAGCGCGTGTAGGACACGTCGCCCTTGATCGCGAGCTCGGGATTCTTCGCCAGCTGGCCGATCGCGGTGACCGTGAAACTGTTCATTGGAGACTCCTGTGTCGTTGATGTCGTGGTGAATGTCATCGATCCGCGGAAGCAGTCTCGGGAAATCCACCGCTCGAGGAAACGACTGAAAATTTCGCGTTCGAGCAGATATGCGCTCGACCGAGCGACGCACGCGTGTTCGTGCAGATTTGCCGCGCCCGCGCGTTTTGCGGCTAAAATGCCGCTTGACACGCGACCCACGCCGCCCGAAACCCAAGCTTCCACGGAATCCAATCGATGACAGCCGAGTCCGAAACACCCTCGGCGGACGTGCCCGCGCTGCGCGTCGCGCAGCTCGAGAAGCACTACGGCGCGCTGAAGGCCGTGGACCGCGTGTCCTTCGAGGTTCGCCACGGCGAGATCGTCGGCCTCCTCGGACCGAACGGCGCGGGCAAGACCACGACGATCAACATGATCCTCGGACTGCTCGAGCCCTCGGCGGGCGAGGTGCGCATCGGCGGGATCGATCTGCGCGCGCGTCGCGGGGCGGCGCTCGCTCGCACCAATTTCGCCGCCGTCTACTCGGCCTTGCCGGGCAATCTCACGGTACGGCAGAACCTGCGGATCTTCGCGCTGCTGTACGACGTCGTGGACGTCGCGGACCGGGTCGGCACGTTGATCGAGGAATTCGACCTCACGCACCTCGCCGGCACCAAGTGCGGTTTGCTGTCCTCGGGCGAGCAGACGCGCGTGGCGCTCGCGAAGGCGCTGCTGAATCGACCGGAGCTCTTGCTGCTCGACGAGCCGACCGCCTCGCTCGACCCCTCGGCCGCGCAGCTCGTGCGCGGGAAGATCAAGGGCCTCGCGACGAGCCGCCGCTGCGGGATCCTCTGGACGTCCCACAACATGCTCGAGGTCGAGGCGGTCTGCGACCGCGTGCTGCTGCTGTCGCACGGCCGGATCCTGCTCGAAGGCGAACCGGGTTCGCTGCCGGCGCGGCACGGGGCCGCGAGCCTCGAGGAATTGTTCATCCGCGTCGCACGCGAGCCGCTGTCGGCACGACTGGACGGTGCCGCGTGAAGCTGCGGCCGATCGCCGGCGTGATCCTGCGCCAGATCTACCTGCTGCGCGGCAGTCCGGTGCGGCTGTTCCCGATGATCACCTGGGTCGCGATCGACATCGTGCTCTGGGGCTTCATCACCCGGTACCTGAACTCGATCGAGGGCCACGGCGTGAATTTCGTGCCGACCTTGCTCGGCGCGGTGCTGCTGTGGGACTTCTGCACGCGGATCATGCAAGGGATCAGCACCGCATTCCTCGAGGACGTGTGGTCGCGAAATTTCCTGAACCTGTTCGCCTCGCCGCTGTCGATCGGCGAGTACGTGGTCGGCCTGGTCGCGACCAGCATGCTCACGAGCGCGCTCGGGCTCGCGGTGATGCTCGCGCTCGCGACGCTGGTGTTCGGCCTCCAGTTCTTCGCGATGGGCGCCGCGCTCGCCGCGTTCCTCGCGATCCTGTTCACGTTCGGCGTCACCCTCGGGATCCTCGGCACCGCGATCGTGCTCCGCCACGGGCCGGCGTCGGAGTGGCTGCTCTGGCCGATCCCCGCCGTGCTCGCACCGTTCGCGGCGGTGTTCTACCCGCTGTCGACGCTGCCGGCCTGGATGCAGGTCATCGCACGCTGCCTGCCGCCGGCCTATGTGTTCGGCGGCATGCGCCAGGTGCTCGCGGGCCGGCCGTTGCCGGTGCACGAACTCGGCATCGGCGCGCTGCTCGCGGTCGCCGGGCTCGCGCTCGCCGGATGGACTTACGGCCGCGTCTACCGCCATGCGGTGCGGAGCGGTCTCCTCGCCCGGTACAGCGCCGAGGGCACGAGCTGAAGGACCGCCGTTGCGCGCAGCGGCGCGGCGGCGCAGGCCGACGGCACCGGAGTCCACGCCACCCCGTGGCGCCTCAGTGATACAGCGGCGCGATCGGCGGGTCGTGCGTGTCGGTGCGCGACCTGGCCTTCGGCAGGTCCGTCAAACGCGTGGCGAGCGTCGAGCCGTCCCATGCCCCTCCGGCGTAGCAGGCGCGCTCGAGTTCTGCGATCGCCGCGCCAACGTCGGGATCCCCGATGCGCTTCGCGAGCGCCTGCAGTCCGGTCACCCGCTCGCCCGGCCACGCGGCGCCCGCCCATGCCAGCAACGCGCGGCGGGCCGCGGCGGCGTCACCGCGATGGCAGGCGTCCTGGAACTGCGCGCGGGCGCGTGACGCGCGCAGCGGCTTGTCGGCGACCGGGACCGGATCGGACGCCGCGCCGGATTGCGACGGCTCGACGTGCGCATTCGGCCCGAGGGTGCCGGCCGCAAGCCGCGCCGGCGCGCTCGGCGATCCGTCGCTCGACAGGGTCGGCTCCTTGCGTTCGGCCCGCGCCGGCGGCCGGCGCCGCGACCGCCACCAGCCGATCATCGTCGCGATCCACAGCAGGCCGAGCGCCGCGCTCGCCACGATCCAGCGGCGCTCGCCGCCGAGCCACGCACGCCAGGTCCCCTGGCCGATCGGCGCCGCCGCACGCGCACCCGCCGCGACACCGCTCGGGGGCGGTGTGCTCGCGCCGGCACTCGGCGCGGCGCCACTCGTTGCGGCAACGCCGCCGGCCGCGGGCGCCACGTCGATCGTCTGCGCATTCAGGTCGACCGACTGCGGTCGATCGGTCTGCGTGTTCCACCACGCCAGGTGCAGCGCGGGGATCACGTAGTGCCCGGGACGATCGGCGATCAATGCGATGCTTTGATCGCGCGTGCCCACGACTCGCCCGCCGCTCGCCGCGTTGCCGAGTTTCGCATCGTCCGGGTAAGCCTTCAGCCCGGCCGGCAATCCGAGCATCGACGCGAGATTCGGCAGCTGCGCGCCCGCGAGCCCTTGGGCTTCGAGGTGCAGATCGAGCGTGATCGGATCACCGGCCACGACCCGCAGCGACGCCGGTTGCCACGCCGCGGTGAGCGTCAGCGCCGCGGCGGGAAGCCACGGGCCATTGCCCGCCGCCGCCGGCCGGGGACGCACCTCGAGCACGATCGGCGGACCCTGGACGCGAATCCGCTTCGTGGTGGTCATCATGCTGCCGAAGAAGCGCGCGAACGGATCGCCGGAGAACGGATCGCCGCGCTGCGGGACCGCCACTTCGCCGTCGAGCATCGCGCCCGGGATCGTCAGGGTCCCGCTTCGCTGCGCAAAGAACACGTAATGCCGCGTGACGACGTCGTAGGTTTGCCCATCGCGGACCACGGACGAGTGTTCGTCACCCGCGAGCCGCTGCATCAGCACGTCGTCGTCGGTCGGGAAATCGAGCGTCGCCTGGTAGAGCGGTTCGGCCGCATACACCCGCACCGTGACGTCCACCGCCGCTTGAACGTACGGGGTCTTCGTGTCGACGGTGGTGGCGACGAACACCGCCCGACCGGCGCCGGCCGCGGACCCGTTCGCGTTCCCGCCCGGCGCCGCCGGATTGCCCGCGGCGGCCGGACCGCCGGTCGCCGCGCCGCCGACCTGCAGCACGAGCGGCGGACTCGTTTCGCCGCCCCATCGGATCGACGGCACCGTCACGCTGCCCGCGAATTTCGGCGCCAGCTCGATCTGCGCCTGCGTCTGCGAGGAAATGCTGCCGTTGATGATCTGCAGATTGCTGCTGGTACTGACCGACAGCACCGCGAAATCCTTCTTCAAGGGCGCCAGATCCGGTTGCGAGTCCGTCTGCCCGTCCCGCTGCAGGGTCAGCTGAACCGATCCGCCGACGCTGGTCCGCGAGGCATCGAGCCACGCGCGAACCGCCGCCTGCGCGGTGCCCGCGACGACCAAGGCCCCCAGCAACACTGCCCGCAGCGCCGCTTTCATGGTCGCGATCCCTCTCGTTCCTGTTGCAGCAGGTGCTCGATCATGAATTTGCGACGCAAGAGTCCGCCCGGATCATCCGGAATCCATCGTAACCACTGGTCGAGCGACAGGTTCTGCTCGGATTCCGGGCGCTGAGGCGACTGCGTACCGCCGGCGCCCCGCGGTGCTCGACCGAGCGCGAATTCGGCATCGCGGCGCGCCCGGGCGGCCGCCGACGCCGGCGAAGCCGCGGACGCCGGGGCCGCACCGTTCGACCCCGCGGACGCACCCTGCCCCGGCGCCGCTCCCGCGCGCGTGCCAGCGCCAGGCTGACCACTGGATGGCGACGACGCGCCGGAGGGCGGCGAACCACCGATTTGCGAAGTGCCACCGCCGGCGGAGGAAGCGCTGCGGCCCGGCTGCGGACCACCCTGACCCTGCTGTCCGCTCTGACCTTGCTGTCCGCTCTGACCTTGCTGTCCGCCCTGACCTTGCTGTCCGCTCCGGGATTGCTGGCCACTCTGGCCCCGCTGCCCGCTCTGGCCCTGCTGCCCGCTCTGGCCCTGCTGCCCGCTCCGGGATTGCTGACCACTCTGGCCTTGCTGCCCGCTCTGGCCTTGCTGCCCGCTCTGGCCTTGCTGCCCGCTCTGGCCTTGCTGCCCGCTCTGGCCCTGCTGTCCGCTCTGGCCCTGCTGTCCGCTCTGGCCCTGTTGACTCCGCTGGCCTTGCGCGGATCCCGATCGAGGTTGCGGTTTCGATTGGGACTTGGGCCGCGACGATTGCGCTTTGAGCGCACTTTCGACGATCGCGCGATTGTGTCGCGCATCGCGATACAGACCGCTGTCGCGCGGCGCGGTGCGCAGCGCCGCCGTGTACGCATCGACGGCCTCGGCCAGCCGGCCCGCGCGCGCGAGCGCATTGCCGCGATCGTACTCGGACCGCGGGTCGGTGAACGGCTTCAGCTGGGATGCCGCGGCCGCATAATGCCGCGCGACGCTCTCGGCATAGGCGCGGCGGCGCGGATCTCGAAACAGCCGGGCCGCCGCCACCGCATCGCCGCGCCGCAGAAGTCGCTCCGCACGCTGGTCGGGCGTCGACCACAGATCCGCCCAGCCGAACGCATGCGCGGTGCCGCCGACCAGCGCCACGGCGATTGCGAGTGCCGGCACGATCGCTTGCCGCCTCATAACCACCCCCGGCGCGCAAGCGTTGCCGCCACGAGCAGCAGCGGCAGCAACAGCCAGTAGCCTTCATTGCGCCACGCGGCGACCCGTGCGCCGGGGTCGATTCGCGCCTGCGCGAGCGGACTGCGTCGCGCGGCATCGAGGTGATCGATCAAGCCTTGCGCCGCACCCACCGACCAGTAGCGTCCGCCGCCGGTCGTCGCGAGCTGCTGCAGCCGGTCGACGCGCAACTTCGACAGCACGATCCGGCCGGCGGTATCGCGCACGAAGCCGTCGCCGTCCGGCTCCGGAGCACCCGCGACCGTCCCGACCCCGACCGCGTCCACCGTGGCGCCGAGCGCACGCAGCCGCTCGGCCGCGGCGAACGCCTGCGCAGGATCGTCGAATCCATCCGCCAGCACGATCACGTGGCCATCACGGCTGCCGGCCTGGCGCAGGAGCGACGCCGCCTGGTCGAGCGCGGGCGCGAGCGCGTGGCCGGGTTGCGGCATGATGCTCGGGACGAGCGGATCGAGCAGCGACTGGATCGTCGCGACGTCGTCGGTGAGCGGCACCACGGTGTGCGCGTCGCCGGAGAACACGATCAGCGCGACGCGCGCATCGCGGGCCGCACGCAGCAGGTCCTCGATCAGGTAATGCGCCCGCGTGACCCGGTTGGGCGGCAGGTCGGCCGCGTTCATCGACGGCGACAGATCCAGCACGACGACCCAATCGGCGGGCTCGCGGTACGCGGCGCTCGGAACGCGCCGCCACGCGGGTCCCGCGAGCGCGAGTGCCGCGAGAGTCCAGGCCAGTGCGAGCGTGACCCACGGCGAGCGGTGACGCCCGTCCTCGTCGAGACGCAATGCATCGAGCAGGTCCGTCTCGAGGATCTCGCCCCAGCGGCCCGCGCGGCGCGACTTCCAATGACGCCAGAGCGCGAATGCCAGCAGCGGCGGAATCGCGAGCAACCACCCGGGATACAGGAAGTGGAACGCGGCGAGCGACTTCAAAGCCATGCGCGCGCTCCGGCGAGTGCGGCGGCCAGGCTGAGCAGCAATGCCGCCGCGAGCGGATAGGCGAACCACTCGTCGGTTGGCCGCAACCACTGGGCGCGGCCGGCCACCGGTTCCAATCGGTCGATCTGGCGGTACACGTCCCGCAACGCGTGCGCATCGGTCGCCCGGAAATAGCGTCCGCCGGTGATTTGCGCGATCCGCTCGAGCGCGTGCTCGTCGAGGTCCTGATTGCCGCCGAGGCCGAACGGGCCGCTGCCGGCCGGTGCGCCGACGCCGATCGTGTAGATCCGCAACCCGACTTGCTTCGCAAAGCGCGCCGCCTGGATCGGATCGAGGACGCCGGTGTTGCTGCGCCCATCGGTCAGCAGGATCAACACCGTGTGCTTCGCGCCATGGCCCGCACGAGCGCCACGCGCGGCACGCAGCCGCTTGATCGCGAGGCCGATCGCATCACCGATCGCGGTCTGCGGTCCGGCCATCCCGACCATCGCCTCGTCGAGAAAGCGATGCACCGTCTGCAAGTCGCTCGTCACCGGCGCCTGCAGGTACGGGTGCGTCCCGAACAGGATCAATCCCACTTGGTCGCCGCGACGCCCGTCGATGAAACGCCCCGCGACCTGCTGCACGACCTGCAACCGGCTCGCGTCGTTCGCCATGTCCTCGGTCGCCATCGAGCCCGAGACGTCGACCGCGAGCAGGATCCGACGACCGCTCGTCGGCGCGGGCATCGGCGGACCGAGCCATTGCGGCCGCATGGCCGCCACCACGAGGAGGATCCACGTCAGGACGAACAACGCCCGTGCACCGCGCCGCGCACCCCCCGGCGTCACGTCGTGGGTCGCGAGCGAGGTCGCGAACGGCAGGAACAGGGCCGCGCCGCCGATCGACGCCGCGCGGCGCCAGCGCCGGTGCACCCACGGCAGCGGCGCGAGCACCGCCATCCAGGGCCAGGCGATGTGGATCATCGCCGCGCTCCGGCGCCCGCGGGCGGACGCGCGCTGCGCACGAACCGCTCGGCGGCGGCAAACCAGATCTCACGGTCGCCGGAACGATCCGGATCGAGCTGACCCGCGAAGTTCGCGCGCAACAGCGTCTGCCCCGGCGCACCCCGCAAGCCTTCGGCGCCGCCGTTCGCGAGGAACCGCAGCCACGCGTCGCCGTGCAGGCGCGCGACCCGATCGGCGCCGAAGCGAGCGAGCGCGTAACGCCTCAGCAGGTTCTGGATCGCCCGCGCCGCGCCGATCACGTCGCCTTCGCTCGCGCGTATCCGGCGCAGTTCGGCGAGCGCCGCGCGGCGCAGTCGCCGGCGCGGATGGCGCCACCACGACACCGCGACGACGGCGACCGTCAGGATCAGGACGAGCAGCGCCCACCAACCAGGCGCCGGCGGCCACCAGCCGGGCGGCGGGGGCGCCCGGTCGGGCGCGAGCTGCGACAGCCAATCCGCGTTCATGCCGCGAACGGCGCGGCTCGCAGTAGCGGCGGCAGCGCCTCCTCGACGCGCTCCGCGGTGTCGAGCCGGATCGGCCGTCCCTGCAGGCGCGATGCGATTTCCTCGACGCGGTGAGCCCGCGTGTGCCACTCGTCGGTCCAGCGCTTGCGCGCGGCCGCACCGTCGAGCGGCCGGACCCGTCCCGGCACGCCGCCGCGAAACCGACCGTCGGGCAGGCCCTGCTCCTCGATCGCATCGGTGATCCAGCACAAACGGCATTCGGCGTGCGCGCCGAGCGTGAGCCAGCGCGGATCGAGGTCCTCGGTGGCGCCACAGAAGTCGCTGATCGCGAGCACGAGGCTGCCCGGGTGCACGAGCGG
The DNA here is from genome assembly GCA_021779535.1 of Pseudomonadota bacterium. Lineage (GTDB taxonomy): Bacteria > Pseudomonadota > Gammaproteobacteria > Steroidobacterales > Steroidobacteraceae > Bog-1198. Next base: position 8,464 of record JAJYAM010000010.1, read on the forward strand.
CAGCGCCGTTCGCAGCATCTCACCGAGCGTCTCGGGCCGCGGCGCCGCCGGCGCGCGCGGCTGCAGTTCGACGAGCGAGCTCAGCATCGGCAACGTGCCGGCTTCGCGTGCGCGCGGCGGATGACAGCGCACCTGCGCGCCGTTCGCGACGATCGCACCGACCCGGTCGCCCGCGGCCGCCACGGCCCACGCGAGCAGCGCGCTCGCGCGAACCGCCAGCGCGGATTTCAACTGGCGGCGACTGCCGAAGAACATTCCGGGCTGCAGATCGACGAGCAACCACACCGGCCGCTCACGCTCCTCGCGGTAGAGCTTGGTATGCAGCCGGCCGCGGCGTGCGGTCACCCGCCAGTCGATGCTGCGCGAATCGTCGCCGGCGACGTAGGGACGCACCTCCTCGAACTCGAGTCCTCGCCCGCGATGCGCCCCGCGATGGCTGCCGAGCGATTGCGCGCGCGCGACGCCCTCGACCCGCAACCCGGCCGCGCGCGCGGCGCCGCGCAGGCCGAGCAGCTCGTCGAGGTCCGGGAGCTTCACGGCGCCGGCACCCGGGCGAGCAGCTCTTCGACGCAAGCCTGCGCGGTCACGCCGCGCGCCTGCGCGCCGTAATCCAGCAAGGTCCGATGACGCAGCGCGTCCGGGGCGATCGTCTGGACGTCCTCCGGGCTCACGTAGTCGCGGCCGTCGAGCCATGCGAGCGCGCGGGCGCCGCGCTCCATCGCGATCGCCGCGCGCGGACTTACCCCCCAGCGCAGCCACTCGCCGAGCTTCGCGCTGTATGGCGCCGGTCGACGGGTCGCATCGACGATCGCGGCGATGTATTCGGCGACGGGGTCGGACAGCGTCAGGCCGAGCACGTCGCGGCGGGCTGCGAAGATCGTCTCCTGCGGCAGTCGCTGCGGCGGCGGCGGCAGCTCGCGCTGTGCGATCGCCTCGGCGCGCGCCAGGTGCATGATCCGCAAGGTCGTCGCTCGATCCGGATAGTCGACCGAGACGTGCAGCAGGAAGCGATCGACCTGGGCTTCCGGCAGCGGATAGGTGCCCTCCTGCTCGATCGGATTCTGCGTCGCCATCACCAGAAACAGCCGCGGCAGCGGGTAGCTCGACTGGCCGACGCTGATCTGCCGTTCCGCCATCGCCTCGAGCAGCGCGGACTGCACCTTCGCCGGCGCGCGGTTGATCTCGTCGGCCAGGATGAGATTGTGAAACAACGGGCCGCGCTGGAATCGGAAGCTCCCCTCCTCCGGGCGATAGACCTCGGACCCGGTCAGGTCCGCGGGCAGCATGTCCGGGGTGAACTGGATCCGCTGGACGTCGCCCTCGACCGCGTGCGCAAGCGCCTTGATCGCCCGCGTCTTCGCGAGCCCGGGCGGTCCCTCGACCAGCAGGTGGCCGTCGGCGAGCAAGGCCACGAGCAATCGCTCTACGAGGGTTTCCTGACCGAGGATCTGACTCGACAAATACTCGCGCAGCCGCTGGAACGCCGCTCGCCGGTCGGGCGGTGGCTGATCGGGAGCGGGTGCACCCGCCGGCTTCGATGCGCGCTGATCGATATTGGCTTCCGTCATCCGATCCTCCAGATCACTGTGATTCGCGATCGAGTGCCGCGGCGCGTGCCCGGACGGTCTGGATGGATGATCGACGGGCGACGATCAATTGCGGGCCGGGTCGGGCATCGTTCCAGCGGTCACGGGCACGCGACCCGGCCCGGAACGCGGCCTGCCGACCCGTGCGATCCGGCGATTTCGACCGGGAGGGTCGCGATGAAGTTCCGCAGCCTGCGCGGGCCTGCCACGGGTCGAGAGGCATCGCCCGGCGCCGCCGTCCCGTCAGGGGCGGCATTCCGGCGCCGGGCGCGCGATCTCAGGCCTTCTGCAGTTTCGCGGCCGCGTTCTCGTAATTCGCGAGCCGGTTGAGGAAGTTGTCGGTGAAGTCCGGCCGGCGATTGCGAAAATCGACGTAGTACGCGTGCTCCCAGACGTCCAGCACGAGCAGCACCTTCCCGTCACCGGTCGCGAGCGGGGTGACCGCATTCGGCGTCTTCACGATCTTCAGCTTCCCGGTCGGCGCGAGCACGAGCCACGCCCAGCCGGAGCCGAACTGCCCCAGCGCGGCGGCCTTGAACTGCTCCTTGAACTGCTCGACGCCGCCGAAGTCCTCGACGAGCTTCTTCTCGAGAACGCCGGGGATGCCGCCGCCGTTCGACGCGAGCGACTCCCAGAACACGCTGTGGTTCCAGTGCTGGCCGGCATTGTTGAACACCGGTTGCAGATCGTCCTTGCCGTAGGCGAGGCGCACGATTTCCTCGAGCGACTTGCCTTTCAGCGCGTCGTTCTTCTCGACCAGGCCGTTCAAGGCGGTCACGTAGGCGTTGTGGTGCTTGCCGTGATGCAGCTCCAGCGTTTCCTGGCACATGCCCCGCGCGCTCAAGGCACCGACGGCGAATGGCAAAGCGGGCAATGTAAAACTCATTCCTCTTACCTCCGGTAGTGCGGGCGCCCACCGAACGCCGCCGAGGCGGCGTGGACCGGGCGTAACGACCCTCCCCGGCGCGTCCGAGCGGCGCGCTCTCAAAGGGGGCGTTAGGGTACCACGGCCGCGCGGATCCGTTGCGCCCCGGCCCGCGGCGAACGCCGTTCGCGCCCGTGGTCGAACCCCTGCTGCTTGCCGGCGCTTGGTGTCTCGCGGCGGAGCTGCCTTGCCTCGCGCTCGCATGGCGAATCGGGTACCGTACGCGCGATGGCCGAGCGGCGCAGCCCTCGAGCGGCTGCACTTCGAGGATTCCCCGTCCCCCGTGAGGAGTGCCCCCATGTCGAGCACACGCCGATCGCCCACCATTGCGCGGATCGCCTGTGCGGCCGCGCTGACGATGATCGCCGCGTGGTCCACGAGTGCGCAGGCCGGCGGCGGCCCGATCGGCATCGATCACGAGTGGTCGCTCGATCAAGGCGGCATCTGGGCGCGCAAGTACCAGGTCGCGCTCGAATTCGGCACGGTCGCGGTCGAAGCGGCCGGCAGCCTCTGGTTCGGCAATGACAACAAGCTCGGCCACACGTTCTGGCAGAGCGCGGACGCGTCGATCGTCGCGGGTCTCGGCGCGACGGCGCTGAAATACACGTTCAGCCGCGCCAGGCCCTATCAGGATCGGGGCCCGAACGCCTGGTTCCAGGGGAGTTGCTGCCAGAGCTTCCCGAGCGGCGAGGTCACGCTGCAAGCGAGCTTCGTCACGCCGTTCATCGTCAATTACCAGCACGATCATCCGTGGATCTGGTCGCTCGAGGCGCTCCCGGTCTACGACGCCTTCGCGCGCCTGAAGAGCCAGGCCCACTGGCAGACCGACGTGCTCGCCGGCTGGGTGCTCGGCACGGCCGTCGGTTACTGGTCGACGACCCGGCACGTGCCGATCATGGTCGGGATCCTGCCGCACGGTCTGTCGATCGGTTTCTACAAGAAATTCTGATGGGACGGCGCGCCCGGCGGAGCCGCCGGCGCGGCGTCACAGATCGGTGTACTTCTTGCTGGTGCCGCGCGCGAGCGCGACCGGATACTTGAGCGCATTCAGCTCGAGCTTGCGGCGCGCGACGCCGACCAGGTCCACCTCCAGCTTGTCGGCGAGCCGGATCAAGTACAAGAAGACGTCGGCGATCTCCATCGCGACCGCCTCGCGCTGGCGGGCGCTGAGGTCCTCGGGACCGCCGCGGTCGAGCCACTGAAAATGTTCGAGCAGTTCCCCCGCCTCGACGATCAACGCGCTCGCGAGATTCTTCGGCGTATGGAACGGATCCCAGTCCCGATCCTTCGCGAATTGGCGCAGAGCGACCGTCAAGGCCGCGATATCGTCGTCGCTCATCGTGCTCTCCCGCGCGGGCTGCGAAACGCCCGGTCGTGCCTGCGATCCTAGCGCGGTCGCGCAGCCGGCGCCGCGCGATGATTTGTTATCATTCGCAGCCTCCTTCCCCGAGGTGCCGCCTGGAGCCGTCGCGATGCCGTTCGACTGGATTTTCGACCGACGGCGACTGGCGGGTCTCGCGCTCGGCGCCGCCCTGTGCGCCGCGCCGGCCATCGCCGCTCCGCGCAACGCGATCGGGATCGCCGACGCATCCGCCTGCACCCGCGATCCGGCGGCTTCGACCACCGTCCCGGGCTGGACCACGATCGCCGGCAGCCCGAGTCTGCGCTGCGCGGCTCCGTTGACCACCGGCGCCGCCGACCGGGTCCGGATCGTGAGCGGTCCCTACGGTTCGTCGACCCTCGAGCGGCGTATCGATCTGCGCCGGTTCGCGGCGCGGATCGACCGAGGCCGCGTCCGCTACCGGCTCTCGGGGCGTCTCGGCGCGACCGGTGCCGCGCACGCGCGCGCCGTGCTCACGCTGACGTTCCTCGACGGCGCGGGTCGGGCGTTCGCCCCGCGGCCGCGCCTGCTCGGCGTCACGGCGGCCGCCGCGACGACGCCGCGCGTCGCGGCGCGCCGCGTCGCCGGCACGCTGCCGCGCGGCACTCGGGCGCTGCGGATCGTGTTGAACCTGGTCGCGCCGCATCCCGCGCGCGGGTCCGCGGTTGCCGAGGACCTGCGCCTCACGTTGCGCCCCGACGTCCCGCTCGCGCGTGCGGCACCGCCGCGGCCGCGGGTCCCGCATTTCGATCACGTGTTCCTGATCATGATGGAGAACACGAGTTACCGGCAGGTGATCGGCGACCGACGGGATGCGCCGTTCATCAACGCGCTCGCGCGCCGCGGCGTGCTGCTCGCGAACTACCGCGCGGTGTACCACCCGAGCGACGAGAATTATCTGGCGATCGCGAGCGGGTCGGCCGGCGTGCGCGGACCGATGTACTTCCCGCACATCCACCTCGCGGTCCGGCACCTCGGCGATGCGATCGAGGCGGCGGGACTGACCTGGAAGGCCTACGAGCAAGGCATGGGCACGCCCTGCAACACGACGACGAAGTACGACAAGTATTACGAGCCGGACGACGCGCCGTTCGTGAACTACGCGAACGTGATCGACGACCCGGCGCGGTGCCGCGCGCACCTCGTCGACACGAAGCAACTGGCGGTCGACCTCGCCTCGACGGCGACGACCCCGAATTTCGCGTGGATCGCGGCCGATGATTACGACGACGGCGAGGACGCGGGCAACGGCTCCCCGCACAGCCTCGCGGTGCAGGACGGCTGGCTGCGCCGCACGCTCGAGCCGGTGTTCGCCTCGCCCGCGTGGCGCACGCAGCGCTCGCTGTTGATCCTGACGTGGGACGAGTCGTCGACGACGCGGACCAACCACGTCGCGACGATCCTGTGGGGCTCGCGCGGGACGGTCCGGCGCGGCGCGGTCAGCCACCGGCGGTACGATCATTACAGCACCGCGCGCACGATCGAGGCGGCGCTCGGGCTGCCATCGCTCACCGCGAACGACGCGTACGCGCGTCCGATCGACGACGCGTTCGTGCATTGACCGCCGCACCGGCGCTTTGACACGCGCGCTCGCGCTGCTATAGAGTGCCTTCGCTCGAAGTGGCAGTCTGATCGGAGAGTGTCCGGCCGCGTGCCGGAACGCCGAAGGCGCAAGTTCCGCCCGGAAACGCTCAGGCCCAGCAACGACCGACTGCGGAAGCCGTGCAGCTTCGATTCGAGCTCTGGAGAGTGGTGGATCCCAAGGTGACGCGGGATCCGCCCACCGAAGGGGCGCGACGCCGATCCGGCGTCCGATCTCTCAGGTCGCAGGACAGAGGGGCGGCAGACGTTCGATGAACGTCTGCCGCCCTTTTTTTTCGGTCCGCGCAGCGGTCGGGACGCGATGGAGGTCTCATGGGACGACGCACGGCCTTGTTCGATCTGCATCGCACCCTCGGCGCACGCTCCGTGGATTTCGGCGGCTGGGACATGCCGCTGCATTACGGATCCCAGGTCGCCGAGCACAACGCGGTACGCCGCGCCGCCGGCGTCTTCGACGTGTCCCACATGGGCGTGGTCGACGTGGACGGTGCGAGATCGCGCGCGTTCCTCGAGCAATTGCTCGCGAACGACGTCGCCAAGCTCACCGCTCCGGGCCGGGCGTTGTACGGCTGCATGCTGAACGAAGCCGGCGGCATCATCGACGATCTGCTGGTCTACCGGCTCGAGGCGTCCGCGTTCCGGATCGTCGTGAACGCGGGCCGGCGGGAGGCGGATCTCGCGTGGATCCGCGGGCACGCGGCGCAGTTCGGCGTCTCGGTCGTCGAACGCGAGGATCTCGCGATGCTCGCGGTGCAAGGGCCCGAGGCGCGCGCACTGACCGCGAAACTCCTGGTTCCGGAGCACGCGCAGGCGGCGCTCGCGCTCGCGCCGTTCCATGCGCGGCCGATCGGCGAATGGTACGTCTCGCGAACCGGCTACACCGGCGAGGACGGCTTCGAGGTGATGCTGCCGGCGGGCGGCGCCGCGGACCTGTTCGAGGCGCTGCGGGCCGCGGGAGCCGCCCCTTGCGGCCTCGGCGCGCGGGACACCTTGCGGCTCGAGGCCGGATTGAACCTCTACGGCAACGACATGGACGAACAGACCGATCCGTTCGAGTCGGCGCTCGGCTGGACGGTGGCCCTGCAGCCGGTCACGCGGCGCTTCATCGGGCGCGATGCGCTCGAGGCGATCCAGCGGCGCGGATCCGCGCGCAAGCTCGTCGGCTTGCTGCTGGTCGATCGCGGCGGCGTGCTGCGCAGGCACCAAACCGTGATCGCGCCGGGCGCCGGAGAAGGCGAGATCACGAGCGGCGGCTTCTCGCCGACGCTCGAGCGCTCGATCGCGTTTGCGCGCGTGCCGGCCGCCACCGGCACCGAAGTCGAGGTCGACGTGCGCGGCCGCGCGCTGCGTGCGCGTGTCGTGAAGCCGCCGTTCGTACGGCATGGTCAGCCGTTGGTTTCCTGAGCCCCACCTGGAGAGCCCCCGCACATGAGCAACGTCCCTGCCGAACTCGAGTACACCGACGCGCACGAATGGATCCGCCGGCTGCCCGACGGCACCGCCGAGGTGGGCATCACCGATCACGCGCAACACGCGCTCGGCGACATCGTCTACGTCGAGCTGCCGGACGTCGGACGCACGCTGAGCGCGGGCGAGGCCTGTGCGGTGGTCGAATCGGTGAAGTCCGCGTCCGACGTCTACGCGCCGGTGAGCGGCGAGGTGATCGCCCGCAACGCCGCCCTCGAGACCGCGCCCGAGGCGATCAACCAGGATCCGTACGGTGCCGGCTGGATGCTGCGCGTCCGGCTCGCGCCCGGCGGTGGGGATGCGAAGACGCTCTCGGCCGCGGCCTACCTCGACCTGCTGAGTAAGGAGAGCGACTGATGGCGTTCATCCCGCACACCCGGGCGGACGTCGAGGAAATGCTCGCGGTGATCGGGGTCGCGAGCCTCGATGCGCTGTTCGAGGAGATCCCGGCGCAATTGCGCGCGGCCGGGCTCACCGGCGTCCCGGAGGCGCTGACCGAGATGCAGGTCGGCCGGCTGATGCGCGAGCGCGCGGCCTGCGACGGGACGCCGCTGTGCTTCATCGGCGCCGGCGCGTACGAGCACCACGTCCCGGCCGCCGTCTGGGCGATCACGACGCGCGGTGAGTTCTACACCGCGTATACCCCGTACCAGGCCGAGGCGAGTCAGGGCACGCTGCAGCTGCTGTACGAGTTCCAGACGATGCTCGCGACGTTGACGGGGATGGAGGTCTCGAATGCGTCGCTCTACGACGGCGCATCGGCCGCGGGCGAAGCCTGCCTGATGGCGGTCCGTGCGAACCGCAAGTCCACGTCGCGGCGCATCCTCGTACCGACGACGCTCCATCCGCGCTATCGCGAGGTCGCGCACTCGATCGCGGGCCAGCAAGGGCTCGCGTTCGACCCCGTGCCCTACGATCCGGCGCGCGGCACGGTCGCAATCGACGCGCTCGAGCGCACGGCGGCCGGCGGCGACGTCACCGCGCTCGTCGTGCAACAGCCGAACTTCTTCGGCGGTCTCGAGGACGTCGACGCGCTCACCGACTGGGCCCATGCGCACGGCGCGCTGCTGATCGCGGTCGTGAACCCGATCGCCCTCGGCATGCTGCGGGCGCCCGGCGATTGGGGGCAACGCGGCGCCGACATCGTCGTCGGCGAGGGCCAGCCGCTCGGTGTGCCGCTGTCGTCGGGCGGGCCGTACTTCGGATTCATGACGACGCGCAAGGAATACGTCCGCCACATGCCGGGCCGCATCGTCGGGCGCACGCTGGACAGCGCCGGCCAGGAGGGCTACACGCTGACGCTGCAAGCGCGTGAACAGCACATCCGCCGCGCGAAGGCGACCTCGAACATCTGCACGAACCAGGGACTGCTGGTCACCGCGGCGACGATCTATCTGTCGCTGATGGGCGCCGAGGGGCTCGAACGCACCGCGGCGGCCGCGCACGCCCGGACGCGGGAGCTGCGCGCGGCACTCCTGCGCATCCCCGGCGTGCGCGGGGCATTCGACGCGCCGTTCTTCCACGAGACCGTGTTGCGGCTCGACCGTCCGGTCGCCCCGGTGCTCGCGGCGCTCGCGGCGCAAGGCATCCTCGGCGGGCATGACCTCGCGCGCGACTACCCCGAGCTCGCCCCCGCGATGCTGGTGTGCGCGACCGAGACCAAGACGGACGCCGACATCGAGCGTTATGCGGCGGCGCTCGAACGGATCCTGACACCAGCGCCGCCTGCGACGGCGAGCACGTGAGGCGAACGATGGCGATGCGTGAACCGACGATCTTCGAGTGCGGCGCGCCCGGACGCGGTGCGAGCGATCAATGGCCGGCCCCGGCGCCGGACGCGGCCGCGGACATTCCGCCGCGGCTGCGGCGCACGCGGCGCCCCGCGCTGCCCGAAGCCTCCGAGCTCGACGTCGTGCGCCATTTCACGCGCCTGTCGCAACGCAATTTCTGCATCGACACGCACTTCTATCCGCTCGGATCGTGCACGATGAAGTACAACCCCAAGGCGTGCAATCAGTACGCGATGCTGCCCGAGTTCCTCGGCCGGCACCCGCTCGCGCCCGCCGCGTCGAGCCAGGGCCTGCTGCGCTGCCTGCACGAGTTGCAGGAGATATTGAAGAGCGTGACCGGCATGGCAGGGGTGTCGCTCGTGCCGATGGCCGGCGCGCAGGGGGAGTTCGCCGGCGTATCGATGATCCGCGCGTATCATCGCTCGCGCGGCGACCTCGAGCGCGACGAGATCGTCGTGCCGGAGGCGGCGCACGGCACGAACCCCGCGACCGCGACGATGTGCGGCTATCGGGTGCGCGAGATCCCCGTCAACGCCGACGGCGACGTCGACCTCGCGGCGCTGCGCGCCGCGGTGGGACCCCGGACCGCGGGGATCATGCTCACCAACCCGTCGACGCTCGGCGTGTTCGAGCGCCACATCGTCGAGATCGAGCAGATCGTGCACGGCGCGGGCGGCCTCCTCTACTACGACGGCGCGAACCTGAACGCGATCCTCGGCAGGGTGCGCCCCGGTGACATGGGATTCGACGTGATCCACATGAACCTGCACAAGACCTTCTCGACGCCGCACGGCGGCGGCGGGCCGGGTGCCGGCGCGGTCGGGGTCAACGACCGGCTGGCGCCGTTCCTGCCGATTCCGATCGTCGGCGAGGACGGCGGGGCCTATCGCTGGCTCGACGAGACCGACCTGCCGGGGACCATCGGGCGCCTGTCGACGTTCATGGGCAACGTCGGCGTGCTGCTGCGGGCATACATCTACGTGCGCATGCTCGGGCGCGACGGGATGCGCGCCGTGGCCGACCACGCGACCTTGAACGCGAACTACCTGTGCGCACGGCTCGCGGCCCTCGGCTACGACCCGGCGTACCCGTCGCGGCGCGCGAGCCACGAGTTCCTGATCACGCTGAAGCGGCAATCGCGGATGTACGACGTCAGCGCGATGGACGTCGCGAAGCGCCTGCTCGATCTCGGCTTCCACGCCCCGACGACGTATTTTCCGTTGATGGTGCCGGAATGCCTGCTGATCGAGCCGACCGAGACCGAGAGCAAGGCGACGCTCGATGCGTTCGCCGCCGCGATGGCACGAATCCTCGCGGAGATGCAGAACGATCGGGACCAGTTGAAGAGCGCGCCGCATGCGATGCCGGTGCGCCGGCTCGACGACGTGCGCGCGGCCAAGCAGCTCGATCTCACCTGGTCCGGCGCGCCGGCGCGCTCGGAGTCAACGAGCCCCTGACCGCGCCCGCCGGCGGATGCGCCGCTGCAGCGCGCGCCGCACCGCGGCCGCCTGCAGGCGCAGCGGTCGCGCGCGCAATCGTCCGATCTCGGCGGCCGTGTACGGCCGGAAGTGCGCCGGCAGGTCGCGCCGGTCGAAGCGGAACAGCATCCAGTTCACGAGCTCGGCGAGGCGCGCGTCCGACAACGGCGACGAGGCGATGCCGGGGATGCGGCCGAGATACTCGCGCCCGCCGGCCACCTGCAGGTACTTCGCCACTTCGCCCGCGATCCTCGGTGCGGTCCTCGCCGAGCCGCCGCCGTCGACGCGGTGACAGCCCTGACAGTCGAGCGCCCAGTCGGCCCAGGCACGCCGCGGATCGGGCACGCCGGGAATCGACGCCGCGCCCCGGTAGCCGCCCGCCGCGACCGCCGCGGAGCCCGCGGTTCCGACCGCGCGCGCGATGCCCGGGAGCGCGCCGAGCGCGATCGCCGCGACCATCGCGACGGCGCGCATTGCCGGCCGGACGCGCACGCGAGGTTACTTCTTCTCCGGCTCGGCGCCGAGGATCACCGACACGGTGCAGGTGTACGACTGGCTCTTGACGCCGAAGCACCAGGTGATTTCGTTGTTGTTCTGTGCGCGCACGACCGGCCGATCGCCCTCGTTGCGCTGGCAGTTGCAGCGTCCCCACAGGATCCCGCCGCAACAGTCGTTGTACGAGACGATGTAGTTGCGGCCGTCCGCGGGATTGCGGCAGGTCCCGATCCAGCAGATCGGCGACATCTCGGTTCCCGGCGGACACGCGTTCACGCTGCCGCCGTAGCACGCGCACAGCGACCCGTCGATCGCGCAGTAGCGCCAGTAGTCGCAGCGCGTCTGATCGCCCGGATCCTGCGGGTTGCCGCTGTACACCGGCGTGCGTTCGCCGGACTCGGGATTCTCCGCCGCGGAACGGCCGTCGGCGCGCGCGACCGGCAGCAAGGGCATCGATGCGGCCCCCGCGAGCATCCCGCCCAGCACGCTGAACACGCTGCGGCGCGAGGTCCGGCTCGCGAACCCGCGCAACACCTTCTCGGTCAACTGGTCGAAGTCAGCCACGCCCGTCTCCCGTCGATGCCGTGATACGGCTCCGTCCTTCCAAGTATTCCTGCAGGCTCGCCACCTGGCGCTCCTTCGCGATGAACAAGCTCTCGAGGTGTTCGCGCGTGTTCACGAGTCCCGCGGCCGCGAGCTTCCCGGTCTCGTCGATCAACACCGCGAACGGGAGCTTCGCGACCCCGAAGGTCCTCCCGAGCGGCTCCGACAGCACGTACGGGAACTTCGCCAATCCCTTGTCGCGCACGAACTGGCGATGCCGCTCCGGCGCTCCGTCGCTCGCGAGCACGACGTCGAGCCACTTGCGCTCCGCACCCTGTGCCGAGCGGATCGCCGGCAGGAGCGACTCGCAGATCGGACAGTCCGGCGACACGAACAGCACCAGCTGGCTGCGGCCGGCCGGTGCGCCGCCGATCCTCACTTCGCCGCCGTCGAGCGTCGGCAACGCGAACTGCGGCGCCGGATCGCCGGCCTTCAAGGCCTGCTGCTTGAGCGCGAGCGCGCCGGCCGGCGCGAGACGCTGGTGCAGCACTCCGATCTGACGCGCGAGCGCGAGGCACAGCAGCGCGAGACCGAGCACCGCGATCCACAACACGATCTGCGAGGCGATCACGAAGCTCATCGCGCCGCTCCGGCCGCCGGGTCGCCGAGGCTCATGAGCTGATCCAGCGCAAAATACAGTCCGAGCAGCGCGAGCGCGCCGCCGATCGTCGACAGCGAGACCGCGAACGTGTGCCGGACCGCCGTGGCCGCGCCCGGTGCCGCCGCGATCGCGGCCGCGACGAACGCGACCCCGCCGGTTCGCAGCAGGTGATACGGACCCAGCCGTGCATGCGACCCGCCGAAGCTGCAGCCGCAATCGAGGTCGCGGCGACCGGCGGCGATCGCGCGAGCCAGCGCGACGAAGTAACCGGCCCAGATCGCGGCCGCGAGCGCCGCTCCCGCGGCCCGCCACTCGGGAGTCAGCAACGCGACGCCCGCCCCGGCCTCCGCGACCGCGAGGATCACGAGACCGATCGCCGCCGTCCCCGCCGCAACGCCGGTGAGCGCTTCGATCGCCGCGCGCGCGCGCGCCGGCCGCGCGAACTTGTGCCCGGCCGAGACGAGCGCCAGCGCGGCGAGGAACGCGGCGACCTGCACCGCGAGGTCGGCGGTCACCGCGACCGGCAAGCTCGTCGAGACGGCGGGTCCGGGAGGCATCGTTCAGCGCACCGGCTCGATCAACAAGCGCGTGTGCAAGCCCGGGAGTCCCAAGCTACGGATCAACGCCCCGGTCTCGGGATCGTAGACGTCGAGCCGCTGATCGGCCTGGACGAGCAGCGTCTGCTTCGCGCCGTGCGTCAGTGCGATCGACGACCCGGGTCGCACGAGCCGCAGGCGCCGCAGGCGCCGCTTGGTCGCGACGTCGTAGACCCACACCTCGTCGGCCGCGTCCTTCTGCGTCCCTTCGTGCGCGTGCGCCTGCATCAGCACGTACAACTCGCCCTGCGCATCGCTCGACACCAGCTGCCAGCCGCTCGGGCGCCAGTGCGCCGCGCGCTCGGCCGGGGTCACGAGCGGCCAGCCCGGCAAGACCTTCGCAAACGCATGCCGCATGTCGATCGGCTGGACGTCGCCCTGCATCGTCACGAAGTAGCGGACCCCGTCGATCATCGTCGAGGCGGTGAACAGCGGGTTGTGCCCGAGGTGATTGAAGGGCTTCGACTCCGCGTGGCCGACCACGTGTCCCGCGGCATCGAGCTTCACCGAGAAGACCGTGCCGCTCGCGCACAGCGTCGAGAATCCGAGACGGCCCGACGGGAAGATCAGCGCGCAGCCCGGGATGTCGACGTCGCCGAGCACCTTGCGATGCACGAGATCCACGACCGTGACCGAGGCCGCCGGCGTGAAGTCGAAGACGAGCCCCAGGCGCTCGTGATCGGTGAACTCGAACATGCCTTGCTGCGCGGTGATCAAGGCCCGCTTCGCGCCCGGCAGCACGATCTCGCCGATCGGCTCGAGCGTGCGCGTGTCGTAGACGGTGATGTAATCGGTGCGGGTGCCCCGCGTGTAGCGCGACCAGACCGTGTCGGCCGTGTAGAACTCCGGGCGATCCTTCGGGATCAGCATCGTCGTCGAATCACGCGCCTGCACTTCGCCGATCACGCGCCGCGAATCGTCGCCGACGTCGCGGATCTCGATCCGTTCCGAGGCGTAATCCAGGAACGCCCAGCTCGTCGGGTATTTCGCCGGCAGCGTCGACACCACGCCGGTCTGGTCGCGCGGCAAGGGGTGCGGAAATCGTTGCGACGCGAAACCCGGTGTCCACGCCAGGACGCCGAGAATCGCGGGTAAAACCGTCCGGATGCCATTGGCGCTCATGGAAGAATCGTTCCCCCTGGAGTTTCTCGCGGGCGTTCCGCGCCGCCCGCCGGCGCGGCGTCCCCATCGTTTCGCTCAAGCATAGCCGCTCAGGCGCGTTCTCGGTACTGCACGGCAACCGGCGTCGAAAAAGGCGAGCATTTCCGGCCCTGGTGCGGTAACTTGGACCGGCCACGCGACCCGGTGCAGGAACCTCCGGCGCGGGTACCGCCGCGCCTCGACCCGCGGATGGACGCCGGAGCGGCCCTGCCACGGCCCCACGGTGAAACTCGCGGACGCCTCGAGCCCTACGGGCTTCGATCCGGAGGTCCTGAATGGCCCTGAACAAGACGGTTGATTTCTGGCGTGCATGGATCCGAGCACCGCGCCGCGTCGGCGCGGTTGCCCCTTCGGGCCGAGCGCTGACGAGACTGATGGTCGCCGCGGTGGACCACCGGCACGGACCGGTGATCGAGCTCGGCCCGGGGACCGGCGTGTTCACCCGCGCCCTCGTCGCGAGCGGGCTGCCGCCGCACCGGCTCGCGCTGGTCGAAGTCGACCCGATCCTCGCACGCGCATTGCGCCGCGATTACCCGGGCGCCCGGGTCGTGCGCATGGACGCCGCGCGTCTCGGCGACACCGGCCCGTTGTTCGGAACCGAACTGGCGGGTGCCGTGGTCAGCGGCCTGCCGTTGCGGTCGCTCCCGGCGAAGACCGTCGCGCGATTGATCGAAGGCGTGTTCGAACGCCAGCTCGATCCGCGCGGCGCGTTCTTCCAGTTCACCTACGGGCCCGGCTGCCCGCTGCCGGGCGCGCTGCTCGAGCGGCTCGGCCTCGAGGCCACCCGCATCGGCAGCGCCTTGTTCAATCTGCCGCCGGCGACGGTCTACCGGATCAACCGGGCGGGGTGCGACGAGCTCCGTTAACTCAAGCGGGGCCGCGGCGCAAGTCCGTACAATCGCTGAGGCACCGTGGTGTTGCCCGGCGCCGCGCATTGTGGGAGCGTGAGACCATTCGCCCCGGACACCCAAGTTGACCCCGCCTCTGCGTATCATCGGAACCGCGGCGATCGCCGGATGGATCGCCGGTTGCGCGACGGTGGGACCGTCGTTCAAGCCACCGGCTGCGCCGGCGGCGCGCGAGTACACCCGCACGGCCCTGCCGGCCTCGACCGCGTCGGCGCCCGGCGCGCTCGGCGGCGCGCAAGCGTTCGTCACGACGCCCCGCGTCGAGCGCGATTGGTGGCACGCGTTCGGATCCGCGAAACTCGATGCACTGATCGAACGCGCGCAGCGCGACAGCCCGACGCTCGCCGCGGCCGTGGCGACCTTGCGCGAGGCGCGGCAACTGTACGCCGCCCAAGCCGGCTCGACGCTCTTCCCGACGGTCGGCGCGAAACTCGGCGCGACCCGTGAAGAGATCAATGGCGCGAGCATCGGCCAGCCGCGCATCCCACAATCGACGTTCACTCTCTACAACGCCGCGATCGGGGTGAGCTACGACTTCGACGCGTTCGGCGGCAACCGCCGCGCGCTCGAGGCGCTCGCGGCGCAAGCCGACTACCGGGCCTGTGTGCTCGCCGGCGCGCGCTTGACGCTCGCGGCGAACGTGGCGACGACGGCGTTCGTCGAGGCGCAGTTCGCGGCGCAGATCGACGCGACGCGCGCGATCCTCGCGGCCGAGCGCCGCCAGCTCGAGATCGCGCGCCGGGGCGTGCGCCTCGGGACCGCGTCGCAGGCGGACGTGCTCGCGTTGCGGACCGAGGTCGAGCAGACGCGCGCCGGCTTGCCGCCGTTGCGCAACCGGCTGGAGCAGTCGGCCCATCTGCTCGCGGTGCTCGCCGGGCACGCGCCCGGCGACGACGACGTCCCTCGATTTGCGATGACCGATTTCAAGCTGCCCGCGCGCCTGCCGCTGCTCGTGCCGAGCGAGGTGGTGCGCGAGCGCCCGGACGTGCAGGCGGCGACCGCGTTGCTGCACGCTGCGACCGCGCAGTACGGCGTCGCGGTGTCCAACCTGTACCCGCACCTCAGCCTCTCGGCGAGCCTCGGGACCGCGGCGCTGGCGACGAGCGCACTGTTCGGTCCCGGATCGGCGATCTGGAGTCTCGCCGGAGGTCTCGCACAGCCGCTGTTCAACGGGGGACTCAAAGCCGGCGCGAGCGCGGCCCAGGCGAGCATGCAGGCGGTTGGCGCGAATTACCGGCAGACCGTGCTGCAGGCGCTGCGCGAGGTCGCCGACGCGCTGCGCCAGGTCGACAACGACGCGCGCGTGCTGCGCCGGGAAGCCGCCGCGGTCGACTCCGCGCGGCAAACGCTCGATCTGGTGCGTCGCCAATACGCGATCGGCGCCGCGAGCTACCTGCAATGGCTCGACGCCGATCGACAGGTGCAGCAGATCCGCCTGAACTTGATCGCCGCGCGCGCCGCGAAGCTCGCCGACAGCGCCGCGTTGTACCAGGCGATGGGCGGCGGCGTGCTCCCGGGGAGCCGCGACGCATCCGCGCCGCCGGCCGCCGCGCCGAGCACCCCCTGAACGGACGAAGAGTCGGGAGACACGGATCATGGGTTCACGTCGTCGCACGGTCGTGTTGGCAGTCGCCGGGGTGCTCGCGGTGGCGGCCGTCACCTGGTTCTGGCCCCCCGCCCATCGCTTCGTGTTCGGACCGGCAGAGCCCTCCGATCGGTTGCTGGTGTCGGGGAACATCGAGGCCCACGAGAGCGTCCTCGGCTTCAGCAACGTCCAGGGGCGGATCACCCAGCTGCCATTCGACGAAGGCAAGGCGGTCGCCGCCGGCACCGTGCTCGCGCGGCTCGACGCGGCGGTCTACCGCAAGCAGTGGCGGATCGACGCCGCGGCGCTCGACGTCGCGCAGCGCCAGGTCGACGTCGCGCACGGCAACTTCGCCGCGGCGCGCAGCGCGGTCACGGGCGCGGCGTTGGATTTCGCGGAGAAACGCCGCGATCTCGCCCGCACCGCCGGCCAGTTCGCGATCGGCTCGGCGTCCCGCCAGGCCTACGATCTCGCCCGCACCGCGGCCGGCCAATCGGCCGCGGCGCTCGCGCACGACCGGGCGCTGCAGGCGGTCGCACGGAACGATGTCGCACTCGCCGCCGCGAACGTCGGGGCGGCGCGCGCGAAGGTCGCACTCGACCGGGTGATGCTCGGATACACGGTGCTGCGGGCGCCGTTCAGCGGCGTGCTCGCGGTACGGGAGGCCGAGCTCGGCGAGTTCGCCGGCCCCGGCGTCGCGATCTTCACGCTCGACGACCTCGATCACGTCTGGCTGCGCGCGTACGTGAACGAACCCGACCTCGGCAAGATCCGGCTCGGCGAGCCGGCCGAGATCACGACCGATGCGTATCCCGATCGGCGCTTCCTCGGCCACATCGGCTTCATCTCGTCGCAGGCCGAGTTCACGCCGAAGACGGTGCAGACGCACGCGCAGCGGATCACGCTCGTCTACCGCGTCCGCATCGACGTCGACAACCCGGACCATGCGCTCCTGCCCGGCATGCCGGCCGACGCACGCATCGCGCTGCTCCCCGCACCGAGATGAGCGCGAACGCGGCGCCGACCATCCGGGTGAGCGGGCTCACCAAGCGCTTCGGCGCGGTCCACGCGGTGCGCGGCATCGACTTCGAGGTCTCGGCCGGCGAGATCTTCGGCCTGGTCGGTCCGGACGGCGCCGGCAAGACGACCACGATGCGGATGCTCGCCGGGGTGCTGCGCCCCGACGCGGGCACGCTGTCGATCGACGGCATCGACGTGGCCCGCGATCCGGAGAAGGCGAAGCTGCACCTGAGCTACATGCCGCAACGCTTCGGGCTGTACGAGGACCTGACCGTCGGCGAGAACGTGTTCTTCTATGCCGAGCTGTTCGCGGTTCCGCGCCGCGAGCGCGTCGCCCGCAGCGCCGAGCTGCTGCACGCCGCCGGCCTCGAGGGTTTCGAGCGGCGCCTCGCGGGGCAGCTCTCCGGCGGCATGAAGCAGAAGCTCGGGCTCGTCTGCGCGCTGATCCACACGCCGCGCGTGCTGCTGCTCGACGAGCCGACGACCGGCGTCGACCCGGTGTCGCGGCGCGACTTCTGGGCGATCCTCTACCGGCTGCGCGAAAGCGGCGTGTCGATCGTGATGGCGACCGCCTACATGGACGAAGCCGAGCGCTGCTCGCGGCTCGCGCTGTTCCACTCCGGCGAAGTGCGCCATTGCGACACGCCGGCGCGCTTGAAGGCCGCGATGCCCGGGGCGTTGCTCGCGGTGCACGCCGCGCAGCCGCGCGCGGTGCATCGAGCGCTCGCGGGATTGCCCGGGGTGCTCGGCGCGCTGCTGATGGGCGACCGCGTCCACGTGCGCGTCGACGACGCCGCGCGGCGCGTCCCGGAACTCGAGACCGCCCTGCGCACGGCCGGCATCGCCGACGCCCGCATCGACCCGGCGGCTCCCGGCATCGAGGACGTGTTCGTCGCCCTGCTCGGGACGCCCGCCGGGTGAGCGCGCCCCCGCCCGGGACCGGATCGGCCGACGACGCGGTGATCGCCGAAGGCCTGACCAAGCGCTTCGGGGCGTTCACCGCGGTCGATCGGGTGACCCTGCGGATCGCGCGCGGCGAAGTGATGGGATTCATCGGACCGAACGGCGCCGGCAAGTCCACCACGATCCGGATGCTGTGCGGGCTGGTCGAACCGAGCGAAGGCCGCGCATCGGTCGCCGGCTTCGACGTCGGCAGCCAGTCGCAGGCCGTCCGCGAGCACATCGGCTACATGTCCCAGAAGTTCTCGCTGTACGGCGACCTCACGGTGCGCGAGAACCTGCGTTTCTTCGCGGGGATCTATCGCGTGCCGGCGGGCGAGTTCGCCGGCCGGATGCGCTACGCGGTGTCGATGGCGGGCCTCGAGGGTCAGGAGAACACCCGCGTCGCGACGCTCGCCGGCGGCTGGAAGCAGCGGCTCGCGCTCGGCTGCGCGATCCTGCACCATCCGCCGGTGCTGTTCCTCGACGAACCCACCTCGGGCGTCGAGCCCGAGGCGCGGCGCCGGTTCTGGGACCTGATCCACGATCTCGCGGCGAACGGGGTGACGACCCTGGTCTCGACCCATTACATGGAGGAGGCCGAGTACTGCAATCGGATCGCGCTGATCGACCGTGGCAAGCTGATCGCGAGCGGCAGCCCCGGCGAACTGCGACAGCGCGGCCTCGGCGGCGTGCTCTACGAACTGGAGTGCTCGCCGCTCGGCGCCGCGCTCGAGGCGCTGCGCGGCGTACCGGGGATCCTCGAAGCGGCGATCTTCGGCGACCGCCTGCACGTGGTCGCCGACTCCGGCGCGGCGGGCACGGCGGACCTGACCGGGCTGCTGCGCGGTCGCGGCGTCGCGGTCGGATCGATCCGGCCGGCGCTGCCGACGCTCGAGGACGTGTTCGTCCACCTCGTCGCGCGCGGCCTCGAAACGAGGGCGGTCGGATGAGCCCGCGCCGGCTGTTCGCGATGATGTACAAGGAAGCGCTGCAGATCCTTCGCGATCCGCGCAGCCTCGCGATCGCGCTGGTGATGCCGCTGATGCAGATGGGCTTGCTCGGCTACGGCGTCAGCCTCGACATCAAGCACGTGCCGATCTGCGTCTACGACCAGGAGAACAGCCAGCTCACGCGCTCGATCGTCAGCCGCTTCGACGCCGCCGGATGGTTTTCGATCGACCGGAGGCTGCACAGTCAAGCCGGCGTCCGCCACGCGATCGACGCCGGCGAATGCATAGCGGCCGTGGTGATCCCGGTGGATTTCTCGCGCACGCTCGCTTCGACCGGCGCCGCGTCGATCCAGGCCGTGTTCGACGCGACCGACGTGAACACCAGCAACATCGCGCAGGGATACCTGCAGGGAATCGTCGCCGGAGTCAATGCCGAAATCGAGACGCGGTGGTCCGCCGCGCACGGCGTCCGGGCCTCGGGAGTCGGCCGGATCGATCTGCAGCCCGGCACCTGGTTCAACGAGACGCTGGACAGCCGCAACTTCATCATCCCGGGCGTGGTCGCGGTGATCCTGGCGCTGATCGGCGCGCAACTCACCTCGCTGACGGTCTCGCGAGAGTGGGAGCGGGGCACGATGGAACAGCTGATCTCGACGCCGGTGACCGCGCTCGAGGTGATGCTCGGCAAGCTGATCCCGTATTTCGTGGTTGGGATGATCGACGCGGCGGTCTGCCTCGCGCTCACGGTGTTCTGGTTCGACGTGCCGTTTCGCGGCAACCTGCTCACCTTGTTCGCGGCGACCGCGCTGTTCAGCCTCGTGGTGCTCGGCATCGGCTACATGATCTCGGTGAGGATCCGCAGCCAGCTCGCGGCCAGCCAGATCGCGCTGCTCGTGACCCTGCTGCCGACGACGCTGCTGTCCGGCTACACGTTTCCGATCGACCAGATGCCCCGGGTGATCCAGGCGATCACGTTGATCGTGTATCCGCGCTACTACGTGACGATCCTGCGCGGGATCTTCCTCAAGGCGAGCACGCTGTTCGACCTGTGGCAGCCGCTGCTCGGCCTGGTCGTGTTCGCGATCCTGATCGTCTGGCTCGCCTCGCGAGCCTTCCACAAGCGCCTGGACTGAACCGATGTTCGGACGCGTCGGCGTGATGCTGGTCAAGGAACTGCTGCAGCTGCGCAGGGACCGGACGGCGATGATGCGCCTGATCATTCCGCTCGTGGTGCAGATGCTGATGTTCGGCTATGCGGCGACCTTCACCGTGCATCACGTGCCGACGACCGTGCTCGACCTGGATCGAAGCGCGCCGAGCCGCGGCCTGGTCTCGCATTTCGTCGCGTCGGGGCGGTTCGACGTCGTCGACGAGGCTCAGAGCCAGTCGCAGTTGCAGAGCGACATCGACCACAACGTCGCGGTGGTCGGGATCGTGATCCATGCCGGCTTCGCCCGGGACCTCGGCAGCGGCAAGACCGCGCCGCTGCAGGTGGTCGTCGACGGCACGAACTCGAATACCGCGCTGATCGCGCTCGGCTACGTCAACCAGATCGTCGCGCAGTTCTCCGCCGAGGAGGTCGCGGCGCTCGCGCGGCAGGCGGCCGGCGCCGCGCGGGCGCCGTCCGGCGTGACCCTGCAGGTGGTGCCGTGGTTCAACCCGGGCCTCGAGGACACCTGGTTCTTCATCCCCGGCATCATCGGCAGCCTCACGTTGATGCAGGTGGTGAGCCTCACCGCGTTCGCGATCGTCCGCGAGCGCGAGGTGGGCACGCTCGAGCAGATCCTCGTGAGTCCGATCCGATCGGTGGAATTCATCCTCGGCAAGACGGTGCCGTTCTTCCTGATCGGGCTCGCGGACATCGCGCTGGTGTGCGCGATCGGGATCCTCTGGTTCAAGGTGCCCTTCATCGGCGATCCGGCGGTATTGCTTGCCGGGTCGGCGCTGTTCCTGCTCGCGGTGGTCGGCATGGGCCTGCTGCTGTCGACGTACTCGCACACCCAGCAGCAGGCGTTCGCGCTGAACTTCTTCTTCGTGAACCCGTTCTTCATCCTGTCCGGCTTCGCATTCCCGATCGCCGCGATGCCGAAGGTGCTGCAGTGGTTCACCTTGATCAATCCGTTGCGGTACTTCCTGATCGTGATCCGCGCGGTGTTCCTGAAGGGAGTCGGATTCTCGGTGCTCTGGCCGGACCTCGCCGCGATGGCGGCGCTCGCGCTGGTGATGCTGGCGGTGAGCGTCAGCCGCTTCCGGGCGTCGATGAGCTCATGAATGCCGAGGACGTCGATGCGCGGCTGCAAGCCTACCGCGGCAGCGTGCCGGGGGCGTCGGTGCTGGTCGTCGATCATGGAACCCCGCGGGTTCGGGTCGCCTGCGGTTGCGCGGACCTCGAGCGCGGCGAGCCCGCCACGCCGGCGACGAACTACCGGCTCGCGTCGTTGACGAAGCAGTTCACCGCGGCGGCGATCGCGCTGTTGGTCGAGGACGGGCGGCTGGGATTCGACGATCGGGTGCGGGACTGGCTGCCGTCGCTGCCCGGCTCGATCGCGCCGGTCACGCTGCGACAGCTCCTGACGCATACGGCCGGCCTGATCGACTACGAGGATCTGATCGCGCCCGGCGCCACCGGAGCGCTGCGCGATGCGGACGTGCTCGCACTCCTCGAGCGCGAGGACCGCACCTACTTCCCGCCCGGCACCGCGTACCGCTACAGCAACGGCGGCTACGCGTTGCTCGCGCTCACGGTCGAGCGTGCCGCGGGAACGCGCTTCGCCGCGTTCCTGCGCCGCCGGCTGTTCGAGCCGCTCGGCATGCACGGCACGGTCGCGTTCGAGGCGGGGATTTCGACCGTGCCGCATCGGGCGTACGGATACAGCGCCGTCGGCGGCGCGTGGGTGCGCACCGATCAGGATGCGACGAGCTCGGTGCTCGGGGACGGTGGAATCTACTCCTCGATCGACGATCTCGCGAAGTGGGACGCCGCGCTGTACGACGACCGGCTGCTCGGCGCCGGGACGCGGCGCAGCTTGTTCACGCCCACGACGCCGACGGACGATCCGGCGGTGCGCTATGCGATGGGCTGGCGGGTCAGCGGCGGGACCTGGTGGCACTCCGGCGAGTCGATCGGATTCCGCAACGTGATCGTGCGCCACCCGCGGCGCCGGCTCACCGTGATCGTGCTGACCAACCGCAACGATCCGCAGCCCTACCGGATGGCGCTCGCGATCGCCCAGTCGGCCAGGCCGGCGCGAACCCGGGGCCCGGGCAGCTCGGCCGCGGGAATCATCGCTGGCCGAGTACCCCCTGGACCAGGAGGCTGCTGACCGCCACGGCGACCCAGACGCCGGTCCCGAGCAGGATCGGCCGGATCCCGGTCGCGGCGATGCGCCGCAGGTCGGCCGACAAGCCGATCGAGCTCAGCGCCATCACGATCAGGAAGGTCGCCGCCGTCGCAAGCCCGGGCAGCCAGCCCACCGGAACCCAGCCGGCGGTGCGCACCGCCGACGCGGCCAGAAACCACAGGATGAACCACGGAAACACCCGCGCCAGATTCAGCTGGACACCGTTGCGGCGGTGACGCACCGACTCCACGATCGCGAGCACGATGCACACCGGGATGATCAGGGTCGAGCGGGTCAACTTGACGATCGTCGCGAAATCACCGGCGACGTGGCTCCAGCTGTAGGCGACCGCCACCACGGACGAGGTGTCGTTCACGGCGGTTCCCGCCCACATCCCGAAACCGAGGTCCGACAGATGCAGCCAATGGCCGAAGATCGGGAAGATCAGCACGGCGACCAGGTTGAACAGGAAGATCGTCGAGATCGCGAACGCCGTGTCGTGCTCGTCCGCCTTGATCACGGGCGCGACGGCGGCGATCGCCGAGCCGCCGCAGATCGCCGTACCGACCCCGATCAGCACTTTCAGATGGTCCGGGACGCGCAGCAGCCGTCCGAGCCCCCAGGCCACGAGGAACGCGGTGGTCATCGTCACGGCGGTGACGGCCAGCGACCTCACGCCGGTGTGCGCGACGGTGACGAGGCTGAGACCGAAGCCGAGCAAGACGATGGACCATTGCAGCACGTGCTTCGCGGCGAAGCGCACACCCGGGAGGAACACCGGCGACGGGGTGAACAGATTGCGCACCGCGACCCCGAGCAAGATCCCGCAGACCGGCGCGCCGAGCAGCGGCAGCACCCGGCCGATCTGCCAGGCGAGGCTCGCGAGCGCGGTGGTGAGCAGGAGCCCCGGCAGCAGGCGCGCGATGCCGGACGAACCGATCACCGGCAGCGCGGCCGGCCTCGCACCCGCAACGGCAGGATCCGGGGCGGCGACGGCGACGGAGGCGGCGGTGGCGGTGGCGGGCAGGCGTGTTGAGGACATCGATCGGCTCCGAATTCTCGAGGAGCGCCACTCTACGGCCGGCTATTCACTAAGGATATTTTTAATTGTTTATTATGTTGATAAGATTTATTGATGATCGGGATCAGCCCGCGCCAGCTCGAGGTGTTCGCCGCCGTCGCGGAGCTCGGCAGCGTCCGCGCGGCGGCCGGGCGATTGCACCTGACCCAGCCCGCGGTGAGCATGGCGCTCGCCCAGATGGAGTCGCGGCTCGAGGAGCGCCTGTTCGATCGGGCGCGCCGGCGGTTGCACATCAACGAACGCGGCCGGGCGCTGTTGCCGCGGGTCCAGGAGGCCCTGGTCCGGCTTCGCGAAATCGACCGACCGCGGCCGTCGGACCGCACCGCGTTGGGCGGCGCGCTGCGCATCGGCGCGAGCAATACCGTCGGCAATTACCGGATCGGCGAGCTGCTCGGCGGCTTCGTCGCGCGCCATCCACAGGTGACGGTCGACCTCGCGATCGGCAACACCGAAACGATCCTCGACCGCCTGCTCGACTTCGCGCTCGACGCCGCCTGCGTCGAAGGCGCGGTCACGCATCCCGGGCTGCAGGCGACGGCGTGGCGCGAGGACCGGCTCGTCGTCTGCGCGCGACCCGATCACCCGCTCGCGCGACGGCGGCGGCTGCGCAAGACGGACTTCGCCGGGCAGCAGTGGATCCTCCGCGAGCCCGGATCCGCGACCCGCTCGCTCGCCGAGCGGGCGCTGGCGCGGCTGCCGGATGCGCGCGCGTCGATCGAGCTGCCGCAGACCGAAGCGATCAAGCAGGCGGTGATCGCGGGCCTCGGCCTCGCGTTCCTGCCCGCGGTCGCGGTCGCCGACTCGGTCGCGCTCGGCCGTATCGCACTGCTCGCGACGCCGTTCCTCGACCTGCATCGCACCTTGTGGCTCGCGACCGGCCGGGACCGCTACCGAAGCGAGGTGCTCGGCGCGCTCCTCGCCGATCTGCGCAAGCCCGACTCGCGCACCCGGACCCGCCCGCCGCACGGGCGATGATCGGCGGCGCAGTTCGACGAGGACCCTCTCCAGCGCGACCGATTAGGGATAGTATCGGTGATCATGCATCGGAGGAACGTCCCATGAAATCAGTGAAATGGCAAAGCGTCGCGTGCGTCGCGCTGGCATTGGCCGCACCGCTCGCGCGCGCCGATCGATACACGGATACGGTGGCCTTGTTCCGGCACGCGGGCCAGACGGCGGAGTTCTTCAGGACGAGCTATGGTTACGCCGTCTTCCCGACGATCGGCAAGGGCGGTTTCATCGTCGGTGCGGCACACGGCGACGGCCGGGTGTACCAGCGCGGCCGGTATATCGGCGATACCTCGATGACCCAGGTCAGCGTCGGCTTTCAGCTCGGCGGGCAGGCCTACAGCGAGATGGTGTTCTTCCAGACCCCGGCCGCTCTCGAGCGGTTCGAGTCCGGAAAATACGCGTTCAGCGCCGACGTCAGCGCGGTGGCGATCACCGCGTCCGCGTCCGCGAGCGCCGGCACCGCCGGCGCGAGCGCGGGGGCGAGCGGCACCGAGACCCACGCCACGGCGGCGGGACTCTACCAGGACGGCGTCGCGGTGTTCACGATCGCGCAGGGCGGCTTGATGTACCAGGCCGCGGTGGCCGGACAGAAGTTCTCGTTCAAGCCGGCGCACTGACGCGACTCGTGACGCCGGGCGGCTCCTATCGCTGGTAGTACTCGCCCCCGCATGGAACGATTCGCCTCGCCGGATCCGTGGGTTTGCCGCGGATCCGGCGTGGGGAGGCTTCCTTGCATCGGGGTCGTCAGCGCTCGCACACCGCGCGTCGAAAATGGATCGCGCTCCTGATCGTCGGTTCACTGGTCCCATGGATGGCACGGGCCGCCGAACCGCGAGCCCGCGATCCGGATGCCGCGGCCACGGAACATCGGCCACTTCGTGAGATCGTCGTCACCGCGACCCGCCGCGCCGAGCCGGCCCAGGACGTCGGCATCGCGCTGACCGCGGTCAGCGGCCGCCTGACCCATTCGCTGCGCGTCGAACAGGCGCTCGACCTGTCGCTGGTCGACCCCAGCCTGTCGACGATGAATGCGCAAACCGACGGCACGCCGCTGTTCCTGCTGCGCGGCATCGGGCTCGACGACTTCAACAACAACAACAGCAGCGGCGTCGGCATCTACCAGGACGGCGTGTTCGCGAGTTTCCCCGGCTTTCTCACGGACACGCTGTACGACGTCGGTCGCGTCGAGATCCTCAAGGGCCCCCAAGGCACGCTCTACGGCAAGAATACCGATGGCGGCGCGATCAACATCATTTCCGCGCAGCCCACGGATCATTTCGGCGGCTACGTCGAGATCGGCTATGGCCGCTGGAACACCGTCGACCTGACGAGCGCGGTGAGCGGACCGTTGAACGACCGGGTGAAGGCACGGCTCGCGGGCACGATGACGACCCAGGGCGAGGGCTACCAGACCGACCTCGCCACCGGACAGCGATACGGCAAACTGCATCGGGGCGGCGCGCGGGCCTTGTTCGACATCCGGCTCGGCGACGCCACGAGCCTGGATCTGAATGTCCATTGGGTCTACGACCGCTCGGTGCCGTCGTCGCCGTCCACCCCGAACGTCGAAGCGCTGATCCCGCCCGAACCGTTCCCGACCGCGGGCTTGATGGACAGTCCGCCCGGCGGCACGCAGGTCCGCGTCGGCGGCCTGCCGCTCTACAAGCATGAAACCGGCGGCGGCGCGTCGGCGAACCTGAAGGCCGGCTTCGCGTCGTTCACGCTCACGTCGATCAGCGCCTACGACTACTTCACCGATCACAGCCTCGACAACTACGACGGCTATCCCGCGGCCGACAACAACTGGACCAAGAACTTCCAGCAGTGGCAACTGAGCCAGGAAGTCCGGTTGACGTCGAAGACCGGCGGCCCGGTCGATTGGATCGTCGGTGCCATCTACGCGCAGAACTGGTACCGCAATCGGGACGCGCTGGACTGGACGTTCGTGTACGGTCTCGCCACCTACATGACCCAGCAGGGCCTCGCGATCACCGCCGAGAACTTCGTCCAGCGACAGCGCTCGAGCGGGGTCTACGCGAACGTCGACACCCATCTCACCCGCCGTTTGACGCTCGTCACGGGGCTGCGCTACTCGCACGATCAAACCTCCTTCGACGGCGTCACGATCGATCCGACCGGCCTGCTGACCTACGCGGCCAACGGCTTCACCGGACCGATCGTGCCGGACACGGTGCTCGCCGCGCTCGATGACTCGCGCTCGAACCAGAACCTCTCCTATCGCGCCGGACTCGACTATCACTTGAAGCCGGAAGTGTTGCTCTACGGCAGCGTCGCGAGCGGCTACAAGGCGGGGATCTACTACGGCCAGCCGGCGCAGGTCCAGGTCGACTGGGGTTACGTCCAGCCCGAAACGAATCTCACCGGCGAGCTCGGCATCAAGAGCCGGTTTCTCGACGATTCGGTGCAGCTCGATATGGACGTGTTCGACTCCGAGATCCGCAATCGCCAGTCCAGCTTGTCGCTCTGGGCGGGTCCGGTCGGCACGCAGCCGTTGATCGCCGGCCTCGGCAACGTTCCGCGGTCGAGGATCGACGGCGTCGAGGCGGAGCTCGACTGGCGCCCGGTGCGCGGACTCGAGATTCATCTCGCCGCGACGCGTCTCGACGCGCGCGTGACGAGGACGCTGACGAACGACCACGGGCTCGCACTGTTCACGCCGGTCCGGGTCGGACAGATGCTGCCGGACGCGCCGAAGTTCGCCTGGAGTTACATCATCCATTACGAGCATCCGGTGTCCGCGGACCTGATTGCCTTCGTGCAGGCGAACGATCGCTTCGTCACCGCGATCCATCCGTACCTCGGCGACCCCACGAGCTTCGGACAGGGACACGACATGGGGGCTCGCGTCGGGATCCGTGATCCGGCGGCGCACTGGCATGCGAGCCTATGGTCGACGAACCTCACCGACGCGCGGCCGCTGACCTACGCCTTCGCCGGTAGCGAAGGACAACGGGTATCCTTCTACCAGCGGCCACGCTCGATCGGTGTCGATTTCACGTACGACTTCTGAGCCGCCGACCGTCATCCACGAAACAACCCACCGAGACGCTGCCTATGCACATTTCGTACCCGAAGGCCCTGCTCGGCGCCGCATGCGCCACCGCGCTCGGCGCCTGTGCAGCGGCGGGAAGCCCGGCGCCGACCCGCGGCGGCGCCGCGACACTGATCGCAGGACCGCTCGGCGCGCCGGCCGCACTGTCGGTCCAGGATCTCGGTGCGATGCTGCGCCGGGACTTTTCGGGACAACCGACGCTCGAGGCGCTGATCGGCAAGCCGGTCTGCGGCGTGCGCGTGTACAAGTTCTCCTATGCCACGGTCGGCGGCGAGGGCGAGCACACGGACGCCTCGGGCGCGCTGATGGTGCCCTCGGGCGGCGCCGCGCGGTGCCACGGCGCCCGACCGATCGTGCTGTACACGCATGGCACGGCGATCAACCATGCCGAGGACCTGTCGGCGGTCACCGATCCCGGCAATCCGGCCTACGGCACCGCGACCCGCGTCGCGCTCGTCTTCGCCGCTCACGGCTACGTCGCGGTGGCGCCGAATTACGCCGGCTACGATCTGTCGACCCTGCGCTACCATCCGTACCTCAACCGCGCGCAGCAATCGCGGGACGCGATCGACAGCCTCACCGCCGCACGGCAACTGCTGCGGCGGATCGGCGGATCGACGCGTGACGACGGCCGGTTGTTCGTCACCGGGTATTCGCAAGGCGGCTTCGTATCGATGGCCACCTTGCGCGCGCTCGACCGGCGCGGCACGCCCGCGACCGCCGGCGCGCCGATGTCCGGACCCTACGCGCTGCTCGCGATGGCCGACGAGATCTATCTCGGCCATCCGGACTTCGGCGGCACCGCGTATCTGCCGTTGGTCGTGAACTCGTACGCCCATCTCGAGCACGGGTCCATCGATCCGCAGCAGGTATTCAGTCGGCGGTTCCGTGACGCGGCGAGCCTGTTTCCCGGTCCCCGCGGCTTCCGGGACTTCGCGAAACTCGTCGCCGCGGGCAAGCTGCCGGCGAATGCGTTGTTCCAGTCGAGGTCCCCGGCGCCGGGGGCTCCGGGCTTCTCCGCCACCCGATACCCCGCGCTGGCGGCGCTCCCCGAGGGCGGGCCGCTGTTCCGCGCCGGGTTCGATCCATCGGCCTATCTGGTGAGCACGGCGTTCCGGGCCGCGTACGTCGCGGACGTGGAGGCGCATCCCGACCACGCGGCGCCGCCAGCGGATTCCGGACCGGATCCGTCCGGCACGGTACCGACGCTCCCGGCGGATCCGCAGTTGCTGATGCGCCGGGACGCGAAGGCCAACGACCTGCGCAACTACACCCCGAGCATGCCGCTGCTGATGTGCGGTGGCCATGCGGATCCCGAAGTGTTCTGGCAGCAGGGCGCGGGAGCCATGACCGCGGTGCTGCGGACCAAGATCGCGACCGATCCGAAGCTGCGGTTCGCGACCGTCGACCTCGACGTCTCGGCGGGAACCCGCGGCACCTACGTCGAACATGGCATCGGCGCCGCTCGCGACACCGCGTTGCACCGCATCGCGGTGCGGCTGCAGCACGCGTTTACCGCCTATCAACACGGCGTGGCGACCGCCCGCGGACCCGAAGTGGGCATGGAGGCCTACCACACGGACGCGACGCCGTATTGCATGGTCCTGGCCCGGTCCTTTTTCGATCGCTACCGGCATCGAATCACGCCGTCGACTGAGGCATCATTGAACGCCCGAGGTTCGAAGGAGTCGATCCGGTGAACGAAGGCATCCAGGACAAGGTCATCGTGATCACCGGCGCGAGCAGCGGACTCGGCGAGGCCACCGCGCGGCATCTCGCGCGCGCGGGCGCGCGGCTCGTGCTGGGTGCGCGACGCATCGACCGCCTGCGCGCGCTGGCCGGCGAACTCGGGCTGCCGCCACGAGCCGCGGTCGAGACCGACGTCACCCGCGCGGAGCAGGTCCGCCGGCTCGTCGACGACGCGGTGCAGACGCACGGCCGGATCGACGTGCTGATCAACAACGCCGGCCTGATGCCGCACTCGCTGCTCGAGCACGGCCGGATCGACGACTGGGATCGCATGATCGACGTCAACCTCAAAGGCGTGCTCTACGGTATCGCCGCCGCGCTCCCGCACATGCAGGCGCGCCGCAGCGGGCACATCATCAACGTCTCGTCGGTCGCGGGGCACAAGGTGCGCCAGGGCAGCGCGGTCTACGCCGCGACCAAGACCGCGGTGCGGGTGATCTCCGAGGGGCTGCGGCAGGAGGTCAAGCCGTACAACATCCGCACGACGATCATCTCCCCCGGCGCCGTGCAGTCGGAGCTGCCGCTCAGCGTCACGGAACCCGAGATGGCGAGAAGAATCGGCGAGTTCTACGAGGCCAACGCGATCCCGGCCGAGTCGTTCGCCCGCATCGTCGCGTTCGCGATCTGCCAGCCGGAGGACGTCGACATCAACGAAATCCTGTTCCGACCGACCAAGCAAGAACTGTGACCCACGATCCGCGCCGACCGGCGGAACCGGAAGCCGATGAGGTCTTCGCGCAAATCCTGCGCTGGCAGCAGGAGGGACGTCGAGTCGCGCTCGCGACGGTCATCGACACCTGGGGCTCCTCGCCGCGACCCGTCGGCAGTCACCTCGCGGTCGCGGACACCGGTGGTTTCGTCGGCTCCGTGTCCGGCGGTTGCGTCGAAGGCGCCGTGGTCGGGACGGCATTGCAGGTGATCACGGACGGCAAGCCGCGGGAGCTCGAGTTCGGCGTCAGCGACGAGCAGGCCTGGAGCGTGGGGCTCGCGTGTGGGGGACGGATCGCGGTCTACGTGGAGCGCGTCGAATGAAGACGGCGATCCTCCTCGAGCTCGCGCGGGGCCGCGCGGCGCGGCAACGGATCGTCGTCGTGACCCGGCTTCGGGACGGGGCGCAATCGCTCCATCTGGCGAACGGACGGCAGGGAGACCTCGAACTCGCCGAACCGGTGCTCGCGGAGATCGAAGAGCGTGGCGTGCACGATCGCAGCGGCCGGCTCCGGACGGATCCCGGATTGTTCATGCGCTGCTACACGCCGGCGCATCGCTTGCTCATCGTGGGCGCCGTGCACATCGCCCAATCGCTGTCGCCGGCGGCCCGCATGGCCGGGTTCGACGTCGCGATCGTCGATCCGCGCACCGCATTCGCGACCGCGGCGCGCTTCCCCGACACGACGCTGGTGCAGGATTGGCCGGACGTGGCGTTCGAGACGCTCGCGCCGGACGCGCAGACGGCGGTGGTTGCGCTCTCGCACGATCCGAAGCTCGATGATCCCGCACTCGTCGCCGCGCTGGCGAGTCCGGCGTTCTACGTGGGCGCTCTGGGCAGCCGCCGGACCCACGCGGCGCGGCTCGAGCGCTTCGCCGCCCGCGGGATCACGGGAACGGAGCGCTTGCGCGCTCCGGTGGGTCTCGATCTGGGGGGACGATCCGCCGGCGAGATTGCGATTGCGATCATCGCCGAGATCATCCAGACCCGCTATCGATCCGGGTGAGAAGCCGCAGCCGCGACATCGTCCCAGCCGGCGGCATCGCGGCGCTCGATGGGCAAGAGCACCGGGCCCGGAGTATTCTTCACCGACCGTCCGGTTCTGACCCGCATCACACGACTCCTGGAGAACTCGCATGACCACAGCGGCTCGATCCGACCATGCGCGCGGCATCCCGCTGACCGCGATCGTGCGGATACTCGGCGCGATCTGGCTGGCGAACGCGGCCTTTCAGGCGATCGCGTGGCTGGCCGTTCCGGCTGCCGAAGGCAACTTCATCCATGCGCTCGCGAAGCCCGCCTCCAAGGTGCCGGAATGGATCCGACCGCTGCTGTCCGCGGCGCTGCACGGTACCAACTGGCTCGGCCCGCGGGCCGTCGCCGGCGGCCTGGTCGCGATCGCCGTGCTGCTCGGCCTTGCGTTGCTCACCGGCAAGAAGCTCGCACTCGCGGCCCGTGCCGGCATCGTGTTCAGCATCGTCTGCTGGATATTTCTCGACGGCTTCGGTTTCCCGTACAGCGGCGGACAGACCGACCCCGGCGTGTTCGTCGCCTATGCGATCGCCTTCCTGTTCGTGCTCGCCGTGGTGCCTGCGGTGGACGGCCGGAACGCGAATGACGCGACGGCCCGCCGGCTCTGGCACGCCGCGCGGATCGGTTTCGGCGTGCTGTGGCTGTTCGATGCGGCGCTGAAATGCCTGCCGGCATTCCTGTTTCATTTCAGCAGCCAGATCACCTCGGTGATCCCGGGTCAACCGCACTGGATCGCCGCGTGGCTCGGGTTCGTCGTCGCGATCGTGCACGCGGTCGGGCCGGTCCCGGTCGCCGTTCTCGTCGGACTGTCCGAGATCGCGATCGCCGTCGCACTGCTCAGCGGCAAAGGCTTGCGCGTATTCGTTCCGTTCGGTCTGGCGTATTCGCTCGCGGTCTGGGCGACCGCGGAAGCCTTCGGGGGACCGTACTCGACCGCCGGAACGGGGGTCCGCGGCAATGTCCTCGGCAATGTCCTGATCTATCTGATTCCGTTCCTGTTCCTGTGGGTGGGAGGCGCGGAACTCGGGTCGGCATAGCCGCGGATCGCCCCCGCATGACCGCTCATTCGCGCCACCCAGGATCGGCCCCGGCACGCCGATCGCTGCGCCAATCACCAAACGCCGACCGCTCGAGGGTGGACGGCGCCTCGACGCTCACCGGGCGCTGCCTGTGCTCAAGTGTGCGCTATCGCTGCGGCGCGCTGCTGTATCCGGCGACCTGGTGCCATTGCGAATCCTGTCGCCGCGCGAGCGGCACGGCGCCGGTCGGCTGGTTCACGGTCGCGCTCGCGTCGGTCGAGTTTCACGGCGACTCGCTGCGCGTCCATCGATCTTCGCCCGGGGTCGAGCGCCGCTTCTGCTCGGTCTGCGGCACGCCGCTCACGTACTGGAGCGAGCAACGCCCGACGGAGATCGACTTCACGCTGGGCAGCCTCGACGAACCCGATCGCGTGACGCCGGTCGATCACATCTGGATGGCCGATGCGCCGGACTGGGACCGGCCGACGGACGGCCTGCCGCAGCATGCGGGACTGCGGCCGACGACCCTGCGGTGATCGCTCACCCGTCGATTCGACTGGAACCTCAAAACCGGTGCAACGCGCAGATCTTGTGTCCGTCCGGATCACGAAGATAGGCGAGATAGAGCTTGCCCACACTGCCCTCGCGCACGCCCGGCGGGTTTTCGCAGGTGGTGCCGCCGGCCGCCAGGCCGGCCGCATGCCAGGCATCGGCCTCGGCGGGCGATGCCGCGGCGAAACCGATCGTCATGCCATTGGCGCAAGTCGCGGGCTCGCCATCGATGGGTGTCGTCACGGAGAAAATACCGGTCGGCGTTCGATAGAAGATCCTGTGTCCATCGACTTTTGCCGGCGGCACGCCGAGCGTACCCAGCACGGAATCATAGAAGGCCTTCGCGCGCTTCAGGTCATTGGTACCGATCATGACGTGGGAAAACATCGACCTTCCTTCTGGTTGGGAATCCGGTTCGCTCGCCAGTATACGGATCCGCAAGGACTCCAGCAGGCTCCGCTCCCGGACAATCGGTGGAGGCGCAGCAGCGGGGCCCTGAACCCTCCGGTGCTTAAGGGGCAAGCGCCAGGCAGAGG
Source organism: Pseudomonadota bacterium (assembly GCA_021779535.1). GTDB lineage: Bacteria > Pseudomonadota > Gammaproteobacteria > Steroidobacterales > Steroidobacteraceae > Bog-1198. The sequence goes on from JAJYAM010000010.1 coordinate 41,657, forward strand.
AACCGGCTGAAATCATTGGGGCGGTAATCGGCAAACGCCTCGCAGTCGATGAACCCACGCTTGCGGTACAGGGCCAGCGCCGGCTCGAACGCGGGACCCCGGCCGGTCTCGAGACCGAGGCGGTGCAGCCCACGCCGGCGAGCTTCGCCGATGATGTGATCGAGGAGTGCGGCGGCGACGCCCTGGCGCAGATGTCCTGGATGAGTGCGCATCGATTTCAACTCGCCCGTTCCGTCGCCGAGTTCCTTCAGCGCGGCGATGCCGGCCAATGCGGGACCGTCCCACGCCGACCAGACGGTGACGGTGGGCGCCCTCAAATCCAGGAGGCCGAGCGCATGCACCCGCCCCGGCGGCGAGTGCGCATGCATTCCCGACAGGTGCAGAGTCACGAGCTCGCGAGTCGGCTCACCGGAAAGATCGTCCAGACGAATGTCGAGCATTCGCGTCACCCGTCCTCGAAACGCTGATGATGCAATGACCGGTGGCGGCCGATGCCGGCCTATGCCGCGTCGGCCGCGAGCCGCCGCCGCTCGCGAAACTCGGCTTCCTGGCGCTCCTCTTCGATGTGATCCAGCACCGCATCGACGTCCGCCGCGCCGGTATCGGCCGGACAAATTCCCGTCAGCACCGTATCCGGCGTCAATTCGCCGGCTTCGTAGTGCTTCCAGATCTCGCGCGCGTACTGCGTATCCAGCAACTCCGGTGCGCTGCGGCCGAACGCCGCGCGCATGTTGTTCACGTCACGTTCCAGCATCGCGAACGCGTTGTTGTTGCCCGCCGCGTGCACGGCCTGCGGCAGATCGATGATGACCGGCCCGCCCGCGCTCACCAGCACGTTGAAGTCCGACAGATCCCCGTGGATCAGCCCGGCGCACAGCATGCGGACGATCTGCGTGATCATGAACGCATGCCAGTCGAGCGCCTGGGCGGCTGAAATCTCGACATCGTTGAGCCGCGGCGCGGGGTGTCCCTCGGCATCGCACACCATCTCCATCAGCAGTACGCCTTCGTGCACGAGATAGGGCGCCGGGACCCGCACGCCGGCGCCGGCGAGCAGGTACAGTGCCTCCACCTCGGCATTCTTCCACTCCGCTTCCTGCACCCGCCGCCCATGGCGGCCGCGCTTGCCCATCGCGCGCTGGTCACGGCTGTTGCGCATCTTCCGGCCCTCGGTGTACTGCGCGAGCCGGTGAAAGCCGCGGTGCTCGGCCTCCTTGTAGACCTTCGCGCAGCGGATTTCACCACCACAAGCGACGAGGAATACGGACGCTTCCTTGCCGCTCTTCAAGCGGCGCACGACGGAATCGACCATTCCGTCGTCGAGCAGGGGCTGCAAACCGGCAGGCGTCTTCATATCGCTTCGAAACTCATGGCAGGTGATGGGCGGCGTGAGTGCCCGAAAATGCGAGCAACGCGGCGGCTTGTCGCAGTCGACGGCGGGCGTCGATGCAAGTGCCAGCGCCTGGGCGCTCGACGGCTGATCGACCGGCATTGTAGGGGCAAACGGGGTCCGGGTCCGGTGATTTCGCCGTGGATCGGGCAATCCAACCGCGGCAGCCCGGTTTTCGGTCGAGGGCGGTCCACTCGAACCCTGCGCGGGACCATCGGCGGTGCGCGCACCACCGGTGCGCCGCTTCAGGTGAGTCCGAGGGCGGCGCGCACCCGCGCACCGAGGCCGGTGAGCCGCGGCGCCGGCTCGTTCGCGAAGACGAAGCGCAGATACTGCTCGCCGTGGGTCTCGCCCCAACCGGACATCGCCGTGGCACAGACTCCCTGCTCGAGCAGGCGGGCCGAGAGCGTGGCGCCGTCGATGCCAAAGTCCGACGCACGCAGCAACATCGACCAGCCGCCGGCGGGTAGTCCGAAGGGCAGACCGGCGAGCTCGCGAACCAGCACGTCGCGGCGGGCCTGCAGTTCCTGCACATAGGACTCGAGGCCGCCCGCGGAATTCTCGAGCGCCGTCGCCACCGCATCCTGCGCGATCCCGACCGGCACGACGACGTTCGCGAGCGAGACCGCGATGAGGTCGGGCATGAAACGTTCCGGCGCGACGATCCATCCGACCCGCCAGCCGATCATGCGCAGTTCCTTGGCGCACGAGCCGACGGTGATTGTCCGTTGCGCCATGCCCGGCAATCCGGCCGGATGGAGCGGGCGGCGACCGTCGAACAGCAGCCGCTCCATCGCCGCATCCAGGATCAGGGTGAGATCGTGCGCGCCGCACAGCTCGGCGACGAGTGCCCAATCTCCCGCCTCGAGGCAGCCGCCACAGGGCATCGAGGGCGACATCAGCAGCATCGCCGTCACCCGCGGTCCCATCGCGTCACGCAGCGCCTGCCGGTCGAGGCGCCATGGCCCGCCCGCCGTGAACACGAACGGCACGAACTTCGGCACGCCGCCGACCAGACGGATGCGGTTGATGAGCCCGGCGTAGGTCGGGTCGGTGACGATGACTTCATCGCCGACCTCGACCGTCGCCAGCAGCACGTTGAGGATGCCGGAGAGTCCGCCGGCCGAGATCACGCAATTGCGCTCGCCGGAATACGGAACGCCCGACAGCCGTGCCACGTGCCGGGCAACCGTCGCGCGCAGCCGCGCCTGGCCGACGAACGGCAGGTAACTGTTGTCCGCATCGTTGGCGGCGGCTGCGCGAGTCCGCGCGACCGCCGCCGGATCCGGAGGGATGTCGGTGTCGAGGTTCTCCAAGCGCAGGAAGTCCCGACCCGAGGCGTCGGCGAGGGCACCCATCCGGTCGACACCGATGCCGGCGATGTGCTGCAGGCGAGCGGGGCGCGCGCGCGGCATGGCGATGTCCTCGAGGGAACGGGCGGGTGATGTGAGCACGGATGCCGCGGCCGCGCAAGCCGGGCCGGCCGGCGTCGCCGGGCGGCGGGCGGGGCGATCCCAAGGATCCGCAGGACGCCGAATGTGGCGCTCAAGCAACGAACCGTGGATGTCCCAATTACATGAAAATCCGTAATTTTTCGAAATCCACGTTCGGATGTTGTGAATTTGGCATTTTTTCGGGCAACAGGTAGAGTTGGCCGAAACCTACCCCTGGGACCATCCGCCGGTGCGTCGGCGCCGTGTGCGGCGCCTCGACTGCGGTGGCAGGGAAGCCGAAACGACCTGCCATGGAGTGATGATCATGATGCACAGAAATCAGGTGGTGGCCATCGCGGTGGCAACCATTCTCGGGTCCGCCGGTGCCGCTGCAAGCTACGCGGCCGACGCGCCTTCAGGCGCCTCCGCCCCGAACCAGCTCGCCGAAATCGTCGTCACGGCGACCAAGCGCAAGACGTTCGCGCAGGACACGCCGATCAGCATGACGGTGCTCACCGCGGCCAACATCTCCGATCGCGGCCTCGTGGACTTCAACACCCTGGCCCAAGGTATTCCAGGTCTGTCGATGCGCACGTCGGGACCCAACGAGACCGAGTACGAGATGCGCGGCCTGAACTCCTCCGGCGGCAACACCTCGATGGTCGGCGTCTACCTCGACGACATCGCGCTCTCGGCCCCCGCCTCGGAGCAGCTCGGCAAGGTGATCATCGATCCGAACCTCTACGATCTGCAGCGCGTGGAGGTTCTGCACGGCCCGCAGGGAACCCTGTACGGATCGAGTTCGATGGGCGGCACGGTCCGGCTGATTCCGGCGAGCCCCGAACTGGGGAATTTCGACGCCTCCGGAGAGACGACCGTTTCGAACACCGGCTCCGGCGGCGGCATCAATTTCGCGCAGAACGGCATGGTGAACCTGCCGTTCGGATCGACGGCCGCGCTGCGGCTCGTCGGCTCGCACACCACCACCAGCGGCTGGCTGAATCGTTACGTGCTCGCCGACGGGGCGGTATTGTCGGACACCTGCCCGAGCACGCCCTGCTACCGGCCGAGCAATTTCTACACCGCGCCGCTCCTCTCGACGACCACGAACGCCAATTCATCCGCGGACGATTCGTTCCGCGCGATCCTGCTCTATCAGCCGAATGATCAGCTGAAGATCACCCCGATGCTGATGTGGCAGCGGGACACGGCCGACGCCCCGAACGCGGTCGACGTCAACGGATCGCCGACCAGCCCGGGCATGCCGGCGCAGAAGGGCCACTACGAGATCTATCAGACCTCCGAGCCGCAGACGAACCGCTTCACGCTCGGGAGCCTGAAGGTCGAATACGCGGTCACGCCGGACATCGCGTTGACCTCGATCACCGGACTGTGGTCGAACCACGCGTTGGTTTCCCAGGACGGCAGCGAGGAAAATGCCAGCTCCGCCGGCCTTGGCTCGGCGACACAGGCGTTCCCGTACGACACTTCCGCGGGCGGCATCGGACCGACGGGCCCCGGGCCGTTCGGTCCCGGCGTCGAGGAGCGCGATTACACGCGGCAGGTGAGCGAGGAATTGCGCCTGGCGTCCACCGGCAACAGCCCGCTGCAATGGTTGGCCGGCTACTACTACCAGGACCTGAACTCGGAATGGGACATGTGGTCCGTCAATCCCCAGGCCGGCCCCATCGCCAACATCTACGTCGACTACCAACCGCAGACCATCCTGCAGAACGCCTTCTTCGGCAATGTCTCCTGGGAGTTCATACACGGCCTCACCGCGTCGGTCGGAGTGCGCTGGTACCACTACTCCTACTCCCAGACCAACACCGAGTGGGGTGACTTCACGCCGCTTGGATTCGCGAACCTGTTGAGCGGAGCGCCGACGGTGGCCGGCAACGTCGCGCCGTTCATCACCAGCGCGAGCGGCAGCGCGAACGGCACCAATCCGCGTTTCAACCTGACCTGGCAGATCGACCGGAACCACATGGTGTATGGCACGATCGCGAAGGGCTTCCGTCTCGGCGGCACCAGCCAGCCCTTCGTCGGCTACAACTATCCGGTGACGCCGGCGATCTGCGCAGCGCCCACCTCGCTGGTCCAGATCCAGCAGTGCGGCCTGCAGGCGAAGCTCTCGGCGACTCCGACCCAGCCGGGCACGACTTACACGACGCTCGCGAATTTCCCGAACGTCAACAGCCAAGGCGTACCGCAGTTCAATTCCGACTCGGTGTGGGACTATGAGTTCGGCACCAAGAACGAGTTCTGGCAGCATCGCGCCCTGTTCAACCTGACGGGGTATTTCGAGCGCTGGTTGGATCCGCAGGTCTCGACCAACATCGCCGGCTTCGGCTTCACCGTGAACGGCGGAAACGTCAACATCTACGGACTCGAGGCGGAGTTCCGTGCCGATCTCGGCGACGGGTTCGACTTCGCGACGAACTGGGGCTACACGCACAGCAAGTTCCTGACCAACAGCGCCATCGTCGGCATACCGAAGGGCTACTCGGTTCCGGATACCCCCAAGGTCACCGGCTCGGCGTCGCTCAATTACCATCACGCGCTGACCGACGACATGGCGTTCATCGGGAACGTCAACTACAGCTACGTCGGCTCGCGGTACGATCTGCCGTACGGCGTCACCGTCTACCTCAACAACATCAATCAGACCCAGATCAATCTGCCGTCCTACGGGATCGTGAACCTGCGTGTCGGGCTGCGCACGGCGGGCTGGACCGCCGCACTGTTCGTGAACAACGCGTTCAACAAGCAGACGCTGCTCGATCCGCTGCCGCAGATCAACCTGGCGATCCCGCAGTTCACGCGCTACATCGTGAACCAGCCGATTACCTACGGGTTGGACGTGAGCTATAAGTTCGGCAAGTAGCCGCACGCGAGGCAACGCGGCGAGGCCTGCCCGATCGGGCAGGCCTCCCGTCGCCGGACGGCGCGGAGCCGAGTCGTCAGTCGAACACGCACCGCGGGAAGTAGAAGGAAACGATCCAGTTGGGTATGTCGACGATCTCGCTGATGCGCAGGTCGCCGCACACGCTGCACAGCATGTAGGCCTCGGTCGCCGGCATGCGGTGATCGCGCGTCAGCCAGTCGATCGTCGAGCGAACCGCATCGCGAGCGGCCACCATCAGATCCGGTCCGACGCCCGTGCTCACGACGTAACCCCGCTCATCGAGGTGGCGGGTGACCGGTCCCGGGGTGATCAGGCGCGGAAAGGAGAGCGGCCGCTGCTTGATGAGGTCGAAGCGCAGCGCCACGCGCATCGGGCTCTCCAGCGCCGTGCCGCAAACCTCGCCGTCACCCTGCGCCGCGTGGGTGTCACCCACCGAGAACAGGGCACCCGGAACCTCCACCGGCAGATGCAATTCGGTGCCGACGGCGATGTCGCGCAGATCCATGTTGCCGCCCACCCGGCGCGGCGGCACGACGCTGTGGCAGCCCGGCTCGGCGAGCGCGAGCCCGATCGTGCCGGCGAACGGCTTGAGCGGAACGCGGGCCCAGGAGCCGAACGCGCAAGGCGCGAGGGTGCCGGCCTGGTAGCGCCAATGATGCAGCGCCGGCTCGGCAAAGTCCTCCGCGAGCAGCCCGAATCCCGGGATGTTGGCGGTCCAGCCCCAACCCGACGGGGTGAACGAGAGCACCGTCACGCGCAGCACGTCGCCGGGCTCCGCGCCATCGACGTACACAGGGCCCGCGACCGGATTGACGCGTGCGAAATCGAGGCCCACGACGTCCGCCGCGCCGGAGGCGGGTGTGAACTGGCCGCCCGAGGCATCCTGCACGTCGAACTCCAACGCCTCGCCCGGTGCGATGCGGGCCACCGGCGTGAGACCGTTGTCCCAGCCGTAGTGCTGCGCGTGGATGGTGTGCTGGTGCGGCATGAACGAAATTGCGGCGGCGCCGGTGGACACTTTACCATGGACCACGCGGCGCCTAGAGTCAGGTCATACCACCGAGTCCACGGTGACGAACAGGCGCCGATCGGCCACGGTTCGCAATCGCCCTGATGACGAGCATCGACCGACGACCGCGCGGGCGATGGTCCGAACTACGGGTCGCAACCGCTTGCGAGTGTCTCCCACGGAAATGCTTCGGCTTCCCCGAATTTCGACGCAATGCCCGCCTGCCGGCGGTTGCATACCTGGGCCGGCGGCGACCGCATGCGACCGGGATCGTGCGACGAAGACGAGCCTTCACGCCGATGACCACCTACATCCGGCAGCACGCGCGGGCGCGGGTCAGGTCGTGACCACGACACCGCGCACCTCGGTCCTTGACGCATAGGTTCGTTCGGCGCAGTTTCGCCGGTGATGTCGATACCGGTTCCCCCCGACGAACTGCGAGCCCTATTGCGACGATCCGATGGCCCGGGCTTGCGACGCCTCGCCGTCCACCTCGGGCTCATTGGCGCGGCCGCCGTGGGCGTGCTGGCCGCCCGTGGCACGCCCTGGCTTTGGCCAGCAATGGCGCTGCTCGGTCTTTTCGAGGTCCTGTTGTTCGCACCGCATCACGAGGCGACGCACGCGACGCCGTTCCGATCGCGGTGGCCAACCCGAGTCGTCGGCATCGTCGCCGGGTTCGTACTCGTACTGCCGCCGAAAGCGTTCCGCGCATTCCACCTGGCGCATCACCGGCACGCGCAGGATCCCGAACGTGACCCCGAACTCGCCGATGGCAAGACGTTGACCGCGACGCGATATGCCTGGCGGCTGACCGGCATTCCGGTGTGGATGGCCAACCTCCGAGAACTGTTCGAGACCGCCGCCGGACAGGCGGAGCGCAGTTGGATTTCGCCGGAATCGCGACCTTCGATCGTGCGCGAGGCGCGTTGCTATGCCGGCGCCTACGCACTCATGGTGCTCGGTGCGACGCTTTTTCGAACGACCTGGCCGCTGACGCTCTGGGTGGGTCCCGCGCTCCTCGGCCAGCCCGCGTTGCGCTATCTGCTGCTCGCCGAGCACACGGGATGTCCGCGAATCGCGGACCCCTGGACGAACACCCGTACGACGCTCGCGTCGGCACCATTGCGCTATCTTTTCTGGAACATGAATTACCACGCCGAGCATCATCTCGTCGCGGGAGTCCCGTTTCACGCATTGCCGAGGCTGCACGCGCTCGTCGGCACGAGATTTGCGACGGTCGACCGCGGTTATCGCGCAGCGCACCGGGGGATTCGCGCGGCCTTCGGGTCGCGGGCTGCCGATCACCTGTCGCGGTCGAAGTCCGGCTGAACCCGGCGCTACCGCCGCGTGCGTCCGTCATCCGTACCCGCGCGAGCCGCGTCAGCCGGGCGGATCGTTGCGCTCGAGAAAGTGTACGACGGCCTCCAACATTTGCTCGCGGGTCGCACTGTGGGACAACCAATGATCCTCGTGCGGCAAGCTGATCAGCTGCACCGATTTGCCGGCACGCTTCAGCGCCTCGGCCATTTCCTTGCTCTGCGAGTACGGAACGACGACGTCGTCGCGTCCATGGATCAGCAGGACCGGAACCGAGACTGCGCTGACGTGATCGATCGGCGAAATCGATTGCAGGCGCGGATCCTTCGGACCCGTGACGCCGAGGTAGCGATCCCAGTAGCGCGTGAACACGTTGCGGTTCGCCATCATCTTCGCGTTGGTCCACTCGAGGAACTTCGCGGGGTCGGAGATGCCGGCGACCGACGCCGCGCAGCGATAGATGCCGGTCTGAATGGTCACGCCCGCGAGCGCCGCGTACCCGCCGTAGCTGCTGCCGACGATGCAGACCCGCTTTGGGTTCGCGATGCCGCGGCCGACGAGGTAGTGCACGCCGTCGGAGAGATCCGTTTGCATCTTCCGACCCCACTCCCCGAAGCCGGCGCGCAGCAGTGAATCGGTGGTGTTCGAGCCCCGGTAGTTCGGTTGCAACACCGCGTAACCACGCGAGGCGAGTGCCTGCGCCCACCAGTCGAAATCGCCGTCGTCCGACGCCGCGGGACCGCCGTGGGGCAACACGACGAGACTCAGGTCTTTGGCGGGTCGGTCCGGCGGCAGCGTCAGGAAACCGGAGATCTGCAGACCATCGGCAGCCCGATAGGTGATCGGCTGGACCTGGGCGTACGTCGACAGACCCTGATAGACGTTTCCGATCGGGTACGCGTCCACGGTATGCCAATCGACCAGCAGGTAACGGTCACCGTCGTGCGGACCAAAGACCCGGACCACGAACCGCTCGAGATCGTCGGAATAAGAGACGAGATCGACCCGGTCACCGGCATAGGCGCTGACCAGGGCCGACCATTTCGCCTCGAGCGCGGGGTCGAAGAACATTTGCCGTGGATTCGATGGGTCGATAACGCCACCGATGATCTGCCCGGTCAACGGGTTGTGAGTGGGTTCATAGAAAGTCTCTCCCGAGGCGAGCGGGGCACCCCAGGAGTCGTCCGCGAGACGCAGGGGCTTCCAGGCCCATCCCCGAGGCGTGTCGAACGCGACGATCAGTGATTTGTCGTCGTAACTGAACCCGACGGGGACGGGCGGGTCGAGGACGGCCGTGCCCGATGCGATCCGCCGCAGGCCGCCTTGGTGGCGTACCCTGAGTATCCAATCGCCTTGGTCCCTTCCTCGCACTTGGTACTCGTAGGATGCGGCGACGCGACCTTGGGCATCGACGATCCATTGCGTCAGCTGGGTATCGGCACGGGCGACGATTCTCGTCTGATCTTCATGCAGATCGATCGAGAACAGCGCCGGAAGGACGTATTGGGAGCCGACATAGGCACCGACCACGAACAGCTTCGTTCGGCCTTTGACGATGCGCGTCTCGATCGGTCTCTCGACGGTGTTGAACGTCTGCTCGTCGGGGACCCGCATCTTGATCGACCGCAACCGATTCTTGACGATGTTCCAGCTCACCAGAAACGACCATTCATTTTCGCTCCCGGAAAAGCCGAAAGGCGGATACGCGGTCGCCGAGTAAAGGATCAACAGGTGATTCTCGTCGTACCATTGCAACTCACGCACCTTGGTGTTGCCGATGCGGGCGGCGCCGAGCAGCTTTTGGGACTGCAGATCCGTAGCCACGACATAGCGCCGGCCACCCTTGCGCTCGATGAGTGCGAGGCGATTGCCGGACGGCGAGAGAGCCGGATCCTCGACCGAGGGCAGCTGGCCGTAGATCGCGAGCGGCGGCGGCACGTAGCCGGGGGTCGGATCGGAATTCGCCTTCACCGCTACCGCCGAAGCGATCCCCATCGCCGCAATCGACATCATCACTGCCAAGCGGATCAAACGGCTCATGTGCACCTCCCTGTGGTGGGCGTATCGAAGGTCGATACCGGCTCGTATTCTCGTCCTGCCCGCGATCCCGGATTGGCATTTCCGCCGACCCGTCGACCGCATAATGCGACGCCGCCCACCTCGACTCAAGATCATTTCGGCTCCAGGCCCGCGCCGGCACTCGCGCGGACGGGTCCGTCGGTGCTGATTGCGCCCGAGTGTCAAATTTCCAAATCACATGATCGGCGCATGATGACTCAGTGGATATCATCCGCATCGCGCCGCGCAACACCGGCGCGGCCGCACCCGGCCGCGAACGATCGTTTGCACCCGCCTCCCCCCGGCGCGATGATTCGACCAAGCCTCGAACGGAGACCTACCGATGCCCTCGCCCATCCCCACCGTCGATGACAAGCGCCGCGGCTTCCGGCGCCTGCACGAGCACGGCTGCTTCCTGATCCCGAATCCCTGGGACGTAGGCTCCGCCCTCGCATTGCAGTCCTTGGGGTTTCCCGCGCTCGCAACGACGAGTTCCGGCTTCGCCTGGTCACAAGGACGCGCGGACGGTGCCATGTCCCGCGATCGGGTCCTCGAGCATCTGCACACCCTGGTGGCCGCGACGCGCGTACCGGTCAACGCCGATTTCGAGAGCGGCTACGCGACGACCGCAGCGGGTGTCGCCGCGAACGTGCGGCTCGCCATCGACTCCGGGATCGCAGGTCTGTCGATCGAGGATGCGAGTGGTATTGCCGCGGAGCCGCTCTATCCGCTGGACGTTGCCGTCGGGCGGTTGCATGCGGCACGACAGGCGATCGATCGTGCCGGCGCCGACGTGCTCCTGGTCGGGCGTTCGGAAGGATTCATCCGTGGCCGGCCCGATCTCGAGGAAACGATCAAAAGGCTCCGCGCCTATGCGAACGCCGGCGCCGACTGCCTGTATGCGCCCGGAATCCGCACCCGCGAGCAGATCGCGGCCGTGGTCGAGGCGGTGGCGCCGAAGCCCGTGAACGTGCTGATCGGCGGAGCGAGCGATTTCTCCGTGCCGGATCTCGCGGCGCTCGGCGTACGGCGCATCAGCGTCGGCGGTGCGCTCGCGCGCGCGGCCTGGACGGGCTTTCTGACCGCGGCGCGCCGGATCGCCGCGGAGGGTCGCTTCGACGCACTTGAGGGAGCGACACCGCACGCCGAACTCGACGCGTTATTCAGTGATGAGCCGTGACTCGGGTGTCGACAAGGCCCACCGCTGCACCGATCAGGATCGACGAGACCGATTTCCTCCGGGACCTCACGGTGGTGCGCGCGCCCGACCAGGGTGGCTGCGAACTGAAGCGGCACCACGTGCGCCCGATATGCGCGGGCTTCGGATCGCGCGCTTGGCTGCAAGACCCTCGCGCCCTGCGTGTTCAACCCGATCGCCGGCGCAAAGTGTCCGGCGCTCGAACGGTGAACCGGAGGTCGGGTCGAGGCCTGACTTGGACTGTGGACCGTGGCCTTTGAAGCGAAGTTGATTCTACCGGGCGCTTCGAGTAGCCTTTTTTCAAGACGTCGCCCAACGATTCAAGGATGGTACAAGAACGTTTGAGTCGAGCTCGGATCGGCTCTCCCATTTCGACCGGGATCACCGCAGGAGGCTTCGCAAGAGCGATCCTGCGCGAGGTGGAAACGGATCATGACTCGACACGACGAACGAGGCCGGCACCGACCGACTCCTGCTCGGCTGCTCGCCTTCGCGCTCATTGCGAGCGCGGCCTTTCGCGTATCCGTGAGCCTGTCGGCCGAGCAGGCGCCCGTCAATGGACTCTACTCGATCTCGGTGGCGCCCGCGTCCGTGACATGGGGAGGCGCGGCCACCGGCCAGATCCGCCTCATGCACGCTGCCCCGTCGGACAAGAAGACGGCGACCGGAGGCAAGACGAAAGCCGCGCCCGTGGTCGTCCATCTCGCGAGCAGCAACTCTTCGGTCAAGGTGCCTGCGACGGTCACCGTCAAGAAGGGCTCGCTGAGCGCGACCTTCAAGATCACCGTCGCAAAGCCATCGCAATGCGCGGCAGCCGTCGCGGCGCTCGCAACGGCCAGCATCACCGCCACCTTCCAGAACAGCGTGACCACGACTTTGACGATCGGCACGCCGGGCGGCGCTCCGAGCCGGTACACGACCAAGACCGTCGTGGTCGATCCGAAGAACATCGTCGGCGTGAGCCACGACGCCCACGCGCTCGTCTTGAACGGCTCGGACAAGTGTGTTCAGAGCTTGGTCGCCGGAGACGTCATTCTCTTCAAGAAGCTCGGCGTGCTCGAAGTGAAGAAGGTGCTGAAGACCGGACAGAACCGCGTCGCGGTCGCCGTCAGCTCGGCCTCCCTGACCGACTTCATCAACGACGGCACGTTCCAGATCTACAAGACCACGCTCGGAAATGCGGAGGAACCGACTGGCGCATGGAGCGAGGGACTGGAGCCGCAACAACCGGTCGGCGGGGACGGTGATTGGAAGTTCACCACCGGCGGCTCGGGGTCCACGTACTCCTTCAGTGCGTTCAAGCAGAACGGCGGTTTGTCGGCGAGCGTCAAAGGCCACGGGCAGATAACGAAGTTCGGTTTCAACTTTCTCGCGGTCATCCACCAGGACAGGCTCCAACAGGCCACCTACAAGGTCGATACCGATGGGACGCTCGACGTCGACTGGATGGTGCAAACGAGCGGGCCGGGCCAAGGCATCGGAGAATCCCGCCTCCGACTGCCCGCGCTGCATTCCGGACTCGTCGATAGCCCTGACGACGTCCCGCTCTTGTTCCAGGTCTACGCCAACCTCATTTTCAAGCCGGGCTTCGGCGAGAAGGCCGCCGCCAAGGGACATTTCAAGATCACCTACAGCGGCGAAGGCGGCATCGACGGCGATTCGCCTTTGAACGACGGGTTGGACGCGAAGAGCGAAATCTCCAGCACCAAATACTCCGCGATGGCCGCACACGGTGCCGTCATCGCAGTCAACGCGCCCAAGTTTGCGATCTCGCTCAGCACCACGAGCTTCCTGTGGGCACTGAGCGCGCGCTTGCCCAGTGCCTTGAACACCTCCGGTGCAGACCTCGCCGACAGCCTCCAGGGACAGCTGGGAACCTACGTGAAGGCCGACCTCATGCCCCCCACTTCGGCGGACCTCTTCAAAGTAAGGCGTGCCGCCTACGTCATGTGGGTATCTTCGGTCGCCTACGCCGGCGCCGGCATGCTGGCGATGCTGCCTTGTCAGCAGTACTACCAGACCTACGTCGCTCAGGCTGGAATGGACAAGGACCTGCTGGGACAGATCAGCGGTTCGAAGCCCCCGGACAAGGGCATCACCATATTGAACAAGGGCAAGACCACGGTCATTCCCGCGATCAAAGGCTGCGAACCGAGCCCGAACTGACTGCTCGATAGAGCCCGGTTCGGCGACTCCGGCCGGCACGAGAGCGCCGGAATTTCGTCGCAAAGCCGGACTGAAAGTCGTTCAAGCCGCCGGCTCGGATCCCGAACCGACTGCCGGTCCTTTTTTAGTACCCGGACGCGAAGGCCGCCGGGCGTTCGCGCGCGAACAGACAGCACGGCGCAAACGCGCGGAGAAGCCAACATTCGGCGATGGAGAACAACGACCGCTCCGGTCTCCGATTGCGCACGGACATGGCGCCGCAGTCCCCCGGCGCTCGAAGAAGCACCCACAGTTATACTGCCGGGTAGACGGCGCAAGAAAAAATTCGAGGGGAGTTAGGATGACCGACCCGACCACCGCGGACGACGATCCCGAGGCTCCCGCCGATGCCGTCGACGGCGCGGTGGATTACTCGCAATACTCGCTCGCGCAGCTGCGCGCGCTCCGCGAGCGCCTCGATTCGCCGCGGTTTCCGAAGAATGCCCGTAACCTGCTCAGCGAAATTACGGCCCGCGAAGCGCGCAGCCTGAAACATTCGCGATCGAGCTTCGTTTGCGAGGGACGGTTCACGCGCCGTGGCGGTTGGAGTGGTTGGCTCACCGCCAAGCTGCGCCGGGGCCTGGTATACGGCGTGGGTGCGATCGAGGCGCGCTCCGACACGGTCGCATTGCTCGGTTGGCAACGCACCTGGCTCGGCGTCGCGGTGCAATCCGAAGTCGAGATCCCGACCCACCAGATCCGCAACGTCGCGAGTGACGACACATTCATCCGCTTCGACATCGGCCGCCAAGGCCTGCCGCCACGGCGCATCGAATTCGTCGCGAACTCGGCGGAGGATGCTGCGCAGCTGGTGGAACGCCTGCCCACGTCACGCACCTCCGGCTTCGACAAACGCTGGAACGACGTACGCGATTTTCAAAGACGCCTGCGCGAGACCGGCGCACGCGTCTGGGTGACGCCAGCGCTGGTGCTCGCGAATATCGCCGTATTCGCCGCGATGGCGATATCGACGAAACAGGTGCTCGGCTTCGACTTGCCGACGTTGTGGGCATGGGGTGCGAATTTCGGTCCGTTGACGATCGGAGGGGAGTGGTGGCGCCTCGTAACGGCCCTGTTCATTCACTATTCGGTCGTCCACCTGCTTGTCAATCTTTGGGTTCTGTGGAACATCGGTCGTCGAACCGAGCAGCTGTTCGGCAACGCCGCAGCGGTCGCCATCTACGTTGGCAGCGGGATCATTGCCAGCCTGACCAGCATCGTCTGGGCGCCGACCCTCAGCAGTGTTGGCGCGTCGGGCGCGATATTCGGCCTTATCGGCGCGTACATCGCGTTCTTGCTGCGTCCCGGGTGCGGGGTGCCGCGATCGATTGCGCGACGTTACTGGCTAAGCACGACCATTTTCGCCTTGTACAGCCTCTACGAGGGTGCGACGACCCCAGGCATCGACAATGCCGCCCACGTGGGCGGTGTAATCGGCGGTCTGGCAATAGGCTGGTGCCTGGCACGCCCACTGGGGCGTGAACGGCGCAGTAATTTTCAGCATCGACAGGTGATCGCCGCGGCGGCCGTGTTCGCTGCCGCCGTAGGCGGTGCCTACGGCTGGATTCACGGAAGCAACCCCGAGATGTCACCGCCCGAACAGTACATGCGCGCACACGCTTGGTATGGGCTTGGCGAGGAGAAAAATTTGCGGGAGTGGGAAATGCTCGCAACCGCCGCCAGCGCCGGGGAAATCAGCGATGCGCAGTTGGGTCAGAAGTTTCAGAGCGACATCTTGCCATTTTGGCAGACCGCGGATGCGCGCATCACCCGCGAAAACCGGACGCTGACCGGGCCAGAACGACCCGTTGCGCTTGCCGTCGGGAATTTCGTCCGGCTCCGCTTGCGATGGGCAAAGGCGGTGATCGCCGCCACGCTGGACCAGGATCCGGCTTCCGTTGCGACCGCACACAAGCTGATGACCGAGACGATTCGCGCGGCGGCGGGCATAAATCTCCTGGCGCTACGTGCGCACATGGCCGAGCGCGCCAGGCCATTATCGCAAGCGCGACCGATCGTCGCACTGCGTTCGCTATTCCAACCGGCATACTCCCGCTGCGTGACCGCGCCGCCGGACTACGGCACCGACTTCGACCCCAAGGACGACGCGACCGACGGGCCGACCCGACGGCATGCCATCGGCTGTCGCGCGCAGCAGCTCTTCATGGCCGGCGATTATCGGGAACTCGAAGACCTGATTCGGAAGTACGACGACCCACGGGACGAATTGCCGGACGGGACTGCCCGGTTGTCCGGGATCGAGGCAGGCATCGATGCGCTCATGGGTTACGGCGGTCTGCAGATCCAGGATGTTCTGGCT
>JAJYAM010000120.1 GCA_021779535.1 Pseudomonadota bacterium
CAAGGTGATCATCAGCCGGACGTGGAAGAGGACCATTCCGCGTGACCATCAGTAGAGGAAATTCGCTGCCACGCCGAGATTTCGCCGTGTCACATCGACCAAAGCTCGCTGACACGGCGAACGCCAAGAAGTGGATCGCCCGAAGGGCGACCCCGCAGGGGTGAGGCGCGCAGCGCCGAGTAATCTCTCCGGGCGCGCCAATTCGTCAAACGGTTCGAGGATTGCACGGAGCTGCACGCGGCTCGGCGCTGTGCGATTCGAACCCCCGATCACCGAGTTTCAGTGTTGAATAATGTGTGCATCACAAAGATCATCCCACGTTGCTTGCGGCGATG
The DNA here is from genome assembly GCA_021779535.1 of Pseudomonadota bacterium. Lineage (GTDB taxonomy): Bacteria > Pseudomonadota > Gammaproteobacteria > Steroidobacterales > Steroidobacteraceae > Bog-1198. The sequence continues at coordinate 336 of JAJYAM010000120.1, forward strand.
ACGGCATGACGCCCCGTCGTGCACGCCGGAACTGAACCCGACCGAGTACTTCAACGGCGACCTGAAGGGCGAGATTCAGCGCGGCATGCCGCTTAAGTCCACTTCAATTACTTCGGGTCAATAACCCGAAATCGTCAGGGCCAACGTCCGCTTCGCGCGCCGGATGCGCATCTCGATCGCTTTGGTGGTGGTGCCGAGCTGCTGCGCCGCCTGCTGCTGTGTCAGGCCGCTGACGATGGTCAGCAGCAGCGGCTCCTTGTACCGCCTCGGCAGGGCGGCGATGGCCTGATCGAGGTGGCGGAGCCGCCGCTCCTCCTCGGCGCCCGACTGTTCCGGCGTCTCCAGCCCCGATTCTTCCGTCGCTGCGGAGGCGAAGGAGAGCAACATCAGGAAGCGGCGGCGCACCGCTTGCCGCCTGCCATGATCGCGGCACTTGTTGAGCGCGATCGCGCGCAACCAGAACGCGAACGATCGTCGGCTGTCGTAGCGCTCCAGGGCCAGCCACGCGGACACGAATGCATCCTGAACGATGTCGTAAGCGTCGTCCGCATTTCCGACATACCGGCGCACGAACCGATACAGCGGCCCCTTCTCCCGCCGGACTAGCTGATCGAAAGCTGCGCGCCGTCCCGCCCGTGCGGCCGCCGCAAGTTGCCGCTCGTCCTCGTCCTGACCGTCGGTCACCGCGGGCCTGGATCGAGCGCTGCGGCGACCGTCCGGTCGAACTTCGCCGCCTGCGCGGGCGTCAGCACCGCGCGCATGGCGAGCAGATGCTTGACCGTGGCGACCTGCAGCGCCTTCATGGCGACATGGAAGTCGTCGATCGCGTGTTCATCCTGCGGCCCGTACTCGTGACTTGCGAGAAGGGCGGTGGCGAGCTCGCGGTTGGCCTGGCGCGCCTGAGCCTCCAGTGTTCTGCGGCGTGCCTCGTAGCGGGCCTCCAGCGCCGCGAGCTGCCGCTCTTGATCGGCAGTCAGATGCAGCTCATGGTGCATGAGCCGGTTGAGGCTCGTCGGCGAGCGGCTGGCTGCACGTCCGTAATGTACTCCGAGCCAGCCGCCCGCTCCCGCGGCGAGGATCGTAAGCACCAGCATCGCCAGCGCCGTGCGCTTGCTGCCTGTCATGGGTGTTCTTCGGCCAACAGCGTCGAAGGATTCATCGGCATGTGCGTGGAGAAGACGCTCAGCTCGGACTTATCGGCCGGCCGTGCCTGATACCCGGCCAGGGCACTCACGCTGAAAGCAATGCCAAGCAGCGTCGCCTGCAGGACGAGAAGGCGTGCCGATCGCCGCTCGACCTCCTCGCGCGCGGCCAAGCGGCCCCAGATGTCGGCCTCGAGCCGTTCCAGTGGGTGATCGGGCTCCCGGGCATCGAGAGCTCGGAGGTCTCGCTCGATCATGATTGGATCTCCTCTATAGGCTGGTGGTAATACGCACGCCATCCTTCCGACCCTCGCGGCGGAACGAAATCGGGTCTCGAGAGGGGTCGCGGGATCTCGTGCGTATTAGCATCTTCATGATCCCGATAAGTGGCAACTCGATGTCGACTGGCGTCAGAAAGCGGCGCCCGTGGCTGCTCGCCGTAGCGCTTCTCTCCGGCTGCACCCATTTCCAGCCGCGGCCGATCTCTCCTGCCGGATCGCTCGCCGCCTACGAGAGCCGCTCGCTCGCCAATCCGGGGCTCGGGAGATTCCTGGCGGCCAACCACGTCGTCTTGCCCGGCCGCGGTCAGCGCTGGGATCTCAAGGCCTTGACCCTGACCGCATTCTACTACCAGCCTGCGCTCGCCCATGCGCGCGCGCAGTTGCTCGCGGCCCGGGCCGCACGGATCACGGCTCGCGAGCGCCCGAACCCGTCCCTGTCGTTCACCCCGGCACACGACTCCGGCGTTCCGGGCGTCCCGAGCCCGTGGATTGTGCCGGTTGCCATCGACTGGCCGATCGAGACCGCCGGGCGGCGCGGCGATCGCATGGCGGAGGCGCGCCACCTCGCGGCCGCCGCGCGGTGGGATCTCGTTGGAACGGTTTGGCGGGTACGCAGCCGCCTGCGCAGCACCTTGCTCGAGCTTTATACGGCGCATCAGACCGAATCGCTCCTGGCCCGGCAGGTGTCGGCGCTGCGGAGCGTCTTCAACCTGCTCGAAGGCCAATTCCGAGCCGGGGCGGTGTCGAGCTACGACGTCACCCGGGCGCGGATCGCACTGGACAATGCGACCCTCGCCCGACAGGTGCAGGAGGGCCAGATTCGCGAGGCGCGCGTCGCGCTGGCCGGTGCGATCGGCGTACCGGTGAGTGCATTGCGGGGAGCGCATTGGTCGTTCGCGGGATTTGGGCGGTTCCCGCGCGATCTCACCCGGTCGGCAGTGCGGCAGCAGGCTTTGCTCGGTCGATCCGATGTGCAGGCCGCCCTCGCGCGGTACGCGGCCAGCCAGTCGGCCCTGAAGCTCGAGGTCGCTCGTCAGTGGCCGAGCATCGCTCTCGGTCCGGGCTACGCCTGGAATGCACAGCTCGGCGGCGATCGCGAGTGGCAGCTCGGCCTCAGCCTGACGTTGCCCATTCTCAATCAGAACCAGGGTCCCATCGCCGAGGCGAGAGCCCGGCGCCGCGTGGCCGCCGCGCAGTTCCTTGGCGTGCAATCGACGGCCGTGGCACAGATCGACGGCGCGCTCGCGGTGTACCGCTCGACGCTCGAGCAGGTAAGGACGGCCGAGCGGTCATTCGGGAACCTGACGCGCGAGCTGCAGTCCGTACGCGCGCAAGTGAGCGCCGGCGAGCTGCAGCCGCTCGACCTCGCCAACGCCGAGGCCGCTTTCTATGCCGGGGCGCAGAACCGGCTCGCCACCCGGATCGCCGCACAACAGGCGCTCGGCGCGTTGCAGGATGCGGTGCAAAGCCCGCTCACCCTGAGCCCCTCCCAATTGCAATCCGCACAAAACTTTCCTCACTCGGCACGTCCATGAAATCCCGCACAT
>JAJYAM010000060.1 GCA_021779535.1 Pseudomonadota bacterium
CGCGGGCGGCGGGATCGGCGCGAGCGCGGCCGGGGACGGGGACGGGGACGGGCGTGTCGGGTGGCCGGCGCAGGCCGCGAGCGCGGCGGCGATGAATGCGAGCGCGGCGAGGCGCTTCAAGCGCCGCCGGCGGCGGCGTCGGCCGGCGCCGCGAGCGCGGCCCCGACCACGCCGGCTTCGGCACGCAGACTGCCGATCCGGATCGGGGCCTCGCAGCGCAGTTCCGGGAGGAATCGATCGGCGTTCTGGGTGATGCCGCCGCAGAGCACGACGAGGTCGGGCCACAGCAGCGCGTGCATCGTCGCGAGCACCTGGTTCATCTCCTCGATCCAGGCTTCCCAGGAGAGGTTGCGCTCGACCTTGATGCGCGGGGCGGCGCGCTCCTCGGCCTCGGCGTCGCCGACCTTGAGGTGGCCGAGTTCGGTGTTCGGCACGAGCACGCCGCGCGTGAACAGCGCGCTGCCGATCCCGGTGCCGAGCGTCAGCAGCAGCACCGTGCCGTCGACGTCGTGGGCGGCGCCGAAGCGCTGCTCGGCGAGACCGGCCGCATCGGCGTCGTTGATCGCGGCGACCGGCCGGCCGAGCCGCTCGGCCGCGGCGCGATCGAGCGCGCGCCCGATCCACGCACGATTGAGGTGCGCGGCGGTGCGCACGACGCCGTTCACGATCACGCTGGGAAACGCGAGCCCTGCGGGGATCCCGGCGGACAATCCGTCGGTCGCCGCGGCGATCGCCTCGAGCAGGGTCTCCGGCGAGCCTTGCGCGGGGGTCGGCACGCTGCGCCGCTCGATGCGCTCGCCGGTCGTCACGTCGACGAGCGCGCACTTGATCGAAGAGCCGCCGACGTCGATTCCGATGCGCAGGCGTTGCGAGGAGGCTGGCACGGTGTGGGGCTCCGCTGGTCGAAGTGATTTCGAGACGCCGATCCGCGACGGCCTCTATAATAACCCTTACACTCGCCACGTGACACTCGGCGCGAGGGACCGTGAACGAAGCCGTGGGAGCGACCTTTCAAGTCAACGAATCGATGAACACCGCAGTCAGCCTATTCGCCTCCCGGCGCAACGTCGCGCTGCAGCCCGGAATGCTGCACGCGAGCCTGCACGACCGATTGACGCGCGCACTCGGCAAGTTGCCGGAGACCGCGACCGCGCGCGATCTGTACGACGCGCTGTCGCTCGCGGTCCGCGAGGAGCTCGCGCTGCGCTGGCTCGCCACGCAGCGGCGGGTCGCGCGGGCGCACGTGAAGCGGGTGTGCTACCTCTCGGTCGAATTCCTGCCGGGGAACTCCCTGCTGAACGCGCTCTCCAGCCTCGGCGAGGGCGTGCTCGAGGAGGCGCGCGACGCGCTGCGGGAGATGCACCACGATCTCGAGGAGATCGCCGCGCAGGAGATCGACCCGGGCCTCGGCAACGGCGGCCTCGGGCGCCTCGCCGCGTGCTTCATGGATTCGCTCGCGACGCTGCAGTACCCGGCGGTCGGCTACGGGATCCGCTACGACTACGGGATCTTCACCCAGGTGATCGACGAGGACGGCGCGCAGCGCGAGATCGCGAGCAGCTGGCTGCGACTGCGCAATCCCTGGGAGACGCCGCGCGGGAACGTGCGCTACACGGTGCGCTTCGGCGGCCGCAGCGTCGGCGACCCGGGCGGCGACCCGACCGACCCGCACCTCTGGGTCGACACGCACGACCTGTACGCGGTCGGTTTCGACCAGCTGATCCCGGGCAACCGCAGCCCGACCGTGAACCACCTGCGGCTGTGGTCCGGGCGCGCGATCCGTCCGTTCGACGTCGACGCGTTCAACGACGGCGACTATGCCGCCGCGGTTCGCGAGCAGGTCGACGCGAAGAACGTCTCGCGCCTGCTGTATCCGGACGATCGGACCCATCAAGGCCGGGAGCTGCGCCTCAAGCAGCAGTACTTCTTCGTCAGCGCGAGCCTGCAGGACATGCTCGCGACGCACCTCGGCGAGGGGCGCGGCCTCGAGACGCTCGCCGACGCGTTCGCGATCCAGCTGAACGACACCCATCCGGCGATCGCGATCCCGGAGATGCTGCGGCTGCTGATCGACGAGCACGGGATGCGCTGGGCGGACGCGGTGCGGATCAGCCAGGCGCTGTTCTCGTACACCAACCACACCTTGCTGCCGGAGGCGCTCGAGACCTGGCCGGTGGCGATGTTCGAGCGGCTGCTGCCGCGCCACCTCCAGATCATCTATCTGATCAACCGCGACTTCCTCGTGTCCGTCGCCGGGCGTTTCCCGGGCGACGTCGAGCGCCAGCGGGCGCTGTCGATCATCACCGAGGAGGGCGAGCGGCGCGTGCGGATGGCGCACCTCGCGATCATCGGCAGCCACCGGGTCAACGGCGTCGCGCGGCTGCACTCGGAGCTGATGCGGCGGCAGGTGTTCGCGGGATTCGCGGAGCTGTTCCCCGAACGCTTCGTGAACGTCACCAACGGCATCTCGGTGCGTCGCTGGCTGAAACAGTCGAACCCGGGTCTCGCGGCGCTGCTCACGGAGCGCATCGGTTTCGCGTGGGAGAACGACCTGGAGGACCTCGGGCGGCTCATCGGGGCGGCCGACGACCCGGCGTTCCGCCGCCGCCTGCGCGAGATCAAGCGCGAGAACAAGCAGCGGCTCGCGCACGAGCTGGAGCGGCGGATCGGCCTCGCGGTCGACGTCGACTCGCTGTTCGACGTGCAGGTGAAGCGGATCCACGAGTACAAGCGGCAGACCCTGAACCTGCTGTACGTGGTCGCGCGCTACCTGCGGATCCTCGACGCGCCGGATGCGCCGATCGTGCCGCGCACCGTGATCTTCGCGGGCAAGGCGGCGCCGGGCTACGCGGTCGCGAAGGCCACGGTGAAGCTGATCAACCAGGTCGCGCGCACGATCAACGAGGATCCGCGCACGCAGGGCAGGCTGCGCGTCGCGTTCGTGCCGGACTACGACGTGTCGCTCGCGCAGAAGATCATCCCGGCGGCGGACCTCTCGCAGCAGATATCGACCGCGGGGCTGGAGGCGTCCGGGACCGGCAACATGAAGCTCGCGCTGAACGGCGCGCTCACGATCGGGACCCTGGACGGCGCGAACATCGAGATCGCCGAACACGTCGGCGCGGACAACATCTTCATCTTCGGGTTGAACGCCGGGGAGGTCGCCGCGCGGCGCGCGGTGGGCTGGGTGCCGCGCGCGGAGCTCGAGTCGGACGCGGTGCTCGCGCGCGTGATCGACGCGATCGCCTCGGGGCGCTTCTCGCCGGACGACGGCGCGGCGGCGCGGCGGGTCGTCGAGCGGCTGCTCGCGGACGGCGAGCCGTACCTCGTGCTCGCGGATTTCGCGGATTACGTGCGCGCACAGGATCGCGTGGACGAGCTCTACCGGCACGAAGACGAGTGGAGCCGCAAGGCCGCGATCAACGCGCTCAACATGGGCTACTTCTCGAGCGATCGCAGCGTGCGCGAGTACGCCGACGGGATCTGGGACGTGAAGCCGGTGCTATGAGCGGCCGAGTCGCGCGGTGAGCGTCGCCGCGATCAGCGATTTCGACTTGTACCTGTTCGGCGAGGGCAAGCACGAGCGCATCTACGAGAGGCTCGGCGCCCATCCGGGCGAGACCGGCGGGGTCGCGGGCACGCGGTTCGCGGTCTGGGCGCCGAACGCCGAGCGCGTCAGCGTGGTCGGCCCGTTCAACGAATGGGACGGACGGCGTCATCCGCTGCGCGGGCGCGGCAGCTCCGGCGTCTGGGAGGCGTTCGTCCCGGGCGTCGGCGTCGGCACGGTCTACAAATACGAGATCCGCACGCGCGCCGGCGCGCTGATCCTCAAATCCGACCCCTACGGCTTCGCGACGCAGTTGCGGCCGGAGAACTGCTCGGTCGTCGCCCGGCTCGACGGCCATCGCTGGACGGACGGCGACTGGATCGACGCGCGCGGGCGCGGCGATCCGCGGCGGCGGCCGATCAACGTCTACGAGGTGCACCTCGGCTCGTGGCGGCGCCCGTGGCACGAGCGCCGGCCGCCGTTCATGAGCTGGCACGAGGCGGCCCTGCAGCTGATCCCGTACGTCGCCGAGCTCGGCTATACCCACGTCGAGCTGATCGGTGTCGCCGAACATCCGCTCGACGCCTCCTGGGGCTATCAGGTCACCGGCTACTACGCGCCGACCGCGCGCTACGGCGCGCCCGAGCACCTGATGGCGTTCGTCGACGCCTGCCACCGCGCCGGGATCGGCGTGATCCTCGACTGGGTCCCGGGGCACTTCCCCCGCGACGAGCACGGGCTCGCGCGCTTCGATGGCACCGCGCTCTACGAGCACGAGGACGCGCGCCTCGGCGAGCACCCCGAATGGGGCACGAAGGTGTTCAACTTCGGCCGGCACGAGGTGCGCAATTTCCTGATCGCGAACGCGCTGTACTGGTTCGATCGCTATCACGTGGACGGCCTGCGCGTCGATGCGGTCGCCTCGATGCTCTACCTCGACTACAGCCGCGAGCCGGGTCACTGGCTGCCGAACCGTCACGGCGGGCGCGAGAACATCGAGGCGATCGACTTCCTGCGCGAGATGAACGACGCGGTGCACCGCGCGCATCCCGGCGCGCTCACGATCGCCGAGGAGTCGACCGCGTTCCCCGGCGTGTCGCAGCCCCCGGCGACGGGCGGGCTCGGGTTCAACTTCAAGTGGAACATGGGCTGGATGAACGACACGCTGAAATACGCGGCGCTCGATCCGATCTACCGGCGCTTCGAGCACCGGCTGATCACGTTCTCCTTCATGTATGCGTGGAGCGAGAACTTCATCCTGCCGATCTCGCACGACGAGGTCGTCCACGGCAAGCGCTCGCTCCTCGACAAGATGCCGGGCGACGAATGGCGCAAGCGCGCGAACTTCCGGCTGTTCCTCGCGTACCAGATCGCGCATCCCGGCAAGAAGCTGTTGTTCATGGGCTCGGAGTTCGGCCAGTGGCGCGAGTGGCGCGATTACGACCAGCTCGACTGGCACCTCGCCTCGGAACCCGCGCACGCGATGCTCCGCGAGTGCGTGCGCGCGCTCAACGAGATCTATCGCGTGCATCCGGCGCTGCACGGCAGCGACTGCGATCCCGAGGGCTTCCGCTGGGTGGACCTGCACAACGCGGAGGAGAGCGTGTTCGCGTTCGAGCGGCGCGCGAGCGGTGGCGATCCGGGCGGGTCGCTCCTGTGCGTGTTCAACGCGACCCCGGTCCCGCGCGACCGCTATCCGCTCGGCGTGGCCTCGCACGGCGAGTACCGCAAGCTCCTCGACACCGACGACCCGCGCTTCGGCGGCTCCGGTTACAGCCGCGCGGCGACGGTCGCGAGCGTGAACGAGGGCTGGCAAGGCTTCCCGTGCACGCTTCGCGTCGACCTGCCGCCGCTCGCCGCGGCGTTCTTCGCGAGCCCGACCGCGCCGTGATCCCGGTCCAGGCCGGGTTGCCGCGGCCCCTCGGCGCGACGGCGACGCACAAGGGGGTGAATTTCGCGCTGCAGTCACGCGACGCGACCCGCGTCGAGGTGGCGTTCTACGCGCCGGACGGCACCGAGCGGACGCGCTTCGCACTGCCCGAGTGCACCGGCGACGTCTGGCACGGGCTCGTGGCCTTGCACGAGGCGGGGCCGGGCACGGAGTACGCATTCTTCGTCGACGGGCCCGACGACCCCGCGAAGGGACTGCGCTTCGCGCCGACGACGCCGCTCGTCGACCCGTATGCCCGCGAGTTTCTCGCCGGACCGCCGCCGCGCGCGCGGGTGATCGACCCGCGGTTCGACTGGAACGGCGACCGCTCGCCCGCGGTGCCGTGGCGCGACACGCTGATCTACGAGCTGCACGTGAAGGGCTTCACCGCGCGCCACCCGCAGGTGCCCGAGCCGCTGCGCGGCAAGTACCTCGGGCTCGCCGCGCCGGCGGTGACCCGGCACCTGACCAGGCTCGGGGTGACCGCGGTCGAGCTGCTCCCCTGCCAGGCGTTCCTCAGCGAAGCGACGCTCACCGCGCGCGGGTTCGTGAATTACTGGGGCTACAACCCGATCGCGTGGTTCGCGCCGGCGCCGCAGTACGCGATCGCCGACCCGACGGCCGAGTTCAAGACGATGGTGAAGGCGCTGCACGCGGCCGGGATCGAGGTGATACTCGACGTCGTGTTCAATCACACCGCCGAGGGCAACGAGCAGGGGCCGACGCTGTCGCTGCGCGGGATCGACAACGGCGCGTACTACCGGCTGGACCCGCGCGACCCGCGGTACTACGAGAACCTCACCGGCTGCGGCAACACCGTGAATTGCGAGGATCCGACGGTGCGCGCGTTGATCCTCGACTGCCTGCGCTACTGGGTCGAGGAGATGCACGTCGACGGTTTCCGCTTCGACCTCGCGACGGTGCTCGCGCGCACCGCGCACGGCTTCGACCCGGCCGCGCCGCTGCTCGCGGCGCTGCGCGCCGATCCGGTGCTCGCGTATGCGAAGCTGATCGCCGAGCCCTGGGACGTCGGCTTCGGCGGTTATCAGCTCGGCCGCTTCCCGTCCGGCTGGTCGGAGTGGAACGATCGTTACCGGGACGCGATGCGCGGCTTCTGGCGCGGCGACCCGGGGCGGATCGGGGAGTTCGCGGAGCGGTTCGCCGGGTCGAGCGACCTGTTCCGGCACGGCGGGCGCAGGCCGACCGCGAGCGTGAACTTCGTGACCGCGCACGACGGCTTCACGCTCCACGACCTGGTCGCGTACAACGACCGGCACAACGAGGCGAACCTCGAGGACAACGCGGACGGGCACACCAACAACCTGAGCTGGAACTGCGGCGTCGAGGGGCCGACCGACGACCCCGCGGTGAACGCGCTGCGCATGCGGCAGATGAAGAATTTCGTCGCGACACTGCTCCTGTCGCAAGGCGTGCCGATGCTGCTCGCCGGGGATGAGTTCGCGCGCACGCAGCACGGCAACAACAACGCGTATTGCCAGGACGACGAGATCGCCTGGGTCGACTGGTCGCTGCTCGCGGCGCACGCCGACCTCGCCGCGTTCGTCGCCGCGCTGGTGCAGATCCGCGCGACCCACCGCGAGTTCCGCCGCGACACGTTCTTCAAGGGCACGCCGCAGCGCGCCGGCGGCAAGGACGTCACCTGGCTGCACCGGGAAGGCCGCGAGATGCAGCAGGCGGACTGGCTGGACCCCGAGCAGCGCGCGCTCGGTGCGTGGCTGCGGCGCGGCGACGGGTCGGGCGGGCTCCTCGTGCTGGTGAACGCGAGCGCCGAGCCGGTGGAGTTCGCGCTGCCCGCGGTGCCGTCCAGCCTCTGGCGGCGCCTCGTCGACACCGCGACCGAGCCGTTCGATGCGCCCTGGGGCGCCGCGGCCGACCGTTACCCGCTCGCGGCCCGCAGCCTCGCGCTCCTCGAGCGATGACGCGCGAGGAACTGATCGAGCGGCTCGCGCGCCTGCACGGGATCGGCGAGGGCTATCACGACTATCGCGGTCGGTGGGAGCGTTTCGGCGCCGACCGGCTGGCGGCGATCCTGCGGGCGATGGGCGTCGCGGTCGACGACCTGGCGGCGTTGCGCGCGAGCCTCGCGAGCGCGGAGGCGCAGCGCGCGGGCCGGCTCGCGCCGGCGCTCGTCGCCGCGACCGGCGCGCGTATCGCCCTCGAGCTCGACGTCACCGCGGCGCAGTTCGGCGGCGTGCTGCGCTGGTCGCTCGTGCGCGAGGATCACGAGCGGCAGGAGGGGGCGCTGTCGACCGCGGATTGCGCGGAGCTGTGGCGCGGCGAGATCGGCGGCCGCTGGATCACGCGGCGGCGCTTCGAGCTGCCGGCCGACCTGCCGCCCGGCCATCACGAGCTCACGCTCGGCATCGGCGCGGGTGAAGCGCAGCGCGTCGCGTTGATCGTCGCACCGCCCGCCTGTCACGAGCCGCCGGTGCTCGCCGCCGGCGCGCGCCTCTGGGGCGTCGCGGCCCAGTTGTACGCGCTGCGCTCGCGCGGGGACTGGGGGATCGGCGACTTCGGCGATCTGGCGACGCTGATCGCGGGCCTCGCGCCGCGCGGCGCCGCGTTCGTCGGCGTGAACCCCTTGCATGCGCTCGCGTCCGCGGACCCGGAGCAGGCGAGCCCGTACGGGGCCTCGGACCGGCGATTCCTGAACGTGCTGTACGTCGCGGTGCCGCGGATCGCCGAGTTCGCGACCAGCGCGGCCGCGCAGGCGCGGGTCGCGGACCCGCAGTTCCAGGCGCGTCTCGCGACGCTGCGCGCCGCGCCGCTCGTCGACTACCCGGGCGTCGCCGCGGCGAAGCTCGAGATCCTCGCGATCCTGCACCGCGAGTTCCGCGCGCAGTGCGCGCTCGGCGGACCGCGTGCCGAAGCGTACGCGGCGTTCGTCGCGGGCGGCGGCGCGGCGCTCGAGCGGCACGCGCGCTTCGAGGCGCTCGACCGGCACTTCGGCCGCCGGTCCGGTACCGCGAACGGTTGGATGAACTGGCCGCCGGAGTATCACGATCCGGCGGGCGAGGCGGTCGAGCGCTTCGCCGCGGAGCATCCCGACGAGGTCGATTTCTTCGCGTATCTGCAGTGGCTCGCCGCCGCGCAGCTCGCCGACGCGCAGGCGCTCGCGCGCTCGCTCGGGATGCCGATCGGGATCTACGGCGACTACGCGGTCGGCGCGAGCGCCGCGGGCTCGGAGGTGTGGTCGTCGCGCGCGCTGTACCGGCTCGGCGCCGAGATCGGCGCGCCGCCCGATCCGCTCGCGCTGAAAGGGCAGGGCTGGGGGATTCCGCCGGCGGATCCGCTCGAGATGCAGCGCGAGGCGCTCGCGGGCTTCGTGCGTGCGATCCGCGCGAATCTGCGCCTCTACGGCGCGCTGCGGATCGATCACGTGATGTCGCTCCATCGGCTCTGGTGGGTCCCGGCCGGCGGTTCGCCCGCGGACGGCGCTTACGTGCACTATCCGCTGTCCGCACTGATGAGCGCGCTCGCGCTCGAGAGCGAACGGGCGGGTTGCCTGGTGATCGGCGAGGATCTCGGCGTCGTGCCCGACGAGATCCGCGACGCGATGCGACGATATGGGCTGTATCACTACAAGGTGATGATCTTCGAGAAGGACGGCGGACGGTTCCGCGGCCCGGATGACTATCCGCGGCGCGCGCTCGCGACGGTGACCACGCACGATCTGCCGACGATCCGCGCGTACTGGGAGTCGCGGGACATCGAACTGCGCGAGGCGCTGCACCTGTATCCGACCGACGAGAGCCGCGCGCAGGTCCGGGCGGAGCGCGAGGCCGACCGCGCCGCGCTGCTCGGCGCGCTCGCCGGGGCCGGGGTGTCGGAGTCCGCGCCCGCGACGGTCGCGGCGCCCTACGCGCCGGGGCTCGCGGCCGCGATGCACCGCTTCCTCGCGCGCTCCGGCGCGGCGCTGGTCGCGGTGCAGCTCGAGGACCTCGCCGGCGTGGTCGAGCCGGCGAACGTGCCGGGGACCCACCGGGAGTACCCGAACTGGCGGCGCAAGCTCCCGTTGCCGATCGAGGATCTGCTCGAGCGCGACGACGTCGCGGACGCGCTGCGCGCGATCGATCAGGCGCGCCGCTGAGCGCGCGCGGCCCAGATCCACCCGAGCCCGGACACGACGACCGCGGCGGGGACGATCTGGACCGCGGCGGCGAGCGAGGTCGCGTCGGACACCATGCCGATCAGGAACGGCGAGATCGCGTCGCCGAACAGGTGGATCGCGAACACCGACAGCGCGACCGCGGTCGCGCGCTCCAGCGGCGAGACCAGGTTCACGATCGCCGCGTTCACCGGGCCGGTCGACAGGAACAGCAGGAACTCCGCGACGACCATCCCGAGGTAGTACAGCCGCGGCGTGGCCGCGGCGAGCGCGAGCCAGACGAACGGCGCGGCCGCGAGCGTCGACAGCGCGCAGAGCCACAGGAACGCGTTCGGCGTGCGCCGCGCCCAGCGGTCGCCGACCCAGCCGCCGACGAACGTTCCGAGGAAGCCGGTGATCACGACGATCTCGCCGAAGCTCACCGTCGCCTGCGCGCGCGGCAGCCCGCGCACGCGCTCGAGGAACGCGGGCATCCAGGCCGCGAGGCCGCCGACCGCGAACGTGTAGGCGGCGTAGCCGAACACGGTGAGCGCGTACGGCCGATTGCCGAGCAAGCGCCGGTAGGTTTGGGCGAGATTCGCGGCGGGCGGCTCGCGCGGCGCGGGGTCCTGGGCGCCGCGCGGCGGGTCGCGCAGCGCGAAGCACAGCCCCGCGAGCACGAGCCCGGGGACGCCGGCGACGAAGAACGCGCGGCGCCAGCCGTAGTGGGCGTCGACCAGACCGCCGATCACGTAGCCGAGCGCCGAGCCGACCGGGATCGCCGCGAAGAAAATCGCCATCACGCGGCCGCGCCGCTCGGCCGGGTAGTAATCCGACAGCAGGCTCGGCGCGATCGTGCCGTACGCGGCCTCGCCGATCCCGACCGACGCGCGCGCCGCGAGCAGCGCGAGGAACGACGCGGCGAAGCCCGACAGCACGGTCGCGACGCTCCACAGCGCGACCCCGGCGGCGATCAGCCGCGGCCGCGGGCGGCGGTCGCCGAGCGTGCCGAACACCGGTGCGGACAGCGTGTACACCAGCAGGAACGCGCTCATCAGCGCACCGAGGTCCGCGTCGGACAGGCCGAGGTGCGAGCGTTTCAGGCTCTCGAACAACGCCGGGACGACGTAGCGATCGAGATAGTTGAACAGGTTGATCAGCGACAGCGTCGCGAGGCCCCAGGCCGCGCTCATCCCCCGTGATTTCGCGGCCGGGGCGGGCATCGCGTCGGTCAGCGCGCGGGCTCGGCGCGCGCCGGCCGGCGTTCCCACGCGGCGCGCTGCTCGGCGAACCGCACCACCTGGGTGGCGAGGATCTCGAGCTGCCGGTCGATCGCCGGGCTCGACGGGGTGTCGTCGGCGTCGAAGCGGCACTCGCTGGTGTTGATCGCGACGCCGAGCGGCGTCGGCCAGCCGCGCAGCGCGTGCACGATCGAGCGCAGCGCCGCGAGCGTCGCGCCGGTCGCCTGCCAACCGGTCGCGCACGCGATCAGTCCGACCGCGCGGTCCTCGAAGTACGGCGGCTGGTCGTCGCGCAGGTCCTCGACGTAGTCCAGCGCGTTCTTGATCAAGCCCGACAGGGAGCCGTGATAACCCGGCGAGGCGACGACGATCCCGTTCGCGCGGCGCAGCGCGGTGACCAGCGCGTGCACCGCGGCGTCGCGCGTGCCCTCGTGCGGCACGTAGATCGGCAGCACGAGCTGCGGCCCGGTCAGGAGCTCGGTGCGCGCGCCGAGCGCGCGCGCGTGCGCGAGCACGTGCCGGAGCGAGCGCTCCGACGCGGATCCCGGTCGGGGGGTTCCGCCGATCCCGAGGATCAGCGGCGAGTCGTCGGGGTTCGAGTTCGCCGTCATCGCGCGCCGCATCGTAGCAAATCGCGATTCCGGGGGCCGGGCATTCGGCGTAGGATCGGGCTCGATGCGCCTTCCGATGATGATCGCCGGTCTCGCGCGGCGGCGTGCGAGGCGTCTCGTGCTCGGCGCGCCGCTCGCACTCGCGGCGATGCTCGCGGGCTGCGACGGCAGCGCCGTCGTCACGCTCGGCGCATCGCGCGCGCACTTCCTCGCGTACCAGGTGACCCTGGTGTCGATCACGCTCGCGACCGCGAACGGGGCGGGCACGGTCGTGGTGCTGCCGGCCGGCACGCGCGTCGATTTTGCGCGCCTCGCCGGCCATGACGAGGTGCTCGGCGCGCCGGCCGCGGTCCAGGGCACGTATACCCGCGCGACCGTGACGCTCGATTACCGCGGCGCGCGGATCGTCGCCGACGACGGCAGCCCGAACGGCGTCGCGCTGACCCCGGTCGCGAACTCGGGACTGCCCGCCGGCGAGGTCACGCTGAGCCTGAACCTCGATCCGAAGGATCCGCTGCGCATCCTGCCGAACCGCAGCTCGAGTCTCGCGCTCGCGTTCCCGCTGCCGCTCGCGAACTCGGTGAATCTCGCGCTGCGGACCGTCACCGTGAACCCGGTGCTCGTCGCGAGCGCGATTCCCCTCGATCAGAAGCCGGTGCGGGTGCGCGGGCCGCTCGTCGGGGTTGCGGCCGCGAGCGGCCAGTTCACGACCGGGATCGCACCCTTCGACGGGCCGGCGCAGCCCGGGCAGCTCGTGGTCACGCTCGGCGCGGCGACCGCCTATGAGATCGATGGCGCGCCGTCGCTCGGCGCGACCGGGCTCGCCGCGCTCGCGGCGCAACGGGGCGGGGCCGCGACGATCGCGGTCGGCTCGCTCAGCGGCACCGCGACCCTGGCCTCGGGCGCGCAGAACGTCGCGTTCGACGCGGGCACGGTGCTCGCGGGCACGAGCGCGCGCAGCGGCTCGTTCGACCGGCTCTCCGGAATCGTCGTCGCGCGGCACGGCGACCTCGTCACGCTGTCGCCGGCGGCGGCGTTGTCGGCCGCCGGGGTGCCGTCCGCCGTGACCGGCACCGCGACCGTGCAGCTCGGCGCGGGGACCGCGGTCACCACCTTGGGCGCGAGCGCGGCGGCCTCCGCGGCGATCGCGTCGATCTCGGTCGGCTCGCGAATCGTCGCGTTCGGCACGGCGTCGACCGATGCGGCCGGCGACGTCGCGCTGGATGCGATCGCGGGGCGGGTGCGGCTCGTGCCGACGAGGCTCGACGGCGTGCTCGCCACGGCGCCGGCGACGAACGCCGGCGCGACCGTGCAGCTCGCGATCGGACTGCTCGGCGGCCGCGCCGCGAGCGGGTTCGCGTTCGCGGGCACCGGGACCTCGAGCGCGGCCGACGCGAATCCGGCCGATTACCAGGTGTCGACCGGGGCGCTCGCGTTGACCGGCGGCGCGGCCGGCGATCCGGTCGAGGCCGACGGCCTGGTCGCGCCGTTCGGCGCCGCGCCGCCGGATTTCGCCGCGAGCGCGCTCAGCGGTCCGGCGAACGTGCCCGCCGCGCTCACGATCGGCTGGGGGACGGGCGGCACCACGCGCCCGTTCGCGTCGTTCGGCAACGCGAGCCTCGTGCCGGATCTCACCAACCCGGCGATCGGCGCGCGGCATACGATCGAGGTCGGCGCCGAGACGATCGACCTGAAGTCGCTCGGCGCGAACCCGACGATCGTGCCGGACGCCGCCGCGCCGGCGGTGATCTATGCGATCGCGCACGCGGCGAGCGGCCGCGTCGACGATTACGACACCTACGCGGACTTCGCGAGCGCGCTGCAGAGCACGCTGAATGGGGCGACGCCGCTGCTCGCACTCGGCGCCGAAGGCACCTACGCGACCGCGACCCGCACGTTCACCGCGACGTCGATCACGGTCTCTCTCTCGAACTGAGCGGGGCTATACTCGCGCGAGCGGCGCGGCGCGCGCCCTCGGTATCGCCAGGGGAAACGAAGCATGGACATCGCGATGATCGGCTTGGGGAAGATGGGTGCGAACATGGCGCGGCGCCTGCGCGCGGGCGGCCATCGCGTGGTCGGATTCGACCCGGCCGAGCGCGCGCGCGGTGCGTTCGCGGCGGACGGGGGCGAGGCGGTCGCGACGCTCGAGGCCGCGGTCGCGGCGCTCGCGCCGCCGCGCGCGGTGTGGATCATGGTGCCCGCGGGCGCGCCCACCGATGCGACGCTCGAGCGGCTCGCGCCGCT
>JAJYAM010000061.1 GCA_021779535.1 Pseudomonadota bacterium
TGGTGCCCCGGGCAGGAATCGAACCTGCGACCTAACGCTTAGGAGGCATTCGCTCTATCCACTGAGCTACCGGGGCCGTGGACCCGTATGAGACCGCGAGGACGCGGCGCGGTCTACGAATTCTCGATGAAGGGTGGGTGGTGGAGGAGAAGGGGATCGAACCCTCGACCTTCGCATTGCGAACGCGACGCTCTCCCAGCTGAGCTACTCCCCCGGCAACCAAACGCCCCCCGGAAAAGGCGTCGCATACTAACAGCAAACCCATCGAAACAAAACACTGCCGGACACCCGCCGCCGCCGGACACCGGACGCGTGCCAGGCGCGGTGCGACCGCGCACGGCACGACGGAGTCACTCGTGCAGCCGCAGGAGATTCGGCCGGCCGATCCGCGGCACGCCGATCACGAGCAGGGTCCGCGGATCGAGGCTCGCGGCGCCCGGCACGGGCACACTGCCGACCGCGGCGACGAGCCCGGGTATCGCCGCGAGGTTCGCGACGATCACGACGCGCCCGCCCCGATGGGCGCCGAGCGCGTCGGCGATCAAGGTAGCGGCGTCGCGATCGACGACTACGACCGGCAGCCCGAGCTGCGCCGCCAGCGGCGCCGCGGCCACGCGCGCGCCGGCGGCGTCGGCCGCGTAGATCGCATCGATCCGGTCCGGCCCCGCTCCCGTACCGAACGGCCGGGTCCCCCGTGCCGCGCCGGCGGCGCTCGGCACGATCACCAGGATCGTCGAATCGGCCTCGTTCCACAGCCAGGTCGACGCGCCGACGACCAGCGCGAACGCGAGCGCGGCGAGCCACAGCGGCGCGCCGATCATGCGGCGGCGCAGGCTGAAATAGGTCTTTTTCATGGCACCATCATAGCAATGCGCGCCCTGCCCCGACCTTCGCTGCAAATCGTGATCCTGGCCGCCGGCTTCTCGCGGCGTCTCGGCCAGCCGAAGGCGCTCGCGCGCGTCCGCGGGGTCGGTTTGCTGCGGCGAACCGCGACGCTGGTCGCGCCGTTCGGCGGCGCACGCACGATCGTCGTCGCGCCGCCGCGCGCGGCGCGCTTCGCCGCCGCGCTACGGGGTCTGCGGACCGAGATCCGCGCGAACCCGCGCCGCGAGCAGGGGTTGTCGAGCTCGGTGCGCGCCGGGCTCGCCGCCGCGCGCGCGCGCGGCGCGTCCGCGGTGCTGTTCGTCCCGGTCGATCTCGCGACACTGCGCGCGCGCGACCTCGCACGCCTGATCGGTGCGTGGCGCGCCGCGCCGCGCCGGCTGGTCGCGCGCCGCATCGGCGCGGGCGCCGGCGTACCGCTGATCCTGCCGCGCCACCTGTTCCCGGCTGGCGCGAGCGTGCGCGGCGATTCGGGGCTGCGCGATCTGGCGCGTGCGGTCGCGCCGCCGAGCCGGCGCCTGGTCGCGATGCGCTCGGCCGCGAGCGACGTCGACGACGCCGGCGACCTGCGCGCCGCGCGCCGGCGGTGGCGCGCGCTCGATCAGCCGCGGCGGAAATAAGCCGCGAACGCGTCGACCGCCGCGGCGACGTCCGCGCGCGAGACCTGCAGGTGGGTCGCAAGCCGCGTGCGCTCGGCGACGGTCGCGAGAACCCCGGACAGCGCGAGCGCCTCGCGCAGCGGCGCCACGTCGGCGCGCGGGATCGAGACGTACACGATGTTCGTCTGCGGCGGCGGCGCGTCGAGGCCGATCCCGCGCAAGCCCTCGGCCAGATAGGCGGCGTTGTCGTGATCCTCCGCGAGCCGCGCGACCTGATGCTCGAGCGCGTAGAGCCCGGCGGCCGCGAGCACGCCGGACTGGCGCATTCCGCCGCCGAGCGCCTTGCGCCAGCGCCGCGCCGCATCGATGAACGGCGCGCTCCCCAGCAGCAGGGTGCCGACCGGCGCGCCGAGGCCCTTCGACAAGCACAGCGACACCGAATCGAATCCCGCGACCGCGGCGGTCTCCGAGACACCGAGCTTCACGATCGCGTTGTAGAGCCGCGCGCCGTCGAGATGGGTCGCGAGCCCGCGCGCGTGCGCGAACGCGGTCGCCTCGCGCAGGTAATCCGGCGGAAGCACGCGTCCGCCGATGGTGTTCTCGAGCGCGAGCAGCCGGGTGCGCGCGAAGTGCACGTCCACGGGCTTGATCGCCGCCGCGATCCGCGCGAGATCGATCGTGCCGTCGGGCTCGTTCTCCAGCGGCTGCGGCTGGATGCTGCCGAGCACCGCGGCGCCGCCCTGCTCGTAGCGGTAGGTGTGGGCCTCCTGGCCGACCAGGTACTCGTCGCCTCGGCCGCAGTGCGCCATCAGCGCGGCGAGGTTGCTCTGCGTGCCGGTCGGGAACAACAGCGCCCGCTCGAACCCGAAACGCTCGGCCGCGAGTGCCTGCAGCCGGTTCACGGTCGGATCGTCACCGTACACGTCGTCGCCGACCTCGGCCGCGGCCATCGCGCGGCGCATCGCATCGGTCGGCCGGGTCACGGTATCGCTGCGCAGATCGATCGGAGGGCGCGTCATCGTCGGAGGCCGCCGTGCGGGGAAGTGCTGATTTGATTAGACTAACAAAACCCACACGGCATGACGCGGGCATCCACGTGAACGAACTGCACCGAGCGGACGATCCTTCCGACTACCTGAGCGGTTTCGACAACGAATTCGCGGCCGAGGCCCTGCCCGGCGCGCTGCCGCGCGGACGCAACTCGCCGCAGCGCTGCGCGTACGGACTGTACGCCGAGCAGCTCTCCGGGACCGCGTTCACCGCACCCCGCCACGCGAACCGCCGATCCTGGCTCTACCGGATCCGGCCCTCGGCGATGCACGGCGAGTTCGCCCCGCTCGCGCACGCCGGGCTCGCCGATCCGTCCGGGTTCCCGCCGTCCGCGCCGAACCGCCTGCGCTGGGATCCGCTCGCGCTGCCGCCGGCACCGGCCGACTTCCTCGACGGGCTCGTCACGGTCGCGGGGACCGGCTCCGCGGAGGCGCAGACCGGCTGCGCGATCCACCTGTACGCGGCGAACCGGTCGATGCAGGGGCGCTACTTCTACAGCGCCGACGGCGAATGGCTGATCGTTCCCGAGCACGGCACGATCGTGCTCGCGACCGAGTTCGGCCGCCTGGTCGTCGAACCCTGCGAGATCGCGGTGATCCCGCGCGGCGTGCGATATCGCGTGGAACTGCGCGGCGAGAACGCGCGCGGCTACGTCTGCGAGAACTTCGGCGCGCCGCTGAAGCTGCCCGACCTCGGACCGATCGGCGCGAACGGGCTCGCGAATCCGCGCGACTTCCTCGCGCCGCGCCCGCGCTACGAGGACCTCGAGGGCCGCTTCGAGCTCGTGCAGAAGTTCCTCGGGCGCCTGTGGAGCGCGCCGATCGACCACTCGCCGCTCGACGTCGTCGCGTGGCACGGCAACGACGTGCCGTATAAATACGACCTGCGGCGCTTCAACGTGATCGGCTCGATCTCCTACGATCACCCGGATCCGTCGATCTTCCTCGTGCTGCATTCCCCGAGCGACACGCCCGGCACGAGCAACCTCGACTTCGTCGTGTTCGCGCCGCGCTGGCTGGTGATGCGCGACACGTTCCGCCCGCCCTGGTTCCATCGCAACGTCGCGAGCGAATACATGGGCCTGATCCACGGCGTCTACGATGCGAAGGCCGCGGGCTTCCTGCCGGGCGGCGGGTCCTTGCACAATTGCATGAGCGATCACGGCCCCGACGCGGCGACGTTCGCGAAGGCCTCCGCGATCGACACCCGCGTCCCGCAGCGGCTGGAGGACACGATGGCGTTCATGTTCGAGAGCCGCACCGTGTTCAAGCCCTCGCCCGCGGCGCTCGCCGGACGGCCCGCGCTGCAGGCCGACTACGCCGCGTGCTGGGCCGGGCTCGAGAAGCACTTCGATCCGGAGCGGCCATGACGGCCCGCTTGGCCCGATGAACGCGCGCGACCGCCGCAACGCGACCCACGATCCTTCCGCACGGAGCTGGGTCGCGTCCGCGAACGGCCACCGCGACTTCCCGCTGCAGAACCTGCCGTTCGCGTCCTTCCGGCGCCGGGGACGCGGCGAGGCGTTTCGCGGCGGCGTCGCGATCGGCGAGGAGATCCTCGACCTCGCGGCGCTCGCGCGTTCGATCCCGTTCGACGGCGACGCGGCGCCGGCGCTGCGCGCGGCGGGACAGCCGACGCTGAACGGGCTGATGGCGCTCGGGCCCGCGCACTGGAGCGCGCTGCGCGCGGCACTGTTCGAAGCGCTGCGCGAAGGATCGGCGCGGCAGGCGACGTTGATCGATTGCCTGGTCCCGCAGGACGGGGCCGAGTTCGCGCTGCCCGCGGCGATCGGCGACTACACCGACTTCTACGCGTCGATCCACCACGCGACCGCGGTCGGGCGGCTGTTCCGGCCGACGAACCCGTTGACGCCGAACTACCGCTGGCTGCCGATCGGCTATCACGGCCGCGCCTCCTCGGTGCAAGTGTCGGGCACGGCGTTCCGCCGACCGCTCGGCCAGCGCCTGCCGCCGGGGCGCGAGACGCCCGAGTTCGGGCCGAGCGCACGCTTGGATTTCGAGCTCGAGGTCGGGATCTTCGTCGGCACCGGCAACGCGCCGGGCGAGGCGATCCCGATCGGCACCGCCGAGCAGCATGTGTTCGGACTGTGCTTGCTGAACGACTGGTCCGCGCGCGACGTGCAAGCCTTCGAGTATCAGCCGCTCGGCCCGTTCCTCGCGAAGAACTTCGCGACCACGATCTCGCCCTGGATCGTCACGCTGGAGGCGCTCGCCCCGTTCCGCACGCCGTGGGCGCGCCCGCCGACGGATCCGCCGCCGCTCGCCTATCTCGACGACCCGGCGATGCGTGCGGGTGGCGGCTTCGATCTCGCGCTCGAGGTATGGCTCGAGACCGCCGCGATGCGCGCGCGGGCGCTGCCGGCGGCACGCCTCGCGCGGACGAACTTCCGCCACTCGTACTGGACGGTCGCGCAGATGCTCGCGCACCACACGGTCGGCGGCTGCGACCTGCGGCCGGGGGACCTGCTCGGCAGCGGCACGCAGTCCGGACCCGGCATCGGCGAGGCCGGCTCGCTGCTCGAGCTCACCGCCGGCGGCCGCGAGCCGCTCGGCCTGCCGTCGGGCGAGACCCGCCGATTCCTCGAGGACGGCGACCGGGTGATCCTGCACGGCCGATGCGAGCGCGCGGGCGCGGCGTCGATCGGCTTCGGCACCTGTGCCGCCGAAGTGCTGCCGGCACGTACGCCGGATCCGGAGGCCTGATGCTGAGCCTGTACACGTACTTCCGAAGCTCCGCGGCGTTTCGCGTGCGGATCGCGCTCGAGTGGAAAGGTCTTGCCTATCGATCGATCCCGGTGCACCTGTTGCGCGACGGCGGCACCCAGCACACCCCCGAGTACGCCGCGCGCAATCCGCAGCGGCTGATCCCGGCACTCGACGTCGACGGCCGCACCGTGACGCAGTCGCTCGCGATCCTCGAGTACCTCGAGGAGACCCATCCACAGCCGCCGCTGCTGCCGCCGGACGCGCTCGGACGGGCGCGGGTGCGCGCGCTGTGTGCCGCGATCGCGTGCGACATCCATCCGCTCAACAACTTGCGGGTGCTGCGGTACCTGAGCTCGACGCTCGGGATCGACGAGCCGCAACGGGACGCGTGGTACCGGCATTGGATCGAGACCGGCTTCGACGCGATCGAGCGTCTCCTGCAGCGCGACCGCCCGACGGGCCCGTACTGCCACGGCGAAACGCCGACGCTCGCGGACTGCTGCCTGATCCCGCAGGTGTTCAACGCGAACCGCTATCGGATCCCGCTCGACTCCTACCCGACGATCGGTGCGATCCACGACACGTGCCTGCGCCTCGAGGCATTCCAGCGCGCCGCGCCGCAGGCGCAACCCGACGCGGAATGAGGGATCGGCGCCGACGCTGATCGCAGCAGCCCGGCGCCAGGCGCCCTCCGGCTCAGGGGATCCGCTCGAACGCCGCCAGCGGCGCCGCATCGATCTCGCCCAGCCGGCGCAGGAGCGGCGGCATCGTGAGACCCTGGACGACGATCGAGAACGCCACGACCGCGAACGCGACCGTGACGACCTGGTCGTGAAACGGCAGCGTCGGCGGCAGCTCGAGCGCGAGCGCCAGCGCGAGCGCGCCGCGCAGCCCGCCCCAGAACAGCACGTGCTGATGGCGCGGATCGACCCGCAGCCGGCCGCGCGCGAACAGCGCGCACGGCGGGTAGATCGCGAGCGCGCGGCCGACCGTGACCAGCAGGATCGCGGCGCCGACGGCCTTCCAGACGTTGCCGAAGTGCATCTGCGCCTCGCGGCTGCCGATCAGCAGGAACACCAGCGAGTTGATCACGAAGCCGAGGTAGCCCCAGAACGACTCGAGCGCCGCATGGTCGGCCTCGGACGTCCGGCGCGCGCGGCGGTAGTTGCCGGTCACGAGACCGGCGGTCAGCGCGGCGAGCACGCCGGAGAAACCCCAGTGTTCGGCCAGCATGAACGAGCCGTACGCGGTCAGCGTCGAGAACGTGAACTCGACGAACAGGTCGTTGCTGCGGCCGGCGAGCATCATCAACGCGAAGCCGGCCGCGAGACCGCAGACGATGCCGCCGCCGATTCCGACGACGAGCGAGGTCGCGGCCTGCAGCGCGCCCCCACCGGCGCCGGTCGCGAGGCTGAGCGCGGTCGCGAAACCGACCGCGGCGGTGCCGTCGTTCAGCAGGCTCTCGGCCTCGACCAGGACGCGCAGGCGCCCGTGCACGCCCGCTTCCTTGAACGTCGCGATCACCGACACCGGGTCGGTCGCGGCGATCAACACCCCGAATACCGCCGCGCTCCCCCAGGTCCAGCCGACCGCGTAGTGCATCCCGGTCGCGGTCAGCGCGGCGGCGAACGACAGCCCGAGCGTCGCGAGCAGCGCGATCACCGGCAGGTCACGCCGCAACTCCGGCCAGCGCAGGTACAGCGCCGCCTCGAACACCAACGGCGGCAGGAAGACCGAGTAGATCAGCTCGTTCGACAGCGCGAGGTGGACGTGCAGCGGCAGGAAGGATAGGCCGATTCCGGCCAGCACGAGGCCGACCGTGTAGGGCATCCGCAACCGCCGGGTCAGCATCGCCACCAGCGCCGACACGAACAGCAGCAGCCCCAGCTGGACGAGATCCGCCTTCATCGGCGGATCATCCCATCGAATCGCGGCCCGGCGCTAGGCGCCCGGCGTGCTCGACGGATCCGGCGCGCCGGAGGGATCCGGCGCACCCGCTGAATCCGGGGCGACGGCGGGCTCGAGGTCGACGAGCACCGCGCCCTCGGTCACGCGCGCGCCGACCGCGAAGTGCACCGTCCGCACGACCCCGGCATAGGGCGCGCGCACCGCGTGCTCCATCTTCATCGCTTCGACGACGAGGAGCGTCGCGCCCGCCTCGACCGCCTCGCCGACCGCGACCGTCACCGCGACCACGGTGCCGGGCAAGCGCGCGATGAGCTCGCCTTCGGTCGCGGTCGCGCGCGCGGCGCCGCGCCGCGGATCCTCGATCGCGATCTCCACGCGCTCCGCGCCCCGCCACAGGAACAGTCGATCGCCGAGCCGCGCCCAGTCGACGCGGCGGCGCACGCCGTCGATCCACGCGTCGAGCCGGCGCGCGTCCGACGTCGGTGCGAAGCGCACGCTGCGCTCGCCGAACCGGCCACGCACCCGCCACGCCGCGCCGTCGCGGCACAGTTCCACCGCGTGGCGGTCGGTCGCGGTCCGCAGGCGCTGGGTTTGAATCGGTGGCAGGTTCACCCGGAACGCATCCCGCGCCTCCCAAGGCGAGGCGTCGACGGTCACCGGCGCATCGACCCCTGCCGCGAGCGCCGCGGCCGCGAGCGCGAGCTCGTCCGGGTCCGCGACCGGCTCCGCGGCCGCGAGCGCCGGGTGCGCCGCGACGAAGCGCGTGGTCGGCACGCCGGCCCCGAACTCGGCGGTCGCGAGCGCCGCGGCGAGCCAGCCGGCGTTGCTCGCGACGCCGACGACCCGGAACTCGGCGAGCGCGTCGATCAGCGTCCCGATCGCCGCGCGGCGGTCCTCGCCCGAGCCGATCAGCTTGCCGAGCAGCGAATCGTAGTGGCTCGAGACCTCGTCGCCGGCGTCGAACCCGGCGTCGACCCGCAGCCGCGCGCGCTCCTCGGGCCAGCGCAGCCGCTCGAGCATTCCTGCGCTCGGCGCGAACTCGCGCGCCGGATCCTCCGCGCACACGCGCGCCTCGATCGCGTGCCCGCGCGCGGCGAGCTCGTCCTGGGCGAAGGTGAGCGCCTCGCCGGCCGCGATCCGCAGCTGCCATTCGACGAGGTCGAGACCGAAGATCGTCTCGGTCACGCCGTGCTCGACCTGCAGGCGGGTGTTCATCTCCATGAACCAGAACTCCCCGTCCGCCACCAGGAACTCGACGGTCCCGGCGCTCACGTAGTCGACCGTGCGCGCGACGGTGAGCGCGGCCGCGTGCAGCCGCTCGCGCACCGGCGGCGGGATGTCGGGCGCGGGCGCCTCTTCGATCAGCTTCTGGTGCCGCCGCTGCACCGAGCAGTCGCGCGTGCCGAGATGCCGCGCGTTGCCGTGCCGATCGCACAGCACCTGCACCTCGACGTGCCGGGGCGCCGCGAGGTAGCGCTCGATCAGGAGCGACTCGTCGGCGAACGCACTGCCCGCGAGCCGGCGCGCGGCCGCGAGCGCCGCCTCGAGCTCCCGCGCTTCCCGGACGATCTGCATCCCCTTGCCGCCGCCGCCGCCGCTCGGCTTGATGATCAGCGGAAATCCGAGCGCGAGCGCCTCGCGGTGCAGGCGGTCGAGGCGTTGATCCTCGCCTTGATAGCCGGGCAGCACCGGCACGCCCGCGCGACGCATCGATTCCTTCGCGGCGATCTTCGAGCCCATCGCCGCGATCGCCGCGGCCGGCGGGCCGACGAACGCGATGCCGCGCGCGGCGCAGGCCGCCGCGAACTCGGCGTTCTCGGACAGGAAGCCGTAGCCCGGATGGATCGCATCGGCGCCGGCCGCGGCCGCCGCT
This sequence comes from Pseudomonadota bacterium, assembly GCA_021779535.1. Classification (GTDB taxonomy): domain Bacteria; phylum Pseudomonadota; class Gammaproteobacteria; order Steroidobacterales; family Steroidobacteraceae; genus Bog-1198. The sequence goes on from JAJYAM010000061.1 coordinate 9,039, forward strand.
TCGAGCAGGCGTTCGGCCGAGAGATAGCTGTCCCGCGCGCGCGCCGGACCGATCCGCCGCGCCTCGTCCGCGAGCCGCACGTGGCGCGCATCGGCGTCGGCGTCGGAATACACCGCGATCGTGCGGATCCCGAGACGGCGCGCGGTGCGGATCACGCGGCAGGCGATCTCGCCGCGGTTCGCGATCAACAGCCGCGCGAACATCAGCGCCGCCACGCCGGGATGCGCCGCTCGACCGCGGCCGCAAGCCCTTCCTGCGCCTCGGGTCCCGCGCGCAGTTCGGCGAGCACCCGCGCGGTGCGCTCCGCGGTCGCGGTCGAAGGCTCGGTGCGGCGCGCGTCGGCGAACAACGCCTTGGTCGCCGCGAGCGCCGTGGGTGCGCCGCTCGCGATCTCGTCCGCGAGCGCGAGCGCGGCCGCGGCGAGCGCGTCCGGCGCGACCACCTCGTGCACCAGTCCGATCTGCCGCGCCCGCTCGGCATCGATCATCTCGCCGGTGAGTGCGTAACGGCGCGCCTGGCGGGGCCCGATCGCCTCGAGCACGTACGGCGAGATCACCGCGGGCGCGAGTCCGAGCCGCACCTCGGGCAGCCGCAGGCGCGCGTCCGCCGCGGCGATCGCGACGTCGCAGGCGGCGACGAGGCCGAGGCCGCCGCCGATCGCGGCACCGTGCACGCACGCGATCGAGGGCTTCGGGCACTCGTGGAGCGCGGCGAGCAGGTCGGCCAGGCGGCGCGCCTCCGTGAGGTTCTCGGCATAACTCGCGGTGCCGAGCGCGCGCATCGCCGCGAGGTCCGCCCCCGCGCAGAAGGCGCTCCCCGATCCGGCGATCAGCATCACCCGGGTCGGGGGGTGCGTCGCGTGGTGCGCGATCGCCGCCGCGAGCGCCTCGATCAGCGCCCGGTCGAGCGCATTGCGCTCATTGGGACGATTCAGCGTCAGCCGGACGATCCCCGGCGCGACTGCGGATTCCAGCAAGATCTCCGGCATGACTCACATCCTGAAGATTCCGAAACGGGTCTCCTCGGACGGCGCGTTGCGCACCATCGCGAGCGCGAGCGCGAGCACCCGGCGCGTGTCGATCGGGTCGATCACCCCGTCGTCCCAGAGCCGCGCGCTCGCGTAGTACGGGTGTCCCTGGGTATCGTACTGCTGGCGGATCGGCGCGGTGAACGCGCGCTCCTCGGCCTCGCTCCAGTCCTTGCCGGCCGCCTGCAGTTGATCGCGGCGAATCGTCGCAAGCACGGTCGCGGCCTGTTCCCCGCCCATCACCGAGGTGCGCGCGTTCGGCCACTCGAGCAGCAGCCGCGGCGCGTACGCGCGGCCGCACATCGCGTAGTTCCCCGCGCCGTAGCTGCCGCCGATGATCACGGTGAGCTTCGGCACGCGCGCGGCCGCGACCGCGGCGACCATCTTCGCGCCGTCGCGCGCGATCCCGCCGACCTCGGCGCGCCGGCCGACCATGAACCCGGTGATGTTCTGCAGGAACAGCAGCGGGATCCGCTCGCGGCAGCACAGCTCGACGAAGTGCGCGCCCTTCAGCGCGCTCGCCGAGAACAGGATCCCGTTGTTCGCGAGGATCCCGACCGGATAACCGCCGATGTGCGCGAAGCCGGTGACCAGGGTGCTGCCGTAGAGTTGCTTGAACTCGTCGAACTCCGACGCGTCGACGAGTCGCGCGATCACCTCGCGCACGTCGTAGGGTGTGCGCAGGTTCGCGGGCACGATCCCGTAGAGTTCGGCCGGGTCGTAGTACGGCTCGCGCGGCGCCACCGGCGGCGCGGTCGACGGGCCCGGACGCAGGCGCGCGACGATCCGCCGTGCGATCGCGAGTCCATCGGCGTCGTTCTCCGCGTAGTGATCGCAAACCCCGGACTCGCGGCAGTGCACGTCGGCGCCCCCCAGGCTCTCGGCATCGACGATCTCGCCGGTCGCCGCGCGCACGAGCGGCGGCCCGCCGAGGAAGATCTGTCCCTGGTTGCGGATGATCACGTTTTCATCCGACATCGCCGGCACGTACGCGCCGCCCGCGGTGCAGTTGCCGTGCACGACCGAGATCTGCGCGACCCCGGCCGCCGACAGGTTCGCCTGGTGGTAGAAGATCCGACCGAAGTGGTCGCGGTCCGGGAACACCTCGTCCTGGCGCGGCAGGAACGCCCCGCCGCTCTCGACGAGATATACGCAGGGCAGGCGATTCTCGAGCGCGATGTCCTGCGCGCGCAGGTGCTTCTTCACGGTCAGCGGATAATAGGAACCGCCCTTCACGGTCGGATCGTTCGCGACGATCATGCACTCGCGCCCGGCGATCCGGCCGATCCCGGTCACGATACCCGCGGCCGGCACCTCGCCCTCGTAGAGCCCGTACGCGGCGAAGGCCGACAACTCGAGGAACGGGGCGCCTGGGTCGAGCAGCAGATCGATCCGCTCGCGCACCAGCAGCCGGCCGCGCGCGCGATGTCGAGCCGCCGCCTGGGCGCTGCCGCCCGCCGCGATTTGCGCGGTTTGATGGCGGAGATCCGCCACGATCGACGTCATTTCGGCCGCATTCGCGGCGAATTCCGCGCTATTCACGTCGATTCGAGTCTCGATCCGGAGCATCTTGCCCTCGACCGCCTGATTGTCGGACAATCATACTATCTCAGCGCGAGAAGGAATCCAACATGTCGACCGTGGAACTCTGCCCCGAGGACGACCTCGATACCGGCCTCGACGAGGACGTGCGCGCGCTGCGCGGCGCGGTCCGGCGTTTCGCGACCGTGGAGATCGCGCCGCGCGCAGCCGCGATCGATCGCGAGGATGCGTTCCCCCGGGACCTGTGGCCGAAGCTCGGCGCGCTCGGGCTCCTCGGGATCACGGTGCCCGAAGAGTACGGCGGCGCGGGACTCGGCTATCTCGCTCACACGGTCGCGATGACCGAGATCTCGCGGGCGTCGGGCGCGGTCGGCCTCTCCTACGTCGCGCACTCGAACCTGTGCGTGAACCAACTGCGCCTGAACGGCAACGCCGCGCAGCTCGAGCGGCACCTGCCGAAGCTCGTCGCCGGCGAGCACGTCGGTGCGCTCGCGATGTCCGAGCCCGAAGCCGGTTCCGACGTCGTCGGGATGCGGCTCACCGCACGCCGCGCCGCGGACGGCTACCGGCTCAACGGCCGCAAGATGTGGATCACCAACGGCCCCGACGCCGACTTGCTGGTCGTCTACGCGAAGACCGAGCCCGCGCTCGGGCCGCGCGGGATCACCGCGTTCATCGTCGAGCGCGGCCGGCCGGGATTCTCGGTCGCGCAGAAGCTCGACAAGCTCGGGATGCGCGGCTCCTCGACCGGCGAGTTGGTGTTCGAGGACTGCCTGATCCCGGCCGAGAACGTGCTCGGCGAGGAGAACGGCGGAATCCGCGTGCTGATGAACGGCCTGGACTACGAGCGCGTCGTGATCTCGGGCGGTCCGCTCGGACTCATGGCCGCCGCGCTCGACGTCGTGCTGCCCTACGTGCGCGAGCGGCGTCAGTTCGGCCAGCGAATCGGCAGCTTCGAGCTGATGCAGGGTAAGATCGCCGACATGTACACCGCCTTCAACGCGGCGCGGGCGTACGCGCACGAGGTCGCGCGGGCGTGCGACGCGGGCCGCAAGACCCGCCGCGCGGCCGCGGCCTGCCTGCTGAACGCCTCCGAGCTCGCGGTCCGGGTCGCGCTCGAGGCGATCCAGGCGCTCGGCGGCAACGGCTACATCAACGACTACGCGACCGGGCGGCTGCTGCGCGACGCGAAGCTCTACGACATCGGCGCAGGCACGCAGGAGATCCGCCGGATGCTGATCGGGCGCGAACTCGTCGAGGCGGCGTGAACGCGACCTTCGAACCGCTGTCGTTCGCGCCCGGCTACCGCCGGGTCGCGAGCGAGATCGCCGCGCGCATCCTCGACCGTACGCTCAAGGTCGGCGATCCGCTCCCCCCGGAGCTCGAGCTCGCGACTCAGTTCGGCGTGAACCGCTCGACGATCCGCGAAGCCCTGCGCGAGCTCGAGAGCGCGGACCTCGTCGCCCGCCGGCGCGGAACGAAACGCATGGTCGTCGCGCGGCCCGCACCGACGCGCGTCGCCGGACGCCTGAGCCAGGCGCTCGCGCTGCACGACGTGAGCGGCCGCGAGGTCTGGGAAATGCTCGAGGTGCTCGAGCCGCCCGCGGCCGAAGCGGCCGCGACCGCGCGGACCGCCGCCGCGCTCGCGCGGATCGAGGCCGCGGTCGCCGCCTACCGCGCCGATCACCGCGACGCGCGCAACGCGGTCGACGGCGTCGCCGAGTTCTTCCGCGCGGTCGCCGCCGCGACCGGCAACCGGGTGCTGCCGTTGATGCAGGAACCGCTCCTGCAGCTTCTCGCGGCGGCGCTGCGGGTGCTGATCGACGCCGCGCCGCCCGCACGCGCGCGCATCGCGACCGCGCAGCACGAGATCTGCGCGGCGATCGGCGCGCGCGACGGCGTGCTCGCGTGCACCTGGATGACGCGGCACGTCCGCGACTTCCGGCGCGGCTTCGAGATCTGCGGGATCGACCTCGACACGCCGGTGCCGTTCGCTTGACCGGCCGGGCGGCAAAGCGCCTATCATCCGGCGGATGCGCCACCTGCACCCGCGACGCCTCACCGCCCTCGC
>JAJYAM010000062.1 GCA_021779535.1 Pseudomonadota bacterium
CCCGCGGTGACGCAATGCCAAATGAGCCCCGCGACGAGTGTCGCGAGGCTCAGCCAATTCGGAATCCGGTGGCGGCGCAGGTCGGTGATGACGGCCGCAAGCAGCGCAACGACCAAGGTCGCGGACTCGACGGCGGCAAGATCGATGCCATTCATACTGCTGGCGCTCCGTCCGAACTCGAGCTTCGGGCCGACCGCGGGACCGATGCGACCTTGCGCCGATCGGTCCCACGGTCTTCGCCAAGACTCGTGGTTCAGACCCGTGGTGCGACGATCACGATTGCGATCGACTCGTTTGCCAGGATCGATTCACCCAGTGGTGATCGTGTTTGCTAGTCTCTGAATGCGAGCCCCGATCGCAACACCCAGATTCGTGAACGCAACGACGCACGCCGCGGCGACCAGCGCGCCGGCGACCGCGTACTCGACCATCGTCAAGCCTTCTTCTTCCTTGAGGAACTTCAAGATTTCCCGCTTCATGATCATGACCTCCGAAATACAGTTGATATAGAACCGCTCGTTCGACGTCACCGCTCGAGGTCTTTTGGAGCATCGATGCCGGCATTCGCCAGCCTCTGAAAACGCTCACGACCATCGACGGTCTGAGGCGTAGTAAGCCACCCGCGCGCGTCCGCCCGCCATAACGTTTGTGCGCAATTTCGGTACTTTTGTGCGTGACGCGGTCGAACCCGGTGGCATCGCAAGTGCCTTACGTCACACAATCTACCTATCCACCCTCGCCGAACGGGTGCTGCGCGAGCGACGCATGCGTAGATGGGAGCACTGGGTCAGAGTCCTGCCGCTGGTCGCGGCCGGTGCGATGCTGTTCTTCTACGGGCTCCTCGCGCTCGCGACCCTGCACCGGTATCTCGAGACCCGGTCGCTCAACGTGTTCGGCCTGCTGGTCGTGAACACGACGTTCCTGGTGATGTACGCGGCGCGACGCGACACGACCGAGGTTTCCCGTATGACGACGGCCTGGGCGCTGGCGTTCAGTGGCACGTTCCTGCCGTTGCTGATGCGGCCGACGGGATCGGGGCCGACCTCCGGGGTCGGCGATGCGCTGCAACTCTTGGGGTTCGCCGCGATCCTGGCGGCGCTATGGTCGCTGCGCCGCAGCTTCGGGATCGTGCCGGCCCACCGGGGAATCCGTACCACGGGGATGTACCGCGTCGTCCGGCACCCGCTCTATGCGGCCGAATTGCTCACGCTCGCCGGCGTTGCGCTCGCGCACCCGAGCGTGCGCAATGCGTCGCTGTGGATCGTGGAGCTCGCGGTCCAACTGGGACGCACCCGCGCCGAGGAAGCGTTCCTCGGCCGGGACCCGGACTACGCGCACTACGTCGCGCGCGTCCGCTATCGGCTGCTGCCCGGGATCCTCTGAGCGGGCGGCTCGGCCGGCAACCGCTCGCGCAGCTCCTCGATCAGCACCCGCGTGTTCTCCGAATAGTCGATCGGCACCGCGATCAGGTGCACGCCGCCGTCGCGGAACGCCCGCTCGAGCGCCGGCGCGAACTCGCCCACCGCGGTGACCCGCGTGCCGCGCGCGCGATAGGCCTCGGCATAGCGCACGAAATCGGGGTTGCCGAAGGTCATCCCGAAGTCCTGGAATCCTTCGACCGCCTGCTTCCAGCGGATCATCCCGTAGGCGCCGTCGTCGAGCACGACGACGACGAGGTTCAGTTTCAGCCGGACCGCGGTCTCGAGCTCCTGGCTGTTCATCAGGAAGCCGCCGTCGCCGCAGACCGCGAGCACCCGTCGCCCCGGATGGAGTTGCGCGGCGGCGATCGCCGACGGCAGGCCCGCACCCATCGTCGCGAGCGCATTGTCCAGCAACAACGTGTTCGCGACCCGCGTGCGGTAATTGCGCGCGAACCAGATCTTGTACATCCCGTTGTCGAGCGCGACGATGCCGTCCGGCGGCATCACCTGCCGGACGTCGTGCACGATCCGCTGCGGCGTGAAGCGGTCTTCGGTCGCGCGTTCGGCGATGCGCGCGAGGATCCGCTCGCGCATCGGCAGCAGCGCGCCGGCGTTCGGCAGACGACCCTCGATGCGGTCCGCGAGCAGCCGCAGCGACGGCCCGAGATCGCCGACGACCTCGGCCTGCGGGAAGTACACCTGTTCGACGGTCGCCGGCTGGTAGCCGACGTGCACGACCTTCGGGCCGTCCGGCCCCATGATGAACGGCGGCTTCTCGACCGTGTCGTGGCCGATCGTGACGATGAGGTCGGCCCGCTCGATCGCCTCGTGCACGTAGTCGCGCTCCGACAGCGCGGCGGTGCCGAGGTACAGGTCGGTACCGCCCGGAACGGTCCCTTTGCCCATCTGCGTCGTGAAGTACGGCAGGCGGGTCCGGATCACGAAATTCGCGAGATCCGCGGTCGAGCGCGGGCGCGAGGCGGCGGCGCCGAGCATCACGAGCGGGCGGGCGGCTTGCTGGATCATTCGCGCCGCGCGATCGAGCGCGGCCGCGCTCGCGATCGGCAGCTCGACCGGATGCGGTGGGATCAACGGCGACGCATCGCACTCAGCAGCGGCGATGTCTTCGGGGAGCTCCAGGTGCACCGGGCCGGGGCGCTCCTCCTCGGCGACGCGGAATGCTTCCCGCACGAGCGTCGGGATCGTCGCCGGCGCGACGATCTGCCGCGCGAGCTTCGTCAACGGTCGCATCGCGCCGACGACGTCGACGACCTGGAAACGCGCCTGCCGCGACGAGAGCACGCCCTTCTGCCCGGTGATCATCACCATCGGCATCGCGCCGAGCAGCGCGTAGGCGGCGCCGGTCGCGAGGTTCAACGCGCCGGGTCCGAGCGTCGTCAGGCACACACCCGCTTTGCCGGTGAGCCGCCCTTGGGTCGCCGCCATGAACGCGGCGGCCTGTTCGTGCCGGGTCAGCACGAGCTCGATCGGCGAGCGCCGCAGTGCCTCCACCACGTCGAGGTTCTCCTCGCCGGGCAGGCCGTAGATGCGCTCGACGCCCTCGTTGTGCAACGCCGCCACCAGCAATTGTGCACCCTGGGTCATCCCCTCACCTCGTTGCCGCGCGGGTTGCCGTCGCCCGCCGCGACCGCGAGCTCCGCCGCGGCGAGATCGGCGAGCGCCGTGCCGACGCTCTTGAACAACGTGATCTCCTGCGGGCTGCGGCGCCCGGCGACCCGTCCCCGCGCGAGGTCCGCAAGCTCCCCGCACAGGTCGCCAGGCAAGATCGCGCCGGCGGCGATCGCCTGCACGAGCTCGCCGCTTTCGGCGAGCGCGCCCGCGCGCGTATCGACGTAGATCCGTGCGCGCCGCAAGCCCTCGTCGTCGATCTCGCGCATCTGCGGCGTATAGGCGCCGATCAGGTCGACGTGTTGACCGGGACGCAGCCACGCGCCGCGCACCACCGGCTCGGTCGCGAGCGTCGCGCAGCTGACGATGTCCGCCCAGGCGACCGCGGCGGCGAGATCGTCGGCGACGGCGACGTGAAATTCCTGCCCGGCGAGGCGATCCACGACCGCCGCGGCGCGCTCTCGCCGGCGCCCCCAGATCCGCACCTCGCGAATCGGCCGGACGAGCGCGTGGCTCTCGATCACGTGGGTCGCGAGGCTGCCGGTGCCGACCATCAGCAAGCGCTCGGCGCCGGGCGGCGCGAGATATCGGGCCGCGAGCGCGGCCACCGCCGCGGTGCGTCGCCGGGTGAGCTCGGTGCCGTCGATCACCGCGCGCGGCGCGCCGGTCGCCGCGTCGAACAGCGCATACGCCGCATGCACCGCCGGCTCGCCGCGCGCCGCGTTGTCGCGGTGCACGGTCACGAGTTTCACGCCGATCGACGCCGTCGACCACGCCGGCATGATCAGCAACGCGTTCGGCCGCACCCCGCCGCCGGTGTCGTGGTGGATTCGCGGCGGTACCTCGGCGCCGGCCGCGAACGCCCGATCGAGTGCATCGATCAGCGCGCGCCGCTCGAGGAGCGAGGCGAGCGTCGCGGCGTCGATGGCGCGCATGCGGTCGGAACGCGCGGCGCTAGCGCGTCGCGCCGTCGCGCTCGCGGCGCGCGATCCTGACCAGAAACGCGACGAACACCGTCAGCACCGACACCATCGCGGCCATCAGCCAGACCAGGCCGCCCGTGAGCTGGTACGCCTCGTGGAAGCCGCCGATCAGGCCGACCGGCGTCGTGACCATCAGAATGGGTTTCGCGATCCTCATCGGAGTGCCATTAGGCCACAGAAATCGACCGGCAAGCCATCGTCGGATTCATCCCGCCGGTACCGTCTCCGCGGCCGGCTGCCGCAGCGCGGTCACCTCGATCTCGATCTGCATCCGCGGATCGGCAAGTCCCGCGCAGATCATCGTCGCCGCCGGGCGGACCTCGCCCAGGTAGCGGCGCAGGATCGGCCAGCAACGCCGGAAATCGCCGCCGTTCGGCAGGATGTAGGTGACCCGGACGATGTCGGCGAGCGTCGACCCGGCGCGCCGCAGCGTCGCGTCGATGTTCCGCAAACACTGCTCGGTCTGTTCCTCCAGGCCGTCGGCGATCGTCATCGTCGCATAGTCGAAGCCGGTCGTACCGGACACGAAGATCCAGTCCCCCTGGACCACCGCGCGGCTATAGCCGATCTCGGCCTCGAACGAGGAACCCGTATCGATCCGGGTGCGGCTCATGGCGACCTCACGACTTCCAGACCGGGGTCCGCCGCTCGAGGAACGCGTCGATCCCCTCGGCGACGTCGTCTTCCAGCATGTTGCGCGCCATCACCTCGCCGGCGAGCTCGTAGGCCTGCGGGAGCGGCATCGCGAGCTGTCGATAGAACATCGCCTTGCCATGGCGGATCGCGGCCGGGCTCTTCGCGACGATCTCGCGAACCTTGCGTTCGACCGCGGCATCGAGTTCGTCGGGCGGAACCGATTCGTTGATCAATCCCCAGGCGCAGGCGGTCGGCGCGTCGATGAACCGTCCGGTGACCAGGAGGTCGAACGCGCGCTTGGTCGCGACGTTGCGCGCCAGTGCGACCGACGGCGTCGAGCAGAACAGGCCGACGTTGATTCCGGAGACCGCAAAACGCGCGGTCTGCGCCGCGATCGCGAGGTCGCAGCTGCCCACCAGTTGACAGCCGGCGGCCGTCGCGAGCCCTTGGACCCGGGCGATCACCGGCACCGGCAGCGCGCGAATGCTCTGCATCACGCGGCTGCACCGGGCGAACAACTCGCGGCAGGACTCGTAGTCCCGCTGGCGACGGCGCATCTCGCCGAGATCGTGCCCGGCCGAGAACGCGCGGCCGTGCGCCGCGAGCACGATGCAACGCACCGACCGATCCTCGGCGAGACGGTCGAGCTCGCGCTGCAGGCCCTCCAGCATCGCATCCGACAACGCGTTCAGTTGCTGCGGCCGGTTCAGCCACAGCGTCGCGACCCCGTCGCGGGTGTTCGCGACGATCGGCGGATCGTGTTCAGGTTCATGTTCGCGTGCGTGTTCGATCATCTCATCCTCCCCGGGCCGACCACCGTCGAGCGTGGCCCGCGCCGCCTAGAAACGCAATCCCCGCGGAATCAGCCGATGCTCGTACGCCTGGCGCTCGGGCCCGTCGCGAAAGTCCGGGTGGGCGAGCGAGATCATGCTCCGCGCGCGCGTTCGATCACCGCGCGAGCGGCGAGACGCGGGCTCACCGGTCGCCGAGCACCGGCCGCGCGTGCTGGACCCGGGGCGGCGCCTCGAAATGCGGGCTCACGAGCGCACGCCAGCGCGTGAATGCCTCCGAGCCGCGAAACCCGACCGTGTGGTCCTCGAGCGTCTCCCAGCGGACGACCAGGAAGTAACGGTTCGGCTGCTCGACGCCGCGTTGCAACTGGACCCCGTGACAACCTGGCGCGGCGTGGAACAGCGGCAGCGCGCGCCCGACCGCGGACTCGAAGTCCGGTTCGTGGCCCGCCTTCACGTCGATCTCTGCGATCTCGAGGATCATCGATCACCCTCCGGTGCGGCGGTTGCGGCCTGGCGATCTTGCGAAAATATCACGGTCGCCGCCCGGCGCGAGGCATTCGTCTATCGCGCCGATCGATACGACCGATCATCCCGGCCGCCGCACGCGAGTAGTCTGTTCGAGTCAACCGACGGAGGATCCGCGATGAGCCAGACAACCGAGTCGAAGTGCCCCTTCCATCACCCCGCCGGCGGCGGCACGTCCAACCGCGACTGGTGGCCGAACCAGTTGCCGCTCGAGATCCTGCACCAGCACTGCGCGCGGTCGGATCCGATGGACGCGGATTTCGATTACGCCCGCGAATTCCAGAGCCTCGACCTCGCGGCGGTGAAGCGCGACCTGCATGCGCTGATGACCGATTCGAAGGACTGGTGGCCGGCGGATTTCGGCCACTACGGACCGTTGTTCGTGCGCATGGCCTGGCACAGCGCCGGCACCTATCGGACCGGCGATGGCCGCGGCGGCGCCGGCCACGGCAATCAGCGCTTCGCGCCGATCAACAGCTGGCCTGACAACGCGAACCTCGACAAGGCGCGCCGGCTCCTGTGGCCGATCAAGCAGAAGCATGGCCGCAAGATCTCCTGGGGCGACCTGATGATCCTCGCCGGCAACGTCGCGCTCGAGTCGATGGGATTCAAGACGTTCGGTTTCGGCGGCGGGCGCGAGGACATCTGGGAACCGGAGAAGGACGTGTACTGGGGCGGCGAATCGAAGTGGCTGGACGATCGGCGCCACACCGGGGAACGCCGGCTCGAGAATCCGCTCGCGGCCGTCCAGATGGGCCTGATCTACGTCAATCCGGAAGGCCCGAACGGGACGCCCGACCCCGTCGCCGCGGCACGCGACATCCGCGAGACGTTCGCACGGATGGCGATGGACGACGAAGAGACCGTCGCGTTGATCGCCGGCGGCCACACGTTCGGCAAGACCCATGGCGCGGGCGACGCGAAGCATGTCGGTCCCGAGCCGGAGGCCGCGCCGATCGAGGCACAAGGGCTCGGCTGGAAGAGCGACTATCGCAGCGGCAAGGGCGGCGATGCGATCACCAGCGGTCTCGAGGTCACCTGGACCGGCACGCCGACGCGGTGGAGCGGCGAGTTCTTCCGCAACCTGTTCGGCTACGAGTGGGAACTCACGCGCAGCCCCGCGGGCGCGCAGCAATGGCGGCCGAAAGGCGGCGCGGGCGCGGGCACGGTTCCGGACGCTCACGATCCAGCCCGGCGCCACGCGCCGTCGATGCTGACGACGGATCTCGCGTTGCGCGTCGATCCGGTCTACGAGCGGATCTCGCGCCGCTTCCACGAGCATCCGGACCAGTTTGCCGCCGCGTTCGCGCGCGCCTGGTTCAAGCTGACGCATCGCGACCTGGGTCCGCGCGCCCGCTACCTCGGCCCGGACGTGCCGGCCGAGGAACTCGTGTGGCAAGACCCGATTCCGGCGGTCGATCACCCGCTGATCGACGCGGACGACGCCGCGGCGCTCAAGCAGCAGATCCTCGCTTCGGGGCTGTCGGTGGCGGAGCTGGTGTCGACCGCGTGGGCGTCGGCATCCACGTTCCGGGGCTCGGACAAGCGCGGCGGCGCGAACGGTGCGCGCATTCGCCTCGCGCCGCAGAAGGATTGGGCGGTGAACCAGCCGGTGCGGCTCGCGAAAGTGCTCGCGGCGCTGCAGGCGGTGCAGCGCACGTTCGATGCGGCACAGGTGGGCGGCAAGCGGGTGTCGCTCGCGGATCTGATCGTGCTCGGCGGCTGCGCCGGCATCGAGCAGGCGGCGAAGCGCGCCGGTCATCCGGTCAGCGTCCCGTTCTCGCCGGGACGCGTGGATGCCTCGCCGGCGCAGACCGACGTCGACTCGTTCGCGGTGCTCGAGCCGGTCGCCGACGGCTTTCGGAACTACCAGCCGACCCGGTTCGCGGTGGCGGCGGAGGCCTTGCTGGTCGATCGCGCCCAGTTGCTCACGTTGACCGCGCCGCAGATGACGGTGCTCGTCGGCGGCCTGCGCGTGCTCGGCGCGAACGCCGGTGAGTCGCCGCACGGGGTCTTCACCAAGCGGCCCGGGACCCTGACCAACGACTTCTTCGTGAACCTGCTCGACATGGACACGGCCTGGACGCCGGTGTCCGAGGCGGCCGAGGTGTTCGAGGGCCGCGACCGCTCGACGGGTGCGCTGCGCTGGACCGGGACCCGCGTCGATCTCGTGTTCGGATCGAACTCCCAGCTGCGCGCGATCGCGGAGGTCTACGGCAGCGCGGATGCGCCGCCGAAGTTCGTCCGGGACTTCATCGCGGCCTGGACCAAGGTGATGAACCTCGACCGCTTCGATCTCGGGTGACGGCCGCCGGCGGCGCCGCGCGGCCGTCGTGCGGCGCCGCCGCGATCCCCGGCAGCACGCTCGAGCGCTTGATCGTCCCGTACGCGAACGCGGTCTCGATCGCCGCGATCCCGGGGATCGTGTGGATGTGCTTGCGGATGAAGCGCTCGTAGGCCTGCAGATCCGCGACCAGGATCCGCAGCATGTAGTCGAAATCGCCGGCGAGCACGTGGCACTCGAGCACTTCGTCGATGCCGTTCACGGCCTTCTCGAATCGCGCGACCCGTTCGTCCGAGTGCCGGTCGAGGCGGACCCGCAGGAACGCGGTGATCGCCAGGCCGTATTGCCGCTCGTCGATGACCGCGGTGTACCCGCGGATCGTGCCGGCGCGCTCGAGCAGCCGCACGCGGCGCAGGCACGGCGACGGCGACAGGCCGACCGTGCGGGCGAGCGCCTGGATCGTGATCCGTCCGTCGGCCTGCAGGGTGCGCAGAATCGCGTGGTCGATTCGATCCATGATCGCTCCTCGATTGGCCGATTCTGCCAATTGTAGCCGATTCGAGGAAAATCATTGGCAGCCCCTGCCAACCGACCCGGCGTACCCTGCAGGCACCGACGAGGGAGGCACGATGAGCGACAGCCACACGATCGACCCGTTGCGCGAGCTCAGCCCGCGCCGCAACTCCACGCACGAGGACACCGCGGCCGCCCTCGTCGCCGAACAGCTCGGACACTTCGGGATCGATCCGGCGAGCGAGCACGGCCGGGCGCTCGGCGCGCTGACCGGGAGCCTGTACGCGGCGAACGTCGCGACGCACGAGCTGATCGAGATCACCGCGCGACGGCTCTCGCAGCTCGACCGCAAGGACCGCATCGCATGGTTCAACGCGAAGCGGTTCGCGTGCTTCCAGCTCGCGAAGGTGCTCGACAACCTCCAGTCGCCGATGCGCAAGACCTACCAGTCGCTGGTCGGCCACGCCCAACCGGACGCCGGCCGCGGCCCGTATGCGCTGTTCGACAACGTGACCGCGATCTTCTCGGCGACCCCGGTGGTCACCCGCACGGCGACCTACCTCTACGCGTGCATGGAATGGGTCGAGGATGCGTTCAAGGGCAAGGAGTTCCTGCACGAGATCTACTCGCGCCTGCTGAACCCGACCTCGATCAGCCTCGCGAACCACATCGTCGACGTCGAGGCGGGACCGCTCGCGGCGGAGTACCTCGCGTGGAACTTCAACTCCGGGATGGCGGCGATCGATGCGACCCTGTCCCACCTCGTCGGCTACCAGGACGTGATCGTCGCCAGCCGCAACATCTACGGGGGCGCCTATCAGCTGCTCCACGACTGGTACGGGAAGCGCAGCAACCTGGACGTCGCGATCCACTGGTTCGACGGTTACCAAGCCGCGGACGTGCAGCGCGCGCTCGAGGAGGCGGGCACGCGCTACGCGGAGCGGATCGCGGCCGACCGCCGGATCTACGTGTACCTGGAGAGCCCCTGCAATCCGCACGGCCACGTGCTCGACGTTCCGGGGATCTGCCGGCTCGCGCACGCCCGCGGCCACACGGTGATCTGCGACGCGACCGTGGGCACGCCGTTCCTGCAGCCGACGCTGCGGCGCGACGACCCCGCGGAGCGCCCCGACTTCGTGATCCATTCGTACACGAAGGACCTCGCGGGCTATGGCGCGACGACCGCCGGCGTGGTGATCGGCCGCAACGAGGACATGTTCCTGCCGAAGGGCGCGAGCGTGACCGTGACCCGCGCCGGCGGGCGGACGGCGACGGTGCGCTGGGACGAAACGCTGTTCTGGAACGTCTATTACATCAAGGGCGCGTTCCTCGACGCCGACAAGGCGTACGAGGTGATCAACGGGATGCGCACCCTCGAGCTGCGGATGCTGTCGAAGTGCATCACGACGATCGTGCTCGCGAACGCGCTCGCCGCCCATCCGCGGATTCGGGTGAACTGCTCGGCCATCGACGGGCATCCGAACGCCCGCTTGCGCCGCGAGAACCTGTTCCTCGCGCTGCCCGCACCGCTGTTCACGATCGACTTCGAGCCGGGGCAGGGCGAGGAGCGGATCCCGATCGACGCGTTCAGGGCGTTCTTCGACCTGCTCGAGCCGGTGTTCGGCCTGCAGGTGAGCCTCGGGCAGACCAACACCGTCGTGCTGTGCCCGGCCCTCACGAGTCACTCGGAGCTCTCCGACGCGGCGCTCGCGGACGCGGGGATCTCGCGAACGACGATCCGGATCGCGGTCGGGAACGAGGATCCGCGGATGCTGCTCGCGCACCTGATGCGCTCGGCGGAACTCTCGATCGAACCGGTCGTGCCGGGCTTCGCGCGCGGCTTTCCGGCGCCGGCGGTGGTCGATGCGCTCTACGAGTCGACCTATGTCGACGTGCACCGGCGCTACGTCGCGGCGAAGCCTAAAATGGCGCAGATGCTGGAATGACGGCGCGGGCGAGCGCCCGGGCCCGGCTCATCGGAGAACCGCAGCCATGCAAGAGATCTCGAGTATCGTGTCGACGTCCGCCCCGCTGCTCGCGGCGGGGCGGCGCATGCGGCGCACGCCCTACACCGCGCGGGTCGAGGCGGCCGGGTGCCGGGTGTTCTCGGTCTACAACCACATGCTGCTGCCCGAGGTGTTCCGCGGCGACGTGGAGGATTACCACCACCTGAAGACCCACGTCCAGGTCTGGGACGTCGGCTGCGAACGCCAGGTGCAGATCCGCGGGCGCGACGCGGCGAGCCTGGTCCAGCGGATGACCTGCCGCGACATCTCGCGCGCGGTGCCCGGTCAATGCCTGTACGTGCCGCTGGTCGACGAGCAGGGCGGGATGGTGAACGATCCGGTGATGCTGAAGTTCTCCGACGAACACTTCTGGCTGTCGATCGCGGATTCGGACGTGCTGCTGTGGGCGAAGGGGCTGGCCGCGGGCCTGCGCCTCGACGTCGACTGCCGTGAGCCCGCGGTCTGGCCGCTCGCGGTGCAGGGGCCGAAGGCCGAAGACCTCGTGGCGCGCCTGTTCGGCGACGAGGTCCGCCGCATCCGCTTCTTCCGCTTCGCGACGCTCGCGTGGCAGGGGCATCCGTTGACGGTCGCGCGCTCGGGATGGAGCAAGCAGGGCGGCTTCGAGATCTACGTGAACGACTGGGCGCTCGGCGAACGCCTGTGGGACGCGTGCTTCGACGCCGGCCGCGATCTCGACGTGGGCCCGGGCGCGCCCCACAATACCGAGCGGATCGAGGGCGGACTGCTGTCCTACGGGAACGACTTCGACAACGGCAACAATCCGTTCGAGATCGGTCTCGAGAAGTACGTCCATCTGGATCGCGACATCGACTTCGTCGGTCGTCGGGCGCTCGCCGCGATCCGCGAGCGCGGGGTCACGCGGCGGCTCATGGGCGTGTTCATCGAAGCGATGCAGTTGCCGGCCTGCGAGCAGGGCTGGCCGGTGTTCGCGGAGGAGCAACGCGTCGGCGAGGTCACCTCGGCGTCCGTCTCGCCCGCGTTCGGCGAGGGCATCGGCTACGCGATGCTGGATCGGTCGCACTGGAACGAGGGGACGGCGCTCGACGTGCTCGTGCCGGGCGAGGGCAAGCTCCGTGCGCGGGTGACGCCGCTGCCGTTCATCGCGCCGCGACCGTCCTGAGGACGCGCGAGCGCCTTGAAGCGGGCCGGGCCGGCCGGCACAATCGACCGGCCTCGACGCGAGGTGCGCACCGCGCGGAGGGTCGAAGATGCCGTTGTCCGCCGAGCATGCAGCGAACCTGATCGCGATCGTCGGACCCGACTCGGCCCGCACCGCCGCGGATCTCGCCGGCGCGGATCCGGGCGTCGATCCGAGGAACTTCGGCGCGGGCTTGATGCTGCGCCCGCGCACGACCGAAGCGCTCGCGCGCGCGCTCGCGTACTGCAATGCGTCCCGGATCGGCGTGGTCCCGCAAGGGGGGCGTACCGGACTGTCCGGCGGCGCCGAATCCCGCGACGGCGAAGTGATCGTCGCGCTCGATCGGTTCGCGCAAATCGAATCGCTGGACGCCGTGAGCCGCACCGCGATCGCCGGCGCCGGGGTCACGCTCGCGGCGCTCGCCGGGCGCGCGGCCGCGCACGGCCTCGCCCCGGGCATCGATCTCGGGGCGCGCGACAGCGCGACGCTCGGCGGCCTGGTGTCGACCAATGCCGGCGGCAACGCGGCGTTCCGCCACGGCACGATGCGCGAGCGGGTGCTCGGTCTCGAGGTGGTGCTGGCCGACGGCTCGGTGCTCAGCGAGCTCCGCCGGGTCCGCAAGCGCAACGAGGGGCTCGCGATCGAGCAGCTGTTCATCGGTGCCGAAGGCACGCTCGGCGTGGTCACCCGGGTGGCGCTCGCCCTCGTCGATCGCGCCGGGAGCCCGGCGACCGCGCTCGTCGCGGTGCCGAGTCTCGATGCCGCGGTCGCGCTGTGCGACTCGGTGCGACGCCACCCGGAATTCGAACTGCAGGCGGTCGAACTGATGTCCGGCAATCACGCCGCCGCCGTCTGCCGGGCCATCGGCACGACCGAGCTCGCGACGCTCACGGCGCAGCCCTACCTCGTG
This sequence comes from Pseudomonadota bacterium, assembly GCA_021779535.1. Classification (GTDB taxonomy): domain Bacteria; phylum Pseudomonadota; class Gammaproteobacteria; order Steroidobacterales; family Steroidobacteraceae; genus Bog-1198. Next base: position 12,861 of record JAJYAM010000062.1, read on the forward strand.
CTCGTGGAAGTCTGCCGCCCCGACGCCGCGGCCGCCGAGGCGGCGCTCGCCGCCTGGCTGGAGCGGGAAGCGGCGCGCGGCACGATCGAGGATGCCGCGCTTGCGCAGAACGAGACGCAGCGGCAGCGCTTCTGGCGGATTCGCGAGGACTGGGCCGTCGACCGCGAACGTCCGGGCGGCCTGTGGTACGACGTGTCGGTACCGCTCGCGGCGTTGCCGCGGTATGTCGGCGGCTGCCGCACGCGGCTCGCGTCCCACGATCCGGCGCTCGAGCTCTTCGTGATCGGGCACCTGGGCGACGGCAACGTGCACCTGACGGTGAACGCCGCGCGACCGATCGGCGGGCGCTACGAGGAGATCGCCCCGCTGCTGACCGACGAGCTGGCCGCGCTCGGCGGCTCGTTCTCCGCGGAACACGGGATCGGTCTCGAGAAGAAGGCCACCCTGCGGCGGCTCGGCGCGCCGGCGCGCCTCGACTGGATGCGCCGCGTGAAAACGCTGTTCGACCCGAACGGGATCATGAATCCCGGCAAGGTGCTGTAGGCCGCACCGGGCCGGCGGGCGGAAGG
>JAJYAM010000063.1 GCA_021779535.1 Pseudomonadota bacterium
AACGGGGAGCTATTGAACCCGGAGGTAGATCGATATGCACCGTTCATTCAAACGCATCGTCCGGCTCGGCGTGCTGATCGTGTCCGGATGGACTTTGTCCGCCTGCGGCGGTTCGGGCTCGAGCGGCCAGATGTCGCTGTCGGTCGCCGACGCACCGGTCGATGGCGCGACTTCGGTCGTCGTCAAGTTCACCGGCGTCGAACTGATGCAGAGCAATGGCAATCCGGTCGACATCAATTTCACGCAGCCGAAGTCGATCGATTTGCTCAACCAGAGCAACACGGCCTCGGCGCAGCTGTTCAACCAGCCGATCCCGGCCGGCTCCTACAGCTCGATCCGCCTGATGGTCCTCGCCGACGGCAATCCCAGCAACTCGTACATCACCCTGCAGGGCGCGTCCGGTCCTACGGGGCTGCTGATCCCGAGCGGCGCGCAGACGGGCCTGAAGCTCGTCACCGGCTTCAACGTCAGCGCGAGCGGCGTCGTCGACTACACGATCGATTTCGACCTGCGCAAGTCGATCACCTGTCCGGGCGGCCAGTCGAGCTGCTTCCTGCAGCCCGCGCTGCGCCTGGTCGACAACACCACCGTCGGCAACATCCAGGGCAACGTCTCGGCGGCGTTGTTCACCGGCACGAGCACGGCCCCGTGCATCGCACCGGCTGTTTATCTGTACAGCGGCGCGACCGCGACCCCGCAGGGCTACTACTACAATGGCAGCGGACCCTACCCGCCGGTGTCGTCGAAGGTGCCCACGCTCGATACGGCGACCAACAGCTATTACTACCAATTCACGTTCCTGCCGCCGGGCAGCTACACCGTCGCCTACACCTGCGATGCCGACCTCGACACGAACCCGCCCCCGCCCACCTCGCCGATGACGTTCGCGCCGGTCATCGACAACGTGAGTGTGGTCGCGACCCAGACCACGACCGTCGATATCCAGTAGGACGGCGGTCCCGCCACCCTCGACCTGATCGCCGGCGCGCGCAGCGCCGGCGATCGGGTCCCTCGCCCGGGCGGCCAGCGGCCGGCGCGGGGGTTGCCGCGCCCGCCGCGAGGCCTTAAGCTCGCGCGCTTCCCCGGCAACCTGTGCACGAACTGATGCGTACCCATTATTGCGGCGACGTCGGCGAACCGCTGATCGGCCAGGTCATCACCGTGGCCGGATGGGCGCACCGGCGGCGGGACCACGGCGGGGTGATTTTCGTGGACCTGCGGGATCGGGCCGGCATCCTGCAACTGGTGTTCGACCCGGATGCGGCCGAGGTGTTCGCGCAGGCGGAGCGCGTGCGCAACGAATTCGTGCTCGAAGTCACCGGGCTCGTGCGCGCACGACCCGCCGGCACCGTGAACACCCACCTGAAGTCCGGAGGGGTGGAGGTGCTCGCGCAGCGGATCGAGATCCTGAACCGTTCCGAGCCGTTGCCGTTCCAGCTCGACGAGCCGGTGAGCGAGGAAGTGCGGCTGCGCTACCGATACCTCGACCTGCGCCGCGAGGACATGCGCGAGCGGTTGCTGCTGCGCCACCGGGTCACGCGCGCGCTGCGCGCGTATCTCGACGAGGCCGGCTTCGTCGACATCGAGACGCCGATGCTGACCAAGGCGACGCCGGAAGGCGCCCGCGACTATCTCGTGCCGAGCCGTACGCACTTCGGCAAGTTCTTCGCGCTGCCGCAGTCGCCGCAGATCTTCAAGCAGCTGCTGATGGTCGCGGGCTTCGACCGCTACTACCAGATCGTGAGGTGCTTCCGCGACGAGGATCTGCGCGCGGACCGCCAGCCCGAGTTCACGCAGCTGGACATCGAGACGTCGTTCCTCGATCAAGACCAGATCATGGATTCGATGGAGGGGCTGTTCGCCGACCTGTTCAAGCGCGTGCTGAACGTCGAGCTGCCGCGGCCGCTGCCGCGGCTGAGCTACGCGGAGGCGATGCGGCGGTACGGGTCCGACAAGCCGGACCTGCGGATCGCGCTCGAGCTCGTCGACGTCGCCGACCTCGTCCGGGACTCGGACTTCAAGGTGTTCGCGGGTCCCGCGGCCGACCCGGCCGGCCGGGTCGCCGCGCTGCGCGTGCCCGCGGGCGGGAAGCTCACCCGCAAGGAGATCGACGACTACACCGCGTACGTCGCGCGCTACGGCGCGAAGGGACTCGCCTACGTGAAGGTCAACGAGGTCGCGAAGGGGCGCGACGGCCTGCAGTCGCCGATCCTTAAATTCCTGAGCGACGCCGCGATCGACGCGATCCTGCAGCGCACCGGCGCGGTCGACGGCGATCTCGTGTTCTTCGGCGCCGATCGCGCGAAGGTGGTCGCGGATGCGCTCGGCGCGCTGCGCCTGAAGATCGGGCACGATCTGAAGCTGGTCGCGCCGGGTTGGCGGCCGCTGTGGGTCGTCGACTTCCCGATGTTCGAGTGGGACGCCGACGACAGGCGCTGGGTCGCGATGCATCACCCGTTCACGAGCCCGGTGAACCTCGACTACGCCGCGCTCGCGGCGAGCCCGGGAGAGGCGCTCGCGAAGGCCTACGATCTCGTGCTGAACGGCTCCGAAGTCGGGGGCGGCTCGGTGCGTATCCACCGCCAGGAGCTGCAGTCGACCGTGTTCGACCTGCTCGGAATCGGCCCGGAGGAGGCGCGTGAGAAGTTCGGCTTCCTGCTCGATGCGCTCAAGTTCGGCGCGCCGCCGCACGGCGGCATCGCGTTCGGCCTCGACCGGCTGTGCATGCTGATCGCCGGTGCGGAGAGCATTCGTGACGTGATCGCGTTCCCGAAGACGCAAACCGCCGCGTGCCCGCTCACCGACGCGCCGACCGAGGTCGCCGAGGCACAACTGCGGGAACTGCACATCCGCGTGCGCACGCCACCGAAGGTCGAGTGAGCGCCGATGAGCGAACCGCAGGCCGGATCTCCGGCGACCTGCACCGATGCCGGCGCGGAAGCGGCGCCGCGCTACCGGCGCCCCGAGTCGGTGCTGGTCGTGATCTACGATGCGGACGACGAATTCCTGCTGATCGAACGCTGCAAGCCGGCCGGATTCTGGCAGTCGGTGACCGGCAGCCTCGAGTGGGGTGAGCTGCCGGGCGATGCGGCACGGCGCGAGGTGATCGAGGAAACCGGCATCCGCGACGGGGTGCTGACGAACCTGCACTGGACGCAGGTCTTCGAGATCTGGCCGGCATTCGGCCGGACGTACGCACCCGGGATCACCCACAACCGTGAGCATGCGTTCGCGCTGCGGCTCGCCGAACGCGTGCCGGTGACGCTGAATCCGCGGGAACACCGGCGCTACGAGTGGCTGTCGGGACCGGAGGCGGTCGCGCGCACCTTCTCGTCCACGAACCGAACGGTCATCGAGCACCTGCGGCGCTGAGCGCAGCCGCCACCACCGCGATGCCCGCCCCGAGGCGCCACGTCGTCTTCGTTCACGGACTCTGGATGACGGGCATCGAGGCGACGTGGCTCGGTCAGCGGATCGCGCGCCGGCGCGCGGCGACGCTGCACCGGTTCCACTATCGCTCGGTCGCCGCGAGCATGAGCGAGAGTGCCGCCGCGCTCGCCCGCTTCGTCGACGCGTTCGGTGAGGACACCGTCGACCTGGTCGGCCACAGCCTCGGCGGCGTGGTGATCCTCACGGCGCTCGAGCGGGCGCCGCTGCGGCCGCCGGGTCGGGCGGTGCTGCTCGGTGCCCCGGTGCAAGGCAGCCGGGCGGCGCACGGTCTCGCCCGCTGGCCGGGCGGCCGCGGGATCCTCGGCCGCGCGATCGCCGAGGCGGTGCTCGATGCGCCCCCGCGAACGCGTCCTTTCGCGCGCGAGGTCGGGGTGATCGCGGGCACGGCGCCCTACGGGCTCGGTCGCCTGGTCGCGCGGCTGCCTGCGCCGAACGACGGCGTCGTGCTCGTCGAGGAGACCCGGCTCGCCGGCGCGCGCGACCACATCGAGCTGCCGGTGAACCACTTCGGCCTGCTGTTCTCGCGCGCGGTCGCCGATCAGGCGGCCGGGTTCCTCGACAGCGGCCGCTTCGAGCGCGGCCGGCAAGCGACCGGGTCGAGGCCGGCGGCCTGAGCCCTCAGGTCGCGTCGAGGCGTTTCAGCCGATACAGCAAGTCGAGCGCCTCGCGCGGACTGAGTGCGTCGGGGTCGGTCATGCGCAACGCGGCGAGCGCCTCCGGCACCGGCGGCGGCGCGACCGCGGCGGACGGCTCCGGCAACTCGAGCGGCCGTTGCGGCGAGGTCTGGCGCCGCAGCGCGTCACGTTCGCGCTCGAGCTCGGCGAGATAGCCGCGCGCGGCCGCGACCACGCTCCGCGGTATCCCGGCGAGCGCGGCGACCTGCAGGCCGTAGCTGCGGTTCGCCGGCCCGTCGCGCACGCTGTGCAGGAACACGAGCGTGTCGCCGTGCTCGGCCGCCTCGACGTGCGCGTTGAACACCCCGTCGATCTCGCCCGCGAGGCTCGTGAGCTCGAAGTAGTGGGTCGCGAACAGCGTGAACGCGCGAATCCCGGTCGCGATGTGCGCCGCGCAGGCCCAGGCGAGCGAGAGTCCGTCGAACGTGCTCGTGCCGCGGCCGATCTCGTCCATCAATACGAGGCTCCGGTCGGTCGCGTGGTGCAGGATGTTCGCGGTCTCGGTCATCTCCAGCATGAACGTCGAGCGGCCGCCGGCGAGGTCGTCCGACGCGCCGATCCGGGTGAAGATCCGGTCGAGCGGGCCGAGCACCGCGCGGGCCGCGGGCACGAATGCACCGACGTGCGCGAGGATCACGATCAGCGCGGTCTGGCGCATGTAGGTGCTCTTGCCGCCCATGTTCGGGCCGGTGAGGATCACCATCCGGCGCGCCTCGTCGAGCCGCAGGTCGTTCGGCACGAACGGCTCGCGGCTCGCCTGCTCGACGACCGGATGCCGGCCCGCCTCGATCGTCAGGCGCGGCGCGTCGACGAGCTCCGGCCGCACGCAGCGCAGCGTCCGCGCGCGTTCGGCGAACGTCGCGAGCACGTCGATCTCGGCGATCGCGGTCGCGGTCGCCTGGAGCGCGGGCAGCTCGTCGATCAACGCGTCCAGGAGCCCGTCGTAGAGCTCGCGCTCGCGCGCCAGCGCACGGTCGCGCGCGCCGAGCACCTTGTCCTCGAAGCTCTTGAGTTCCGGGGTCACGAAGCGCTCGGCGGATTTCACCGTCTGGCGGCGCTGGTAGTCCGGCGGCACGCGCTCGGCCTGGCTGCGGTTGACCTCGATGTAGAACCCCTGCACGCGGTTGTAGCCGAGCTTCAGGCTCGACAGGCCGCTGCGCGTGCGCTCCTTCGCCTCGAGGTCGAGCAGGAATCTCTCGGTGTCGCCGCCGATCGCCCGCAGCTCGTCGAGCGTCGCGTCGTAGCCGGCCGCGATCACGCCGCCGTCGCGCACCAGGTGCGGCGGCGCCTCGACCAGCGCGCGCGCGAGCAGGGTTTGCCGCTCGGCGTGCGTGCCGATCGCGGCGGTGAGTTCGGCGAGCCGCGGCGCCCGCGGATCGGCGAGCGCGGCCTTGAGCGAGGGCAGCGCGCCGAGCGCGTTGCGCAAGTTCGCGAGATCGCGCGGCCGCGCCGAGCGGAGCGCGACGCGCGCGAGGATGCGCTCCAGGTCGCCGATCGCGGCGAGCGGCGCGGCGAGCGGCGCGACCGCGGCGTCGTGCCGCAGGCGCTCGACCGCGTCGTAACGGGCGTTCAGGCGCGCGTGATCGCGCAGCGGCCGATGCAGCCAGCGGCGCAGCAGCCGAGCGCCCATCGCGGTCGCGGTGCGGTCGACGATGCCGGCGAGGGTGAGCTCGGGGCGGCCGGCGAGGCTCTCGTCGAGCTCGAGGTTGCGGCGGGTCGCCGGGTCCATCTGCAGCGCGCCGTCACGGTCCTCGGTCGAGATCCCGCGCAGATGCGGCAGCGCCGACTTCTGCGTCTCGCGCACGTAGGCGAGCAGCGCGCCCGCCGCCGCGACCCCGAGCGGCAGTTCCGCACAGCCGAACCCCGCGAGATCGTGCGTGTGGAACTGCTCGCAGAGTGCGCGCGTCGCCGCGTCGGTGTCGAAGTGCCAGGGCGGGCGCAACCGCACCGGCTGGTCGCGGCGCGCGAGCAAGCCCGCGAGCGCCGGCGGCGCGCCCTCGGCGATCAGGCACTCGGCCGGCCGGATGCGCTCGAGTTCGGCGTCCAGCGCGTCGAGGTCGGCGAGTTCCATGAGGGTGAAGCGCCCCGCGGACAGATCGAGCCACGCGACCGCGAAACGCCCCGCGGCCGCGTGCACGCTCGCGAGCGTGCACTCGCGCCGTTCATCGAGCAGCGCCTCGTCGGTGATCGTCCCGGGGGTCACGATCCGGACCACCTCGCGCTCCATCGGTCCGCGGGTCTGGCCGGGTTCGCCGCGCTGCTCGCAGATCGCGACCGACTCGCCCCGGCGCACGAGGCGCGCGAGGTACGTGTCGAGCGTCGCCACCGGGACGCCGGCCATCGGAATCGGTGCGCCGGCCGAAGCGCCGCGCTGGGTGAGCGCGATGTCGAGGAGTTTCGCGGCGCGGCGCGCGTCCTCGTAGAACAGCTCGTAGAAATCCCCCATCCGGTAGAACAGCAGCACGTCGGGGTGCTGCGCCTTGATGCGCAGGTACTGCTGCATCATCGGGGTGTGCGCCGAAAGCGCGTCCGTGTCGGGCACGGCGGTGGCCGAGGGTCGGGAGCCGTCTCGCATAAACCTTGCGGATCAGTGAGTTGACGATGTGCCGCGGGAGCGAGGTCGTGTTGGTGCGTTCGCGCGACAGGCTACAATGCATTATGCGCAATGATCTGCCGTTACGCACGGCGGTGCACGCCGAGCGCCTGCTGGTCGCGATCCTGCTCGCGGTGGCGGTCTACATCGTCGCGACGATCGGTCGGATGCCGCCGATTGCGGCGTCGCACTTCATGGCTTCCGGCGCTGCGAACGGCCTGATGACGAGAGGCCGGTATCTGGCGGTCATGCTGGTATCCGCGGTCGGGCTGCCGGCATTCATCGGTTTCGTGCCGGCGCGTGCATTGAACGGCCCCACGCCGCGGGTCAACCTGCCCAACCGGGATTACTGGTTCGCCCCCGAGCGCCGCGACGGGTCGGTCGCGACGCTGAAAGCCTATTTAGCCCGCGTCGGCGCGGGACTGGCCGTGTTCATGGCGTACGTTCATCGGCTCGTCCTGCGGGCGAATGCGCTGCACCCGCCGCATCTGGACTCGTCCGCTCTGGTCGTCGGGATCGCGGTTTTCCTGACCTGGATGCTGTTGCTCTCGGCCGTGCTCGTGAGGAGATTTAGCGGCGGCGCCGAGCGCTGAGTTTCCGGCGACCCCGCGGAGGCACGATTCGGGCTTCCGTCTCGATCCGCGTTCCGTTAGATTCACCAGTCGAATGGCCGCACCGAGCGACGCAACCCTCTATCGCCTCGCCGCGCGCGTCGGCCGGCACGCGCTCGCGCACGGCGTCACGATCGCGACCGCCGAATCCTGCACCGGCGGCTGGATCGGCAAGGCGCTGACCGACGTGCCGGGAAGCTCCGGGTGGTTTGCCGAGGGCTTCATCACCTACGGCAACCCGGCGAAGCGACGGCTCGGGGTGCCGGCCCGAGTGCTCACGGCGCAGGGGGCGGTCAGCGAACCGGTCGTCCGGGCGATGGTGCGCGCGGCGCTCACGCGCAGTGGCGCGGATCGGGCGGTCGCGGTCAGCGGCATTGCCGGGCCGAGCGGGGCGGTGCCGGGCAAACCCGTCGGCACGGTGTGGATCTGCTGGGGCCGGCGCGGCCGGGGGCGCCCGCGGTTGGTCGCCCAGCCGCGTCGTTTCGTGGGCGACCGCGATGCGGTGCGGCGTCAGAGCGTCGCGGCGGCGCTGCGCGGGCTGCTCGACCGATGATCGCCGAGCCGGTCGACTGGCTGTTCTTCGCGGTATGGCCGTGCGAGGCGGAGCGCGCCGCGATGGCCGCGGTCGCGGCGCGGCTCGAACTCGGTCCGCACGTCCGGCGCATCCCGCCCGAGGAATATCACGTGACCGTCGCGTTCGTCGGCGAGGTGCCCGTCGAGCGCATCGACGCGCTGATCGCGATCGGGGCGCGTAGCGCTCGAGGGCCTTGTACGCTGCGGTTCGATGCGTGCGAGCACTGGCCGAAACCGGAAGTCGTCGTCGCCGCGGCGCGGCAGATCCCGGAGAACCTCGAGCGCCTGTGGGGCGAGCTGCACGAGCGGCTCGGCGAGATCGGCTGTGCGCTCGATCCGAAGCGGCTGCGGCCGCACGTGGCGCTCGCGCGTGGCGTCGCGGACGCCCCGGCGCTACCGCCGCCGCCGGCGTGCGCCTGGAACGCGACGGAGCTGTGCCTGATGCGCTCCGCGCGCGGCCGCACGACGCCGGCTTATACAGTACTCGCCCGGTGGCCACTACTGGATGAACCGGCGGCGGGCTGAGAAAACCGTGCGAACCGGCGACTAATCGCCCGAGCGCGCGACGCCGGATGTGAAATAATATGCCCTCGAATTTTTCGAGGAATTCCCCCATGGAAGAGAATCGCAAGAAGGCGCTGGCCGCGGCGCTCAGTCAGATCGAGAAGCAATTCGGCAAGGGATCGGTGATGCGGCTCGGCGATGCCGGCGCGACCTACGAGGTCGAAACGATACCGACCGGATCGCTCGGTCTCGACATCGCGCTCGGCGTCGGCGGCATTCCGCGGGGCCGCGTCATCGAGATCTTCGGGCCGGAGTCCTCGGGCAAGACCACGCTCACGCTCGCGATCATCGCGTCGGCACAGCACGCCGGGGGCACCGCGGCATTCGTCGACGCGGAGCACGCGCTCGACCCGGTGTACGCGGAAAAGCTCGGCGTCAAGGTCAACGATCTGCTGGTCTCGCAACCGGATACCGGCGAGCAGGCGCTCGAGATCACCGACATGCTGGTTCGCTCGGGCGCGATCGACGTCGTCGTCGTCGACTCGGTCGCGGCGCTCACGCCGAAAGCCGAGATCGAGGGCGAGATGGGCGATCAGCACATGGGACTGCAGGCGCGCCTGATGTCCCAGGCGCTGCGCAAGCTCACCGGCAACATCAAGCGATCGAACACCATCGTGATCTTCATCAATCAGATCCGCATGAAGATCGGCGTGATGTTCGGCAACCCCGAGACGACGACCGGCGGCAATGCGCTGAAGTTCTACTCCTCCGTGCGGATGGACATCCGGCGGATCGGCGCGATCAAGAACGGCGAGGAAGTCGTCGGCTCGATGACCCGCGTGAAGGTCGTGAAGAACAAGGTTGCGCCGCCGTTCCGCGAGGCCGAGTTCGAGATCATGTACGGCTCGGGCATCTCCAAGGAGGGCGAGCTGATCGAACTCGGGGTGCTGCATAATTTGGTCGAGAAATCCGGTTCGTGGTACAGCTACAACGGTGAGCGGATCGGCCAGGGCAAGGAGAACGCCCGCACATTCCTGCAACAGCACCCGGAGGTCGCCGCCGACCTCGAGACGAAGCTGCGGACCAAGCTCGTGCCGGAAAAGGCGACGATGAACCGCGGCGGCGGCGAGGCGAAGGAGGCCTAGGGCCTGGGCCGCGAACCGGTCGATCCGCAGGACGGCCGCGCCGCGCGCAAAGCGGCGCTCGACGCGCTCGCGCGGCGCGATCATCCGTCGGCGGAATTGCTGCGGCGGCTCGCCGACCGGGGATTCGACCCCGCGCTCGCCGAGCGCGTGGTCGCCGGCCTCGTCGCCGAGAAGCTGATCGACGACGGCCGGTACGTCGAGAACCTGATCGCCTACCGCGCCGGTCGCGGCCAGGGCCCGTTGCGGGTCCGCAGCGATCTACGCCGGGCCGGCGTCGACGCGGAACTCGTCGAGGCAGGGATCGACGGCTACCGCGGCTGGCTCACCGCGCTGGAATCGGCCCGGCGCAAGAAATTCGGCGCCGCGCGCCCGCAGGCGTACGCCGAGCGCATGCGGCAGGCGCGGTTCCTGAGTTACCGCGGTTTCACGAGCGCCCAGATCCATTCCGTTCTAGGATCGGGCGTGGACATCGAAGACTGGGCGACATGAAACGAGAATCGCAGAAACTTCGCTACATGACGAGCGCGGAGATCCGCGCGAGCTTCCTCGAATTCTTCCGCAAGAACGGCCACACGGTCGTGCCGTCGAGCCCGCTCGTTCCGGGGAACGATCCGACCTTGCTGTTCACCAACGCCGGCATGGTGCAGTTCAAGGACGTGTTCCTCGGCAAGGATCGCCGCGACTACACCCGCGCGGCGAGCGCGCAGCGCTGCGTCCGCGCCGGCGGCAAGCACAACGATCTCGAGAACGTCGGCTACACCGCGCGGCACCACACGTTCTTCGAGATGCTCGGCAATTTCAGCTTCGGCGACTATTTCAAGCGCGAGGCGATCCACTTCGCGTGGAATTTCGTGACCGGAACCCTCGGGATCCCGAAGGAGCGCCTCTGGGTCACGGTGTTCCGCGAGGACGAGGAGGCCGAGCGCGTCTGGGTCGACGAGATCGGGGTGGATCCGACCCGCTGCACACGGCTCGGCGAGCAGTCGAATTTCTGGCAGATGGGCGACACGGGTCCCTGCGGTCCGTGCACCGAGATCTTCTACGATCACGGCCCGGGCATACCGGGTGGCCCGCCGGGCTCGCCCGACGAGGACGGCGACCGCTACGTCGAGATCTGGAATCTGGTGTTCATGCAGTACGAGCGCTCGAGCGACGGCGTGCTCACGCCGCTGCCGAAGCCCTCGGTCGACACCGGCATGGGCCTCGAGCGCGTCGCCGCGGTCATGCAAGGTGTCCACAGCAACTACGAGATCGACCTGTTCGAATCGCTGATCCGTGCGGCCGGCGCGGTCTGCGGCGTGACCGATCTCGCGTCGCCGAGCCTGCGGGTGATCGCGGACCACATTCGCGCGAGCACGTTCCTGATCGTCGACGGCGTCGTGCCGTCGAACGAGGGCCGGGGTTACGTCCTGCGGCGCATCGTGCGCCGCGCGATTCGCCACGGCTACAAGCTCGGCGTGACGCAGCCGTTCTTCCACCGGTTGGTCGGCGCGCTGGTCCGCGAAATGGGGGCGCAGTATCCGGAGCTCGTCGCGGGCGAGGCGCTCGCGACGAACACCCTCGAGAACGAGGAAGCGAGATTCGCCGAGACGCTCACGACGGGGATGGCGCTGCTCGACGCGGCGACCGCGGATCTCGTCGGCAAGGTGATTCCCGGCGAGACCGTGTTCAAGCTCTACGACACGTACGGATTCCCGGTCGATCTGACGGCGGACGTCGCCCGCGAGCGCGGCCTCACGATCGACCATGCGGGCTTCGAGGCGGCGATGGCGGCGCAGCGGGAGCGTGCGCGCGCGGCGAGCAAGTTCACCGCGGACCTCACCGACTCGTTGAAGATGGACGAGAAGACGACGTTCAGCGGCTACGAGCAGCTCGCGGATTCCGGGCGGGTGACGGCGCTGATCGCGCAGGGCGCGCTGGTCGATGCGCTCAGCGCCGGTCAGGAGGGCCGCGTGGTCCTCGATCACACGCCGTTCTACGCCGAGAGTGGCGGCCAGATCGGTGACGCGGGCGTGCTCCTCGGGGGCGAAGGCGCCCGTTTCGAGGTACGCGACACGCAGAAGCTCGGCGCGGCGTTCGCGCACGCCGGTGTGCTCACGCAAGGCGAGATCCGCGTCGGCGACCGCCTGCAGGCGAAGGTCGACGAGGATCGCCGCCAGGCGATCGCGCGGAATCATTCGGCGACCCATCTGCTCCACGCGGCGCTGCGCGAGGTGCTCGGCGCGCACGTGCAGCAGAAAGGTTCGCTCGTCGCCGCCGACCGATTGCGGTTCGACTTCTCCCACGCCCGGGCGATGACCGCGGAGGAGATCGGCCGCGTCGAGCGGCGCGTCAACGCGGTGATTCGCGCGAACGCGGCCGCCGAGACGCGCGTGATGAGCTTCGATGCGGCGGTCGCCGCCGGTGCGATGGCGCTGTTCGGCGAGAAGTATGCGCAGGACGTGCGCGTGCTGAAGATCGGTGACTTCTCGAAGGAGCTGTGCGGTGGAACCCACGTCGTGCGCGCGGGCGATATCGGGCTGTTCAAGATCGTCGCGGAAACCGGCGTCGCGGCCGGGGTGCGTCGCATCGAGGCGCTGACCGGCGAAGCGGCCTACGACTGGGTCGTCGATTCCGATCGGATGCTGTCCGAACTCGGGGCGCTGGTTCGCGGCGGACGCAGCGACGTGGAGCAAAAGGTCCGCGATCTGCTCGAGCGCTCGCGCAAGCTCGAGAAGGAAGTGACGCAACTCAAGGCGCGACTGGCGAGCGGCGGGAGCGGCGATCTCGCCACTGCAGCAAAAGAAGTCAATGGCGTGAAGGTTTTGGCGGCCCGCGTCGACGAGACCGATCCGCACAGCCTGCGCAGCGCGGTCGATCGACTGAAGAGCAGTCTCGGCGACGCGGTCGTCGTGCTCGGGGCGGCGCATGAGGGAAAAGTGTCTTTTGTGGTCGGGGTTTCCCCTAACGTTACCGCGCGGATCAAGGCGGGAGAGATCGCCGGCATGGTCGCCGCCGAGGTCGGCGGCCGCGGCGGTGGCCGCGCCGATTTCGCGCAAGCCGGCGGAAATCAGCCAGAAAACCTTGCGCGTGCGCTCGATCGTGTCGAACCCTGGGTGCGCAGCCGGCTCGCGGAATGACCCTGCGCCGCAGTGCGTCGAGAGGTTTTTCGCACGCTGATTCCGCTTCGCCGGTGTAGGGCTTTTTGTCACATGCGTGATAAGTTACCGGTCGCGGTAAGCCTGCCACGGTATGCTTGCCGCCGACGGTGACGCGCGACGAGTCGCACCGATCACGATCCCCATTCGGATCGAACGAATCAAGATTTGAGTTGCCTATTGGAATGGATGTGCGTACTCGCGGGACAACCGCGCCGGAGGCGCCAGGAGCGGACGATGTTGATCTTGACCAGACGGATCGGCGAGACGTTGATGATCGGTGATGAAGTGACCGTCACGGTGCTCGGCGTCAAGGGCAACCAGGTGCGTATCGGCGTGAACGCGCCGAAGGACGTCGCAGTGCACCGCGAGGAGATTTTCGAGCGCATCAAGCGCGAAGAGCACGAGGCATCCTCGGGCCACCCGGAGGCGCTCGACGAGGGCCATACCGACCGGCCGGCGCTCAAACTCGGCGGCCGTTGATCGGCGCGGCGGCGCCGCTCGCATCCCTGGCGCTCGAATCCCTGGATTTTTGATTTGACCCGCGCGGGCGGGTATCATCGCGCGCTCCGCCGAGGGTTTGATTCCACGCCCGCCGGAGAGATGGCCGAGTGGTCGAAGGCGCACCCCTGCTAAGGGTGTATGGGTCAAAAGCCCATCGAGGGTTCGAATCCCTCTCTCTCCGCCAATCGATATCCAAGCGCTGAGCGCCGCGATATG
>JAJYAM010000064.1 GCA_021779535.1 Pseudomonadota bacterium
GCCGCCGGCCACGTCCACCCGGCCGCCGGTCACGCCCGTCCGACCGGCTAGCGCGATGCGCGACGCGGCACCGGCCCGGGCGGCGCGCGGCGGGCGCGACCTTCGGCTGGATGCGCTGCGCGGCTTCTTCCTCGCGGTGATGGCCGGGGTGCACGTGCCGACGCCGCTGTCGCACTGGCTGCACGAGCCGTTCGGTTACTTGAGCGCGGCGGAGGGTTTCGTGTTCCTCGGCGCGTGCCTCGCGGGTCTCGTGTTCGGCAAGATCCGCCGGCGCGAGGGGTTTCCGGCGATGCGCGCGCGGGTGTTCGCGCGGGTGCGCCGGATCTACCAGACGCACCTCGCGCTGGTGCTCGGCGCGGTGCTGGTCGCGTGGTGGCTCGCGCGCTGGGTGCGCCCGCTCGCGTACCACTTCCATCCGTTCTTGATGCACCCGATCAGGGGCCTCGCGTTGATCCCGCTGCTGCTGCATCAGCCGCCGCTGTTCGACATCCTGCCGCTCTACGTGCTGTTCCTCGGCCTCACGCCGTGGTGGCTCGAGATCGCCGCCCGCCGCGGCTGGGCGCCGGTGCTCGCGGTCTCGGCCGGGGTGTGGCTGGTCGCGCAGTTCCACCCGTTCGGCGCGCCGCTGCGCGCGCTCGCGGACCGGGTGCCGCTCGCGCTCGGCTCGTTCAACGTGCTCGCGTGGCAGCTGCTGTGGCTCCTCGGGCTCGCCTTCGGCGAGACGGTCGGGCGCGATCCGGCCGCGCTCGCGCGCCATCGGCGCCGCGTGCTCGTGCCGGCGCTGGTGCTCGTCGTCGCGGGGGTGTATTTCCGGCACCGGCTCGGCCTCGCGCCGTCGGCGCTCCCGGACCTGCCGCTGTGGACCGGCAAGTGGCGGCTCGGGCCGTTGCGCCTGCTGAACTCGCTCGCGTGGGCGGCGCTCCTGTGGAGCTGGAACCCGCATCCGCCGGACCGCTGGATCGCGCCGACCGCGCTGCTCGGCCGCCGCTCGCTCGCGATCTTCGCGGCGCACATCCCGCTCGCGATCGTCGCGACGAGCGCGCTGCAGATGCACCGGTTCGGCGCCGCCGCGAGCACCGCGATCGGCGGCGCGGTGATCGGCGCGTTGTTCGCGTTCGCGTGGTGGCTCGAGCGGCGCGCGCGCCTCGCGGCTAGCTAGGCAGCGGAAAGACGCAGCGGACGCGCGTGCCGCCGCCGCGGCGGGCGTCGATGCGCAGCGTGCCGCCGATCGCGCGCGCGCGATAGTGCATGATCGTCATCCCCATCCCGCGGCCGGGCCGCGCCGCGGGCCGAAGCCCGACGCCGTCGTCGACGATCGACAGGCTCGCGTACAGCGGCGTCACCCGCAGCGCGATCGTCACCTGCCGCGCGCGCCCGTGCTCGCAGGCGTTCAGGAGCGATTCCTGCGCGATCAAGTACAGGTGCGTCGCGCAGCGCTCGTCGATCGCGAGCGCGGCGTCCGCGGCCCAGCGCAAGCGCGCGGTCACGCCGAAGTGCGAGCGCGAGCGCTCGACCAGGCGGCGCAGGGACGCGGCCAGGTCGCCGCGGTCGAGCGCGACCGGGGAGAGTCCGAGCGCCATCTTGCGGGTGCTCTGGATCGCCTGATTGGTCAGCGCGATGATCTCGTCGAGTTGCACCGCCGCCGGCGGCGAGGCCGCGGCGATCGTCGGTGCGATTCCGCGCAACAGCAACGCGATCCCGGTCAACTCCTGGCCGAGCCCGTCGTGCAGATCCGAGCCGAGCCGCTGGCGCTCCAGGTGGGCGATCTCGGCGATCTCCTGTTCCAGACGCTTGCGTTCGGAGACGTCCTGGACCACCAGCACGTGCTTCGTCTCGCCCTGCCAGTCGAGCGCGTTCGACAGGATCTCGGCCGCGAACCGGGCGCCGTCCGCGCGGCGCAGCAGCACCGAATGCTCCCCGCCCGGGTCGATCGAGCGCAGCACACGCCGCGCGGCCGCTTCGCGCCGCGCCCGGCCGCGCTCGGGCAGCTCCAGCACGTCGAGCACGTGTGCGCCGAGCAGCGCGCCGCGGTCCCGGCCGATCATGCGTTCGAACGCCGAGTTCGTGAACTCGATCCGCCCGGCGGCATCGACCAGCGCGACGCCTTCGCGCATCGTCTCGAGGATCTTCGACTGGCTCTGCAATTCGAGCTCCAGGCGCTTGCGCTCGTCGATGTCGATGCACACGCCGACGAACGCGAGCGCGCGCCCGGCGCCGTCCTGCGCGGTCACCATCGCGCGCTCGTGGATCCAGCGCCAGCGGCCGCGGCGCGTGCGGATCCGGTACTCGACGATGTAGCTGCCGGCGAGTCCGGCGGTTTCGGCGCTCCACGTCCGCACGCAGGCGTCGAGGTCGTCCGGGTGGATGTTGGAGCGCCATTGCGCGCTGTTCGACGGGCCTTCGCAGGAGTCGATCTCCATCGCCGAGCACCAGTCGTTCAGCCAGCGGAACCGGCCGTCCAGCGTGTTCTCCCACACGCCGATGCGCGTGCCCCAGATCGCGGTCGCGAGGCGCGTCTCGGCCGCCTGCCGCTCGGACTCCGCGCGCTTGCGCGCGTCGATGTCGAGCGTGACACCGGCGACCCGCAGGACCCGTCCACGCGCGTCGCGATGCAGGACCCGCGCGCGGGTCGTCACCCAGCGCCAGCCGCCCGCGAGCGTGCGCAGGCGGTACTCGGCTTCGTAGAAATCGTACCGGCCGTCGAGCAGGTCCTGATACTTCGAGATCGGCGCGCCGTCCTCGGGGTGGATCCGCGCGAACCAGCGCCGCGTGTGATCGGGCCCGAGACAGGGGTCGATGTCCACGGCGGCGCACCAGTTGCCGTACCAGTGGACCTCGTCGCGCGGGACGTCGACCTGCCATAACCCGAAGTCCGAGCCTTGGAGCAGGGAATCGACCTGCGCGGCGTCGATCGGCGGCGCACGATGCGCGGTCGTCGGACGCGCCGGCATCAGCGCTCCGCGCGCCCCGTCGAGTGCGCGCACCCTGCCGGGTTCTCGCACCCTGCCGGGTTCGCGCGCCCCGCCTGGATCGCGTGCGCGAGCGCTCGCGCCGCCGCGTGGATCGCGTCCGGCGCACCGCCGCCCGCGTAGATGATCCCGCGCGCGGAGTTGATCAGCAGCCCGGCGCGGTCGCGATCGAGGCCCGCGGCGAGCGTCGCGTCGAGGTCGCCGCCCTGGGCACCGATCCCGGGCACCAGGAACGGTACGTCAGGGTGCGCCGCGCGCAGCGTCGCCATCTCGCGCGGGAAGGTCGCGCCGACCACCAGCATCAGGTTGCGGTGCGCGTTCCACCGCGCCGCGCGCGCGGCCACCGCCTGGTAGAGCGGCACGCCGTCGCAGCGCAGATCCTGGAAGTCGTGCGCGCCGGGGTTCGAGGTGCGGCACAGCACGATCGCGCCGCGGTCGGGCCGTGCGAGGAACGGCGTGACCGAGTCCTCGCCCATGTAGGGGTTCACCGTGACCGCGTCGGCGCCATAGCGGTCGAACGCTTCGTGGGCATACGCCCGGGCGGTGTTGCCGATGTCGCCGCGCTTGGCATCGAGGATCACGATCGCGTGCGGCGCCCGTTCGCGGATGTAGCGGATGCTCGCCGCGAGCTCGGCCTCGGCGGCGTGCGCGCTGTAGAACGCGATCTGCGGCTTGTACGCCGCCGCGAACTCGTGGGTCGCGTCGACGATCCGCCGGTTGAACTCGTAGAGCGGCTGGCGCCGCGCCGCGAGGTCCGGCGGGAGCTGGGCGGGGTCCGGATCGAGGCCGACGCACAGCAGGCTGCCGCTCGCGATTTGCGCGGCATGGAGTCGTTCTGCGAAGCTCGGCGACATACGCCATGATATTCCGGTTCCCTACCGGCCCGTAAACCCCGACCGAGAGTCCATTGCCGCACAAACCACCCACCGGACCGCGCCTCGTGTTGCAGCCGCCCGTGCGCCGTCCGGGGCGCCCGACGACCTCGAGTGCGCTGGTGCGTTTCTTTCGGATCGCGGACGCCTGGGAGCTCTCGCCGCTGCAGCAATGCCGGCTGCTCAAGATCCCCTCGCCGCAGGTGCTCGCGCGCTACCGGCTCGGCCAGGGGCCGCGCTTGTCGGCCGCGCAGCAGGAACGCGCGGCCCTGATGGCGCACATCCAGCGGTCCTTGGCGGAAGGCACGACGCCCGACCAGGTCTGGGCGTGGCTGCATGCGCCGCATCCCGGCGCGCCGTTCGACGGGGACAGCCCGCTGTACTACCTGCTCGAGAACGGCCTGCCGGCGCTGCGCGAGGTGGCGCGGCACCTGCAGCGCCGCCATGGGGGGAGGCCCCCATCCGAACCTTGAGCCGCGAACTTTTCGGCTATACTAGCCGGCTAGGCTCCAAGCGAGAGTGGCGGAACTGGTAGACGCGCTGGACTTAGAATCCAGTGGGGCAACCCGTGCGAGTTCGAGTCTCGCCTTTCGCACCACCTTTCGCGGCGCAACGATCGTGAATCGAACATTCGGGAGAGGCTCGAAATGCAGGTTTCCGTCGAGAGCATCGGCACCCTCGCGCGCCGCATGCAGGTGCAAGTCCCCGCCGAACGGGTCGCGCAGGAAGTCAGCTCGCGACTGAAGAGCCTGAGCCGCACCGCGCGGCTCAAGGGGTTCCGCCCGGGCAAGGCGCCGATGACGGTGATCGAACGGCAGTTCGGCCCGCAGGTGCGGCGCGAGGTGATCGGCGACCTGCTGCAGTCGAGCTTCGCGGAGGCGGTCACGGAGCACCGGCTCGCCCCCGCGGGCAGCCCCCGGATCGAGCCGCAGAGCCTCGGCGAGGGCGAGGACCTCAAGTACGTCGCGACCTTCGAGGTCTACCCGGAAATCGCGCTCGCGCCGATCGAGGCGCTGGCGGTCGACCGGTCGGTCGCCGAGGTCACCGAGTCCGACGTGGACGCGATGATCGAGCGGTTGCGCACCCAACAGACCCGCTACCAGGCGGTGAACCGCCCGGCGGCGACCGGCGACCGGATCACGATCGCTTTCGCCGGGACGATCGACGGCGCCGCGTTCAACGGCGGCCAGGCCGACGACGTCGGCTTCGTCCTCGGCGAAGGCAAGATGCTGCCGGAGTTCGAGACCGGCTTGCTCGGCGCCTCGGCCGGCGAGACGCGCGCGATCGAGCTCGATTTCCCCGCCGATTACCGCGTCACCGACCTCGCGGGCAAGCACGCGGTGTTCCAGGTCACGGTCGCGAACGTCGAGGAGGGTTCGCTCCCCGCGCTCGACGAGGAGTTCTGCAAGGCGTTCGGCGTGACCGAGGGCGGGATCGAGAAGTTGCGCGAGGAGGTCACCGCCAACATGCGCCGTGAGCTCGGCCAGGTGCTGCGCAACCGCAACCGGGCCGAAGTGCTCGAGAAGCTCCTGCAGGCCAACCCGCTCGAGCTGCCGAGTGCGCTCGTCGAAGCCCAGGTGCGCGAGTTGCAGGTCGATGCGATGCGTCGCGCGGGGATCAAGGACCCGGCGAAAGCGCCGGCGCCGCAGCCGTTCCTCGAGCCGGCGCGGCGGCGGGTCGCCCTGGGGCTGTTGTTCGCGGAACTGATCAAGCGGGAAAAGCTCACCGCGGATCCGCAGCGCGTCGAGCAACGGCTCGAGGAGCTCGCGGTCGGCTACGGCGACCCGGAGACGCTGAAGCGCGCGTATCGGCACAACGCCGACGCGATGCGCCAGGTCGAAGGCCTCGCGGTCGAGGATCAGGCGGTCGAGTGGATCCTCGAGCACGCGCGGGTCAGCGAGAAGCACATGACTTTCAAGGAGTTGATGAACTTCGGTGGGTGAGGCGACCCGGCGCCGGCCGCGGCTGGTCCCTTGAAAACCCCCCGGGGACGGCCCACATTGTCCCTCGAGTTGAACCGTAACGACGCCGCGCACGCCGCGGCTGGCAGGCACGCATGACGACACGCGCATTGAATCTGGTCCCGATGGTGGTCGAGCAAACGGCGCGCGGCGAGCGTGCCTACGACATCTACTCGCGCCTGCTGAAGGAACGGGTCGTGTTCGTCGTCGGTCCGGTCGAGGACTACATGGCGAACCTGGTGGTCGCGCAACTGCTGTTCCTGGAATCCGAGAACCCGGACAAGGACGTCGCGCTGTACATCAATTCGCCGGGCGGCTCGGTGAGCGCCGGGCTCGCGATCTACGACACGATGCAGTTCATCAAGCCCGACGTCAGCACGATCTGCGTCGGCCTGGCCGCCTCGATGGGCGCGGTGCTGCTCGCCGGCGGCGCGACCGGCAAGCGCTATTCGCTGCCGAACTCCAAGATCATGATCCACCAGCCGTCGGCGGGCTTCCAGGGGCAGGCCTCGGACATCGACATCCACGCGCGCGACGTCCTCGAGACGCGCGAGCGCTTGAACAACATCCTCGCCCGGCACTCGGGCCAGACCGTCGAGCGGATCAAGCAGGACAGCGACCGCGACAATTTCATGTCCGCCGAGGGCGCGCGGGCCTACGGATTGATCGACGGGTTGCTCGCGAAACGCGGCGATCTGCCGGTCAAGGCCTGACGAGCGCCGCCATCCGAGCCGAGAACGGCCCCGAACCCCCCGGACGCGCGCTTCCAGGACGCGTTTCACGGCCCCGGCAACGCTCGCTTGGCGGGGGCTTGCCGGGTGCTATATAGTTTTATCCAGAGCCGTTGCCGGGGATGTCCCCGTTGCCGTCCGATCGGCGCGGGCGCGGCCCGGAGCGCGGCGGAACCGAGGAAAGCATGAGCGAAGATTCCCGCGGCAAACACGACGACGGCAAGCTGCTGTACTGCTCCTTCTGCGGCAAGAGCCAGCACGAGGTGCGCAAGCTGATCGCCGGCCCGTCGGTATTCGTCTGTGACGAGTGCGTCGAGCTGTGCAACGACATCATCCGCGAGGAGCTCGAGGAGCGCGCCGAGCGCACCCGTGACAAGCTGCCGAAGCCGCAGGAGATCAAGAAGGTCCTCGACGAGTACGTGATCGGCCAGGAGCGCGCGAAGCGCGTGCTGTCGGTCGCGGTCTACAACCACTACAAGCGGCTGCAGACGCGCAACGGCGACGGCGTCCGTGCCCGCGACGAAGTCGAGCTCGCGAAGAGCAACATCCTGCTGATCGGCCCGACGGGATCCGGCAAGACCTTGCTCGCCGAGACCCTCGCGCGGCTGCTGAACGTGCCGTTCACGATCGCGGATGCGACCACCCTCACCGAGGCGGGCTACGTCGGCGAGGACGTCGAGAACATCATCCAGAAGCTGCTGCAGAAGTGCGATTACGACGTCGAGAAGGCGCAAACGGGAATCGTCTACATCGACGAGATCGACAAGATCTCGCGCAAGTCCGACAACCCGTCGATCACCCGCGACGTCTCCGGCGAGGGCGTGCAGCAGGCGCTGCTGAAGCTGATCGAGGGCACGATCGCCTCGGTCCCGCCGCAGGGCGGCCGCAAGCACCCGCAACAGGAGTTCCTGCAGGTCGACACGACCAACATCCTGTTCATCTGCGGCGGTGCGTTCTCGGGCCTCGAGAAGATCATCATGAACCGCACGCACAAGAGCGGGATCGGCTTCGTCGCCGAGGTCCGCGAGCAGCACGCGCGGCCGCACGGCAACGACCTGTTCCACGACGTCGAGCCGGAGGACCTGATCAAGTACGGGCTGATCCCGGAGTTCGTCGGCCGCCTGCCGGTCGTCGCGACGCTCGAGGAGCTCGACGAGGAAGCGCTGATCTCGATCCTGCAGCAGCCGAAGAACGCCCTGACCAAGCAGTACCGCAAGCTCTTCGACATGGAAGGCGTCGAGCTCGACTTCCGCGAGGACGCGCTGCGCTCGGTCGCCCGCAAGGCGATGCAGCGCAAGACGGGCGCGCGCGGCCTGCGGACGATCCTCGAGAACGTGCTCCTGGACACGATGTACGACCTGCCCTCGATGCGCAACGTCCAGAAGGTCGTCGTCGACGAGATGGTCATCGAAGGCGGGCACAAGCCCTACGTCGTGCACGGTACCGACGACAGCCGGCTGGCGGCGGTCGAGGAACCGCGGCGCCCCACGGGTTCCGATCACATTTGACGGCGGTCCGCGGCGACGCGGGCCCGCGGTGTCGCGCCTTGAAACGCGCGCGTCGCGGCCGCATGTCGGCACTACGTCCCACCCATCTCGTGCGTGCAGCACGAAGGCGAGCGATACCGTGAGCGATCAGAATATTCCCGAAGTCCCGACCCCGGCCCCGGCCGAGACCCTGGCCGAGACCCCGGCGGATGGCATCCCGGTGCTGCCGCTGCGCGACGTCGTCGTCTATCCGCAGATGGTGACCCCGCTGTTCGTCGGCCGGGAGAAATCGATCGTCGCGCTGGACGTCGCGATGAAGGCCGACAAGCGGATCCTGCTGGTCGCGCAGAAACAGGCCGACGTCGACGACCCGAAGGGAACGGACCTGTACTCGGTCGGCACGGTCGCGACGATCCTGCAGCTCCTGAAGCTGCCCGACGGCACCGTGAAAGTGCTCGTCGAGGGCGTCGAGCGCGCCGCCGTCGACGGGCTGGTCGAGGGCGAGCATTTCGCGGCGAAAGTGACCCCGATGCCCGACCTCGAGCGCTACGACGAGCGGGAGATGGACGTGCTCACGCGCTCGGTCGTCACCCAGTTCGAGCAGTACGTGAAGCTCAACAAGAAGGTGCCGCCGGAGATCCTGACCTCGCTCGCCGGGATCGAGCAGCCGGGCCGGCTCGCCGACACGGTCGCGGCGCACATGTCGCTGAAGCTCCCGGAGAAGCAGAAGGTCCTGGAGATCGCCGACGTCCGGCAGCGGCTCGAGCACATGCTCGCGGTGATCGAAGGCGAGATGGACGTGCTGCAGATCGAGAAGCGCATTCGCGGGCGCGTGAAGCAGCAGATGGAGAAGAGCCAGCGCGAGTACTACCTGAACGAGCAGATGAAGGCCATCCAGAAGGAGCTCGGCGACCTCGACGAGGCGCCGAACGAGATCGGCGAGCTCGAGAAGCGCATCAAGGCCGCCGGGATGCCGAAGGAAGCGCGCGACAAGGCGAACTCCGAGATCGCGAAGCTCAAGTTGATGTCGCCGATGTCGGCCGAGGCGACCGTGGTGCGCAACTACGTCGACTGGCTGGTCAAGGCGCCGTGGAAGAAGCGCACCAAGGTGCATCTCGACATCGCCGAGGCCGAGAAGGTGCTCGAGGCCGACCACTACGGGCTCGAGAAGGTCAAGGAGCGGATCGTCGAGTATCTGGCGGTGCAGCAGCGGGTCAAGAACCTGCGCGGCCCGATCCTGTGCCTGGTGGGGCCGCCCGGCGTCGGCAAGACCTCGCTCGGCCAGAGCGTCGCGCGCGCGACGAACCGCAAGTTCCTGCGGATGTCCTTGGGAGGCGTGCGCGACGAGGCCGAGATCCGCGGCCACCGGCGCACCTACATCGGCTCGATGCCGGGCAAGATCATCCAGAACCTCGCCAAGTGCGGGGTGCGCAACCCGCTGTTCCTGCTCGACGAGATCGACAAGATGTCGACGGACTTCCGCGGCGACCCGTCCTCGGCGCTGCTGGAGGTGCTCGATCCGGAACAGAACGCGACCTTCAACGACCACTACCTGGAAGTCGACTTCGACCTGTCCGAGGTCATGTTCGTGTGCACCGCGAACAGCCTGAACATCCCCGCGCCGCTCCTCGACCGGATGGAGGTGATCCGCCTGCCGGGCTACACCGAGGACGAGAAGAGCAACATCGCGCGCCGGTATCTGGTCGCGAAGCAGATCAAGCAGAACGGCTTGAAGCCGGGCGAGCTCGCGATCGCCGACGAGGCGGTGCTCGACATGATCCGCTACTACACGCGCGAGGCCGGCGTGCGCAACCTGGAACGGGAGATCTCGAAGATCAGCCGCAAGGCCGTGAAGCAGCTGCTGCTGCACCCGGACCCGGCGGGCGTGCGGGTCGACTCCTCGAACCTCGACGTGTATCTCGGCGTGCGCCGGTTCCGCTACGGCAAGGCCGAGGAGAACCACCGCGTCGGCCAGGTCACCGGACTCGCGTGGACCGAGGTCGGCGGCGAGCTGCTCACGATCGAGGCGGCGGTCGTTCCCGGCAAGGGCAAGCTCACCCACACCGGCCAGCTCGGCGAGGTGATGCAGGAGTCGATCCAGGCCGCGATGACGGTCGTGCGCAGCCGCTCGGGCCTGCTCGGGCTCGATCCCGACTTCTACCAGAAGATCGACGTGCACATCCACGTGCCCGAGGGTGCGACGCCGAAGGACGGCCCGAGCGCCGGCATCGGGATGTGCACCGCGCTGATCTCGGCGCTGACCAAGGTGCCGGTCCGCTCCGACGTCGCGATGACCGGTGAGATCACCTTGCGCGGCGAGGTGCTGCCGATCGGCGGTCTCAAGGAGAAGCTGCTCGCGGCGCATCGCGGCGGGATCTCGACCGTGTTGATCCCCGACGAGAACGTCAAGGATCTCGCGGAGATCCCGGAGAACATCAAGGAGAAGCTCGACATCCGGTCGGTCAAGTGGATCGACGAGGTGCTGCAGGTCGCGTTGACGCACAGCCCGACGCCGCTGCCCGCGAGCGCACCGCCGGCGGGTGCCGCGGGCGTGGCCGAGAAGCGTCCGCGGCGTGCGCCGCGGACGAAGACCCAGGTGCGCGCCCATTGAAGATTGCACTAGCCAAGCCGGGGAGGGTCGCGTAGACTTTCGCGCCTCTTCAGGCTGGCTCGGGGCGCGCGTCGGGTGCTTAGCTCAGCTGGAAGAGCGTCGCCTTTACACGGCGAAGGTCGGGGGTTCGATCCCCTCAGCACCCACCACAACATGCGGAGTGGTAGTTCAGCTGGTTAGAATACCGGCCTGTCACGCCGGGGGTCGCGGGTTCGAGTCCCGTCCACTCCGCCATTTCTAGATCGACGCGTCCTCCCCGGTGCCGCCCTCGGGGCGGGACGCCGCGGGCGATCGGCTCGCGTCGACGACCGAGAGACGACCGAGAATGCTGCAAAAAATTCACGACCGGCTGACCGGATGGGTCGCTTACCTGATTCTCGGCGGTGTCGCCGCGGTGTTCGTGCTCTGGGGCATCAACTGGACGATGCGCACGCCGGACTATGCGGCGAAGGTGAACGGCTCCGAGATTCCGGCGAACGAGGTTCGCGACGCGTACCAGCGCCAGCTCGCGCAGCTCGACCGCCAGGCGAACGGCAACGTCGACGATGCCGCGCGCGCGGCGCTCAAGCGCAAGGTCCTCGAGCAGTACGTCGGCCAGGAGGCGCTGATCACGCGGATGCACTCGCTGGGTTACCGGGTCAGCAGCGCCGACGTGCTCGCCGCCGAATCGCAGATCCCGGCATTCCAGGTCGGCGGCAAGTTCGACCCGCAGCACGCGATCGCGCTGCTGCAAGCCAACGGCCAGTCGATCGACCAGGTCGAGGCGATGATCCGCCGGCAGATCCAGCTCAACCAGTTCGGCGACGCGCTGAACCTCTCGTCGTTCGCGACCCCGGCCGAGGTCAACCGGGTCGAAGCGCTGCTGCACGAACAGCGGGACATCGGCTGGATCCAGATCCCGGCGGCGCCGTATGCGGCGAGCGCGACGCCGACCGATCAGCAGGTCCAGGCGTACTACCAGGCGCACCCCGGCGCGTACATGACGCCGGAGACGGTCGACCTGCGGTACATCGAGCTCAGCCTCGCGAAGCTGGCGGCCGCGGTGCCGGTCGGCGACGCGCAGCTGCGCGCCTACTACGAGGACCAGAAGGCGAAGAACCCGCAGGACTTCGTGCAACCCGAGGAACGGCGGGTGAGCCACATCCTGATCGCGGTCTCGAACCCGAAGGACGATGCGGCCGCGAAGGCGAAAGCCGAGAAGATCTACCGGCTCGCGGCCGGCGGCGCGGATTTCGCGGCGCTCGCCCGCAAGTACTCCCAGGATCCCGGCTCGGCGTCGCAAGGCGGGGACCTCGGCTGGAATGACCGCAAGGCCTGGGTCAAGCCGTTCGCGGACGCCGCGTTCGGCATGAAGGTCGGGCAGATCGTCGGTCCGATCAAGACGCAGTTCGGCTACCACATCATCAAGCTCGTCGGCATCAAGCCGGCGAGCGTGAAGACCTTCGAGCAGAGCCAGGCCCAGCTGGCCGCGGAATACCGCCGCGCCCAGGCCGACAAGGCGTTCAACCACCTCGAGGACAAGCTCGCCGACGCGGCGCTGCAAAATCCGACCGACATCGACGCGGCGGCCCGCAAGACCGGCCTGCCGGTGCAGACGATCCCGGGCTTCACCCGCCAGACCGGCGGTGGGCCGTTCCTGAACGTGAAGCCGGTGATCGATGCGGCGTTCAGCACCGACGTGCTCGATGGCAATCTGAGCTCGCTCGTCCAGGTGTCCAAGGACGACGCGATCGTCGTGCTGTCGACCAACCATCAGATGCCGCGCCTGAAGCCGCTCGCCGTGGTGCATGACGCCGTGGTCGCCGCGTGGAAGCAGCAGCGCGGCACCGAGCTCGCGCTCGCGGCGGCGCAGGCCGCGGAAAAGAGCCTTGCCGCCGGCCAGACCTGGGCCGAGGTCGCGAAGTCCCTGAAGCTCACCGCGCAGCCGCCGCGGTTCGTCGCCCGCCAGGAGCCGTCGGTGCCGATCGAGATCCGCCGCGACGCGTTCGATGCGCCGAAGCCGAAGCTCGCACCGGTCTACCGGGCGATCACCTTGCACGACGGTGATGCGGCGGTGTTCGGCGTCGACGCGGTCCGGCAGGACCCGAGCGCGACCGGCGCCGACAAACCGTTGATCGCGCGAGAGCTCGCGGCGACGTACGCCGGCGAGGAGGCGCAAGCGTACGCGGCCAGCGCGCGCGCGCATGCGAAGGTCGTGCTGAATCCCAAGGCGATCGACTGACGGCGATCGACTGACGGTCGGCGGGGTCGATCGACGACGGTGGCGGGTCAGCGTGACCCGCGGGTCATCGCGACCCGCGAGTCAGCGCGACCGGGTCAGGTGACCGGCGAGGATCCCGACGGCGGCGGCGGCACCGCGGGGGCCGGGAACTTCGAGAAGATCAGGGTCACCGCGTTCTGGATCCGTTGCTCGGCGTCCGGGCCGGTCAGATCGCCGACGTTGCGATCGATCGCCGCGTGCCAGATCGCGTGATGGGACTTCGCGTCGAACAGATCGACCGAGATTCGTCCTTGGTTGCGCACCGGGGCGTCGTATCCCCAGTCGCCCCAGGGTCCCGGACCCCACCAGGGCGGGCCCCAGCCGCCGCCCCAGCCGTAGCCGACGCCCCAGCTCCAGCCGGCGTAGCCGTTCGCGACGACCCGCGATCCGATCGCGTAGCCGACGACGCAGTCGGCGGATTTCGGGTCGGCCGCGCGTCGAATCCCGTGCGCGGCGAGATTGGCCTCGACCGCGGCGCGCAGCCGATCGGCATTGACCGGGTTCG
>JAJYAM010000121.1 GCA_021779535.1 Pseudomonadota bacterium
GGCGGCGTGGTGGGCGCGGCCAGCATGTCGGGCGCGATCTTCAGGAGCAGCAGCGCGTTCGGCTCGAGCGCGAGCGACAAGACGCCGTCCCGCAGGTGCGCGATCTCCGGATTGGGGAGCGCGGTCGCCGCGTTCATCTGCGCGACTTGCTGCGGCGTCGGGTAGCGGGGGCTCCCCATCGAGCGGTAGATCGGCAACACGTTGCCGTAGTGATCGTCGACGCGCTGGATCGAGACCGCGGCGTCCGGCTGCACCCCGCTCACCGCGAGACGGATCGTCCGGGTGACGCCGTGCACGCCCGGATCGACGAGATTCCAGAGCGCGATCGCCAGCCCGCCGTCCTTCGACCGGGTCACGATCGCATGATCCGAAGGGTTCGCGAGACGCTCGTCGCCGAGCTGATGCAGCAGCCCGAACGCGTAGAAGCTCGGCTTGTTGATACCGCCGTACGCCCGCAGGCCGTACATCCCGGTGAATGGCTGTCGGCTGGGCCCGCTCTCCTCGAACACGTCCGAGAACGTCCAGAACGACATCATCTGCACCTTGCCGTCGCAGCCGCGGATCGTGTTCGCGACCGCGGGCCCGACGTAGGTCGTGTCGCGCGCGCCGTCCTTGCCCTCCACGTTCCATTCGGTCCAGAACAGCGGCAGGTTCGGCAGCGCCGAGCGCTGGATCTCGCGGCGCACGCGATCGACCGCGAGGCACACGCGCGCATCGTAGGGCACCTTGCGGTGGGTGCCCAACAGATTCTCGGCGGTGTCGTCCGCATAGCCGTGCGTCGAGACGAAGTCGATCGGCACGTTCTCGGCGGAGACGTAGTGCAGGAATGCCCGAATCCAGGCCGCGTGCGCGGTCGCCGGTCCGCCGACGCGCAGGCGCGGGTTCACCGCCTTCAGCGCGCGTGCGGTCTGGGCGTAGAAATCGAAATAGGTCTGTTGTTGCGGCACCCCGCCCCAGAAGTCGCCGTTCGGTTCGTTCCAGACCTCGAAGTACCACTTCGAGACCTCGTCGATCCCGTAGCGCGAGATCAGGTGCTGCGCGAGCGCCCGCACCAGCCCGTCCCACTTCAGGTAGTCCTTCGGCGGCGACACGTTCGGCTTGTACCAAAATACATGCAGGTCGTCGGGGTTGAACGCGAGCTGGCGGGGCATGAAGTCGAGCTCGACGAACGGCCGCACGCCGTCGGCGAGCAAGCCGTCGTAGATCGTGTCGATCAGCGTGAAGTTGTACACCGGGTTGCCGTGGTCGTCCTCGTTGTAGACGTCGACGTCGTCGTCGAGGATTCCGTGGAATCGCACATAACGGAAATCGGTGATCTTCTTCACCGCACGCAGGTCGCGCAGGTAGCCTTCGCGCATCGCGAGCGTCGCGTGGCCCGACCCGAACATCGCCTCCCAGAAGTGCGGGAACGGCGTGCCGGCCGCCGCGGCGTCGACCCGCACGGTTTCCGCCGCGGGCGCTCGCGGCGCCCAGGCGACGCCGGTCAGGAGCAGCGCCGCGAGCCAGGTGAGCAGGGGGTGTGAGCGATGGTGCATCGGGGGCGCCGTCACGAGGAAGGATGACCTGCGAAGTATTGCGTCAAAAAGTGCTGGCGCGCCATCTCGCGATCGATCGTCGTTCGGGTTTTCGTACCGATCGTCTGGCGGAGCAGGCCACCGCGCGCCGGCCGCACCGCCGGCCAGGTCGGCAGGCCCGTGCCGTTCGGATCACCGGTCTGGATGAACCGCGCGAAGTAACCCTCCATGATCCGCGAAACCCCGAAATCCGCCGCCGTCCACGCATACACCGGATTGCGATCCAGGTTGCCGAGCGCGTACTCGATTTCGGCGCTGTGCACCGCCCCGCCACCGGGTCCGGCCGAGCGTGCGGCACCGCGCACCGGCGGGCGGGCCCGGTCGAACCAATAGAAGAACACCGGCGCGCGACCGGTCCGCCGCTGCAGGTCCATCCACGCCCAGGTCGAGTGGGCGATGAAGAGATCGGACGCGAGCGCCGTCGCCGAGCGGCGCACGGTCGCAGGGTCGGTGCCCGGATAGAGCGCCGCGACCCGGGGCGCGAGCGCGCCGAACCGGCGCGCGAGCGTACGGCGATAGTTCGCCGGCGTCGGTGCCGATGCGCCGAGCAGGGCGCGGTACGAAGCCTCCTCGGAATTCGTGCCGACCAGCAGCGGCACCCGCGCCTGGGCGCCGCGCGCGAACGTTCTCTGCGGATCCTCGGTCAGGAAGTAGCCGTCGACGTCCGGCTGGAACGCCGCGCTCTCGGGACTCGAGCGGGTCGCCTGCAGCAGCGCCTGCGCCGGCATCGCGCGCAGGGCCGCGAGCGATCGGGCGCCGACCGACGCCGCGAACGCGCGACCCTGCCGCTCGGCGCGCGCGAGCGGTAGCGGCGCGATCGGCGCGATCAGCGCACCGCTCTCGCCGATCGCGCCGGCGATCGAGTCCTTCGACAAAGGTGAGGTCATCAGTGCGCTGACCGAGATCGACCCCGCGGATTCCCCGCCGATCGTGATCCGGCGCGGATCGCCGCCGAACGCGGCGATGTTCGCGCGCACCCAGTCGAGTGCGGCGACCTCGTCGAGCAGACCGTAATTGCCGGCCGCATGCTGCGGCGACTCGGCGGCGAGCGCCGGCAGCGCGAAGAAGCCGAACACGCCGAGCCGGTAGTTCGCGGTCACGACGACGATCCCGCGCGAGGCGAGGCTCGCGCCGTCGTAGCGTGGTTCCGAGGCATCGCCCGCGACGAAGCCGCCCCCGTAGAAATACAGGAGCACGGGGCGAGCATGGCGGCCCACCGGCCACCGCGACTTCGCCGGCGCCCAGACGTTGAGGGACAGGCAATCCTCCGACATCCCGCCGGAGCGAAACACCATGTCCGAGATCAGCGGCAGCTGCATGCAGCGCGGCCCGAACCGGCGCGCGTCGCGCAACCCCCGCCACCCGGGGGCGGGCGCCGGCGGCCGCCAGCGCAACGCCCCGACCGGGGGCGCGGCGTACGGGATCCCGCGGAACTCGCGGACACGGACCCCGCCGGCACTCCCCCAACGGCCCGCGAGCGCCCCCTGCGCGAGGCTCACCCGGGGCGCGCGGGCGACTCCCGCAGCGGCATCGCGCGGGCCCACGCCGAGCGCGAGCACGGC
>JAJYAM010000065.1 GCA_021779535.1 Pseudomonadota bacterium
GGCACCGGCCGCCGGCGACTCGACGCACCCGGCGGGGACTGCCGCGCCGGCCGTGGCGCCGGCCATGGCGCCGGTCGCGGGCGGCGCGCTCGCGCTGCAATTCACGTTCGCCGCCGACTGCTGGGTCGACGTGCGCGATGCCCGCGGCACGCTGCTCCTCCACGGGGTCGCGCGGGCCGGGTCGAGCCGCACGCTCAGCGGCCGCGCGCCGTTCACGGTGGTCCTCGGGCACGCCGCCGGCGTCGCGCTGCGGATCGGCGACCGGCCGGTCGAGATCCCGGCGTCGTTCCTGAGCGGCAACGTCGCGCGGTTCGTCGTCGGCGCCGATGGCGCGGTCGGCGCGCTCCCCGCCGGGTCGCCGCGGCCGTCGCCGCCCTGAAGTCGGAGGTTCCTTGGGCACGATCATCGAGCCGCTGCGCGGCGTTCACGACATCCCGCCGTCGCGGATCGCGGCCTGGCAGTTCCTCGAGCGCATCACCCGCGAGGTCTTCGCGGGCTACGGATACGAGGAGTTCCGGGTTCCGATCATCGAGCAGACGCAGCTGTTCAAGCGCTCGATCGGCGATTTCACCGACATCGTCGAGAAGGAGATGTTCAGTTTCGTCGACCAGGGCGAGGACCACATCACCCTGCGGCCGGAAGCGACCGCCGGGATCGCGCGCGCGATGATCTCGAACGGCTTGCTGCGGCCCGGGCGCCTGCGGGTCTGGTGCATGGGCCCGATGTTCCGGCGGGAGCGGCCGCAGGCGGGCCGCTACCGGCAATTCCACCAGATCGATGCGGAAGCATTCGGTTTCGAGGGGCCGGACGTCGACGCGGAGCTGATCCTGCTGTCGGCGCGCCTGCTGCGGCGGCTCGGTCTCGGCGGCGTGAGGCTGCACCTGAATTCGCTCGGCACGCCGGAATCGCGTGCGGTCTACCGCCGGCGGTTGATCGAGTACTTCAGCGCCTACGAGTCCGCGCTCGACGAGGACAGCCGGCGGCGGCTGCAGGCGAACCCTTTGCGGATTCTCGACTCCAAGCACCCGCAGACCCAGCGGATCGCCGCCGGCGCGCCGCCGCTCGAGGAGTCGCTGGATCCGGAGTCGAAGGCTCATTTCGAGACGCTCTGCGGGCACCTGCGGGCGGCGGGCATCGAGTATCATGTCGACCAGCGGCTGGTGCGCGGCCTCGACTACTACACGCGCACCGTGTTCGAATGGATCACCGATTCGCTCGGCGCGCAGAGTACCGTGTGCGCCGGCGGGCGCTACGACGGGCTGGTCGCGCAGCTCGGCGGCCCGCCGACCCCGGGGATCGGCTGGGCGATGGGACAGGAGCGCATCGTGCTGTTGCTCGAGAAGCTCGGCGCGCCGATCGCCGCCGAGGCGCCGCAGGTCTACGTGATCGCGAGCGGTGAACGGGCCGAGCGCGCGGCGTTCGAGGTCACCGAGCGCTTGCGCAACGAGCGCCCGGCGCTGCGCGTGCTCGCGAACTTGGGTGGCGGCAATTTCAAGGCTCAGTTCAAGCGGGCGGACAAGAGCGGCGCGAGGATCGCGCTCGTGCTCGGCGACGACGAGCTCGGGCGCGGCACGGCGGCGCTGAAGGACCTGCGCGGGGGCGGGGTCCAGGAGGAATGCCCGCTCGAACGGCTCGGCGAGCGCCTCGGGGCACTGCTGCAACTGGACATGGCGGATACGGGGAAAGCATGAGCGACGAGTATTTGACCGATGACGAGCAAATCGAAGCCCTGAAGGGCTGGCTGGCGACCAACGGGCCGGGCATGCTGCTCGCGGTCGCGCTCGGCGCGGCCGTCGTGTTCGGTTACCGCTTCTACGAGAGCCGGGTGAACGGCCATGCGCTCGCGGCCGCGCAGCTGTTCGACCAGATGACCGGGGCGCTCGAGAAGAACGACCGCGCCGGTGCCGAGCGGATCGCCGGCGAGATCACCGG
Organism: Pseudomonadota bacterium; assembly: GCA_021779535.1. Classification (GTDB taxonomy): domain Bacteria; phylum Pseudomonadota; class Gammaproteobacteria; order Steroidobacterales; family Steroidobacteraceae; genus Bog-1198. The sequence goes on from JAJYAM010000065.1 coordinate 1,933, forward strand.
CCGGTACCCGAGCAGCCCCTACGCCGACCAGGCGGAGCTCACGCTCGCGCGGCTCGCGGTCGACGACGGGCGCCTCGCGGCGGCCGACGCGGAGCTGCGGCACGTGGTCGACACCTCGAAGGATCACGAGCTCGCGAAGATCGCGCGGTTGCGGCTCGCGCGGGTGCTGATCGCCGAGGGCAAGCCCGATCAAGCGCTCGCGACGCTCGGCGCCCCGAAGCAGGGCGGCGCGTTCGAGTCGCTCTACGACGAGGCCCGCGGCGATGCGCTGGTCGCGAAACACGATCCGGCGGGCGCGATCGGCGCGTACCAGCGCGCGCTCGCGATCGCCGATCCGCGTTACGGCGACAACGCGCTGTTGACCCTCAAGATCGCCGATCTCGGCGCCGCGCCGCAGATTCCGGGGATCAGCGCGCCGAATCCGCCGAAGGTCGCCGCGGCCGCGGCGACCACCGCGTCGGCGGCACCATGATGCGGCGGTTCATCGTCGCGCCGCTCGCGGCGCTGCTGGTGCTCACCGGCTGCAGCAAGGACAAGGACGTCGACCGGCCGGCCAAGCTGGTCGAGATCAAGGCGACGCTCCCGGTGACCAAGCTCTGGAGCGCCGACGTCGGCGGCGGCAAGCACCAGATGCTGTTGCGGCTCGGGCTCGCGCCCGCGATCGAAGGCGGCCTCGTGTTCGCGGCGACCCAGAAAGGGTACGTCGACGCCTACCGGGTCACGGACGGGCGGCGCGTGTGGCGCACCCGGCTGCGGCTGCCGCTGTCGGCGGGACCCGGCGCCGGCGACGGCCTCGTCGTCGTCGGCTCGACCAAGGGGGACCTCGTCGCGCTCGAGGCGACCACCGGCCGCGTGCGATGGCGCGTGAACGCCGAGGCCGAACTGCTCTCGCCACCGGCGATCGGGGAGTCGGTCGTGGTCGTGCGCACGGTCGACGGGCACCTGCGGGCCTACGACGCCGCGAACGGCGAGCTGCGCTGGTCGATCGAGCAAGAGGTGCCGCGGCTCAGCTTGCGCGGGATCGCGACCCCGGTGATCGTGAAGAACGAGGTCATCAGCGGCTTCGACAACGGCAAGGTCGTCGCGGTCAACATCGAGAACGGCAACACGCTGTGGGACACGATGCTCGACGCGCCGCACGGCCGCACCGAGCTCGAGCGCCTCGTCGACGTCGACAGCCCGGTCGCGATCGTCGGCGACAACCTGTACGCGGCCGGCTACCACGGGCGGACCGCGCAGCTGTCGATCGATTCCGGCCAGATCTGGTGGGCGCACGACATGTCGAGCGACCACGGCCTGGTCGCCGGCGTGCACAAGGTCTACGTCGTCGAGGAGGACGGCACCGTGATCGCGCTGAGCGCCGAGGACGGCGCCGAGGTGTGGCAGAACGTCACGCTGAAGTGGCGCGAGCTGAGCACGCCCGCGTTGACGGGCGCGGCGGTCGTGGTCGGCGACTACCAGGGTTACCTGCATTGGCTCGACCGGCGCACCGGCGTCGTCATCGCCCGGACGCGCGACTCGAAGTACCGGATCTCGTCCGCGCCGATCGTGATCGGCGATACGGTGATCGTGCTGAGCGACGGCGGCGAGCTCGCGGCGTTCCGCGCCGCGCCGCGCCCCACCGGGTAGTCCGGCCGTGCTGCCGGTAGTCGCGCTGATCGGCCGGCCGAACGTCGGCAAGTCGACCCTGTTCAACGCGATGACCGCGAGCCGGGATGCGATCGTCGCCGACTTGCCGGGATTGACGCGCGACCGCCAGTACGGGGTCGCGCGCCGCGCGAACCGGCCTTGCATCGTCGTCGACACCGGCGGCCTGGTCGAGCAAGCCGGCGAGATCGAGCGGCTGATGGTCGCGCAGACCCAGCGCGCGATCGAGCAGGCCGACCGCCTGATCGTCGTCGTCGACGGCCGGGCGGGACCGACTCCCCAGGATCATTTCGTCGCACAGCTGGTCCGGCGCAGCGGCAAGCCGGCGATCCTCGCGGTCAACAAGACCGAGGGGCGCGATGCCGCGAGCGCGGCCGCGGACTTCCACGAGCTGGGCCTCGGCGAGCCGGTCGCGGTCGCGGCCGCGCACGATCAAGGGGTGGTCGACCTGCTCGAGACGGCGCTCGCCGGCCTGCCCGCGGATGCGTCCGACACGCTCGATGCGTCCGAGGACCCGCGGACCCGGATCGCGGTGATCGGCCGGCCGAACGTCGGCAAGAGCACCCTGATCAACCGGTTGCTCGGCGAGAACCGCATGGTCGAGTACGACCGTCCCGGCACGACCCGCGACTCGGTGCTGGTGCCGTTCGAGCGCGACGGCGAGCGCTATGCGCTGATCGACACCGCCGGCGTGCGGCGCCGCGCGCGCATCGACGCGGCGGTCGAGAAATTCAGCGTGATCAAGACGCTGCAGGCGATCGAGTCGGCGCATGTGGTGATCGTCGTCGTCGATGCGCGCGACACGGTCGCGGAACAGGACGCGAGCCTCGCCGGCATCGTCGTCGAGCACGGGCGCGCGCTCGTGCTCGCGGTCAACAAGTGGGACAACATCCCGTCCGAGCAGCGCGCCGCGATCCGCTCGCAGTTCATCGCGCGGATGAGCTTCGCGGACTTCGCGCCGGTGCACTGCATCTCGGCGCGGCACGGCAGCGGGGTCGGGGAGCTGTTCGACTCCGTGCGTCGCGCGTATGCGGCGGCGATGCGCGAGATGACGACACCGGAGCTCACGCGGGTCCTCGAGGCGGCCATCCGCAGCCATCCGCCACCGCTCGTCCGCGGGCGGCGGATCAAGCTGCGCTACGCGCACCAGGGCGGGCGGAACCCGCCGATCGTCGTGATTCACGGCAATCAGACCGAGCACGTGCCCGAAGCGTACCGGCGCTATCTCGTGAACGTGTTCCGCAAGGCATTCGATCTCACCGGCACCCCGGTCGACGTCGTGTTCCGCGCCGAGCAGAACCCGTTCGCCGGCAAACGCAATCCCTTGACCCCCCGCCAGCGGCGTAAACGCAAACGCCTCATCCAGCGCGCCAAGCGCTAGAATCCCCGGAGCCCCCCGGAGGACCCCGGGAGCCGCGAAGGAAGTCCGTGCGACCGTTACCGAACTCGCGATGGCTGCGAATCGCCGCGATCGGCGTGCTGCTCCTCGCCGCGTACGCGGCGGTGGGATTCTGGGTCGTGCCCCGCGTGCTGCGCGCGCAGATCGTCGCGCAGGCGCGCGAGCGCCTGGGGCTCGTCGCGAGCGTCGGCCCGGTGCGGTTCAACCCATTCTCGTTCCGGCTGCACGTCGATCGGTTGGCGCTGGCCGCGCCCGGTGGGAAGCCGCTCGCGGGCTTCGACTCGCTGTTCGTCGATTTCCGGCCGAGCGCGCTGCTGCGGCGCGAATATGCGTTTCGCGAGATCGATCTCGCCGGCGCGAGCGTGAACGCGGTCGTCGGGCCCGACGGCCGGCTGAACCTGTCGCGGTGGATCCCGGTCCCGAAGACGCCGAAGCCCGCCGCGAAGTCGAAGTTCGCGTGGCCGCGGATTCGCGTCGATCGGCTGCGGATCGAGCGCGCGAACCTGCGCTACGAGGACCGGGCCCACCCGGGGGATTTCACGTTCCGCCTCGCGCCGGCCGCATTCGAGCTCACGGCCTTCACGACCGGCCCGTCGGGCGGCGCGTTCGCGTTCCATGCCCGCACCCCGACCGGCGAGCGGATCGACTGGCAGGGTCGATTCGCGGTCGCGCCGCTCGCGTCCGAAGGGGACTTGCGCATCGAGGATCTGCGCGCCGCGACCGTCGAGTCGCTCCTGCGCGGCCCGCTCGCGGGGCGGGTCGCGGTCACCCTGACCGGCGGACGATTCGGTGTCGACGTCCCGTACCGGTTCGCGGAACGACCGCGATTGCAGTTGCGGATCGACCGCGCGAGCGCGTCCGCGGTCGGCGTCGGCCTCGCGCCGGCCGGATCGTCGGTGGACGAGATCCGCGTCGCGAAGCTCACCGCCGCGGGCGGCAACCTCGACTTCGACGCCCACCGCGCGAGCGTTGCACGGATCGCGCTCGCCGGTCTCGCCGTCGACGCCGCGCTCGACGCGAACGGCACGCTGAATCTTGCGAGCTTCGCCGGCACCGGGGCACCCGCAACCGCGCCCGCGCCCGCAACCGCGCCCGCACCCGCGCACGCCGCCGTGGGGCCGGCGCAGCCGCCCGCGAGCACGCCACGCTGGGCGGTCGACTTGCCGCAGGTCGCGGTCAGCGACGGGCGCCTGTCGTTCGTGGATCGGCGCACCACCCCGGCGGCGACGTTCGTGTTCGCGCCGCTGCGCCTGCAGATCGACGGCGCGAGCCTCGATCCGTCGCGGCCGATCCGCGTCGCGCTCGCGACCGGCGTCGCCGGTGGCGGCGAGCTCGACGCGCGGGGCACGGTCGTGCCGGCGCCGCTCGCCGCGGCGCTCGACCTGCGGGCGACCCACCTCGACCTGGTTGCGCTGCAGCCGTACGTGGCCGGGCACAGCGCGCTCACGATCGAGCGCGGCAGCCTCGGCGGGACGCTCGTGCTCGCGATGCCGCGGGGCGTCGAGTCGTTGCGGGTGCGCGGCGACCTGCGCATCGACGGCTTGCACACGATCGACGATGCGCTGCGCCAGGACCTGGTCGACTGGCAGCGGCTCGACGTCCGCGGAATGAGCTTTTCGCTGCATCCGGCGCGGCTCGCGATCGCGCGCATCGTCGCGGTGCGGCCTTACGCTCGCGTGATCATCGAGTCGGACGGCAGCCTCAACGTGAAGCGGATCCTGACCGCGCCCGGTCCCGCGGCGGTCGCGCCGGCGCCGGCGGGCGCTGCCGCCAGGGACCATGGATCGCCCAAGGCGCGCGCCCGCGCGGCGCCGATCCGGGCCGCGGCCGCCGCATCGCCGGCCCGGGTCACGGTCGGGCGGGTCGACGTCACGCGCGGCGAGGCGGATTTCTCGGATCTGTCGATCACGCCGCACTTTTCGTCGGGCATCAGCGATCTGCACGGCGAGATTCGCGGCCTCGACTCGGCGCCGGGCGCGCGCGCGAAAGTCGACTTGAAGGGCGAGGTCGGACCGTACGCGCCGGTGACGATCGACGGCGCGCTGAACCTGTTCGGGCCGAAGACGTACACCAATCTCGCGATGACCTTCCGCAACATGGACCTGACGATCTTCAATCCGTACTCCGGCAAGTTCGCGGGCTACGACATCCGCAAGGGCAAGCTGACCACCGAGCTGCACTACCGGGTCGACGGCGGCAAGCTCGAGGCGACCCATCACGTGGTGATCGACCAGCTGGAATTCGGCGCGAAGACGCACAGCAAGGACGCGACGACGCTGCCGGTGAAGCTCGCGGTCGCGCTGCTCAAGGACCGCCACGGCGTGATCGACCTGAACATCCCGGTCACCGGTTCGCTCAACGATCCGGAATTCCGGCTCGGGCCGCTGATCTGGAAAGTCGTCGTGAACCTGATCGAAAAAGCGGTCACCGCGCCGTTCAAGCTGCTCGGCGCGCTGTTCGGCGCGGGTCCGCAAATCCAGTACGTCGATTTCCGGCCCGGCGATGCGACGCTCGACGCGACCGACCTCGCCCGCCTGCGCACCGTCGCGCGCGCATTGCAGTCGCGGCCGCTCCTGAAAGTCGACGTGCCGATCGCCGCGCTGCCCGCGTTCGATGCGTCCGCGCTCGCCGACGAGCGCTTCGACGCCGAGGTGGCCGAGCAGATGCTCGGCCGCACGTTCCCGGCCGCGACGCGGCCGGCGGGCAAGACGACGCTGTCCCGCGCGCTCGCGCAGCGGGGACCGAGCGCGGGGGCGACCTTCGCCGCGCTGGGCGTGAAATCGCAGGTCACGGTGCTGACCGCGATGTATCGCGCGCAGTTCCACGCCAGCCCGGCGTTCCCGCCCGGCGCGGCGCCGGCGCAGGCCGACGCGGCCAAGCTTGCGTACCTGGAGACGCAGTTGCGCGGCCGGATCCACGTCGGACCGGACGACCTGCAGGTCCTCGCCGAGCGGCGGGCGCTCGCGATCGAGAAGGCCCTGCTCAATGGGACCGGCGTCGATCCGGCGCGCGTCTTCCTCGTCGCCAACGACAAAGTCGCCGCGCAGGGCCAGCACGTGAGGCTGCAGCTCACCTTGCGCTGAGCGCGCGGCGCGGGGAACGATCGACGCGCAGCGGCGTCCAATCGCATGTGAGCGCGAAGCGATGGAGGCATGCGATGAACAGGAAAGAGATCTGGCCCGCGGCCCTGATCGCGGGTCTTTGCGCCGCCGCGGCACTGGCCGTGCCCGCCTCGGCGGCTCCGCCGGCGAAAGCCGAGCCCCAGGCTCGAATCCCGTTCGCCAATCATCACGGCATCTACGATTGGCGGGTCGTCAACGATCACGAGCTGCTGATCCAGAGCGAAGGCGGCAGCTGGTACAAGGCGACGCTGATGGGCTCCTGCTTCAATCTGCCGTTCGCCGAGCGGATCGGCTTCACGACGAATCCGGACGGCAGCTTCGACCGGTTCAGCTCGATCCTGGTCCGGGATCAGCGCTGTCCGGTGACCTCGCTCGTCGCGAGCGCGGCGCCGAGCGGCAAGCCCGGCCCGCGGCGAGTCGAGGCGGTGCCGGAGAACGGCAAGACGGCGCCGGCGGCGAAGCCAGCACCGCCGCCGACCAAGGGCTGAGCGGGGGCGCACCGAACCCGGGCCGCGCGCAGGCCGAAGCGCCGTCCGCTCAGCCGGACGGCTCGTCGACCGTCGCGCGGATCCGACCCCGCGCGAGGCGCGCTTCGATCGGAGTCCCGGGCGGCGCGTCCGCGGGGTCGCGGACGATGCGTCCGGTCCCGGTCGACACGATCGCGTAGCCCCGGTCGAGCGTCGCGAGCGGGCTCACCGCGTGCAGCGTTCGGACGAGCGGCAGCAGCCGTTCGCGGGCCGCGCGCAGCCCGCCGAGGCCGGCCGCGCGCAGCCGCGCGCGCAGGTCCGACAGGCGCGCGCCGGCTTCCCGCAGCCGTACCGCGGGGTTCCCCCGCCATAGCTGGCTGCGGCGCTCGGCGAGTTCGGACCGCCAATCCGCGAAGCGCTGCCGCAGGCTTCGCCGCAATCGCTGTTCCAGCTCGTCGAGCCGTTGCATTTCGTTCGCGAGGCGGGCCGACGGACCGGCCTGGGCCGCCCGCCCCGCGAGCCAGCCGAGCCGTTCGCGCGCATCGCGCAGCCGGCGGCGCACGCCGTGCGCGAGCCGCGCCTCGGACCCCGCGAAGCGCCGCGCCCACTCCTCGCCGTCCGGCACGACGAGCTCCGCGGCGGCCGAGGGCGTCGGCGCCCGGACGTCGGCCGCGAAATCGGCGATCGTGAAATCGACCTCGTGGCCGACGCCGCTGACGACCGGGATCGGCGAGGCGACGATCGCGCGCGCGAGGGCCTCGTCGTTGAACGCCCAGAGGTCCTCGAGGGAGCCGCCGCCGCGCGCGAGGATCAGCACGTCGCATTCGGCGCGCTGCGCCGCAAGCAGGAGCGCTTCGCGAATCTCCGTGGCGGCCTGCGCGCCCTGGACCGGCACCGGGTAGACGAGCACCGCGGCGGCCGGAAACCGGCGCGCGAGCACCTGCAGGATGTCGCGGATCGCGGCGCCGGTCGGCGAGGTGATCACACCGATGCGCCGCGGCAGGCGCGGCAGCGGGCGCTTGCGCGCGGCGTCGAACAAGCCCTCCGCGGTCAACCGGGCCGCGAGCTGCTCGAACTCGAGCTTCAGCGCGCCGACGCCGGCGTCCTCGACGTGGTCGACGAGCAGCTGGTATTCGCCGCGCGGCTCGTAGAGCCCGACGCGCGCGCGCACCAGCACCCGCTGCCCGTCGCGCGGCACGAAGCGCAGCAGCGAATTGCGCTGCCGGAACATCGCGCACCGGACCTGCGCCGCGGCGTCCTTCAGCGAGAAATACCAGTGCCCGGAGCTCGGGCGGGCGAAATTCGAGATCTCGCCTTCCAGCCAGACCAGCCCGAAACCCCGCTCGAGCAGCGCGCGGGCCTCGCGGTTCAGCCGGGACACGGTATACACGTCGCGCTCGCGGCGGGCGCCGGGCGGTTCTCGGGCGGCCTCGTTCATCCTGGCATGATACGGCGGTTTACCGCCGCTCGGCCGCTGGGGTAGAATGCCGCGCCTCTCAAACGGTTCCGGGCGGTCGCGGTTCCTATGCGCATACTCGAAGAGGCACTCACTTTCGACGACGTGTTACTCGTTCCGGCGTACTCCGAGGTGCTGCCGCGCGAGGTATCCCTGTCGAGCCAGCTCACGCGGCAGATCCGCCTGAATCTGCCGATCGTGTCGGCGGCAATGGACACCGTGACCGAATCCCGGCTGGCGATCACGATCGCCCAGGAGGGCGGGATCGGCATCGTCCACAAGAACATGTCGATCGAGCAGCAGGCCCGCCAGGTCAGTCGCGTGAAGAAATTCGAGAGCGGCGTGATCAGCGACCCGATCAGCGTCGCTCCGGACATGACGATCCGCGAGGTGCTCGCGCTGACCCGCTCGAAGAACATCTCCGGCGTACCGGTCGTGCGCGGCGGGAAGGTCGTCGGGATCGTGACCCACCGCGATCTGCGGTTCGAGACGCAGCTCGACGCGCCGGTGTCCTCGGTGATGACGCCGCAGGCGCGCCTGATCACGGTGCGCGAGAACGCGCCGAAGGACGAAGTGCTGTCGCTCCTGCACAAGCACCGGATCGAGAAGGTGCTCGTCGTCGACGACGACCACGAGCTCAAAGGGATGATCACGGTCAAGGACTTCCAGAAAGCGACCGAATTCCCGAACGCCTGCAAGGACCCGAGCGGCCGGCTGCGGGTCGGTGCCGCGGTCGGAACCGCGCCCGACACGCTCGACCGGGTCGCGGCGCTGCGCGATGCGGGGGTCGACGTCGTGGTCGTGGACACCTCGCACGGCCATTCGCGCGGCGTCCTCGAGATGGTCGAGCGGATCAAGTCGAAGTACCCGGACGTGCAGGTGATCGGCGGCAACATCGTGACCGCGGAGGCCGCGCTCGACCTCGTGAAACGCGGCGCGGACGCGGTCAAGGTCGGCATCGGCCCGGGCTCGATCTGCACGACGCGGGTGATCGCCGGGGTCGGCGTGCCGCAGATCAGCGCGATCTCGCGGGTCGCCGAGGCGCTCGCCGGGAGCGGCGTGCCGCTGATCGGCGACGGCGGAATCCGTTATTCCGGCGACGTCGCGAAGGCGCTCGCGGCGGGCGCGCACACGGTGATGATCGGCGGGCTGTTCGCCGGCACCGAGGAGTCTCCGGGCGACGTCGAGCTCTACCAGGGTGCCTCGTACAAGTCGTATCGAGGCATGGGTTCGATCGGCGCGATGGCGCAGGCGCACGGCTCGAGCGACCGGTATTTCCAGGACACGACCTCGGAACTCGAGAAGCTCGTGCCCGAGGGCATCGAGGGACGCGTCGCCTACAAGGGGAGCCTCGTCGCGATCCTGCACCAGCTCGCCGGCGGGCTGCGCGCCGCGATGGGCTACACCGGCAGCCGCAACATCGAGGAAATGCGCACGCGGCCGCAATTCGTGCGGATCACCACCGCCGGGGTGCGCGAGAGCCACGTGCACGACGTGACGATCACCAAAGAAGCGCCGAACTACCGGGTCGGCTGATGATCGACATCCATGCCGACCGGATCCTGATCCTCGATTTCGGTTCGCAGTACACGCAGCTGATCGCGCGACGGGTGCGCGAGATCGGGGTCTACTGCGAGATCCGCGCGTGGGACGCCGACCCGGCCGGGATCCGCCGCTTCGCGCCGAAGGCCTTGATCCTGTCGGGCGGCCCGGAGTCGGTCTACGAGACGCACGGCCCGTCCGCGCCGCGCGCGGCGTTCGAGCTCGGCGTGCCGGTGCTCGGGATCTGCTACGGCATGCAGACGATGGCGGCGCAGCTCGGCGGACGAGTCGAGTCCGCGGCGAATCGGGAGTTCGGTTTCGCGCAGGTCCGGCCGGCCGCGGGTTCCCGCCTGCTCGACGGCCTGGAGGACGCGCGCGACGCGTCCGGCGCGCGGCTGCTCGACGTGTGGATGAGCCACGGCGATCGCGTCGCCGCGCTGCCGCCCGGATTTCGCGCGATCGCGTCGACCGACAGCGCGCCGTTCGCGGCGATGGCGGACGAGTCGCGCGGCTGGTACGGGCTGCAGTTCCATCCGGAAGTCACCCACACGTTGCAGGGCGGGGAGATCCTGCGCCGGTTCGTCCGCGAGATCGCCGGCTGCGGGGCGAACTGGTCGACGCCGTCGATCATCGAGGACGGCATCGCGCGCGTCCGCGCCGAGGTCGGCGCCGACCGGGTGCTGCTCGGCCTGTCGGGGGGCGTCGATTCGTCGGTGCTCGCGGCGCTGCTGCACCGGGCGATCGGCCGGCAGCTGACCGCGGTGTTCGTCGATCACGGCCTGCTGCGCCTCGGCGAGGGCGATCAGGTGATGGCGACGTTCGCCGAGCACATGGGGATCGACGTGATCCGCGTCGACGCCGCGGAGCGCTTTCTCGCCGCGCTCGCGGGCGAGGCCGATCCCGAGACCAAGCGCAAGATCATCGGCCGGGTGTTCGTCGAGGTGTTCGAGGAGGAAGCGGCGAAGCTCGAGGGCGTGCGCTGGCTCGCGCAGGGCACGATCTATCCGGACGTGATCGAGTCGGCCGGCGCGAAGACCGGCAAGGCGCACGTGATCAAGTCGCACCACAACGTCGGCGGCCTGCCGGAGCGGATGAAGCTGAAGCTCCTCGAGCCGTTGCGCGAGCTGTTCAAGGACGAGGTGCGGCGGCTCGGGGTCGAGCTCGACCTGCCGCACGAGATGGTCTACCGGCATCCGTTCCCCGGGCCCGGGCTCGGCGTGCGCATCCTCGGCGAGATCCAGAAATCCCAGGCGGACCTGCTGCGGCGCGCCGACGCGATCTTCATCGAGGAGCTGCGTCGCGACGGCCTGTACGATCAGGTCAGCCAGGCGTTCGCGGTGTTCCTGCCGGTGCGCTCGGTCGGCGTGATGGGCGACGGGCGCCGCTACGACCCGGTGATCGCGCTGCGCGCGGTCGAGACGGTGGACTTCATGACCGCGCGCTGGGCGCGCTTGCCCTACGAGTTCCTGGAGCGCGTCGTCCACCGCATCGTGAACGAGGTCCCGGGCATCTCACGGGTGGTGTACGACGTCACCGGCAAGCCGCCGGCGACGATCGAGTGGGAGTGA
>JAJYAM010000122.1 GCA_021779535.1 Pseudomonadota bacterium
CGGCAGGGACGGGCTCGGTATGTACGGGAACCCTCCGGTGTCCTTGGTACCCAATTGCGTCTTCCAAAGCACGCTCAGATTGTCGTTGGGCCTCCACAGCAAGCTGACGCGCACCTCCTTCTCGTCGAGCGAACCCGGAGCGCCGGGACTGGCGAAGTCCGCGTTGCCCGGACCGGGTATGAGGCCGTTGTCCCGAAAGAAGCTCTTGTGGGTCTCCACATAGAACGCCACACGTGCGGCGACCGTGTCGGATATCGGCAGATTGATCGCACCATGCCCCGCCACGTCGCTGTAATTGCCTCCTTCCAGTGTGAAGTTCCCGTGAACTCGCGAGGAGAACTCGGGGTCGGACGACGTGACGAATATCGCGCCCGCGATCGAGCTTGCACCGGCGTACGTGCCTTGCGGGCCACGAAGCACCTGGATGTTCGCAATATCGAAGTAGTCGAACGCGCTGTCGATCTGTGGGAGCAACATGCCATCTTGATAAAGAGGTACACCCGCAATCGCATTGGCGTCCGTACTCTGCTGGCCGACGCCGCGGACATTGATCTGTTCGCTCACGCCCGTAGGCTGGATGGACATGTTCGGCGCGACATATTGCAGGTCGGTCAGATTTTTGACGCCGCTTTGCTCGAGCTGAGCCGCGTCGAGCGATGTCAGGGCGATCGAGGACCTCATGGCATTCTCAGTACGCCTGCTTGCCGTGACGATGATTGGCGTGAGACTCCCAGTGGGAGCCACGGTCTCGGCATTGGCGCTCTTGACGGACGCCACATCGGATTTCCCATTCGCGTTTTGCTGCGCCCCGGCGGGCGAGGCCATGCTGGTTAGCGCGAGACCTAGGATCGCCGCGACCATTGGTGCGACCCCGCGGCTTCTGAACGTTCGGTTCATGCTGTTCCCCCTACATCGGACTTGTGGATTTGTACGCGATGCCGATGGCAGCGGATTCTAAAAATTGCAATGATGCAAGTCCAAGCCCAATTTTGGATTGATCAATATAGGTTTTGTATCAATTCTCGAGTCCAGCCCAACGCACAGGGTTGATCCCGCTTGTATGCCGCACCGGCAATGCCCATACCCCGAATACGCTGGAGTCGACCCTGCGCGCGTAGCCGCTGATGCCGGCATTCACATGGTTCTTGCGCAGCAAGCGGCCGGCGGGATTGCGGCAGACGTTCCCACAATCCGCGGAAGGCCCAACTAGTGTTTGCTTTGGTGTTCACCAAGGCGCGATAAGACGCCGAGCAGGAGACGGGTCCGGACCGATTCAATCGCTACATGAACACGACCAGTCGCTCCGGGCTCAAGCGCCCCAAGTGAATCATCAAGCGCCCCCTCCCTTGATTGTTCGCCGCCGCGATCGCCGATGCGCTCCGCCGACGCGCGCGGATCTTTACGGCCGGCGTCCGGCCCGAAGGCGCGTACCCGCGATGTCTGCTCTCGTCGAAGCGCACCCCGGTCGCATCGCCTCAGCTGACCTCGGCATTTTGCCGTTTCGCACAAGCCTTGATCTTCGGGGCCTCGTCCGACAGCCAGTCCTTCACCGCCGCATCGTTGCGCTCATGGGCCAGCCGTGCCAGTTACTCCCCTACCGCTCGAATCGGCCGCCGAACGTCAAACTCGCCTCTTATCGGTTCTCGTATCGCTGCCCGCGCCCACAACGCAAAGGGGGCGAGAGTTGATCGGGACACTTGCCGAACGTGCCGGTCCTGGGTGAGCGCCGGCGGACTCAGCGGGAACGCAGTTTCGCCGGCGTATCGACCGCCCGAAGCGGTTGCCCGTCCGCGACGCGCGCATCGAGCAGCGCTTCGATGCGTTCGAACACCACCGAGAGCACCGCGGCTTCCGGCAGGTTGGTGATGCGGAAGAAGTTGCGGGGCGCGAAATTGAAGCTCACGCCGGGAGCCACCAGCACGTGCTTGGTCTCGAGCAGCTCGAGTGCGAACGCCTGGTCGTCGAACTCCCCGAAGCGTTCGCCGTCGACCTCGACGAACGAGTACAGTGCGCCGCGAGGCGGCACCAGGCGCAGATGCCGGCTGCTCGCCACGCCCTCGAGGATCGCGCGGCGCGACTCGTGCAGTCGTCCACCGGCACGTGTCAGCTCGCGGATGCTCTGGTGTCCGCCGAGTGCGGTTTGCACCGCCCACTGGCCGGGCACGTTGCTACACAGGCGCAGCGACGAGAGCAGTTCGAGCGCGCCGAGATAGTCGCTCGCATGGGCGACGTCGCCGGAGAACGAGGCCCAGCCGACGCGGTAGCCGCAGGCGCGATAGACCTTCGACAGGCCGCTCAGTGTGCCGCAGAGCGTGTTCTCGACCAGCGTCGCCATCGGCACGAAGACGGCGTCGTCGTAGAGGATCTGGTCGTAGATCTCGTCGGCGAGCACGACCAGGTGGTGCCGCTCGGCGATGCGCGCGATCGCCGCGAGCGTCTCGCGCGGATAAACCGCCCCGGTCGGGTTGTTCGGATTCACGACGACGATCGCGCGGGTACGCGGACCCACCGCGGCCGCGATCTCGTCCGGATCGGGCACGAAGCCGTGCTCCGGGCGACAAGCATAGTGCACCGCGCGGCCCGAATTGAGGTTCACGGCCGCCGTCCACAGCGGATAGTCGGGACTCGGCACGAGCACTTCGTCGCCGGGGTTCAACAGTGCGCGCAGGCACAGGTCGATCAGCTCGCTGACGCCGTTGCCGATGAACACTTCATCGACCGTGACGCCGCGCACGCCGCGGTCCTGTTGTTGCATCACCACCGCCTCGCGGGCCGGGAAGATGCCTTTCTGGTGGACGTAGCCCTCGCTGTGGCGCAGGTTCTCGATCATCGCGAGGCGCATCGTCTCCGGCGTGCGAAAGCCGAACGCGTACGGATTGCCGATGTTCAGCGAAATCACCTCGTGGCCGAGTCGCTCGAGCTCGAGCGCCCGGCGTGCGAGCCGGCCGCGGATCTCGTAGCGTACGCTGCCCAGCGCCCCGCTGGGGCGGATCTGGCGTTTACCGTTCATTGGCTCAAGCATAGCCGATGACGGCTGGTGGCGGCACATCGAGCAATTCGTTGCGCAGCGGCACGGCGAGATTTTCGGCGACGGTCATGCGC
>JAJYAM010000011.1 GCA_021779535.1 Pseudomonadota bacterium
TGCGGATCGCGGGCGGTGCAATGGAGGCTAGGGTCGGAATCGAACCGGCGTACGCGGCTTTGCAGGCCGCTGCATGACCATTCTGCCACCTAGCCTTGGGGCTGAAGACCGCCGGACCTGGCGGTGGCGGCGGGCGGCCATTCTCGCTTAACGAGAATCGACTGGCAATGCGCGCCCTGCCCGCCTAGGTGGATTCGCGGATCGATTTCTCCGCGCCGTGGCCCACAATGCCGTCGACTCGGGCGGAGAGGATGATGAGCACGCGAGCGATCCAGAAGTCGGGCGCGCCGGGCGGCCTCGGCCACTACCTCACGAACTACGCCGAGGCGCGCCGCACGTTCACTTGGGCCGACGCGCGCCAAACGCTCACCGGCCGCACCGATCCGCTGCTCAACATCGCCGCCGAGACGGTCGGCCGACACGTCGCGCAGGGACATGGGGACTGGCGCGCGGTCCGCTTCGTCGATCGGCACTGGAACCGGATCGACCTGACCTATTCCGAGCTGCAGCGCCGCTCACGGCGCTTCGCGAACGTGCTGCGCACCCTCGGCATCGCGCGCGGCGCGAGCGTCGCGACCCTCCTCGGCCGGGTTCCCGAGCTCTACACCGCCGCGCTCGGCACGCTCGAAGCCGGCAACGTGTTGAGTGCGCTGTTCTCGGCGTTCGGCCCCGAACCGCTGAAGACCCGCTTGCAGCTCGGGCACGTGCAGGTGCTGGTGACGACCGAGGCGTTCTACCGGCGCAAGGTCGCGGGCATCCGTGAATTCCTGCCGGAGCTGCGCCACGTGCTGCTGGTGCGCGACGACGCGACGCCGGCGCTCCCGCCGGGCACGCTCGATCTCGCGGCGCTGCTCGGCGAGGCCGCCGAGACCTACGCGACCGCGCCGACCCGCGACGAGGACGTCGCGCTGCTGCACTTCACCAGCGGGACCACGGGCAAGCCGAAGGGGGTGACGCTGTCGCACGCGGCCGTGATCGCGCAGCATGCGACGAGCCGGATGGTGCTCGACCTGCATCCGGGCGAGACCTATTGGTGCACCGCCGACCCCGGCTGGGTCACCGGGATCGCGTACGGACTGATCGGTCCGCTCGCGTGCGGCGCGAGCCTGATCGTCGATCGCGAGGAGTTCGATCCCGAGCGCTGGTATCGGATCCTGGCCGAGGAACGGGTCCAGGTCTGGTATACCGCGCCGACCGCGATCCGGATGTTGATGAAGGCCGGCACCCTGCTGGCGCGCGCGCGGCAATTCCCGGCGCTTCGCCACATGGCGAGCGTCGGCGAGCCGTTGAACGCCGAGGCGGTGACCTGGGGAGTCGAGGCCTTCGGCAAGCCGTTCCACGACACCTGGTGGCAGACCGAGACCGGGGCGATCATGATCGCGAACTTCGCCGCATGCGAAGTGCTGCCGGGCTCGATGGGACGGGCGATCCCGGGCGTCGAGGCCCGCGTCGTCCGGCGCACCACGGCCGGCCGGCTCGAGGCGATCGAGTCCGCCGACGAGGTCGGCGAGATCGCGTTGCGGCCCGGTTGGCCGTCGATGTTCACGGGCTATCTGGAGAACCCCGGACGCTATGCCGAGGCCTTCGTCGACGGCTGGTATCTCGCCGGCGACCTCGCGCGGCGCGACGCGGACGGCTATTTCTGGTTCATCGGCCGTGCCGACGACGTGATCAAATCGGCCGGGCACCTGATCAGTCCGTTCGAGATCGAGAGCGCGCTGATGACCCACCCGGCGGTCGCGCAGGCGGCGGTCATCGGCGTTCCCGACCCGATCGCCGGACAGGCCGTGAAGGCGTTCGTCGAGCTGCGCCGCGGTTTCGCGGCGAACGAGGACTTGCGCAGCCAGGTTCTCGGGCACGCGCGCCGCCTGCTCGGCGCCGCCGTGGCGCCGCGGGAGATCGCGTTCAGCGACGGCCTGCCGCGGACCCGCAGCGGCAAGATCATGCGGCGGCTCCTGCGCGCGCGCGAGCTCGGACTGCCCGAAGGCGATCTGTCGACGCTCGAGGGCAAGGAGTGAACGCGCCCGCCGCGGGACCCGCGGGCCGGGAGCACGGCCTCGCGCTGCTGCGCGGGATGCTGCGCATCCGCGCGTTCGAGGATCGTTGTTATCAGCTGTACGGCGAGCGGAAGATCCGGGGCTTCCTGCACCTCTACAACGGCGAGGAAGCCGTTGCGGTCGGCGCGATGCGCGCGCTCGACGCCGGCGATGCGATCGTCGCGACCTATCGCGAGCACGGGCACGCGCTCGCGCGCGGCGTGCCGATGGATAGGGTGATGGCGGAGCTCTACGGCAAGCAAAGCGGCTGCAGCCGCGGGCGCGGCGGCTCGATGCACCTGTTCGACGTCGCGAAGCGCTTCTACGGCGGCAACGCGATCGTCGCCGCGGGGCTCCCGGTCGCGGTCGGCCTCGCACTCGCGCAAAAACTGCGGCGCGAGCCCGCGATCACGGCCTGCTTCTTCGGCGACGGCGCCGTCGCCGAAGGGGAATTCCACGAATCGCTGAACCTCGCCGCGCTGTGGCGCCTGCCGGTGCTGTTCCTGTGCGAGAACAACCGGTATGCGATGGGCACCGCGCTCGACCGCACCGAGGCCGAGACGGACATCGCGGCGAAGGCGCGCGGCTACCGCATCGATGCGGCGGCGGTCGACGGGATGGACGTGTTCGCGGTCGAGGCCGCGGTCGGCCGCGCGGCCGCGGCGATCCGCGGCGGTGCGGGCCCCGCCCTGCTCGAGCTGCGCACCTATCGATTCCGCGCGCACTCGATGTTCGATCCGCAGTTGTACCGGGATAAATCCGAGGTCGAGGCCTGGCAGCGCAAGGGCCCGCTGATCACGCTGACGACACGCTTGAAGGCCGAAGGCCTGATCACCGAGGACGACTTTCGGCGGCTCGAGGCCGAAGCCTCGGCGGAGGTCGACGCGGCGGTCGCGTTCGCGGAGAGTGCGCCCTGGGAGCCGGTCGCGGACCTCGCGCGCTTCGTCTATGCCGAGCGCAGCGCATGAACGGGGGGTCGCGATGATCGATCCGGTTCTCCCGGGCGCCGATTCCGCGCGCACCCCGCCGCCGGCGCCGGTGCGCCTCAGCTATCGCGACGCGGTCCGCGAAGCGCTGCGTGCCGCACTGCGCGCCGACCCGCGCGTGTTCCTGATGGGCGAGGACGTCGGCCGTTACGGCGGCAGCTATGCCGTGAGCAAGGGACTGCTCGAGGAATTCGGGCCGGAACGGATCCGCGACACGCCGCTGTCGGAGTCCGCGTTCGTCGGCGCGGGGATCGGCGCCGCGCTCGGCGGGCTGCGTCCGATCGTCGAGATCATGACGGTGAACTTCAGCCTCCTCGCGCTCGACCAGATCATGAACAACGCCGCGTCCTACTGTCACATGTCCGGCGGCCAGCTCGCCGTCGGGCTGGTGATCCGCCTGGCGACGGGCGCCGGCCGGCAGCTCGCCGCCCAGCACTCGCACAGCCTCGAAGGCTGGTATGCGCACATTCCGGGTCTGCGGATCGTGGTGCCGGCGACGATCGACGATGCGCGATTCATGCTCGCGGCGGCGCTCGCCTGTCCCGATCCGGTGTTGCTGTTCGAGCACGCCGCGCTCTACAACGCGGAGGGCGATCTGACGCCGGGCCTCGCCGCGGTCGACATCGACCACGCCGCGGTCCGCCGCCCCGGCCACGACGCAACGGTGATCACCTACGGCGGGAGCCTGCCGAAGTGCCTCGCCGCCGCCGCCAGCCTTGCGGCCGGGGGCATCGAAGTCGAAGTGCTCGATCTGCGCACGCTGCGACCCCTCGACGACGCCGCGATCGTCGCGAGCGTGCGCCGGACCCGCCGGGCGGTCATCGTCGACGAAGGCTGGCGCAGCGGCAGTCTCGCCGCCGAAGTCACCACACGAATCGTCGAGCAGGCGTTCTACGATCTCGAGGCGCCGGTCGAGAGAGTCTGCACGGCCGAGGTCCCGATCCCGTACGCGAAACACCTCGAGGACGCCGCGCTGCCGAGCCCCGAACGCATCGTCGACGCGGTACGCCGCGTGGTCGGCGGGGACGGGAGCGGTTGATGCGGATCGAATTCCGCCTGCCCTCGCTCGGCGCCGACATGGAGAGCGCGACGCTGACCGAGTGGCTGAAGCAACCGGGCGATCGGTTCGCGCACGGCGAGCCGATCGTGACCGTCGAGACGACCAAGGGCCTGATCGACGTCGAGGCCTATCAGGACGGCCAGATCGCCGATCTCGTGGTCGCGCCCGGAACGAAGGTTCCGGTCGGCGCGGTGCTCGCGCACCTGACCGTCGCGGACTCGGACCAAACGGCGGCCCCGGTATCGTCCGGTGCGGGTGTCGCGCCGCCGCAGGCGACCGAAGCCGGCGAGCCCATCGCGAGCGCGGGCCCCGTCGAGGCCCCTCCGGCGTCGACCTCGACCGTGACCGCGACACCCCCGCCGGCGACCGGCCGCGCCCGCCTCTCGCCCGCCGCGCGCCGCCGGGCGGAGGAGCTCGGCCTGTCCCCGGCGTCGCTGGAGCAGGCCGGTCCCGCCACGATCCTGCACGTCGCCGACGTCGAGCGGCTCGCCGCCGCTCGATCCGCCGCCGCGGGCGGATCGGCCGCGCCCGCCGATCCGCGCGCGGCGATGCGCGCCGCGATCGGTGCCGCGATGGCGCGCGCCAAGCGCGAGATTCCGCACTATTACCTCGGACTGGACGTGGACTACGGCGCTGCGCGCGATTGGCTCGCCCGGACCAATGCGCGCGTGCCCGTGCAGGAGCGGCTGATCGACGCGGTGCTGATCACCAAAGCGATTGCGCTCGCCGCCGCGCGGATCGATGGATTCAACGGCGCCTTCCGCGACGGCCGGTTCGAGCCGGCGCACGCCGTGCACGCCGGCGTCGCGATCGCGCTGCGCGGCGGCGGTCTGGTCGCCCCGGCGCTGCTCGACGCGGACCGCAAGGACCTGCCGGCGCTGATGCGCGACTTCAGCGCGCTGGTCACGCGCGTTCGTGCCGGCCGGATGCGCTCCGGGGAATTCTCCGCCGCGACGATCACCGTGACGAGCCTCGGCGCCGAGGGCGCGGACGTGCTCTATCCGATCATCAATCCGCCGCAGGTCGCGATCGTCGGGGCCGGCGCGATCCGCGAGCAACCGGCGGTCCGCGACGGCCAAATCGCGATCCGGCCGATCCTCACCCTCGCGCTCGCGGCCGATCACCGCGTCACCGACGGCCGCGCCGGCTCGCGGTTCCTGCGCGCGATCGCCGATCTACTGCAGCACCCCGACAAGCTCTAGCGCGATCGAGGCGACATCATGGAACCCACCGAGATCCAGGCGAAGCTCCTCGAGTTGCTGACCCGCATCGCCCCGGACATCGATCCGCGGAGCGTCGTCGCCGATCGGGATTTTCGCGATCAGTTCGACTTCGATTCGATGGACGCGCTGCACTTCGCGGTCGCGGTCAGCGAGGCGTTCGGCATACCGGTCGCCGATACCGACTACGGCAAGCTCGCGAGCCTGCGCAGCGCGGTCGATTTCGTCCAGGGCGGGCTCACGCGCAAGGCCTGAGCGCGGACGCGCGGAGCGCTTTCGGACCGTGGAAGCTGGAGCGGGAAACGAGGCTCGAACTCGCGACCTCAACCTTGGCAAGGTTGCGCTCTACCAACTGAGCTATTCCCGCCCACGACAGACCGGTAATTGTAGGGCCGCGTCGGACGGAGTCAAGATCGGCGGCGAAGGTCGGGACCGCTTTCAGCCGTTTCCGCCACCCCGCAGTTCCGGCCACGCGAGGCGCAGGTACAGGATCATCGACCAGAGCGTCAGCACCGCCGCGACCACGGTGAGCCCGATGCCGATCCGATAGATCGGCAGCCCGAGCAGGTCCCGCCGGAACAACATGCACGACAGGCCGACGATCTGCAGGATCGTCTTCGCCTTGCCCCAGCCGGACACCGCGACCCGGCCGCGGGCGCCGATCTCGGCCATCCACTCGCGCAGCGCCGACACCGCGATCTCGCGTCCGATGATCACGATCGCGACGATCACCACGAACCAGCGAGGGTCCCGGCTCACGATCAGCACGAGCGCGCAGGCGACGATCAGCTTGTCGGCGACCGGATCGAGGAACGCGCCGAGCCGCGAGGTCTGGCCGAGCTTGCGGGCGTAGTAGCCGTCGAGCGTGTCGGTGATCCCGGCGAACGCGAAGCCCGCGCACGCGGCCGGATCCGCCCACCAGTACGGCAGGTAGAACAGCGCGACGATCGCGGGCACGAGCAGGATCCGCAGCCAGGTCAGCGCGTTCGGCAGGTTCAGCGACGATTTGGGCTCAGCCGCCGGGGTGGAGGTGTTCATAGATCACTTCCGCGAGCGGGCGCCCGAGTCCCCGAATCCGCACGAAGTCGTCGACGCCGGCACGCAGCACCCCTTGCAACCCACCGAATTGCTTCAGCAATTCGCGCCGCTTCACTGGGCCGAGACCCGGTATCGTTTCGAGGATCGACTCGCTGTGCCGCTTCGCGCGCTTGCGTCGATGACCCGCGATCGCGAACCGGTGCGCCTCATCGCGCACGCGCTGGATCAAGTGCAACGCACCGGAGTCCGGCGCCAGTATAGTCGGCGCCTCCCGGCCCAACAAGAACAGCTGTTCCTGCCCCGCGCGCCGATCCGGCCCCTTCGCGACGCCGATCAGCGTGATGCCGTGGAGCCCGAGCTCCTCGAGCACGCGCGCCGCCTCGCCGAGCTGGCCGCGGCCGCCGTCGATCAGCACCAGGTCCGGCGCCGGCACCTCGCCGTCGCGCACCCGGCGATAGCGCCGCAGCAGCGCCTGGTGCATCGCGCCGTAGTCGTCCCCGGGACGGATCCCTTCGATGTTGAAGCGGCGGTATTCGCCCTTCAGCGCCCCTTCCGGGCCGAACACGACGCAGGAGGCGATCGTGTCGCTGCCGCCGGTGTGACTGATGTCGAAGCACTCGATCCGCTGCGGTGCCCGTGGCAGATCGAACGCCGCGCGCAACGCCTCGAGACTCGCCGCGACGCTCGCGCGCGCGAGGCCGCGCATCTTCACCGCCTGCTCGGCGTTCTCGCGCGTCATCGCGAGCCAGCGCGCGCGGATACCGCGCACCGAGGCCGCGATGCGCACCCGGCGCTGCACGCGCGCGCCGAGGCTCTGCTCCAGCCAACCCCGCTCCTCGGGCTCGAACTCGACGATGATCTCCGCCGGCGGCTCCCGCTCGGCGTAGTACTGTGCGATGAACGCCGCGAGCACCTCCGGCGGCTCGGCGAGCGGCGCGCGCGGAAAGAACGTCGTGCTGCCGAGGCTGCGCCCGCCGCGCACGAACATCAGCGCGATGCAATACTCGCCGCCGCCGGCCGACACCGCGATCACGTCGGCGTCGTGGCGCGGATCGGCGGTCACGATCTGGCTGGTCTGGACGCTGCGCAGATCCCCGAGTTGATCGCGCAGCTTCGCCGCCTCCTCGAACGCCAACCGGTCGGCCGCCGCCTCCATGCGGGCCGCGAGCTCGCGGTTGACCTCGTCGTTGCGCCCCTCGAGCAGCTGGATCACGCCGCGCACGTCCTGCGCGTACGCCTCGCGCGCAATGCGTCCGACGCAGGGCGCGGTGCAGCGGCCGATCTGGTATTGCAGGCAGGGTCGCGAGCGGTTCGCGAAGAAGGTGTCCTCGCAATCGCGCAGGCGGAAGATCTTCTGCAGCTGGTTCAGCGCCTCGCGCACCGCGCCCGCGGACGGATACGGCCCGAAGTACCGCCCGGGCTCCCGGCGCGAGCCGCGATACAGGCACAGGCGCGGGAACTCGTGTGTGGTGGTCACGCGCAGGAACGGAAAGCTCTTGTCGTCGCGCAGGATCACGTTGAACCGCGGACGATGCTTCTTGATCAGGTTGAGCTCGAGCAGCAGCGCCTCGGTCTCGGAGTTCGTGATCGTCACTTCCATCGACGCGGTCTTCGCGACCAGCGCGACCACCTTCGGCTGGACGTTGCTCGGCTGGAAATAGGACGACACGCGGCTCTTCAGGTTGCGCGCCTTGCCGACGTAGAGGATCCCGCCCGCCGCATCGAGCATCCGGTAGACGCCGGGACGCGACGGCAGCGAGTCGACGTACGCGCGTGCCTCGAAGCCGGCCGGCGGGACGCTCATGCGGCGAGTCGGGCCGCGTGCGCGATCACGCGTTCGAACATCGCCGGCGTCAGCCGGCGGGTCTGGGTGTTGTAGCGGCTGCAGTGATACGAATCGAGGAGCACCCGTGCGCCGAGCTCGTGACACGCGCCGTGCGCGAACCGGTGGGCGGCGGCCTTCAGGCCGAGCGCCCGCAGCACCGCGGCGTGCGCGATCGCCCCGAGCGCGAGGATCACGCGCGGCTGCGGGCTCGCGGCGAGCTCCGCGCGAAGATACCCGTTGCACTCGGCGATTTCCTTCGGCAGCGGCTTGTTCTGCGGCGGCAGGCACTTGACCGCGTTCGAGATCCGCACCCCCCGCAGTTGCAGTCCGTCGTCACGCGCGATCGACGTGGCCGCCGACGCGAAACCGAACCGGTGCAGCGTCGCGTACAACAGGATTCCGGCATGGTCGCCGGTGAACGGCCGCCCGGTGCGATTCGCGCCGTGCATTCCCGGGGCGAGCCCGACGATCAGCCATCGGGCCCGCGGATCCCCGAACGCCGGAACCGGCCGGCAGTGGTAGTCCGGATGGGCGTGCGCGACCTCGTCGAGGAAGGCGCTCAAGCGCGGACAGCGGCGGCACGCGGGATCGTAGACGTGGTTCATCGGCATCGGGCGGCGTGGAACAAAAAACGGGCTACGCGGAAGATCCGCGTAGCCCGCCATCGATCGCGCCTGGACTTTGGACTAACCCGAGCGCAATCCGACCTTGGCTCGCGAGGCTCGTCGAGACTTTCGTTGGACTCGAGCCGCGCGGCAAAATTCCCTCGTTCGCCTCACTCACCCGCCGCACCGCCGTCGACCGGGCACCCGGGCCGTCGAGGGGCTTCACGGGGTGCGAATCGACGCTGGGACGTTCAGCGGGACCGGAAGGATAGCATCTGCCGGCAACGAGGCAAAACCCGATTTGGAAAACCGCGGGATTGACAAAATAAACGAGATCAGGTTTAACTAGTATCTTATTGTTTTAATTGCTTTTTATTGTCATTCCCGCCGCGGGGATGGTTACCCCGGACCAGCTGGGCGATGCGCATCGCGAGCTCCAGCGACTGTTCCGCATTCAGGCGCGGATCCACCGCGGTTCGATAGGCCCGCGCGAGATCCGACTCGCGCAGTCCGCGCGCGCCGCCGATGCACTCGGTCACGTCCTCGCCGGTGAGCTCGATGTGCACGCCGCCGAGCATCGAGCCGCAGTCCTCGTGGATGCGAAACGCGGCTTCGACCTCGGCGAGGATGTTCTCGAATCGGCGCGTCTTCAAGCCGCCCGCGGTCGTCTCGGTGTTGCCGTGCATCGGATCGCAGACCCACAGCACCCGCGCACCCGTGGCCCGCACCGCCGCGATCATTTCCGGGAGACGGTGCTCGACCTGCTTGCTGCCGAACCGGTGGATCAGCGTGAGGCGGCCGGGGATCTGCTGCGGGTTCAGCGCCTGCACGAGTTCCTGCAGCCATTCGGCGCTCATGCCGGCGCCGACCTTGACCCCGATCGGATTGGCGATCCCGCGGAAATACTCGATGTGCGCGCCGTCGAGCGCGGCCGTGCGCATCCCGATCCAGGGCATGTGCGTCGACAGGTTGTACCAGCGTTGCTGGCGCGCGATGTAGCGGGTCTGCGCCTGTTCGAACGCGAGATGCAGTCCTTCGTGGCTGGTGTAGAACTCGCAGCGCGTCGCCGCGTGGACCCGCTGCCCGCTCATCGACTCGAAGAACTCCAGCGATTCCGCGATCGAGTCGACGATGCCTTGATAGGCCTCGCGCAGCGGCGTGTGCCGCAGGAACCCGAGATCCCAATACTCCGGGTGATGCAGGTCGGCGAATCCGCCGTCGATCAGCGCGCGCACGAAGTTCAAGGTGAGCGACGCGCGCTCGTAGCCTCGCAGCAGGAGTTCCGGGTCCGGTTCGCGCTCCTGCGGCGTGAAGCCGGGCCGATTGACGTTGTCGCCGCGGTAGCACGGCAGCGTGACGCCGTCGCGCGTCTCGGTGTCCGCGGAGCGCGGCTTCGCGTACTGGCCGGCGAAGCGGCCGACGCGGATCACCGGCTTCTTCAAGCCCTGGAGCAGCACGAGGCTCATCTGCAGCAGGATCTTCAGCCGGCGTGCGATGTTGTCCGATTCGCAGTCGTCGAAGCTCTCCGCGCAATCGCCGCCTTGCAGCAGGAACTGCTCGCCGCGCTCCGCGGCCGCAAGCTTTCCGCGCAGCGCTTCGATCTCCCAGGACACCACGAGCGGCGGCAGGCGGCCGAGCATCCCGATCGCGCGCGCGAGCGCGTCCGGATCGGAGTAATGCGGTTGTTGGGCCGCCGGACGGCCGCGCCAGCTGGCCGGATGCCAATCGGTGAACAGTGGGTTCTTCGACATCGTTTTTCAATGCTACACAGCGTGATTGACGCTGCCTAGCGAAAAACCACCGGATTCGATTGAACTGCAGCGCGTGCTCGCGCGAAAATGGCGAATCGCCAATCGAACGACGCGTCGCGTCGTGGAGCACTGAAATCCGATGAACATTGCGAAAGAGCGCGGCGCCGCCCCGGCGGCCCAGCGCGCCACCGCCGCCTTGCGCGAACTCGGCATCCTCGCCGACAACCCCGGCGTCTGGTGCGGCGGCACCGGCTGGAACGAGCGCGGCGACGGAGCGCGCCTCGACTCGATCAACCCGACGACCGGTGAACCCATCGCGTCGGTGCGAACCGCGACCGCGGAGGACTACGAACGGGTGATCGCCACCGCGACCGAGGCGGCCGCGGCGTGGCGGCGCGTGCCGGCGCCGAAGCGCGGTGAGGTCGTGCGTCTGATCGGCGAGGAGCTGCGCCGCTACAAGGACGCGCTCGGCACCTTGGTGTCGCTGGAGAACGGCAAGATCAAGGCCGAGGGCGACGGTGAAGTCCAGGAGATGATCGACATCGCCGACTTCGCGGTCGGCCAGTCGCGGATGCTCTACGGCCTGTCGATGCACTCGGAGCGGCGCGAGCATCGGATGAGCGAGCAATGGCATCCGCTCGGCGTGGTCGGGGTGATCTCGGCGTTCAACTTCCCGGTCGCGGTGTGGTCGTGGAACGCGTTCCTCAGCGCGATCTGCGGGAACGCGACCGTGTGGAAGCCCTCGCCGAAGACCGCGCTGTGCGCGATCGCCGTGCAGCGCATCTGCAACCGGGTGCTCGAGCGGCTATCCCTGCCGCCGATCTTCCAGCTGTTCGTCGCCGCGGGCGCGGATCTCGCCGAGCGGTTCGTCGACGACCGGCGCGTCGCGCTGGTCTCGTTCACCGGATCGACCGAGGTCGGCCGCCAGGTCGGCGTCCGCGTCGCGCACCGGCTCGGCAAGAGCCTGCTGGAGCTCGGCGGCAACAACGCGATCATCGTCGACGCGACCGCGAATCTCGACCTCGCCGTGCCGGCGATCGTGTTCGGCGCGGTCGGCACCGCCGGGCAGCGCTGCACGACCACGCGCCGCGTGTTCGCGCATCAAAGCGTGTACGAGGAGCTCGAGCGGCGGCTGGTCGCCGCGTACCGGCAGGTGCGCATCGGCGATCCGCTGGACCCGGGAACGCTGATGGGGCCGCTGATCGATGCGGCCGCCGCGCAGCGTTTCCTCGCGTCGGTCGCGGCCGCGCAAGCGCAGGGCGCGCGCCTCCTGGTCGGCGGCCGGGCGCTCGGCCGTCCCGGGAATTTCGTCGAGCCGACGATCGTCGCCGCGCAGGCTTCGATGCCGGTCGTGCAGACCGAGACCTTCGCCCCGATCCTGTATCTGATGCGTTATGAGTCGCTCGACGAGGCGATCGGTGCGCAGAACGCGGTCGCGTACGGATTGTCGTCGGCGATCTTCACCGACCGCTTGCAGGTCGCGGAACGCTTCCTGTCGGCCGACGGCAGCGATTGCGGCATCGCGAACGTGAACCTCGGCACGTCGGGCGCGGAGATCGGCGGCGCGTTCGGCGGCGAGAAGGACACCGGCGGGGGCCGGGAGGCGGGATCGGACGCCTGGAAGGCCTACATGCGGCGCCAGACGACCACGATCAACTGGAGCGCCGAACTGCCGCTCGCGCAGGGCATCCGCTTCACCGTCTGAGCCAGGCGTCGATCCCGGCCGCGCGCGCTTCGAGGCGCTCGGCCGAGATCGTCCCGAGGGTGCCGATCTCCTGCGCAACCAGGGAGATCCGGTACTCCTCGATCCACCAACCGAGATCCTCGAGCGCCTCGAGCCAACGACCCTCGTGCTCGACCGCCGCCGCGAACCGATCGCGGCGCGCGGTCCAGGTGCGGATCGCGGCCGCGATCGACGCCGGCTCCGCGCCGCGCCGCGGGTCGTGGCGCCAGCGGCGCTGCTCGGCGAGCAAGTACTTCGGGATCCGCCCGGACCAGGGCCGCGGTGGATCGGCGAGGAACGCCCGCAGCAGGCGTTGCAGGTGCGCCTGGGTCTCCGCGGCGGCCTCGGCGGCCGGCCCGACCCGCGGGAGG
Source organism: Pseudomonadota bacterium (assembly GCA_021779535.1). GTDB lineage: Bacteria > Pseudomonadota > Gammaproteobacteria > Steroidobacterales > Steroidobacteraceae > Bog-1198. The sequence continues at coordinate 12,616 of JAJYAM010000011.1, forward strand.
ATCACGATCGAGCGCACCGCACGGGCGGTCTCGAACAGCGCACGCGCGGCCGCGCGCGCGTCGGTGAGCGCCCCGGCGAGCCGCGCACGCCCGGCGGCGATTCCGGCCTCGAACGCGGCGCGCGTCCGCGGGGGCTCGTCGTCGCCGAAGCAGGCGCGCCGCACCGCGCCCGCGACCAGTCCATCGACCATGGCCGTCGCCTCGACGAACGGGCTCGCCCCGAGCATCAGCGGCGTATCCTCCTCGACCTCGCGAGCCGCCTCGCGCGTGATCCGTCCGAGCGCCCGCATCGCGAGCCGGGTCGCGCCGTGCCGATGCCGGTGGGCGGCCTGCGCGGCCGAGCGCTCGAACGCGACGCGGATCGTCGCGCCGTCCGAGGCGAGCGCGGGGTGCACCGTGAGCGGGCCGTTCGGGGTCTCGATCTCGGTGCTACGCGGCAGCGTCTCGGCTTCGAACCGCTCCCAGGCTTGCGGATGGCGTTCGGCCGCGGCCTGCCGGAGCGCCGCGACCGCCGCGTCCGCGGTCGCGACCCGCAATGGAGCGAGGTCGGCACCGCAGGCGAGTTCGCGGCCCGCGTCGACGACCGCGACCCGCGGCACGAGCCATGCGGGTGGGTCGCCGATCGACGCGCCGACCGCGTCCGCGCCCAAGCCGACGCGCGTTCGCAGCCAGGCGGCGAGCGAGTCGGCGGTCGCCGCCCCGAGGCCCTGTTCGGCGAGGTAGCGTGCCGCGGTCGCCGCGATCGGGATCAAGTGCCGGCGGGCCTCCTTCGGCAGCGCCCGCATCCAGGCCTCGACCCGCGGCCGCGCGAGACCCGGAATCGCGGCGGCGAGCGCCGGCGTCGTGAGCTCCGGCAGCGCGATCACCGGGACCCGCAGCGTCGCCCCGTCGCGCGGATCCCCGGGCGCGAACCGGTACTCGACGTCGAACGCCATCGAGCCGATCGCGGCGCGCACCGGGAACGCCGCGAGCGCGTCGGGATCCGGGCGATGCGCGAAGATTTCCTCCTCCCGAAGCGGCAGGCGCGCGAGGGCCGCGGGGTCGAGCTTGCGGGTGAAGCGCTCGAGCGCCGCGCGCGTGGACACCTGCGGCGGCAAGCGGCGCTCGTAGCACGCGACCAGCGCCTCGGCCTCGGCCACCAGGCCCCGGGTGCGCAACCGGTCCTCGATCGCCCGCGCCGCCGCGAGCGCCGCGTCGTTGGCGACCAGCCAGTGCGGCCGTGGCGCGAGCCGGCCGTGCACCAGGGCCTCGCGCGCGAACACCTGCCGCGATTCCGCCGGTGCGATCGGACCATAGTTCACGCGCCGCTGCCCGATCACCAGCCCGAACAAGCTCGCGCGCTCGCTCGCGACCACCTCCCCGCGGCGCTCGTCCCAGTCGATGTCGAGGTACTCGCGCTTGATCAGGGGAGCGGCCGCGGTCTCGATCCATCCCGGGTCGATCGCCGCGATCCGGCGCGCGTAGACCCGGCGCGTCTCGACGACGTCGGCCGCCATCACCCAGCGCGGACGGCGCCGGGCGATCGCCGATCCCGGGAACAGCCGGAAGCGCAAGCCGCGCGGCCCGACGTAGACGCCCTCCTCCGCGCGGACGCCGACGATCGTGCAAAAGCCCGCGAGCAACGCGCGGTGGATCATCGCGTAGGACGCGGCGCGCCCGCCCGCCCGGATCCCGATCTCGGTCGCGCGCTCGCACAGCTGGGCGTGCACGTCGTCCCACTCGCCGAGGCGCAGCAGCGACTGGCCGCGCTCGCGGCACCATTGGCGCAATTCCCGGCGCGTGGTCGCCCGCGCGGCTCGGTAAGCGCTCCACAGCTGCAGCAGGTCGAGGAACTGCGATTTCGGATCCTCCGGCGCCGGCGCCGGCGCCGCGGCATCGCGCGGGCCCGCGGCGAGCCGCGGGTCGGGAACGCTCAGCCCGGCGACGATCGCGAGCACCTCGGCCTCGGCGTGAAACCGGCGGCTCTCGACCAGCGCCCGCGACAGGCGCGGGTCGAGCGGCAGGCGCGCCATCGCCCGGCCAACGGACGTGATCCGGCGCTCGGCGTCGAACGCACCGAGTTCCTGCAGGAGCCGGTAGCCGTCGGTGAGCGCGCGCCGGTCCGGCGCGTCCACGAACGGAAACTCCTCGGCCGCGCCGAGTCCGTCGGCCGCGAGCCGCAGCAGCAGCGCCGCGAGGTTGGTCCGCAGGATCTCCGGCTCGGTGTACGCCGGCCGTGACTCGAAATCCGCCTCGTCGTACAGCCGCACGCACAGCCCCGGGCCGATCCGTCCGCAGCGACCCTTGCGCTGCTCCGCGCTCGCGCGCGAGATCTTCTCGATCGGCAGGCGTTGCAGGCGGCTGCGGGCGTCGTAGCGGCTGACCCGGGCAAGCCCGGAATCGATCACCGCGCGGATCCCCGGCACCGTGAGCGAGGTCTCCGCGACGTTCGTCGCGAGCACGATCCGGCGCCGCGGACCGGGCTCGAAGACCCGACGTTGCCGCTCCCAGGCGAGCCGCGAGTACAGCGGGACGATCTCGAGCGCGGCGCCCAGCTCGCGGTCGAGCAGTTCGCCGACGTCGGCGATCTCCCGTTCGCCCGGCAGGAACGCGAGCACGTCGCCCGCGCCGCCGGGTCCGGGGTCCGCCTCGATCGATCGAAACGCCGCCAGCACCGCGGTCGGCAGGTCCGGCTCTTCCTCCCGGTCCGGCGCCGCCGCGGTGCGCACCTCGACCGGGTGGCCGCGCCCGCCGACGTCGATCACCGGCGCGCCGCCAAAGAACGCCGCCAGGCGTTCGACGTCGAGCGTCGCCGAGGTCACGACCACCCGCAGGTCCGCGCGCACCGCGAGCAACCGCTTCGCGATGCCGAGCAGCAGGTCGACGTTCAAGCTGCGTTCGTGCGCCTCGTCGATGATCAGCGTGTCGTAGCGGCGCAGTTCACGGTCGCGCGCGAGCTCCGCGAGCAGCACGCCGTCGGTCATCAGCACCACACGCGTCGCCTCGGACACCTGGTCGGCGAAGCGAACCCGGTAACCGACCGTGCGCCCGACGGGTTCGCGCAACTCCTCGGCGATGCGCTGCGCGAGCGCGCGGGCGGCGAGCCGTCGGGGCTGGGTGTGCGCGATCAGGCCCTCGATCCCGCGGTCGGCCTCGAGGCAGAACCGCGGCAGCTGGGTGCTCTTGCCCGATCCGGTCTCCCCGACCACGATCAAGATCGGTTCGACCCGCAGCCGTTCGACGATCTCGGCGCGCTTCGCCGCGATCGGCAAGCCCGGGTCGCAGCGCCAGGACGGGGACGGTTCGCGCCGCAGGCTCGCGCGGCGCCGAGCGGCATCGCCCGCGCGGCGCGGCCGGCGGGGCGTGCTCATTCCTCGCGTTTCGCCCGGATCCAGAGCGCTTCCTGCGCGGCGAGGTCGAGCGCGTCGAGCGCGGTCCGCTGGTCGGCCGCGTAGCGCTCCATCCGGCGGATCCGCCGCTCGAATTTCGCGTTCGCCGCGCGCAGCGCCGTTTCCGGCTCGACCCCGAGCTTGCGCGCGAGGTTCGCGGCCGCGAACAGCAGATCGCCGACTTCCTCGAACACCCGCCCGGGGCGTTCGCGCTCGCGCGCGTCGGCGTCGAGCGCTTCCGCGAGTTCCTCGCGCACCTTCGCGGCCGCCGCCGCCGCGTCCGGGAAATCGAAACCGGCGCGGGCCGCGCGCCGCCCGAGCTTGTGGGTCCGGGCGAGCGCCGGCAACGCGAGCGGCACCCCGTCGACGAGGCTCGCCGGCCCCTCGGCCGCGGCGTCACGCTCGGCGGCCTTGATCCGCTCCCAGGCGTCCGCCTGCGCCTGGATCCCGCCGACCGGCTCGCCGCCGAACACGTGCGGATGCCGGCGCACCAGTTTCGACGCGATCGCGTCGGCCACCGCATCGAAATCGAACCGCTCCGCCTCGCGCGCGATCTGCGCGTGGAACACGACCTGGAACAACAGGTCCCCGAGCTCGTCCGGCAGCGCGTCGAGATCGCCGCGGTCGATCGCATCGGCGACTTCGTAGGCTTCCTCGATCGTGTAAGGCGCGATCGTCGCGAAGCTCTGGGCGCGGTCCCACGGGCAGCCGTCCGGCGACCGCAGCCGTTCCATGATCGCGAGCAGCCGGTCGATCGGCCGCATCACCGCAGGTCCCGCGCGCGCGCGAGCATCATCCGGCGCAAGGTCATCACCATGCCGGCGGTCGCGCCCCAGATCCGGCGGCCGTCGTAGGTGATGTCGTAGACCGCGAAGCTCGTCTCGCCGAGCCGCCGTTCGCGCTCGCGCAGATTGCTCGCATCGAACAGGAACGCGAGCGGCACCTCGAAGGCCTCTTCGACCTCGCCGGCGGCGACGCGCAAGCGGTAGTCCGGCGCGACGAACCCGACCGCCGGCGTCACCCGAAAGCCGGTCACGATCAAGTGATCCGGCAGGTAGCCGGCGAACTCGACCCGCGACGCCTCGAGGCCGATCTCCTCGTGCGCCTCGCGCAGCGCCGCGGTCCAGGGGTCGCGGTCCTGCGGCTCGATGCGTCCCCCCGGAAACGCGATCTGTCCGGCATGATCCCGCAGCGTGCTCGCGCGCTGGGTCAACAGCAGCGAGAACTCCCCGTCGCGCTCGACCACGGGAACGAGCACCGCGGCCGCGACCCCCGTCGCCGGCAATGCCCGGCGGACCCGCGCGCGCAACTCGGGTGCGGTCTCGGGGAGCCACTCCATGTCCTCTTCCGGCGGCGACGGGCGCGGCCGCAGCGCCCGCTTGATCATCTCTCGATCGAGACGCACGGTTCCCGGCCAGCCTTCAGGCGGGCGCGGCGGCATCGCCGGCGATCCTGGTGCGTTCGCATGTCATGAGGTCCTCCGCGACGCGATCCGATTGCGGTAAACTCTGCTGATTCTAACACCCGGCGACGCCGCATCCCGATGTCGAATTCCTCGATCGACGCGCTCTCTCCGCTCGATGGCCGCTACCGCGCGAAGCTCGCGCCGCTGCGCGAGATCTTCAGCGAGGCGGGACTGATGCGCGAGCGGGTGCGCGTCGAGGCCGCGTGGCTGCTCGCGCTCGCGGCCGGCCCCGCCCGGGCGCCGCTCGCGTCCCTGCCCGACGCGTGCCGGCAGTGGCTCGCCGGGCTCGCGGCCGATCCGTCGCCGACCGACGTCGCGGCGATCAAGCGAATCGAGGCCCGCACGAATCACGACGTGAAGGCGGTCGAGCTGTGGCTGCGCGACGAGCTCGTCGCGCGCGGCGCCGCGCCGGCCCATCTCGAATGGGTGCACTTCGCGTGCACCTCGGAGGACGTGAACAATCTCGCCTACGCGCAGATGCTGCGCGTCGCGCGGAGCCGGGTGCTGCTGCCGGCGGTCGATGCGATCCACGCCGCGCTCGCGGCGCTCGCGGCGAGGTACGCGGACAGCGGCATGCTCGCGCGCACTCACGGCCAGACCGCGACCCCGACGACCGTCGGCAAGGAGATGGCCAATTTCGCCGCGCGGCTGCGCACGCAGCGCGACGCGCTCGAAGCGGTGCGCGTGCTCGGCAAATTGAACGGTGCCGTCGGCAACTTCAACGCGCACGTCGCCGCGCTCCCGCAGGTGGACTGGCCGTCGGTCAGCGCGGCGTTCGTCGCCTCGCTCGGCCTGCAGCCGAATGCGTACACGACGCAGATCGAGCCCCACGACTGGATCGCCGAGTACGCGCACGCGGTGATCCGGATCGACACGATCCTGCTGGATTTCGCCCGCGACGTGTGGGGCTACGTGTCGCTCGGCTATTTCCGCCAGCGGGTCGTCCCGGGCGAAGTGGGTTCCTCGACGATGCCGCACAAGGTCAACCCGATCGACTTCGAGAACGCCGAGGGGAATCTCGGGATCGCGAATGCGCTGCTCGGCCACTTCGCGGAGAAGCTGCCGGTGTCGCGCTGGCAGCGCGACCTGACCGATTCGACGGTGCTGCGCAACCTCGGCGTCGCGCTGGGGCACGCGGCGCTTGCCTACGACTCGCTGCTCGCGGGCCTCGGCAAGATCGCGCTCGACGAGAAGCGCATCCGCGCGGACCTCGACGCGGCCTGGGAGGTGCTCGCGGAGGCGATCCAGACGGTGATGCGCGCGAACGGCATCAGCGGCGCGTACGACCGCCTGAAGGCGTTCACCCGCGGCCGCGCGGTCGACGGACCGGCGCTCCGCGACTTCATCGCGTCGCTGGAACTGCCGCCCGCCGAACGCGAACGGCTCCTGCGGATGGAGCCCGCGACCTATCTCGGCCTCGCCGCGGCGCTCGCGCGCCGCGAGCGCTGAGCCGGGGGTCCCGATCGATCGAGGAAACGTGACGCAGTCGGCACGAGCCGCGCCGACACCCCCGGTAGGATGCTCCCGACGCCCGGCCTGCGGGCGAGATTGCCCGTTAAGCACGACGAGGCGGAGCGATATGACGGGAAATGCGAACGACGTTCCGGTGGGGCAGCCGCAGGGCCCGCCCGCGAGCACCCGCACGATCCTGAGCACGATGGACGAGGTGCGGGAAGCGAGCCTGCAGGTCGCGCGCTCCGCGCAGCGGCTGCTGTCGATCTTCACCCACGACCTCGAGCCGATGATCTACGGCGAGGAGCCGTTCCTCGAGGCCATCAAGCGTCTGGTGCTCGCCCGTTCGTATGCGAAGGTCCGGGTCCTGCTCGCGGATCCCTCGCGCGCGATGTTCGACAACAACAAGTTCCTGATCCTCGCGCGGCGCCTGACGAGCTGCATCGACCTGCGAACGATGGGACCGGAATACCCGGCGAGCGCCGGCGCGTTCATCATCGCGGACGACCGCGCGCTGGTCTATCGATTGCGGATCGACCGCTGGGACGGCATCTCGGACATGAACGATCCGGCGGTCGTGCGGCGCTACCTCACGTTCTTCGATGAGGTCTGGAGCATGGGCGTGCAGGAATCGCAGGTGCGTCAAACCTACCAGTGAGGCTTCCCCCGCGCGGCGCCCGTATAATCGGCGCATGCGCCCGCCTGCTCCAGATCCTCGCGCCGCCGGTACGGTGATCGTCGGCGTCTCCGGCGGCGTCGACTCGGCGGTCGCCGCGTTGACGCTCCTCGAGCGCGGCTACGCGGTCCAGGGCCTGCACATGACGAACTGGGACGACGCCGACGGACACTGCACCGCCGCCGCCGACTACCAGGACGCACGCCGGGTCTGCCGGATCCTCGATATCCCGCTGCATCGCGCGAACTTCGAGGCCGAGTACCGCGAGCGCGTGTTCGCGCATTTCCTGCGCACCTACGCGGCCGGCGACACCCCGAATCCGGACGTGCTGTGCAACCGCGAGATCAAGTTCGGCGTGTGCTGGGAGTACGCACGGCGCCTCGGGGCGTCCTGGATCGCGACCGGGCACTACGCGCGGATCGAGCATCGCGACACCGGACCGCGGCTGTCGAAGGCCGCCGACCTCGCGAAGGACCAGAGTTACTTCCTGCACTCGGTCGAGCCGGCGGCCTTGTCGCGGACGTTGTTCCCGCTCGGCGACTGGAGCAAGGCCGAGGTGCGCCGCCGGGCCCAGGCGGCGGGCCTGCCGGTGCACGACAAGCGCGACAGCACCGGCATCTGCTTCATCGGCGAGCGGCCGTTCACCGAGTTCCTGTCGAGCCATCTCGCGCTGCGCCCGGGACCGATCGAGACCGACGACGGACGCGTGATCGGCGAGCACCGCGGGCTGTCGTTCTACACGCTCGGCCAGCGCAGCGGGCTGCACCTCGGCGGCCGCCGCGGCGCCCGCGCCGCCCCGTGGTACGTGGCCGACAAGGATCGCGCGCGCAACGCGCTGATCGTCGTGCAGTCGGCGGATCACCCGCGCCTGCTGTGCGCGCGCTTCGAGGTGCTCGATCTGAACTGGCTCGCCCCGCCCGCCGGCGCGGGCGCGCAGTTCGACTGCGCGGTGAAGACGCGCTACCGCCAGTCCGACCTGCCTTGCCGCGTCCACGTGCGCGACGCGCGCTCGGCGACGGTCACGCTGCGCGCGCCGGCACGCGCGGTCACGCCCGGCCAGTACGCGGTCTTCTACGTCGGCGACGAATGCCTCGGCGGCGGCGTGATCGGGCGGCGCGACGCGCTCGAGGCGATCCCGGAGCGCCCGTCCAGCGGGTATAATGCTGCGTTCGCTGCGGAGGAACCATGACCGATCACTTCAAATCGCGCACCACGCTCGACGTCGGCGCGCAACGCTACGAGATCCACAGCCTGGCCGCGCTCGGCGCCGGGCGGGTCGCGCGGCTGCCGTTCGCGCTCAAGATCCTGCTGGAGAACCTGCTGCGATTCGAGGACGGCGTCAACGTCACCGCGGCGGACGTCGAGGCCCTGCTCGCCTGGCGGCCGAAGGCCCGCCCGGAGCATGAGATCTCGTTCACGCCGTCGCGGGTGATCATGCAGGACTTCACCGGCGTGCCCTGCGTCGTCGACCTCGCCGCGATGCGCGAGGCGATCGCGCGACTCGGCGGCGACCCCTCCCGGGTGAATCCGCTCGCGCCCGCGGAGCTCGTGATCGATCACTCGGTGCAGGTCGACGACTACGGCTCCGCCGACTCGTTGACGCGCAACACCGAGATCGAGTTCTCGCGCAACCGCGAACGCTACATGTTCCTGCGCTGGGGCCAGACCGCGTTCAGCAACTTCAAGGTCGTGCCGCCGAACACCGGCATCGTCCATCAGGTGAACATCGAGCGGCTCGCGCGGGTGGTGTTCCAGGATCGGCGCGAGGGGATGCCCGCGCGCGCGTACCCGGACACGCTCGTCGGCACGGACTCGCACACGACCATGGTCAACGGACTCGGGGTCCTCGGCTGGGGTGTCGGCGGGATCGAGGCCGAGGCCGCGATGCTCGGCCAGCCCGTGACGATGCTGATTCCGCAGGTGATCGGCTTCAAGCTGACCGGGATGCTGCCGCCGGGCACGACGGCGACGGACCTGGTGCTCACGATCACGGAGATCCTCCGCAAGCAGGGCGTGGTCGACCAGTTCGTCGAATTCTTCGGCGATGGCCTCAAGGGCATGCCGCTCGCCGATCGCGCGACGATCGCGAACATGTCGCCGGAGTTCGGGTCGACCTGCGCGATCTTCCCGATCGACGAGGAGACGATCCGTTATCTGCGGCTCACCGGCCGCGCGGACGATGACGTCGCGCTCGTCGAGGCGTATGCGCGCGCGCAAGGCCTGTGGCGGCTCGACGGTGCGCCGGCCGCCGACTACACCGACGTGGTCGAGCTCGACCTGTCGACGGTCGAGCCGTCGCTCGCGGGGCCGAAGCGGCCGCAGGATCGCGTGCCGCTGCGTTCCGCGCGTTCGGTGTATCGCGGCGCCGTCGCGAAGATGGCCGAGGAGCGCGCGAAGAAGAACCCGCGGGCGAACGGCATCGCGGCCGCGGAGCTCGATCACGCGAAGCACGAGATCCGCGACGGCGCGGTGCTGATCGCGGCGATCACGAGCTGCACCAACACCTCGAACCCGGCGGTGCTCGTCGCCGCGGGCCTGCTCGCCCGCAACGCGGTCGCGCGCGGGCTGCGCGCGAAACCCTGGGTGAAGACCTCGCTCGCACCGGGCTCGAGGGTGGTCACCGACTACTTGAAGAAGGCCGGCCTGCTGCCGCCGCTCGAGCAGCTCGGGTTCTACACGGTCGGCTACGGCTGCACCACCTGCATCGGGAACTCCGGCCCGCTGAAGCCCGCGATCTCCGAGGCCGTGCGGCAGGGCGAGCTCATCGCCGCCTCGGTGCTCTCCGGCAACCGCAACTTCGAGGGACGCGTGCATCCGGAAGTGAAGATGAACTTCCTCGCGTCCCCGCCGCTCGTCGTCGCCTACGCGCTCGCGGGCACGATGGACCTCGACCTCGCGACGGAGCCGCTGGGCACCGGCAGCGACGGGCGCCCGGTGCTGCTGCAGGACATCTGGCCGAGCGCGCAGGAAGTCGCCCGAACCGTCGGCGCGACGCTCGACTCCGCGATGTTCCGTGCGGGCTACGCGAACGTGTTCGCCGGGGATTCGAACTGGAACGGCATCCAGACCCCGGCCGGCCGGATCTATGCGTGGGACGCGAGCTCGACCTACGTGAAGAACCCGCCCTATTTCGACGGCATGACGATGACGCCCGTGCCGGTCCGGGACATCCGCGGCGCCCGCGCGCTCGCCGTGCTCGGCGACTCGGTCACCACCGATCACATCTCGCCGGCCGGCAACATCGCGAAGGCGAGCCCCGCGGCGAAGTACCTGCTCGCGCAAGGCGTCGCGCCGGCCGACTTCAACTCGTACGGCGCGCGCCGCGGCAACCACGAGGTGATGATGCGCGGTACCTTCGCGAACATCCGCTTGCGCAACCTCCTGCTGCCGGGCACCGAGGGCGGCGTGACCGCCTACCTGCCGACCGGCGAGGAGATGTCGATCTTCGACGCGGCGATGAAGTACCAGGCCGACGGCACGCCGCTCGTGATCCTCGCCGGCAAGGAGTACGGAACCGGCAGCTCGCGCGACTGGGCCGCCAAGGGCACGATGCTGCTCGGCGTGAAGGCCGTGATCGCCGAGAGCTTCGAGCGCATCCACCGCTCCAACCTGATCGGCATGGGCGTGCTGCCCCTGCAGTTCCAGGGCGGACAGAGCGCGCAGAGCCTCGGGCTCACCGGCCGCGAAACGTTCGAGATCGCCGGTCTCGACCAGGGCGCGGCGAAGACGGTGCAGGTGCAGGCGACCGCCGCCGACGGCAAGACGACGCGCTTCGAGGCGCGCGTGCGCATCGACACGCCGAAGGAGCTGGAATATTTCCGCCACGGCGGGATCCTGCACTACGTGCTGCGCAATCTCGCGAAAGCCGGGCGGGCCGCCTAGCAGCGGCTCGCGGCGCGCACCGGACGGCGCGACCCGACGTGGACCGACCCCCGGACCCGGTGCACGCCCGCGTCGCGCTGTTCGACCTCGACGGCACGCTGACCTGGCGGGACACCTTCCTGCCCTACGTCGCCGGCTACTGGCTGCGCCACCCGCGCCGCTGGCCGTGCGCATGGCGGGCGCTGCCGGCGCTCGCCGCCTACGGGTTCGCCGGACGCGACCGCGGCGCGCTGAAGGCGCGGCTGATCCGGCTCACGATGGCCGGGCTGGATCGCGACGCGGTGCGCGAGTGGAGCGCGGCGTACGTGCGCGGACTCCCCGCGCGCAAGGCCTTCCGCCCGGCCGCGCTCGCCCGCCTCGCCCGTCACCGCGACGCCGGCGACGTGCTGATCCTGTTGTCGGCGAGCCCGGACCTGTACGTGCCCGCGATCGGAGCGGCGCTCGGCGTCGATCGGACGATCTGCACCGAGGTGCGCTGGTCCGGGGACACGCTGGACGGCGCGCTCGCGAGCCCGAACCGGCGCGGCGAGGAAAAGCGGCGATGCCTCGAGGCGCTGCGCGCCGAGTACCCGGGGCACGCGTTCAGCGCGTACGGGAACAGCCTGTCCGACCTCGCGCATCTGCGCGCGGCCGATCACGGCGTGCTCGTGAACGGCTCCCGGGCCGCCCGTCGCGCCGCGCGGCACGCCGGCCTCGAGACCGAGCACTGGGGCTGACCGCGGGGCCGGCCGGCGTCAGCGGCGCACGCCCCGCAACGCCCGGTCGAGATCGAGCAGCAAGCGTTCGGTGGTCGGCCAGTCGATGCACGGATCGGTGATCGACACGCCGTATTCCAGGGTCGCGAGGTCCTTCGGTATCGGCTGGCTGCCGCCGTGCAGGTGGCTCTCGAGCATCAGGCCGACGATCGAGCGGTTGCCGTCGACGATCTGGGTGACGCAATTCTCCGCGACCAGGGGCTGCAGGGCCGGATCCTTGTTCGAGTTCCCGTGGCTGCAATCGACGACGACGTTCTCCGGCAGCCCGGCCGCGCGCAGCTCGCGCTCCGCGACCGCGATGCTGACCGCGTCGTAATTGACCCGGCCGCCGCCGCCGCGCAACACGAGGTGGGCATACGCGTTGCCGCGGGTCCGGAACACCGCCGACTGGCCCTGCTGGGTGATCCCGAGGAAGTGGTGCGGGCGGCGCACCGACTGCAGTGCGTTGATCGACGCCGCGAGGCTCCCGTCGGTCCCGTTCTTGAAGCCGACCGGCGTCGACAGGCCGCTCGCCATCTCGCGATGGGTCTGGGACTCCGTCGTGCGCGCGCCGATCGCGGTCCAGGTCACGAGCTCGGAGAGATATTGCGGCATGATCGGGTCGAGCGCCTCGGTGCCGGCCGCGAGACCGAGCTCGGCGATGGTCAGCAGGAGCTCGCGCGCGAGATGGATCCCCTTCTCGATGTGGAACGAGTCGTCGAGATCCGGGTCGTTGATCAGGCCCTTCCACCCGACCGTGGTGCGCGGCTTCTCGAAGTACACCCGCATGATCGGCACGATCGTCGTCTCGATCCGCGGCGCGAGCGCCTTCAACCGGTTGGCGTAGTCCCGGGCCGCGGCCACGTCGTGGATCGAACAGGGCCCGACCACGATGAACAGCCGCGGATCGGTGCGGTCGAGGATCGCGCGCACGATGTTGCGGTACTTGAACACGGTCGCCGCGGCCCGTTCGGTCATCGGCAGGCGCCGCTTGACCTCCTCGGGCGTCGCGAGCAATTCGCTGGAGAGGACGTTGACGTTCTGCAGTTGATCGAGGATGTTCACCGTTGCGCCTACATCGAAGTTCGTATGGTCCACAGTTCAGGGAAGAATTTCAGCTCGAGCGCCTTGGTCAGGTACGACACGCCGCCGGTGCCGCCGGTGCCCCGCTTGGTCCCGATGATCCGTTCGACGGTCTTCACGTGCGCGAAGCGCCACAGCTGGAACTTGTAGTCGAGGTCCGTGAGACGCTCGGCGAGCTGGTACAGGTCCCATTCCTTCTCGGCGTTGTGATAGACGCTGAGCCACGCCGCGGCGACCGCCTTGCTCGCCCGATAGGGTTGCGAGAAATCCCGGTCGATCGCCTCCGCCGGGAGCGCGAATCCGCGGCGGCTCAGCAACCGCAGCACCTCGTCGTACAGGCTCGGCGCGCGCAGCGCGCGCTGCAGCTCCTCGTGGCTCCCGGGATCGTTGCGGAACACCTTGAGGTACTCGGCGTTCTTGTTGCCGATCAGGAACTCGAGCAGCCGGTACTGGCGCGACTGGAATCCGGAGGCCGTGCCGAGCACGTTGCGGAACGCCGAGTAGTCCGACGGCGTGAGCGTCGCGAGCACGTCCCAGGACTGGAGCAGCTGCTGCTGGATCGTCGAGATGCGCGCGAGCATCTTGAACGTCGGGCCGATGTCGTCGCGGCGCACGCAATCCATCGTCGCGGTCAGCTCGTGCAGCCACAGGCGCATCCACAGCTCCGCGACCTGGTGGATCACGATGAACAGCATCTCGTCGTGCTGATACGAGAGCGGCTGCTGCGCGTCGAGGAGCTTCTCGAGGTGCAGGTACTGGCCGTAGCTCAGCGACCGCGACAGGTCCCAGTGGACCGCCTCGTCGGAGAGGTCGACGAACGGCTTCGCCGGCTCGGGGCGCTCGCTCATCGTCCGCTCACCCCTCGTGGACCCACGCGGGAACCGACCGCCAGCCGCCGAGCAGCTCCCGGTCCAGGCGCCGGTAGTCCGGCTCGAGCGACTCGACCAGCCGCCAGAACCGCCGTGAGTGGTTCATGTGCTGCAGGTGCGCGAGCTCGTGAGCGAACAGGTATCGCACCACCGGTTCCCGCAGGAACAGGAGCGACGCGTTCAGGCTGATCGTGCCCCGCGTCGAGCAGCTTCCCCAGCGGGTCCGCTGGCAGCGCGCGACGACGCGGGCGACCTCGACACGGCGCTCCGCGGCGAGCGCGAGCAGCGCGGGCGCGAGCCGCGCGAGCGCCGCCCGCTTCAGCCAGCGGCGCAGCAGGCGCCGGGCCGTACCCGCATCCGGCGCGCCGACGATCAGCCGCGCCCCGTGCTCGCGCGGCGTGCGCGCCGGACCCGGCCGCCATTCGACCGCGAACCGCTCGGCGCAGAAATCGAAGCGGATCTCCCGCGGCACCGGTTCCTCGACCGGGGCGCTCGAGCGCATCGCGGCGACCGTGCGCTCGATCCACCCGGAGGAGCGTTGCACGAAATCGCGGACCATCGTCGGGCCGACCCCCTTCGGCACCACGATCTCGACCCGGCCGCCGACGTGCACCCGCGCGGTCAGGCGACGCGCGCGCGCGCTGACGCGCACCACGAACGCCTCTTTCGAAGGACGGGATTCGAACAGGGATAACTGTGTGCCGGGCTGATTCACGTGAGCGCGTCTCCGACCGCGCGCATGATAGCAGTTTCGCGCGCGGCGCCCGTACCGCGCCTACAATGGCGCGATGTCCGCCGCCGCCGCGCCCGCCCCGCCCGCGCCCCCTGCGCTGATCGACATCGGCGCGAACCTCACCCACGAGAGCTTCGCGCCGGATCTCGACGCGGTGCTCGCTCGCGCGGCCGCCGCCGGCGTCGTGCAGCTGATGGTCACCGGCGCCGACCACGAGAGCTCGCGCCGCGCGATCGCGCTCGCCGCGGCGCACCCCGGCGTGCTGTACGCGACCGCCGGCGTGCATCCGCATCACGCGGCGGCCCACGGGCCGCCGGATCGCGACGCGCTCGCCGAGCTCGTCTCGCGGCCGCAAGTGGTCGCCGTCGGCGAGTGCGGCCTGGATTACTTCCGCGATTTCTCGCCGCGGCCGGCGCAGCGCGCGGCCTTCCTCGCGCAGCTGCAGATCGCGGTCGACGCGCGCAAGCCCGTGTTCCTGCACCAGCGCGACGCCCACGCGGATTTCGTCGCGATCCTCGCGGATTACGCGCCGCGGCTCGCCGGCGGCGTCGCGCACTGCTTCACCGGCGGTCCCGCCGAGCTCGAGCACTATCTCGCGCTCGGCCTCGCGGTCGGCGTGACCGGGTGGGTCTGTGACGAGCGGCGCGGATCGGCGTTGCGCGACGCGGTTCCGCGGATGCCGGCCGACCGGCTGATGATCGAGACCGATGCCCCGTACCTGCTGCCGCGGGATCTCGTGCCGCTGCCACGGTCGCGCCGGAACGAGCCCGCGTACCTCGCGCACGTCGCACGCGCGGTCGCGGCGCTGCGCGGCGAGCGGCCCGAGGATCTCGCCGCGACGACCACCCGCAACGCGCAGCGGCTGTTCGGGCTCGCGACCGCTACAAATTCGTGAACTCGTGGGGACTCGGGCGCAGGCGCGCGACGAGACCCGTCCAGGCCGCGCGGATCGTGGCGATCCCGGCCGGCTCGTCGGCCGGCGAGGCGCGCGCTTCGGGATCGATCGGGCCGAGGCCCGCGTCGAGCTCGTCGAGCATCACGACCCCTTTCGGCTTGCCCTTCGCGAAGCGTCCGACGTTCGAGAACACGATCAAGCCCTCGACCGGCACGTCACCGACCAGCGCCTTGACCGCGGCGATCCGGTCGTAGAGCGCCGGCTGCGGATTGTCGAAGGTGTCGCGCCGCCCGCGCGCGAGCACCGTCCACTCGCTCATCTGGTCCCCGCCGAAGATCAGTCCCGGCACCCGCCGCGTATCGAGCACCAGCACGCCGCGCGGGGTCAGCAGCAGATGATCGACGTGGTAGAAACCGCCCATCCCGTCCGGGACCTGCACGCGGTGCACCGCCTCGAGCGCGAACCGCCCGAGCCGCTCCAGCAGCGCCCTGCGCCGTGCGCGGCGCTGGTGGCGCCGCACCAGCGCGGCGGCGGCCAGCGCGACGAGCCCGATGCCGGCCGCCGCGCCGAGCCCTCGCAGGGCGAGGCTCGGCGGGGTCATGCGATCGCGTCCGCGAGGGCCCCGAGCGTCGGCGGGATGTCGGTCACGCGGCGAGGCAGGCTCAGCAGGCGCGCCAGGCTCTCCGGGACTTCGATCGGCGCGCCGACCAGCGGCTCGACGATCTCGTTGAACTTGGCCGGGTGCGCGGTCGCGACGAGGACCCAGGGCCGTCCCGCCCGATCGCCCGCGGGCAAGCGCGCGTAGGCTTCGGCGGCGGCCGCCGTATGCGGGCACCAGACGCGCCCGAATCGCCGCTGATCCGCGACGATGCGCGCGCGGATCGCCGCGTCATCGATGCTGTCGGCGGTGATCCGGGTCCGCAGCGTCGCGAACGCCGGGAACAGCGCGCGCACGCGCTCCATGTTGCTCGGATTGCCGACGTCCATCGCGGACGCGAGCGTCGCGACGCTCGCGCGCGGTCGCCACTCGCCGGACGCGAGGTAGTCGGGCACCGTCCGGTTCGCGTTGTGGGCGAGCACGATCCGCTCGATCGGCAGCCCGAGCTCGCGCGCCCAGATCGCCGCGAACGCATTCCCGAGGTTGCCCGCGGGGATCACGTAGTTCGCGGGCCGGCCGGTCGCCCGTCGCACCTCGAGGCTCGAGGCGACGTAGTACACCATCTGCGGCAGGAGCCGGCCGATGTTGATGCTGTTCGCCGAGCTGAACCGGTGCCGCCGGCCGAGCGCCGGATCGACGAACGCTTCCTTCACCAGCCGCTGGCAGTCGTCGAACGTGCCCGCGACGCGCAGCGACTCGACGTTCTCGCCCCAGCAGGTCAGTTGTTGCTCCTGGCGCGGGCTCACCAGGCCCTTCGGGTACAGGATCACGACGCGCACCCACGGACGCCGGTGGAACGCCGCCGCGACCGCGCCGCCGGTGTCGCCGGAGGTCGCGACCAGGATCGTCAGGCGCTCGTCCCGCGGCCCGCGCGTCCGCTGCAGGCTCTCGGCGAGGAAGCGCGCGCCGAAGTCCTTGAACGCCGCGGTCGGGCCATGGTAGAGCTCGAGCGCGAACAGCGGATCCGGCGCCGCGTCGATCGCGGTCGTCGGCGCCGGCAGGTCGAGCGCGGCGTCGGCGATCTCGCCGAGCTTCGCCTCCAACCGATCCCCCTCGAAGAAACCCCGCAGCGCGACCCGCGCGAGCGCGGGCAGGCGATGCGCCGCGCCGAGCGCCGCCGCGTCGAGCGCGGCCGGGTCGATCGAGGGCAGCTGCCGGGGCACGTACAGGCCGCCGTCCGGCGCGAGACCGCGCACGATCGCGTCGCTCAGCGAGACTTCGGTCCGATCCCCCCGGGTGCTCGCGTAGATCATGCTCGACATCACGCCCTCACCACCCGTGCGCCGTAATTCTCGATCGTCGAGATCCAGTCGTCGGCCGACAGCCCGTGCCGGCCGAACGCCGCGACCATCGCGCCGCGCACCGCCTCCGCGTTCTGGATCTCCGACCAGGCGAACACCGTCGGGCCCGCGCCGGAGATCGAGCAGCCGAGCGCGCCCGCGGACATCGCCCCGCGTTTCACGTCCGCGAACCCCGGGATCAAGGATGCCCGTTGCGGCTCGATGATCACGTCGTTGAAGGAATCCCGGATCATCTCGAGATCGTTCGAGTAGCAGCCGCTGATGAATCCCGCGAGATTGGCGGTCTGCCACACGAAATCGGATCGGCTGACGTCGGCCTTCAGGATCGCGCGCGCCTCGCGCGTCCCGAGATGCATGTGCGGGTGCACGATCACGCAGCGCAGCGACGGCGGCACCGGGATCTGCTTCACCCGCGGATGATCGATGCCGACGGTGAGCACCAGGCCGCCGAACAGGCAGGGGGCGATGTTGTCGAGGTGCGCCGAGCCGCTCGCGACGATCTCGCCCTGCATCGCATAGAGCAGCAGGCGCAGCGGCGGCAGCGGCTCGGCGAGCAACGCGTTCGCCGCGACCACCGCGGCGACCGCCGAGGCGGCCGATCCGCCGAGCCCGGAGGCGAGCGGGATGCCCTTGTCGATCTCCAGTTCGAAGCCGCCGTCGAGTCCGAGGTCCTCGTGCAACGCCTGCACCGCCCGGCCGGCGGTGTTGCGTTCGGGCTCGACCGGCAGCGCGCCGGCGATCCCGTCGATCGCGACGATGCGCACCCCGCGCTCGCCGGTGCGGCGTACGCGCACCCGGTCGCCGATCGCCTCGACCGTGTGTCCGAGGATGTCGAAGCCGATGGCCACGTTTGCAACGGTGGCGGGGGCGTAGGCGGTGACGTCGGTGAGCACGGATCGGGTTCCTCGTCGGTGGCGGTTAGAGATGGGCGCCCAGGTAGGCCGCGAGCCGCAGCACGTCGCCGAAGACGCCGCCGGCGGTGACCTCGGGGCCCGCGCCCGGGCCCTGGACGATCAGCGGATTGTCGCAATAGCGACGCGTCGCGAAGCGCACGATGTTGTCGGTCAGCGCGATGTTCGCGAACGGATGCCGCGCGTCGACCGCGATCAGACCCACGGTCGCGCTGCCGGCGGCGTCGATCCGTCCGACGTAGCGCAGCACCTCGCCGCGGGCGCGGGCCTGCGCGTAGCGCTCGGCCATCGTCGCGTCGAACTCCACGAGCCGGTCCATGAACTCCGGCACGCTGCAGCCCTCGAGCGACTTCGGCACCAGGCCCTCGATGCGCACGTCGGCGAGCTCGAGCGTGAGCCCCATCTCGCGGCCGAGGATGATCAGCTTGCGCGCGACGTCGATGCCGGACAGGTCGTCGCGGGGATCCGGTTCGGTGTAGCCCTTCTGCTTCGCCGCGCGCACGATCGACGAGAACGGCTCGCGCCCGTCGAACACGTTGAACAGGTACGCGAGCGTCCCGGAGAAGATCCCCTCGATGCTCGCGACCTCGTCGCCGGTCTCGCGCAGGTCGCGCAAGGTCTGGATCACCGGCAGGCCCGCGCCGACCGTCGCCTCGTACAGGTAATGCGTTCCCGCGGCGCGTGCCGCGTCCTGGCAGTCCCGGTAGTACGCGAGCGCACCGCTGTTCGCCTTCTTGTTCGGCGTCACGACGTGGATCCCGCGCGCGAGCCAGTCGCGATAGTGGGATGCGACCTCCGCGTCCGCGGTGCAATCGATGATCAGCGCGTGCGGAATGTAATCCGGCTGCACCGCATCGACGAAACGCTTCAGGTCGAGCGGCTCGCCGCGCCCGGCGAGCTGCCCGCGCCAATCCGCGAGGTCGATCGCGTGTTCCTCGAGCAGCATCCGGCGCGAGCCGGCGATGCCGCGTACGCGCAGGTCCAGGTTCAGGGAACGCAGCCGCTCGACCTGCGAGGCGATCTGCGTCAGCAGCACCGCGCCGACCGTGCCCGGCCCGATCAGCCCGATCGACACCGTGTTCGGCGACAGGTAGAAGCCCGCGTGCACCGCGCGCAGCGCCTTCGCCGCCGACTTGCCGTCGACGACGACCGAGATGTTGCGCTCCGACGCGCCCTGCGCGATCGCGCGCACGTTGATGGTCGCGCGCGCGAGCGAATCGAACACGCGCGCGGCGACCCCGCGCGCGCCCGCCATCCCGTCGCCGACGACCGCGAGGATGCTCATGCCCCGTTCGACGTCGACGCTCTGGATGTGGCCGGCGCGCAATTCCGCGTCGAACGCCAGTCGCACCGCGTTCTCCGCGCGCGCCGCCTGCTCGGCCGGGATCGCGAAGCAGATCGAGTGCTCGGAACTTCCCTGGGAGATCAGGATCACCGAGATCCCGGCGTCGCGCAGCGCGCCGAACAGCCGGTGCGCGGTGCCCGGCACCCCGATCATTCCCGCGCCCTCGAGATTCACGAGCGCGACCGGATCGATCGTGGTGATGCCCTTGACCGTGAGCGGCGACTGCGGTTTCGCGCAGATCAGCGTGCCCGGGTGAGCGGGCGCGAACGTGTTGCGGATGAATATCGGGATGTCGCGCGCGACCGCGGGCTCCATCGTCTGCGGGTGGATCACCTTCGCGCCGAAGTACGCGAGTTCCATCGCCTCGTTGTACGACAGCTGGTCGATCACCTGGGCGTTCGGCACGAGCCGCGGATCGGCCGACAACACGCCGTCGACGTCCGTCCAGATGTGGATCTCGGCGGCGTTCAGCAGCGCGCCGAAAATCGAACCGGAAAAGTCGCTCCCGTTGCGGCCGAGCGTCGTCGGCACCCCGGCGTGCGTGGTCGCGATGAAGCCGGTGACGATCAACCGGCCCCGAAAGTCCGCCGGGACGAGCGCGCCGATCCGCTCGGCGCTGCGTTCCCAGTCGACCGCCGGGCCGAGCGGGCCCCACTCGACGACGACGACCTGTCGCGCATCGAGCCAGCGCACCTCGCCGGCGATGCGCGCGCGCTCGCGCAGGAACGGCGCGAACAGCCGGGTCGACCAGATCTCGCCGTAGCCGGCGATCACGTCGCGCAGCGCGTTCGGCGCCGAGCGGATCAGCCGGACGGTCTGCAGCATCCCGTTGACGTCGGCGACGTCGCGGCGCAGCTCGGCGACGTACGCGTCGCAGGCCGGCGCCGACAGCAGCGCCCGCGCGAGTCCGGTGTGGCGCGCCTCGAGCGCGGCGAGCGCACCGGCGACGTCGCCGTCGACGCGTTCGGCGAGCGCGATCGACGCGAGCAGCGCGTCGGTCACGCCCTTGCACGCCGACAGCACCACGGCCTCGCGCGCACGGCCCGTGGATTCGACGATCTCGGCGACCCGGCGAAAACATCCCTCGTCGGCGACGCTCGAGCCGCCGAACTTGTGCACCACCCATGGATTCATAGTTCGCACTCGCCCGCTGCCGCGGCGGACGTTCCTCGCACTCCCTCGGACGGATTCGACCGGATCACTGGCGGCGGGCTCGACGTTGGACAGCCGGGAACTTTAATCTGTCGGCGCCGAGCCAGGCAAGCGATTCCGCGGGCGCGGGCGGACGCGCCGGACCGGTCAACGCGCCTTCGAGGCCGCGCCCCGCTTCCCGCCGGTCCGCCGACCGCCGCGCACGATCGGCAAGCCGGTGTGCTGCGTTCGAAACCGTCCGGCCGGCGCCGCGCGCGCGCCGGGTTGCGGCTGATACGCGGGCACCAGGTGCTGCCGGCCGTTGCCGATCAGGTCCGCCCGGCCCATGCGCTTCAAGGCCTCGCGCAGCAGCGGCCAGTTGTGCGGGTCGTGATAGCGCAGGAACGCCTTGTGCAGGCGCCGCTGCTTGAGACTGCGCGGGATCGCCACGGACTCGCTGCGCCGGGTGATGCGCTTCAGCGGATTCTTTCCCGAGTGGTACATCGCGGTCGCGGTGGACATCGGCGAGGGGAGGAACGCCTGGACCTGGTCGGCCCGGAAGCCGTTCTTCTTCAGCCAGAGCGCGAGCTCCAGCATGTCCTCGTCGCGCGTGCCGGGATGCGCGGCGATGAAGTACGGGATCAGGTACTGCTCCTTGCCCGCGTCCCGGGAGTAGCGGTCGAAGAGCTCCTTGAACCGGTAATAGGTGCCGATGCCGGGCTTCATCATCTTCGACAGCGGTCCCTCGCCGATCGCCTCGGGCGCGATCTTGAGGTAACCGCCGGTGTGGTGGGTCGCGAGCTCCTTCACGTACTCCGGCGATTCGATCGCGAGGTCGTAGCGCACGCCCGAGGCGATCAGCACCTTCTTGACCCCGGCGACCGCCCGTGCGCGGCGATACAGGCGGATCAAGGGTGCGTGGTCGGTATTCAGGTTCGCACACACCGCCGGGTACACGCAGGACGGGCGCCGGCAGGCCGCCTCGATCCGCTCGCTCTTGCAGTGCAGCCGGTACATGTTCGCGGTCGGCCCGCCGAGGTCGGAGATCACCCCGGTGAACCCCGGAACCCGGTCGCGAATCGTCTCGATCTCGCGGATCACCGAGTCCTCGGAGCGGCTCTGGATGACCCGGCCTTCGTGCTCGGTGATCGAGCAGAACGTGCAGCCCCCGAAGCAGCCGCGCTGGATCGCGATCGAGAAACGGATCATCTCGTAGGCCGGGATCTTCGCCGCGCCGTAGACCGGATGCGGCCGCCGCGCATAGGGCAGCTCGTAGACGGCGTCCATATCGGCGGTCGTGAGCGGCAACGGCGGCGGATTCAGCCAGACGTCGCTCGCGCCGTGGCGCTGCACGAGCGCGCGCGCGTTGCCGGGATTGGCCTCCGAATGCAGTACCCGTGACGCATGCGCGTACAGCACCGGATCGCCGGCGACCGCCTCGAATGCCGGCAGCCGGATCACGCTGTGCGCACGGGCGGCGTTCGGCACGTCCCGGGTCCGTCGAACCGCGAGCGCCGGCGCCGCGTCCGGCGGGCCCGCCGCCTGCGCGCGGGCGCCGGTGGGCGGGGTCGCGTAGGGATTCGGCGGCGTCTCGAGCGCACCCACCTCGTCGACCGTCGTCGAATCGATCTCGATCCAACCGTCCGGAACCGCCGCGCGCACGAACGCGGTGCCCCGGAGGTCCGTGATCGCCCCGATCCGCTCGCCCGCGTCGAGCCGGCGCGCGATCTCGAGCACCTGGCGCTCGGCGTTGCCGTAGACCAGGAGATCCGCCTGCGCATCGACCAGGACCGAGCGGCGCACTCGCTCCGACCAGTAATCGAAGTGGGCGATGCGCCGCAGGCTCGCCTCGATCCCGCCGATCACGATCGGTACCTGCGAAAACGCCTCACGCAGGCGTTGCGCATAGACCACCACGCTGCGGTCGGGACGAGCCCCGGAGACACCGCCGGGGGTGTAGGCATCGTCGCTGCGCACCCGCCGGTCCGCGGTGTAGCGGTTGACCATCGAGTCCATGTTCCCGCCGGTCACGCCGAAGAACAGGCGCGGCTCGCCGAGCACGCGGAAGTCCGCGGCGTCGCGCCAGTTCGGCTGCGCGATGATCCCGACGCGAAACCCGGCGGCCTCGAGCACGCGCCCGATGATCGCCATTCCAAAGCTGGGGTGGTCCACGTAGGCGTCGCCGCTCACGACGATCACGTCGCAGCGGTCCCAGCCGAGCGCGTCCATCTCGGCGCGGTTCATCGGCAGGAACGGCGCGGCCGCGGGCCGCGCCGGCGCATCGCCGGCGGGCCCGTGGGTGGCGCAAAGGAGCGGCGACGGGACTTGCATCGCCGCGATTAAATCCGATCCGCTAGCCCGTGTACACCCGCGGCCCCCGGATCACCCGATGTCCACCGGCACGTAGATCTGCGCGTTGTCGCGCTGGATCAGCAATGCGACGCTGTGACCGGCGTTCGCGACCGCACGCCGCAGCTGGTCGACCGTGTCGACGCGCTCGCCGTTGACACCGAGCACCACGTCGCCCGCCTGCAGCCCCGCGTTCAGCGCCGGCCCCGAGACGCCTTCGATCACGAGGTGGCCCTGGGTGTGCAGCTGGCGTCGCTCATCGGGGTTGAGCTCGCGCACCTCGATCCCGAGCTTGCCGCCGTCGCCGTGGACGCCGCCGCTCTTCGCGAGCTCGGTGCCCTGGCCGTGCAGCAGCACGGTGCGCACGTCGACGATCATCGGCTTGTGATCGCGCCAGATCCCGAGGTGCGCGATCGAGCCCGGCGGGAGTTCCGCGATGATCGTCGGCAGATCGATCGACCGGTCGATCCGATGCCCGTTCACGCTGGTGATCACGTCGCCGGGCCGCAGGCCCGCCAGCTTCGCCGGGCCCTTCGGGTCGACGCCGCTGATCAGCGCGCCGTGCGGGAGGCCGAGGCCGAACGACTCGGCGAGCTGCTGGTTCAGGTCCTGCACCGCGACGCCGATCCGGCTGCGCCGCACGGTGCCGTACTTCAACAACTGATCCTTGACGTTCAGCGCGATGTTGATCGGGATCGCGAACGACATGCCCATGAAGCCGCCGGTGCGGCTGTAGATCTGCGAATTGATCCCGATCACCTGCCCCTGCATGTTGAACAACGGGCCGCCGGAGTTGCCCGGATTCACCGCCGCATCGGTCTGGATGAACGGCACGTAATTGTCTTCGCCCGGCAACGCCCGGGCGGTCGCGCTGATCACGCCGGCGGTCACGGTGTTGTCGAAACCGAACGGCGAGCCGATCGCGACGACCCATTGGCCCGGCTTGATCTTCGAAGGATCGCCGAAGCGGACCGCCGGCAGGTCATGCGCCGCGATCTTCAGCAGCGCGACGTCGCTGCGCTTGTCCTTGCCGATGACCTTCGCCGGAAATTCGCGCCGGTCCGTGAGTTTCACGGTCACGCGCGCGGCACCGTCGACGACGTGGGCGTTGGTGAGGATGTAGCCGTCCTTGCTGATGATGAAGCCGGACCCGATCGCGCGTTCCGGCGGCATCTGTTGCGGCGGCATCTGGAACTGGCGGAAGAACTGCGACAGCGGATCGTTGCCGTTCCACTGCATCATGTTGGCCTGTTGCGGCTTCTCGATCACGCTGATGTTGACGACCGACGGCCCGTTGCGCTCGACCAAGCCCGAGAAGTCCGGCAATCCGGTGACTTCCGGCGCCGCCGCGGTCCCGCCGGGACTGGTGGTCGAGGCGAGACGGAGCGGTGCGGGCGGGGAAGCGCCCCGCAACGAATCGGCGAACGCGGTGGACCGCTGATGGGTGACGACCGCGACCAACAGGCCGGCGGCGATGGCGAGCGACCAGGTTCTGATACTACCCATTCGAATATGCCCCTTCCGTATGGAGAGTTTCGCAAAACACCCCTTCTGACCGCCGCAATCCCGGTTTGGTTTCAATTTTTCGCGAACCCCGACGCATTTTTCCCAAAGCCCGACCGCTACAGTGCCCTGTACCGGTCCCCGGCCGCGCCGCGGCCGGGGCGCCGGAATGCCCGAAGGTCAGCCCGCGAGGGTCCGCGCGGAACGAGAGATCATGACCGAGGAACCGAACGCTCCGTACGTGATCGCGGTCGGCAGCGACACGAAGCGCCTGCAGTGGCTCGCCCACCACGTGACGAGTCACTGGCCGGCCGCGAGCGCGACGATCGTGCCGGCGGGCGACACCACCGCGCTCGCACGGCTGCTCGCCGCGCGCGAGCCGGATGCGCTGGTCCTGCAAATCGATTTCAACAGCGGCGGAACGACGGCGCACGGGATCGCCTCGATGCTCGAATGGTTGCGCAGCCGGCCGGGGCTCTATTGCATCGTGCTCGCCGAGAACGGCGGCGAACTCGCCGCGGTGCGCGCATTCAAGAGCGGTGCCCGGGATTACCTGCCGCTCGCGTCGCTGTCCCGCGACGCGCTGCTCGCGGCGGTCGGAGAGGCCCATGCGCGGCGCAGCGAAGCGGCCCGCGAGACCGCGATCCTCGGCGGTGCGGTGCAAGATCCGGTCGCGCCCGAGGTCCCGAACTACTCGATCGTGAAGCGGCTCGCGACCAGCCATTTCTCCTCCGTGTACCTCGCGCGCGCCGAACGATTGCGGCGCAACGTCGTGCTCAAGGTGATTCACCGGGGCTCGAGCGCCCGCGAGCTCGAGGATGCGGAACGCTTCCAGCGGGAGTACGAGATCATCTCGAGCATCGCGCATCGGTCGATCGCCGAGATCTACGACTTCGGGGTGCTGCCGAACCAGTCGTACCTCGCGATGGAATACTTTCCGTGCGGCGACCTGCGCGCGCGGCTGCGCAACCCGTTGAGTCTCGACGAGAGCCTGTACTACCTGCGATCGATCGCGGAGGCGCTGCGCGTGATCCACGTGTTCGGCATCCTGCACCGCGACCTGAAGCCCGCGAACGTGATGCTGCGCGAAGACAACTCGCCGGTGCTGATCGACTTCGGGCTCGCACGGCGCTCGGCCGAGGAAGGGTCGGTCACCGGCGCGGGCCAGGTGCTCGGATCGCCCTACTACATCAGTCCGGAGCAATCGCAGGGCGAGAAGGTCGATGGGCGCACCGACCTGTACGGTCTCGGCGTCATGTTCTTCGAGATGCTCGCCGGCCGCAAACCCTACGTGGGGCGCAGCGCGATCGAGATCATGACCCAGCATGCGAATGCGCCGATCCCGCGGTTGCCGGCGTCGGCGGGCGCGCAACAGCCCGTGCTCGATCGGTTGATGGCGAAGCGCCCCGGAGATCGCTATGCGACGACCGACGAACTGCTCGCCGACCTGAGCACGACGATCGAGGCCGTCGCATGAAGGTCGCGGCGTGGTTCTCTTCGGTCGGACGTGCCGAGACGGAAGTCCTCGAGGCACCGCCGGCGCGCGACACCGGACTCGATTTCGTCTCGCAGGGCGTGCTCGTGCTCGATTCGCGGGGACACGTGACCGCGGCGAACGACGCGGCCCGATCGCTGCTACGCAACACGCGCGTCGTCGGCGCGGACTGGCGCGCCATCCTGAAGCCCATCGCGAGCGAGGAGGCGCTCGCGCGCCTGTCGGACCTGCTGCAGGAGCGCGGCGCCGCGCGCCGCTGCGACGAGATCGAGCTGCGCGTGCCGGGGGCCGACGGCACGCCGGCCACGGTGTGGTATCGATTCGAGACTCCCGGCGCCGCGCCGCCGGAAGCCGGTACGCACCGCGTGCTCGTGATCACCGACCGCAGCGACGCGGTTCAACAGTCGCGCGAGATCGCCGATCTGCGCGCGGAGCTGCAGTCCTACGGCGAGATCCTGCGCGCATTGCTGCGCCTCGGCGCCACGCGCTTCGCGACCGCGGTCCGCAGGACGAGCGACGCGATGGAACGGATCGACGCGATCCTGAAGCAACCGGCACGGGAACAAACGGCGTTCCGCGAGAAACTCGATGCCACGCTCGAGGCCGTCGACCGAATTCGACGCGAGGCGGTGCTGCTGCGGCTCACCTCGCTGGAGATCGCCGCCCGCTCGTTCGAGGACGCGGTGCATGAACTGCGCGACCGCGCGAGCTTGAGCGGTAGCGATTTCCTGCCGCTCGCGATCAAGCTCGACGCGCTGCTCGGCCGGCTGGCGCTGCTGCGCACCTTGACGCGCAACGCGCTGCCCGACGCGACCGCGGGCGAGGCCGCGACGGTCACCGACAACGGCACGCAGATCCTCGATGCGCCGCGCTTCCTCGCCGAAGCGGGCCGGACGGGTGCGCCGCCGGTGGACGCCGGAATCGCCGGCGCGCCCGCGCCGGGGCGGCTCCAAACGGCGCTCGCGAGCCTGACCGAGCACATCGGCGAGGAACAGGGGCGACCGGTGCGCATCGAATTCAACGGGCTCGATGCGGTCCCGGCCGTGCACCGGCCGCTGGTGAAGAACGTCGCGATCCAGCTGATCCGCAACGCGATCATCCACGGGATCGAGCCCCCCGAGGCGCGCGAGGCGGCCGGCAAGCCGTCGATCGGCACGCTGCGGCTCTCGTTCGTGCGACAGGCGAACGGTGCCGGCGAGCTGCGTTTCCAGGACGACGGCCGCGGCATCGATCCGGTGCGCGTGCGGCGCACCGCGGTCGAACACGGGCTGCTGCGACCCGACGAAGCGGCCGCGCTGTCCGACCGGCAGGCGATCAAGCTGATCTTCAAGAGCGGCTACGTGCGCGGCAGCGCCGATGACAGTGCCCCGACGCACCGCGGGCTGCTCTTGGTACGGCGCTACGTCGACGCCGCCGGCGGCCGGATCGCGCTCGCGAGCGACCCCGGACACAACACCCGGTTCAAGGTTCTGCTACCGCCGCCCGCGCATTGACGGGGTCGGACGCCTGCAGCAGACTCCCGGTCGATGAAACCTCGCCTGCCCGACGCGACGCTCGATCAGCTGTTCCGCGACGCGCGCTCGTTCAACCGCTGGTCCCCGGAACCGGTGCCGACCGCGACCTTGCACGAGATCTACGAGCTGCTGAAATTCGGGCCGACCGCGACGAACTCGACGCCGGCGCGCTTCGTGTTCGTGACGAGCGCGGCGGCGAAGGCGAAGCTCCTCACTTGCGTGTCGCCGGGCAACGTCGTGAAGATCGAGCAAGCCCCGGTGACCGTGATCGTCGGCATGGACGAAACGTTCTACGAGAAGCTGCCGGCCTTGTTCCCGCACCAGCCCCAGGTCGCCGACGCGTTTCGCAGGGACCCGGCCGGCGCCGCGACCGCGATGTTCCGCAACGCGACGCTGCAGGGCGCGTACCTGATGCTCGCCGCGCGTTCGCTCGGCCTCGACTGCGGACCGATGTCGGGTTTCGACAACGCGAAGCTCGACGCGGCGTTCTTCGCGGGCACCCGGATCAAATCCAACTTCCTGTGCGCGCTCGGCGCCGGCACCGAGGAACGACTGTTCCCGCGCAATCCCCGGCTCCCGTTCGACGAGGCCTGCCGGGTCGAATGACCGGGGCCGGTGCGGCCCCGCGGCCCGGCGCTACAGGATCGCCGCGCTGACCGTATCGCCGCCGCTCGGATCGTGCGGCCGCGAACCGAAGCTCACCAACACCATCGCCGTCGTCCCGGTATTGCGGTATGCATGCGCGACACCCGGTGGGATCCGGAACCGCCACGCCTCGCCGGCCGGCACGTCGACGTCGTGCAGACCGTCCGCGTCGCGCCAGCGCACGAGGCAGGGACCGAACACCGTGGTGATTTCCCAGGCCTCGCGATGGTAGTGGTTGCCGCGCACCGCGTTCGGCCGCGTCAACACCACGTGGACGTTGCGCTGGGCGGCGAGCGCCGGCTCGTCGACCGGCTCGAACAGGCTGCCCCGCTCATCGCTGTGCACCCGCAAGGTCTCGATCTCGACGCCACCCGCCGTCGTGGACGCCCGGCGCATCACGCGCGCTGCCGGCGGCGCGCGGCGACGCCGAGCGCCCCGAGGCCGAGCAGTTCGGCCCAGCCGAGCGCCCCGCCGCCGCCGCTCGGCTGAGTGACGGTGAGCGAAGTCGTCGCCGCGACCGTGTTCGCACCCGCCGGTCCCGTGACCAGCGCGTTCGGACCGATCGTGATCGCGTAGGTGCCGGCGGCCGCGCTCTCGACCGACGCGGTCACGCTGCAACTGCCGTTCGCCGGCACCACCGCCCCGGTGATCGCGAAGGTGGTCGTCGTATAGGAGGCGGACTCCTGCCCTCCCGAGCAGCTCGTCGTCGTCTGCGGCGAGGACGCGATCGTCATGCCGCTCGGCAACGTGTAATTGAACGCCGCCTCGGTCAGCGCGAACGGATTCGGGTTCGTGAACGTGATCGTCAGGGTCGACACGGCGTTCGTCGCGACGCTCGCCGGCGCGACCGTCGCGGCGATCGTCGGCGCCACCGCGTTGAACGACACCGTGGTCGGGCACGCGCTCGCCGCGGTACCGGCGGACGCGGGCACGCCCGGCGCGGTCGGCACGCCGGTCGCCGGCACGTCGATCGTCGCGGTGTCGGTCGCGCCCGCCGAGTCCGTCACCGTCACGGTCAGGGTGCCGGCGGTCGTGCCGGGAATCACGCTGACCTGCGCGCCGTTCGCGGCGCCCGCGAGCTGCACTCCGCCACTCGCGACCCATGCGTAAGCCACGATCGTCCGGCCGCAGGAGGGCGCACTGCCGCTCGCATCGAACGTCGCGGTCTGCCCGGTCGCGACACTCGCGGGCAACACGACCGCGGCGATCGGCCGTTCGGCCGCATCGACCGCCGCGAGCGCATTCGCCATTCCGCTGCCGCACTGGCCGCTCGGCGGGCAGGAGCATTCGCCGGTCGTCGGGTCGGAGCTCGGGCACACCGGCAGATTGCCGGTGTTCGGCGGGAACGGCGTCGCGCTCGCCGCGAGCCGCGCGGCGAGCTGCACCGGCGTCAGGTTCTCGTTCACGGAGCGCATCAGCGCCGCGATCCCGGCGACGATCGGTGCGGAGAAGCTCGTGCCGAGGTTCGGGTTGCTCTGATCCGTGTAGGTGTTGCCGTTCGGGTCGGGCGTCGTCGTCCCGCTGTTCACCGTCGTATCGATCGAGCGCAGGCACGGGAAGACCGCGGACGGGTTGGTCGGGTCGTACTCGACGCAGTTGCCCGCGGGCGCCGACAGCGTGACCTCGGGCCCGGAGCTGCTGTAGCCGACCTTCGTGCCGACGTTGCGCAGGCCCGCGACCGCAACCACTCCGGGCACCAGCGCGCTGCAGTTCGCGGGTGCATCGACCGGCGCGGTGCTGCCCGGATTGCCGCCGTTGCCGGCCGAGGCGACCACCAGCACGCCGAGCCCGGTCACCTGGGTGAGCGCGCTCCGGTAGCTCGCCGGACAGGTGCCGCCGCCGCCGAGGCTCAGGTTGACGATGCTCGCCGGGTACGGATTGCTCGGGACCGCATTGCCCTGCGGATCGGTGACCGGCATCCCGGCCGCCCACTCGATCCCCGCGATGATGTCCGAGTCGTAGCCACCGCACTTGCCGAGCGCGCGGACCGGCAGCAGCCACGGGCCCCAGGTCATCCCGGCGATCCCGGCCGCGTTGTTGGTCAGCGCGCCGAGGATCCCGGACACCCGGGTGCCGTGCCAGGAACTGTCGACCGGCAGGTAGGTGCCGCTGGTCGTCCCCGGCTGGCCGCAAGTGGCCTGCGGAAACAGGTTGTTGCCATATTGATCCAGGTAGCTGAAATCCGTCTGGCTCACCCAGTCGCCCGGGTCCGACGGATCGGGATCCCAGCCGTCACCGTCGTTCGCGACCAGGTAGGTGCCGAGCGGGCCGGTCTGGCTCGCATTGTTGTTGCCGGTGCTGTAGTCCTGGCCGACGAAATCGTAGCCCGGCAGCAAGCGACCGCCGAAGCCCGCGCGACCGAGGTCCGGGTGGTCGAACAACACCCCGGTGTCGACGTCGGCGATCACGATCCCGGGGCTGCCGGTGGTGACCGCCCAGGCGTCGACCGCGTCGGTCGCCGCGAGGTCGTTGTCGGTCGGCGTCGCGGTCGACGGCGGTGCGCGCAGGTACCACTGTCCGTTCGAATAGGTCTGGGTCGGGGTACAGCCCTGGGCGCTCGTGCACACGGTCGTGCCGGTCGCCGGGAACAGCGGATCGTTCGGCGTGACCGCCTGCAACGCGAAGCGGCGATGGTCGACGCTCGCGAACGCGACCGCGGGATCGGCGCGCAGCTTCGCGAGCGCGCGCGCGACGGCGGTCCCGTACAAGGTGTGTGGCAGCACGAGCAGGTGCATGCTCGGCGTCAGCTGCCGCGTGGTTGCGACCGCGATCCCCGCGCGCCCGGCGAGCGCGATCGCATCGCGCGGCCAGGTGCGCGCCTGCACGAGGCGCCGCGCCTGCACGTGCGCATGGGCGGCGATCGAGGTCACCATCGCGTTCGACGAAGTGACCTTGAAGCCGACGATGATCCGGCTCGCCTCGGGCCCGATCGCGATGGGCACGCGCCGCACCGGGTTCCATTCCTGCGCCCGGGCGCTCGTCACCGCGAGCATTACCATCAGGCTCCCGGCCCACCAGCCGATCCGTCTCGTCACGTTGGCACTCCGCGCAGCATCCCCGCGGGCATTCTAGTACAATGGCGACATTCCCCGACGAACGTTTTGCGAAGGATGGAACCATGTACGACGAGCGCAAGTTCTACATCGACGGCCGCTGGGTCGATCCGGTCGAACCGAAGACCTTCGATGTGATCAATCCCGCGACCGAGACGGTCGCCGGCACGATCTCGATGGGCGGTCCGAAGGACGTCGAACTCGCGGTCGCGGCGGCGCGGCGCGCATTCGACGAGTTCTCGCGGACGACCCCCGCGGAACGCCTCGCGCTGCTCGAACGGATGCTGGAACGCTACCAGGCGCACTACGAGGAGATCGCGGCCGCGATCTCGGTCGAGATGGGCGCGCCGATCACGCTCGCGAAGGGCTCGCAGGCCGGCTGCGGCACCGGCCACCTCGGCGCGATGATCGAAGTGATGAAGACGTTCCGGTTCGAGGAGATGCGCGGCAAGACGCGGATCACGCTCGAGCCGGTCGGCGTGTGCGCGCTGATCACGCCGTGGAACTGGCCGGTGAACCAGGTCGCCGCGAAGGTCGTGCCGGCGTTCGCGGCCGGCTGCACGATGGTGCTGAAGCCCTCGGAGTTCTCGCCGTTCAGCGCGATCCTCTGGGCGAAGGTGATGCACGAGGCCGGCGTGCCGAAGGGCGTGTTCAATCTCGTGAACGGCGACGGCCCGAACGTCGGCGCCCCGCTCGCCTCGCACCCGGACGTCGACATGGTCGCGTTCACCGGATCGACCCGCGCCGGCACCGAGATCGCGAAGAGCGCGGCGGCGACCGTGAAGCGCGTCCAGCAGGAACTCGGCGGCAAGTCGCCCAACATCCTGCTGGAGGATGCGGATCTCGAGCGCGCGATCAAGCGCAGCGTGCTGCATGTCTTCCAGAACACCGGGCAGTCCTGCAACGCGCCGACGCGGCTGCTCGTGCCGGCGTCGAAGCTCGCGGAGGTCGAAGCGCTGGCGCAGAAGATCGCGGCCGGCGTCGTGGTCGGCGATCCCGCGTCGCCGACCACGACGATGGGACCGGTCGTCTCCCGGATCCAGTACGATCGCGTCCAGTCCTACATCCACAAGGGCATCGCCGAGGGCGCGAAACTGCTGGTCGGCGGACCGGGCCGCCCCGAGGGCCTCACGAAGGGCTACTACGTGCGGCCGACGATCTTCTCGAACGTGCGCAACGACATGACGATCGCGCGCGAAGAGATCTTCGGGCCGGTGCTGTCCATCCTGCCCTACCAGAGCGAAGAGGAAGCGATCCGGGTCGCGAACGACACGCCGTACGGCCTCGCGGGCTACGTCTGGTCGCGCGACAACGCGCACGCGCGCCGCGTCGCCAGCCGGATCAGGGCCGGTCAAGTCGCGATCAACGGCGCTTCCGGCGACTGGCAGACCCCGTTCGGCGGCTTCAAGATGTCCGGCAACGGGCGCGAGTACGGCGAGTACGGGCTGCGCGATTTCCTCGAGACGAAGGCGATGATCGGGGTCGACGCCGCCTGAGGCCGGCGGCGGCCGCGATGAGCGCCGCACTCCCGACGCCCGCGGGTGGACCCGTGCTGCGGCTCGACGCGGTGCGCAAGCGCTACCGGCCCGACCGGCCGGCGGTGCTCGACGGCGTCGATCTCGAAGTCGCCGCGGGCGAGTACGTCGCGATCATGGGTGAGTCGGGCGTCGGCAAGACGACGCTGCTGCACCTGATCGCGGGTCTCGACCGGCCGGATTCGGGGCACGCGTGGCTCGACGGCGTCGATCTCGCGACGCTCGACGACGACGCGCGGACCTTGCTGCGCCGGCGCTCGGTCGGTTTCGTGTTCCAGGCGTTCCACGTGCTGCCCTACCTGACGGTCCGCCAGAACGTCGAGCTGCCGCTGCGGCTGCTCGGCATCGGCGCCGCGGAGCGGCGCGCGCGCACCGATCGGCTCCTCGAAGCGCTTGGCCTCGCGCCGCTCGCGGCACGCCGCCCGCGCGAGCTCTCCGGAGGCGAGATCCAGCGAATCGCGATCGCCCGCGCCCTCGTGCACGAGCCGCGCATCGTGCTCGCCGACGAGCCGACCGGCAATCTCGATCCGGGCACCGCGGCCCGCACGCTCGCGCTGCTGCGTGCGCAGGTCAGGGCGCAAGCGACGGCCGCGGTGCTGATCACCCATTCGCTCGCCGCCGCGCGCACCGCGGACCGGATCCTCGTGCTCGATTCGCGCGGACTCTCGCCGCTCGAGGCGTCTTGAGCCCGCGCGCCGCGGCGATCGGGTCCGCGCTCGGCGTGTGGCGCACGCTGCTCGCCTCCCAGTTGCGCGAGCAACCGGCGCGCCTCGCGCTCGGCGTGCTCGCGATCGCGCTCGGCGTCGCGCTCGCCTCCGCGATCTACCGGGTCAACGCGGTCGCGGTCGCGCAGTTCGACGGAGCCGCGCGCCGGCTGATCGGCGCCGCCGACCTCGTCGTGCGCGGTTCCCGCACGGGCTTCGACGAGCGGCTGTTCCCACGCCTCGCGCGCGACCCGCAGGTGCGCGCGGCGGATCCGGTGCTCGAGGTTTCCGCGGCGATCTCGGCTCGGCACACGCCGCTGCGCGTGATCGGGATCGATCCGTTTCGCGCGGCCGCGTTCGGGGGCCCGCTGCTCGGCGCGCTCGGCGCGTCCGCACGCGAGCTGCTGCGGCCCGACGCGATCCTGCTGAGCGCCGCGGCGGCCGCCCATCTCGGGGTCGGCCGCGGTGCGATCCTGCGCGTCGTCGTCGGCGACGCGGTCCGTCCGCTGCGCGTCGTCGCCGTCCTGCCGGCGGGCGCCGATCCGCAGGCGCTCGGGGTGATGGACATCGCCTCCGCCCAGTGGGCGTTCGACCGGGTCGGACGCTTGAGCCGGATCGACCTGCGGCTCGAACCGGGCGTCGATCCGCAAGGCTTCGGCGCCCGCCTCGCGCGCCATCTGCCGTTCGGCGTCCACGTGATCGGCGCCGGCGAGGACACGGGCCGCGCCGCGGCCGCGACCCGCGCGTACCGGGTGAACCTCGATCTGCTCGCGTCGATCGCGCTGTGGACCGGCGCGTTCCTGATCTACGCGACCCAGTCGCTCGCGGTGCTGCGCCGGCGCGGGTCGCTCGCGCTGCTGCGCGCGATCGGCGTGACCCGCGGCGAGCTCGAGATCGCGCTCGCGGCCGAGGGCGCGAGCCTCGGCGCGCTCGGCGCGCTGCTCGGTCTCGGCGCCGGCGGACTGCTCGCCTCCGCCGCGCTCGCGCATTTCGGCGGCGACCTCGGGGTCCGTTCGCTGGGCATCGCCGGTGCCGCGCCCGCCGCCGGCCCCGCGGCGAGCGCCGCGTTCTTCGCGCTGGGCACCGCGGTCGCGACCCTCGGCGCATGGGTTCCCGCGCACGCGGCCGCGGCGGAGCCGCCCGCCGCCGCGCTGAAGGGTGCGAGCAGAGCGGTCCAGGCCGCGCCCGCCGCCGGACGCGGATTCGCGGGTCTCGCGCTGTGCGCCGCGGGCGTCGGGTTCGCGTTCCTGCCGCCGATCGGCGGTCTGCCGGTATTCGGTTATGCCGCGATCGCTGCGCTCCTGCTCGGCGCCGTGATGATCGTCCCGGCGACGACGTTCGCGCTGTTGCGCGCGTTGCCGGACAGCGGGCGGGTATTGCTCGACACCGCGATCGCGCAGCTGCGCGACGGCATCGGACCGGCGACCGCGAGCCTGGATGCGGTGCTCGTCAGTTTCGCGTTGATGGTCGCGATGACCACGATGGTGCACTCCTTCCGGGTCTCGTTCGAGCGCTGGCTCGGTCAACTCCTGCCCGCCGATGTCGAGATGCGCGTGCCGCTCGGGGCCGATACGGCCCGATGGAGCCCGGGCGAACAGGCGCGAATCGCCGCGATCGCGGGCGTCGCGCGGGCCGAGTTTCGACGTACGCGCCGGATCGCGCTCGATCCAGGGCGGCCGCCGATCACGCTGATCGCGCGGCGCATCTCCGTCCAGGACGCCGGTACCGTGCTCCCGCTGGTCCGCGAGACCCGAAGAGCGCTCCCCGCATCGAGTCCACCGGCGTGGATCTCGGAAGGCTTCGAAGACCTCTACGGCGCGAAGGTCGGCGACCTGCTGCAACTGCCGATCGACGGCACGCCGCAGCGCTTCGTGGTCGCCGGGATATGGCGCGACTATGCGCGCAGCGACGGCTCCGTCGTCGTTCCGCGCGCCGCCTACGCCGCGGCCACCGGCGATCGCACCGCGACCGAAGGGTCGCTGTGGCTCACGCCCGGCGCGAACGTGGCCGCGATCGAGACGCAGGTCCGCGCGGTGCTCGCGCCGGCCGACGCGCTCGAGATCCGCACGTCCCGCGCGATCCGCGCGCGCTCGCTCCGGGTCTTCGACCAGGCGTTCGCGATCACCTACGCGCTCGAGGCCGTCGCGGTCGCGATCGGCATCGCCGGCGTCGGCTTCGCGATCGGTTCCACGGCGACCGCACGGCGCGCGGAATTCGGGATGCTCCGGCACCTCGGACTGCGCCGTCGCGACGTGATCGCGCTGCTTGCCGAGGAAGGGATCGTGCTCACCACGCTCGGCGTGCTGTACGGTTGGGCCCTCGGGCTCGTCGTGAGTTTCGTGCTGATCGACGTCGTGAACCGCCAGTCCTTCCACTGGAGCATCGATCCGTCGGTGCCGCTCGGCGAACTGCTGGCGCTCGGCGCGATTCTGGTCGCCGCCGCGGCGGCGACCGCATTGATCGCCGGCCGCGGCGCGGTGGCCGCGGAGGCGATCCAGGCGGTCCGGGAGGACTGGTGAAACGCCTGCTCGGGACGCTGTTCGCGGTCACGCCGATGCTCGCGTTCACGCTCGCCGCCGCGCCGCGCACGCTCGAGCCGGGCGCGGCGCCGACGCTGGCACCGGTGCCCGACACGACCTACGCGCAGGTTCTGCCGGGCCGCGTGTTGCGGTTTCCCGGCGATCTCGGCGCCCATCCGCGATTCCGCACCGAATGGTGGTACGTGACCGGCTGGCTGCACACCGCCGCCGGCGCCCCGCTCGGATTTCAGATCACGTTCTTCCGCGAACGTCCCGACATCTGGCGCGGCAATCCGAGCGCGTTCACGCCGCGCCAGATCCTGATCGCCCATTGCGCGCTCGCCGATCCGGCGCACCGATCGCTGTGGCGGGCGCAGCGGATCGAGCGCGCCGGCTTCGGCCTCGCCGGCGCGGGCACCGGCGACACCGCGGTCTGGATCGGTCGCTGGCGCCTGGTTCACCGCGGCGGGATATACCGGGGCCGCTGCAAGGGCGCCGACTTCGGGCTCGATCTCGCGTTCACGCCGACCGAGCCGCCGCTGCCGAACGGCGTCGACGGCTACAGTCGAAAAGGCGCTGGTCCGGACGCCGCGAGCGAGTACTACAGCATCCCGCAACTGCGCGTGTCCGGGCACGTCGACCGCCGCGGCCACGCGGACCCGGTGACGGGCGACGCGTGGCTCGACCACGAGTGGTCGAGTGCGTACCTCTCTCGGTCCGCGGTCGGATGGGATTGGATCGGCGTGAACCTGCGCGACGGCGGATCGGTGATGGCGTTTCGGATCCGCGGCGCGAACGGCGCGGTGCTCTGGGCGGGCGGCACCGTGACCGACGCGAACCATCGGATCCGGATCCTGTCCCCGGACGAGGTCCGGTTCACGCCGCTGCGCGACTGGACCTCGCCGCGGACCGGGATTCGCTTTCCCGTCGAGTGGCGCATCCACGCGGGCGATCAACGCCTCATGCTGCGCCCGCTCCTCGACGACCAGGAGAACGACGCGCGCGCGACCAGCGGCGCGGTGTACTGGGAAGGCGCGGTTCGCGCGCTACAGCAGGGCCGCGTCGTCGGTCACGGTTATCTCGAGCTCACCGGCTACGGCGCGCCGTTGCGCCTGCGATGACCCTCCCCCGCCCGCCGCGGCGTGCGCCTCAATCGCCCGTGCGTTCGAAGATCGCCGCGATGCCCTGTCCCCCGCCGATGCACATGGTCACCAGCGCGAACCGACCACGGATGCGCCGCAGCTCGAAGATCGCCTTGGTCGCGAGGATCGCGCCGGTCGCGCCGACCGGATGTCCGAGGGATATCCCGCTGCCATTCGGATTGA
Source organism: Pseudomonadota bacterium (assembly GCA_021779535.1). Lineage (GTDB taxonomy): Bacteria > Pseudomonadota > Gammaproteobacteria > Steroidobacterales > Steroidobacteraceae > Bog-1198. The sequence goes on from JAJYAM010000011.1 coordinate 49,761, forward strand.
CCTTGGCCGGATCGAATCCGAGTTCCTTCGCGACCGCACACGCCTGGGCGGCAAACGCCTCGTTCGACTCGATCACGTCGATCTGATCGAGCGACAGGCCCGCGCGGCCGAGCACGGCGCGCGTCGCCGGCACGGGACCCATGCCCATGATGCTCGGATCGACCCCGGCGTGCGCGTACGCGACGAGCCGCGCGAGCGGCGCCCGTCCTGTGTCCGCGACACCTCTCGCACTCGCGAGCACGAGCGCCGCGGCGCCGTCGTTGATACCCGACGAATTGCCGGCGGTGACCGTGCCCTGCGCCTTGGAAAAAATCGGCGGCAGCGTCCGCAATTGCTCGATCGTCGCGTCGCCCCGCACGTGTTCGTCGACCGCGAACGTGACCGTCTTGCCGCGTCGCGAAATCGGCACCGGCAGGATTTGCTCGACGAATCGACCTGCCGCGATCGCGGCCGCCGCGCGGCGATGACTCTCGATCGCGAGCGCATCCTGCGTCTCACGATCGATGCCGAAACGCGAGGCGACGTTCTCCGCGGTCACGCCCATCAAACCGTGTCCGAACGGATCCGTCAGTACGCCGTTCAACCCGTCGACCAGCGCCGCATCACCGAGCTTTCGCCCCCATCGCACCGCGGGCGCGTAAAACGGCGCCCGGCTCATCACTTCGACGCCGCCGGCGAGCGCGACCTCGGCGTCGCCTAGCCGCAGCGCCTGCGCCGCGGACACGATCGCCTGCAATCCGGAGCCACAGAGCCGGTTCACGTTCATCGCCGGCGTGGCCACGGGGACGCCAGCTTGCACCGCCGCGACTCTCGAGACATAGGCATCGCGAGGCTCGGTCGGGATCACCTGCCCAAAGACGACGTGCCCGACCGTCGCGGGATCGATGGCCGCGCGGGTCAGCGCCTCGCGGCTCACCAGGGTCGCAAGATCTGCCGGCGACTGATCTTTCAACGCCCCCCCGAAGGTACCGATCGCGGTCCGTACCGCCGATAGAATGAAAATCTCGGACATCGAAACCACTCCTTTCCAGAATTCGAAATGCCGGTCCGGCGCGCTACACCGCGGTCGCGCCGCCGTCGACCGTGAGGATCTGTCCGGTGATGTGCGCGCCGGCGTCCGACGCGAGCAGCAAGGCCGCGCCCTTCAGGTCGTCGGGTCCGCCGAGACGGCCGAGCGGCGTGCGGGCGAGCGCCTCGCCGGAGGATTGCGCGAGCGTCGCCGCGGTCATCTTCGTCGGAAAGAACCCCGGCGCGAGCGCGTTCACGCGCAGTCCGAACCGGCCCCACTCGGCCGCGAGCGCACGGGTCAGATTGACGACCGCGCCCTTCGACGCGTTGTAGGCGACGGTCCCGACGCGGGTCGGCATGTGACCGAGGAACCCCTCGACCGAGGCCACGTTCACGATCGCGCCGCGCCGTTGCGGCAGCATGAAGGTGCGCGCGACCGCCTGGGTCAACAGGAACACCGCGGTCACGTTCAGCTGCATCACCTTGTTCCAGCCCTCGATCGGATAGTCCTCGGCCGGCGCCCCCCAGGTCGCGCCCGCGTTGTTCACCAGGATGTCGACCCGGCCCTCGTGGGCGCGCACCGATTCGACCAGCGCGTCGACGCCGTGTGAATCGCGCAAATCGACAGCGACCGCGCGAGCGCGGATTCCGCGCTCGCGCAGCCTCGCGGCGGACTCCTCGAGCGCGCCGGCGGTGCGCGCGACGAGCACGATCGTCGCACCGAACTCCCCGAGGGCCTCGGCGATCTGCCAGCCGAGGCCACGCGAACCGCCGGTCACGATCGCGACCCGGCCCGTCAGATCGAATAGGCGCTTCAGTTCCATTAGACTGCTCGATTCCGGCGACCCGGCCAGGATAGAGCCGATCGCGCGCGCCCACAAACGCGGACGTCGATCCTCGGCGCCGCCCGGCGCAACGGATCGAAGCAACGAGGTGCAGGCATGCGGATCATCGACCAGCCACCCGCGACCCGCGGCGCGACGGTGCGCCGATGAGCGGCCCGACGCCGGAACGCCCGAACGGGCGCAACCCGCGCTTCGATGTGCTGTTCGAGCCGGTACGGATCGGACCGGTGGTCGCGAAGAACCGCTTCTTCCAGGTGCCTCATTGCAACGGGATGGGGTACGCCCGCCCGCGGGCGCACGCGGCGATGCGCGCGGTCAAGGCCGAAGGCGGCTGGGCGGTCGTCAGCACCGAGGAAGTCGAGATCCATCCGTCGAGCGATCTGTCCCCGTACGTCGAGGGACGGCTCTGGGACGATCGCGACGCGCGCGCGCTCGCGCTGATCAGCGAAGCGGTGCACGCGCACGGGGCGCTCGCGGCGATCGAGCTCGCGCACGGCGGGATCAACACGCCGAACCATTATTCGCGCGAGACGGCGCTCGGGCCGAGCCACACGGTCAGTCCCTACGGCTACGCGCCGTTCCAGGCGCGCGCGATGACGAAGCGCGACATCCGCGAATTCCGGCAGTGGCACCGCGCGGCCGCGATCCGCGCGAAGCGCGCCGGGTTCGACGTGATCTACGTGTACGCCGCGCACGACCTGTCGCTGGTGATGCATTTCCTGCTCCCGCGGCACAACCAACGTCAGGACGAGTACGGAGGTCCCCTCGAGCATCGGGTCCGGCTGCTGCGTGAGTTGATCGACGACACCAAGGACGCGGTCGGCGACTGCTGCGCGATCGCGGTGCGGCTCGCGGTCGAGGAGCGGCGCGGCGTGGATGGCCTCGAGCACGCCGGCGAAGGTCGTGCGATCGTCGAGATGCTCGCCGATCTGCCGGACCTGTGGGACGTGAACGTGAGCGGCTGGTCCAACGACTCGGCGACGTCGCGCTTCGCGCCCGAGGGGTATCAGGAACCGTTCGTGAGCTTCGTGAAGCGGATCACCGGCAAGCCGGTCGTCGGCGTCGGACGGTTCACCTCGCCCGATGCGATGGTCGCGCAGGTTCGCCGTGGCGTGCTCGACTTCATCGGCGCGGCACGACCGTCGATCGCCGATCCGTTCCTGCCCGCGAAGATCGAGCGTGGCGACATCGACGAGATTCGCGAGTGCATCGGCTGCAACGTCTGCGTCAGCGGCGACTACACCTCGACGCCGATCCGCTGCACGCAGAACCCGACGATGGGCGAGGAATGGCGCAAGGGCTGGCATCCGGAGAAGCTGCCGCCGAAGACCCGCGACGAGCGCTTCCTGATCGTCGGCGCCGGGCCGGCCGGACTCGAGTGCGCCCGGGTGCTCGCGCTGCGCGGCCACGAGGTTCGCCTCGCCGACGCGGCCCGCGAGCTCGGCGGCCGGGTCACGCTGGAGTCGCGCCTGCCCGGCTTGAGCGCCTGGCGACGCGTCCGCGACTACCGGGCGAATCGCTTGACGAGACTTGCGAACGTCGAGATCTATCTCGACAGCCCGGTCAGCGCCGATCTCGTGCTCGATTCCGGCGTGACCCGCGTCGTGCTCGCGACCGGCGCGCGCTGGCGTCGCGACGGCGTCGGACGCGCGAACCGATGCGCGGTACCGGGATTCGACGGGCCCGCCGTGCTCACGCCGGACGATCTCTACGCCGGCCGGCCGGCACGCTCGCCGGTCGTCGTGTTCGACGACGACCACTATTACCTCGGCGGCGTGCTCGCGGAACGGTTGCGCGCCGAGGGGCACGAGGTCGTGCTGGTGACCCCGGCCGCGATTCCCTCGGCTTGGACCGTGAACACGCTGGAGCAGGCGGCGATCCACCGACGCTTGCTCGAGCTCGACGTGCGGCTGCTGGTGAACCGCAACGTCGTCGAGGTCGATGGCGGACGGCTCGTCGTCGCCTGCACGATCACCGGCCGCCGGGAGACGCTCGCGGCCGCATCGATCGTCACCGTGACCGCCCGCTGGCCGAACGAGGCGCTGGCGGAGGAACTCGCGGCGATCCCGGCGCGCGCCGCCGACGCCGGGATCGTCTCGATCACCTCGATCGGCGACTGCGTCGCGCCGGGCACGATCGCGGCGGCGGTCTATGCCGGTCATCGATTCGGCCGGGAGTTCGATCAGGCGCCGAGCTCGGAAGTCGCATTTCGACGCGAGTATCCGGATCTCGACACCTGAACGCGGCGCGGTGCCGCGCGATCTCGCCGATCCGCCTGAACGGCCGAGCGTTCCCGAACCAGGGACCGTCCTTGACTTCGAGAGTGCCGAAGCCTAGCTTTCGACGGTCGCCACCGGAAGGCAAGTAATAATCATTGCGATGAGGACGGCGACATCCCGCGCTCAGGGGATGGCTTGTTTCCCAGCGATTGAATAAGAATCAATACACGCACTTCGGGAGATATTTCATGAAGCATCTCACCTTGGGAGCCGCGCTCGC